>JBOGNA010000061.1:0-15308 GCA_050746925.1 Candidatus Acidiferrales bacterium
GGCGCGCACGGAGTGGTGAGAGGTCGGGCGGCCTGTTCGCAAGTGAATGAATCGCCGCCGTCGTTGATACAGGGCACGCTGAGCGATTGCAGCGGCTGATTGATGTCTTGCGTGCTGAGGAGATTGATTCCGTGGTTGGCCACATAAGCCACTTGAAGGAGAGTGGACGAGTTCAGGGCCTGCTGGATATTTAAATTCCAGTTTGCGACGTAAGGAGTGCTGAGCTTCCTGCTCACGCCAAAAATCGTGCACGGTAGCCCGGGGTTGCAACCGATCGTGTTCACCTCTTCTGCGGCAGGAAAGACCGGACCAGCGCTGGTCCAGTTGATGAGGTCGCCGTTCGGTATGTCAACATCGAATGACGTAATCGTACCGTTGCCGGGGGTCACTCCATTCACGCCGCTGGGATTCAGATTGAGGCCGCCGCCATTGAACATGAATGACCGAATCGAAGGCTGCTCGAAAATAATTCCTCCTCCGGCGCGCACGACCGTTCGTCCCGTTCCAAAGACGTCCCAGGCGATGCCAAAACGCGGCGAAATGTTGTTGTACTTCGTGGGGTACGGAGAACTGATTCCCCGCCCAACCTGCACCACACCGACCCCGGGAACATAATTCGCGAGAAGGTTCCGGGTATCCTTGATCGGAAAGGTGACGTCGTATCGAAGCCCCATATTCAGCGAAACCCTGGGGCGAATTCGATAATTGTCCTGAACGAAGAGACCGAATGACTTCATGCTGATGTTCCTGCCGGGATCCCCGTACAGGAAGGCCCATTCATTGATGTCGCTCGTATCGCCGGCGACGAATCCTTCGAGCGAATCGAAATCGATGTATCCGCGCCCATCGCCGGCCCGGAAGTACTTCACAGACCCACGGCTGATGAGCCCCCCAAATCGGAGGGTGTGTTTACCGTGCGTGTAGGATACGGTGTCGGAGATGCTGTAGTTCTGGCTGGGCGTGGTGAGCAGGGGCCAACTGCCATTGCCGCCCATGGCGTCAAATGTTTCCGATCCGGGATAGATGCGCGGAAAGCCGAACAAGCGCGGGTCCGTTACTCCCGTGGTGATGCCGTAGTCCATCGGATTGACGGTGTGATCCACCGGATTGATGCCTTCGTTAAAGCTGTTAAAGCCGAAGCGCAGCTCATTCACCCAAGTGGGATTGGGAGTGTAAGCCCACGATAAGCCCAAAATTTGAGTGATGGGATGCGCCGTAGATAGCCATTGGGGGCCGAGCGGGTTGGTGTCCTCTTCAATCTGCGAAGAGTTCGCATAGATGTAGCTGGCTGTGAACGTGTTGCGGGAGTCCAAGACGTAGTCGGTCTTCGCCACAAGATTGTCTTCCCGGTTATGGTTGTTGAAATCGAAATCGATCAGGGCCGGATCATCCGGGCTCGCCGTGAAGCCGGGATTGGGGCGAAACAAGCCCTTATTGTAGAGCGCCACGCTGAGCGGGCTGCATGTCGCTCCACAGGCGTTTAGTGCATCGACGATACTGAAGTCTTCGGGAGCGCCGATTTCCGGGTCCAATCTGCCGACCAGCGAGGTCGTCACAGGGCTGTCCACGTTGGACGGATTGCCGACCTTGTCGCGCACGCCCTCATAGTTCACAAAGTAAAACCATTTGTTTTTCTTGATCGGTCCGCCCATCGATCCGCCAAACTGATGCAGCAGCAGCGCAGGAACGGGGTCGGGCGCCGGCGCAAACCAGTTTCGGGCGTCGAACGCACTGTTGCGGTGGAAGTAGTACGCCGAGCCGTGTATGTCGTTGGTTCCCGACTTCAAACCGATGTTGACGATGACGCCGGGCTTTACGCCGAATCCGGCATCCGGGCTTTCTTGGGTGTTGAACTCCTGAATCGAATCCAGCGGGAGATGACTCGACGGCGAGCCGCTGATGCCGGCTTCATTCGCAACCGATTCCCCGTAGTAAGCATCATTGCCGTTCGCGCCGTCGATGAAGAAATTGTTGTCGTCGGGGCGATTGCCGTTGGATACGACGGAATGGAAACCGCCGCCGGGCGAACGCTGCACCCCCGGATGGAGATTGAGCAGGTTTTGAAAGTCGCGGCCCTGCACCGGCAGATCGTTGATCGCCTTGTTGGACAAGACAGCGTTAAGCGTGTTGTCGGTGGTGTCGGTGATGGTGGCGTCGGACTTGACCTCGACGGTTTCGCTGAGCGAGCCCGTTGATAGATCCAGATCCACCCGAATTTCTCGTCCGACTTCGAGGAGGACGTCCTTGCTTTCCGTTTTCTTGAAGCCCTTCGCTTCGGCGGTTATCGAGTAGCGGCCGGGCTCGAGCGGCGCGGCGTTGTATTCACCGGCGGAATTCGTCGGGATCGAGCGCGAGACGTTCGTCGCCATGTTCGTCACCGTCACGGTGGCGCCGATCACGACGCCGCCCGAGGCATCACGAATCGTGCCGACGATGCGCCCTTCGTTGCTCTGCGCCCATGTGGCGCCGGCGATCATCGCAACTGCCAGAAGCATTGCACTCAGGAAACGCGTCATCGCTTGCTCCTTATATGTCTGGTCGGTCCGGTTCTGGTGCCGTGCCCTGCTTGTGCTGGGAGAACGAAATCCACTTCCGTGCGTGAGAAAAGACAGCGAGAGGCGAACGATTACAAACCGGCGGCGAGCTTTCCGAGGTCGATGAGACAGCTGGGCACGAAGTGAGCGGTCCGCGAACGGACGCCTGCGATTCCCTGATCGATTGGATTGCACCCCATAAGTGCGAAAATAATACGCGGAAATTAGACCAGCTTCGCGCAGAAGTCAATGAAAGTTGCCAAGATTTAAGTTGGGGAGGTTCGACCAGGGAGATTGCCCCGCGCGGCTCGATGTGGCATAAAGCTCGCCACCATGAAAATTCGATCTTTCAGTGGCATTGCCTTCATTGCCTTGGAAATGGCAATTGGTTTGGCGCTTCCCTGCCCGGCGCAGACGCCCGGTGGAACCGGCCTGAAAGTGTTTAACAAGAGGGCGAAATCGCCGAAGCCTGCGCAATCGCCCACGTACGCTGACGTGCTGCTCGGCGGCCACGGAAGCGTGGACGAGGCCACTCGATTCCTGTGCGAGCATTCGGGTGGGGGCGAGATCGTAGTGCTGCGAGCTTCCGGGCGCGGAGAATACAACGACGAATTCCACCAGCTTTGCCCCGGCAATTCGGTGACGACATTCGTGATCACATCGGAGAAAGGCGCGCGCCAGCCGGAGGTCGCGGAGAGGCTTCGCAAAGCCCATGCGATCTTTTTCTCGGGCGGCGACCAATCGAATTATCTGCGGGACTGGTCAGGAACACCTGTGCAGGACGAAATCAACAGCGCGGTTGCGCGCGGCGTGCCGGTGGGAGGAATTAGCGCCGGGCTCGCAATTCAAGGCGAGTTCGTTTTTGCGTCGTTCGTGGATACGGTGACCAGCGCGGAAGCGCTCGCGAATCCGTACAATCCGCGGGTAACGCTTGAGCGTGAATTCCTCAAAATTCCATGGCTCAAGGGCGTGATTACAGACAGCCACTTTTCGCAACGCGAACGCATGGGCCGTAGTCTGGTGTTTCTCTCGCGCATCGTGCAGGACGGCTGGGCCGACGTGGCGCACGGAATCGGCATCGACGAAACCACGGCCGTACTGGTGAATGCCAATGGCACAGCGACGGTGGTCGGCAAGAATGCAGCTTACTTCATGACCCTGAAGCACAAGCCCGAGCGGTGCGTAGCGGGCGCGCCTCTCTCGGTTCGCGGCATTGAGGTGTACAAGCTGCCCGCGGGTCCGCGAGCAAAATTCGATCTGAAATCATGGACCGGCTCGGGCGGCGCAACCTTCGAAGTAGATGTGGTCGAGGGAAAGCTGACCCGCACCGATCGCTAAACGTTCCGCCTCGCTTTGACCCCGCGTTTCCGGCCCTGCCACGGATCGGGGTGCCCATGCTTCTATCCTCAAAATAGGCCGCTTCGTTGTAAACTTTTTCGCATCCAATTCGGAACCGGTCGCCGCGGGGCGCGCCCTCCGGCCCAGCCGTCCAAGAGGACGACTCGGAAGCCATCACCCATTCCACTAAAGCGAGAGGATATCGATGAGCGTCATTGATGAAGTCGTGGCAGCAAATCGGCGGTACGCGCAGGATTTCAAGCTGGGCCATCTGGCAATGCCCCCGGCGCGAAAGCTTGCCATTGTGGCGTGCATGGACGCGCGCATCACGGTCGAAGAGGCACTGGGATTGAAAACCGGCGAAGCGCACATCATCCGCAATGCCGGCGGAATCGTCACGGAAGACGCGATGCGCTCGCTGCTGATCTCGCACTATCTGCTGGGCACGCGGGAGTTTATCGTGCTCAATCACACGGATTGCGGAATGCTTACCTTCAAAGACGCGGACCTGCAAGCGAAGCTGCAGGAAAAGACCGGAACCGCCGTGGTCGCGCCCGCCGCGTTTCACGCCTTCCGCGATCTCGACCAGAATTTGCGCGAACAAGTGCAGAAGATGAAGGCCCATCCATGGTTTCCGAAGGACATAACGGTTCGCGGATTCGTGTACGACGTGAAGACCGGCCGGCTGAACGAAATCACCGCATCCCACGCGGGCGCCGCCAGCAGTTAAAAGCGGGGCGCGCGGCGCGGCGGAGACGTGCGGAAATTACCGCGGGCGGCGATAGCTGTGCGCCGCCTGCGCGGGCGCCGCAGGAAGCGCTGGGCGCGGCCAAGGGCTGAGCGGGGAACTGGCCGAAGGACCGAGCGTGCGCGCATCGCGGTGGCGCGCGAGGAAATGTTTCTGCGCGCGGCGGCCCCACGAGCGCACGAAATAATAATTCAATGTGCCGCCGGCCCCGGCGCTAAGCACTGGAACGATCCGCGCCGACCATTTCTCGGCAACCTCTGTGCCCACCTTCACCGCAATGCGGTCGATGATTCGCGGCACCACGCGCTCGATGGCCTGCTTCTCGATGAAATCGCGTCCCAGGTCGAGTCCCGCCGCGCTGGCCGCCGCCAGCCACAGCGCCGTTTCTTCCTGTTCGGTCGTATATTCAAAACCGTAAATCAAGCTGAGCTTTTGGAGCATGCGAATCGTAATCGCCGAGAGGATGCCCATATCCGGCAGAAGCGTAAGCATTCCACCCAATCCCAAGCCCATCCCTTCGAGCGCCGCCGTCTTTGTGGACGCTGAAATCACGCGCGCGGCCAGAGGATTCAGCGTCGCCTCGTCCAGGTGCAGCATGTCTTTCCAGGAGTCCACCGGCAGGCGATGCGTGCGCTTCAGTTGCTTGAGGTATGTTTCCGGATTTACGCGAACGTGGTCGTAGGCGCGGTGGAAGCCCACGCGCAGGGATTTTTCCAGCAGGCGCGCGCTCAGTCCGGGTTTTGATTTCTTGCGCATCATTTTCGGCGCACGACGCATTCGACGGAGTGGTTCCTCGAGTCGTCGCTCTGCTTGAAATGTTATCACCGCTCCCTCATTCCCGCTATCTTGGCCCGCCGCCGTCCGGAAGCGCGTCCTCCGAATCGAATGGCCGCTTCGATTGACTTGCCTCCCGGTGCGTCTTACTATTCGTGCGTTCCTAGGTTGCCGCAGCAAGCGTAAACAATCGCTCGGGGGAGCTGGAACGTGTCCGACTGGCAATATGCGCAAGCCGATCGCTCCGAGCAGCTCGCGCAAATCACGCACTACTCCGTAAAAAAGCACGACGCCGGCCGCGAGATCGAATTCCGCATCACTCTGAAGGAATTCGTTTCGCCGCCGCCCGGGCAGCACACCCGCTTTTTCGCCGAAGCAGACAAAAAAGTGAATCAGAAGACGACCGCGCTGCTTCCCTTCGGCTGGGGCGATTCCGTGCTGAAAGCGCTGGCCGGCTGCCTGCGGATGATTCGCGACTTCCCGTATGAAGAGGAGTAATTCGCCCCGATGCCGATGAAATTATCGACGCGCCAGGCCAAGCCCGGAATCGTGGTGTTCGAGATTTCCGGGCGCGTCTCGATGGGCGACGATTGCTCGCTCATCGACACCGCCGTCGAGCGCCACATCGCGAAGAACGAGAACCGCGTCATCTTCGAACTTTCCGGCGTCAACCACGTCGATAGCGCCGTGATCGGCCAGATCGTGAAATGCCTCACGCGATTGAAACGCTCCGGCGGAGGCCTGCGCCTGTGCGGAGTCCACGGCATGGTCGAAGGAGTTCTGAAAATGACGCAGCTCTATCAGGCGCTCGCCATCTATCCCACCGCCGCGGAAGCAGCTGAAAACTTCGGACCACAAGCCTAGCCTTCCGCGCCGCGCCCGACCCGCGCCAAATCTAGAACGGCACATCCCTCATGTGCGTTGCAAGAAACCAGAGATTTCCGGATGAATCTTTCACGCCGCCGCTACGATCTCCGTATGGCTGGTCCGCGGGCGCGTAGATCGATGTCGCTCCCGCTCGCAGCGCCTGCTCGTAAAGCGCGTCGATGTCTGGAACGTACAAATGGATCCCGCAAGGCTTCGGAAGATAAGGCTCGTGCGCTTCGCTCATCTCCAGAATGGAATCGCCGATTCCGATTTTCGCGTGCAGCACGATTCCTTCCGGCGACTTCACCACCAGCTTTTCTTCCGCGCCAAATCCTTCCTTCAAGAACTCGATGAATCGCGCCGCATCCTGCACGGCAAGATAGGGAGTCACGGTGCGAAGCCCTTCGGGCCTCGTCTGGCCTTTCAAAGGCGTCGCGATATACCAGTGGTTTCCGAATTCATCGGCGATGCTCGCTCCGCGTTCGCCATATTCCTGGTCCGTCGGCGCAAGCAGACTCGTCGCTCCTGCATGCAGGGCTTTCTCGTACGTCGAATCCACGTCCTCGACAAAGACGTGCAGCGCGGCCGGCATCGGCGGAAATTGCTCGGACGAATCGGCCAGCTCGATCATCGAGTCGCCGATGCGCGCTTCCGCGTGCATGATCGTCTTCGTACCCGGGCGGGTGGTCCGGAAAGTCTCCACCGCTCCGAACACTTCTTTGAGGAAATCGATCATTCGCCCCGAATCCGGAACGATCAGGTACTGCGTGATCGTGTGAAATCCCTCGCGAACTGGTTTTACGCCGGCCGTTGCCATCTTGATTCTCCTTTGCAGATCGCTCCTCAGTTGCTGCCTGAAATCTTCGCGGGGCAATCCGCGCAAACCCGTAGCTATGCGGGCGAGCGGCGCAAGCTTTTCGTCAACTCCAGCGCCATCGGCCCCGCGGCGCGTCACGATCGCTTCCACGATCCGGTCGAGTTGTTCGCTCAATCCCGGCTTAGCCATTTCTTTCACCCATGCGCTCGCGCAGATTCTGAATCGCGCGGAAGTGCAACTGCTTCACCGCGCCTTCCGTGCGTCCCAGTTCTTGCGCGATTTCGCGAATTCCCTTCTCCTCGGCGAAGCGCATCTCGATCACCCGCCGCTGGTCGGCCGGCAAATCCCGCACCAGGCGATAGAGCGAGGCGCGGCTTTCCACTTCGACCATGCTCGCCATCTTTGGCGCCGGCTTGTCTTCGAGATCCGGAGTGTCTGTTTCTCTTGCGCTCCTGCGCCGGTGGTCCGAGATTGCATTCGACGCAATCCGGTAGAGCCAGGCCGCGAACGGAACGCCGCGCCACTCGAATCGCTCAAGGCCTTCGAGCGCCTTGCGAAATACCTCCGACGTCAGATCTTGTACTTCCGCGCGGCTCTGCACACGTCGCCCGATGAACGCGTACACGCGCTCGAAATGCAGCTCGTAGAGCTCGGCGAAGCGGCTGCGATCTTTCTTCGCCGCCTCGACGAGAAGCCGCTCCTCGTCGTCGCTGCTAACCTCTTTCAACTAGCTCTCCGGGAATTGCGCCTTCTATCTGGATTAACTGGACCGGGCCGGAAAAGTCACGCTCAAGCCACCCCGCCCAATCCTCAACTTTGGTCCGGTACCCGCTAGTACGCCCGTTCTATAGGCTATATCCCCTGCCTTCAGTAGATTTAAGGAGACGCAAGCAACCGCTGGAGGCGATGAGATGGCTACGGCAGTCCACATCCAAGAGAATCCGACCACTTCCAAGCGGCATTCTATAGGCAATGGCAGGCGCCGCGAAAGGCTGCAGGTTTCGCTGCCGGTGCAGGTGCAGCCGTTCGATGCCCGATTCATCGACATTATCGACGTGGGAGAAGTGAGCGACTTCACTCGCGACGGCCTTTATTTCGTCACCTGTATGCCCCACTATTTCATGGGGATGCGCCTGATTGTCACCTTTCCCTTCGGCGACCAGGCCTCGGCTCATAAGCGCTTTTTGGGCACGATTGTCCGGATGGAAGACCGCCCGGAAGGCAACCGGGGCGTTGCCGTTCGGTTTCTGCTTTAGTCCACCCCGCAACCTATGCGTATTTCCGCCGTTTGCCTTTGGGCAAGCCGCGGCTGTTTGCGGCTTGTCATCCACCGGGCACCCCGCGACAATAGCTCTCAGATAGAAGCGGATAGTCCGCCGCACATCGCACCCAGCCGCATACTTTTGTGCGCGGGCAGGCAGGGAAAAATCATGCACGATGAGCATTTGAAGCACAAATCAGGGCATTCCAAGCACGCAGGAACCGCGGTGAAAGACGCCGAGCGGCGTGGCGGCGATCGTCACGTATTCACGGCGTCAGCGGACGTCGTAGAGATTTCCTCGGGTGCGCGCTTTTCCACGCGCACCACCGACCTCGGCCCCGGCGGCTGCTTCGTCGATACCACGAATCCCTTCCCTGTTGGTTCCAAGCTGCACGTAAAGCTGCACAAGGGCAAGACGAGTTTCGAAACCTCCGGAATGGTCGTTTATTCGCAGAATGGGCTCGGAATGGGAATCGCCTTCAGCGACCTGGCAGATGACCGTCGTGCGGCGCTTGAGACATGGCTCGCGGATCTGACGGGCGATCGCCAAGCGCACGAGATGGTACACGAGGCAGCGAGCGCACCGAGGCCCACATCGCAGCATCGCGGGGACAGCCAGAAGACTTCACTCGTAAGGCTTGTCCAGTTGATGATCGGCAAGGGCATCTTGACGGAGGCCGAAGGGGCGTCTGTCCTCATCGATCCGGTTCTGTAGGTAATAGGGATCCAACGGTCTCAGGACGCAGGCAAGCCTGAAGGGCGAAGGCATCGGCGACGCCTATTCAATTTCGGGATTCGAAGCCGGCAATCGGTCTCATTCTGGGAAAGCGCACTCTCCGAATCGCGAAGTCCAATCCTCACTATCAATTGGAATGGTAGTTCTAGGACTATCCAACTACGAGAACATAGGCATCAATTTCCCTATTAAGGAAATTTTTACAGTGCTTGAATTTTGCAAGAATGCCATTTTCGCCTCCTAAGCCGCCCATTATCAGCCTCGTTAGAAAAATACGACCAACGGCGCTAATATTGCATCCTACATAGTGAGAGGGCTCAATGGGAGAGCGCAGAAAAGCAAGGCGTTACGAGGTTTACCTGCCGGTTCAGGTCTGTCTGGCGAAGCACCGCCCGGCTGATTTTCACACGGGCCAGCTGCGTGACGTGTCCCGAAGCGGCATCTTCTTCCACTCGCACGTGCCGCTCGAGCCTGGTACCCATGTGGAACTCACGTTCTCGCTTCCCGGAGAACGGGAACGTGGCACCGCTGTTCTGGTCCGCGCCAGCGCCAGGGCTCTTCGCGTGAATGCGCTGCAGGGCGAAATTACCCCGATCTATGGGGTAGCAGCGTCGATCGACCGGCTCGACTTCGTGCGGCCCGTCGTTTCTTCGGCTGCTTAGCCGGATAGAATTTTCCGTAATTTCGCATTCCCCTCGCTGTTCGGCTGCCTCCGCGTCCGGTCGATTCCGCCTCCATCAAAGCCGCACTCCTCGATACAATGTGATTTCGTTTTCGTTCGCAAGATCGTTATGACGATTGAGCCTCTTATGATTCTCCAGCTCGAGCGCCAGGTCCTTCGCGCGTTGTGCGTGTCTGCACTTCCGTTTGAGAGACGCACCGAAGTTGTGAAGGCTCTCGCCACGCATCGATGGCAGTCGCCGGACCACCAGGTGATCTACGAAGCGCTTCGGCGCTCACGTCACCGCGATGCGAGATCGCTTCGGGAACACCTACGAGCAGAAGCCACTCGACTCGGATTTCCCGACATCGACTGGGCCTGCTACTTCCAAGCGAGTGCGGCTGTGGATGAGCACGTCGAGAATCTTGTTCGTACGCTGTTGTCCCACGCGGCCGAAACGACGGATCCAACATAACGAACCGCAAGTCGCGCGACGGACGGGGCTGAGTTTCGGAATTGCTACAAGGCTCGCGAATTAGTGCGCGGCGACAGATTTACCGCGCGCCACTTTACTCAGAAAAAACGCAAGGGGCACCGTAGCGAAGCAGGCGAGCGCGAGATACCGGAAGTCGTCGATGTATGACCACAGCGCCGCCTGCGTATCGATCGCTCCTTCCAGGAGCTTGTACGTCCGATGCAGCGCATCGACGGGATCGGTGCGCTGGGTCATCAATCCGTGAAATCCGTCCACCGCGCGCTGCAGCTCCGGATTCTGCGGCGTAAGCGAATGCGAAAGCTCGGTGCGGTGCAGCTGTTCGTGCCGCGATACGATCGTGTTCACCACCGAGATTCCCACGCTTCCGCCGACGTTGCGAAACAAGTTGTATAGGCCGCTGGCGTTCCCGATATGATGGTCCGGCAGTGCGCCCATCGCCAGCGTGGCCAGCGGCACGAAGACGAAGCCGATGAAAAATCCGCTCACCGTCACGGCCCAGAACATCGACCACTGCGAGACGTCGAGCGTCATGTGCCCGAGCCAGATATTCGCAATACCGACGCCGGCAAAGCCGATCGCAATTAATCGCCGCCCATCGATTTTTGTGAGCAACAGACCCACCAGCGGCATCGCGAAAATCGCGCCGATTCCTCGCGGCGCCACCGCCAGACCGGCCGCAAGCGCCGTGTATCCCATCAGCGTCTGGTAATAAAGCGGCAGAATCGTGATCATCCCGTACACCACCGCGCCAAACATTCCGATCTGCACGCACCCGACCGCAAAGTTCCGATTCAGCAGAATCCGCAGGTCCACGAGCGGTTTCTTCAGCTTCAATTCCCGCCATAAAAACGCAATGAACGAGAGAATAAGCACGCCCGCCGCCCAGCGGATCCACGTCGCGCCAAACCAGTCGTCTTCCTGGCCCTTGTCCAGGATGATCTGCAGCGCACCCAACCAGAGCGCCAGCAGTCCGAGCCCGATCGCATCGAGCTTTCCGGCGACTGCTTCGCGAATGTATTTCGGATCGACGACGAACCGCGAAATCAAAATCACCGCGAGAATGCCGATGGGAATGTTGATGTAAAACGCCCAGCGCCAGCTGTAGTTCACCGTGATCCAACCGCCGAGCGTGGGGCCCAGCACCGGCGCCACCACAACTCCGAACCCGAACGCCGCCATCGCCTGCCCGCGCTTTTCCGGCGGAAAGGTCTCGAGCAGGATCGCCTGCGAGAGCGGCTGCAGCGCTCCGCCGCCCGCTCCCTGGATCGCGCGCGCGATCAGAATCATCGGGAGGCTGGTCGCTGCTCCGCACGCGAACGAAGCCACGGTAAAAATCGAGATACACGCGACGAGAAAATTCTTGCGCCCGAATTTCTGCGCGAACCAGCCGCTCGCCGGCAGCACGATGGCATTCGCCACCAGATAACTGGTCAGCACCCAGGTGGCTTCGTCGTTGGTCGCCGACACGCTGCCCGCGATATACGGCAGCGCCACCGCCGCAATCGACGTATCCAGCACCTCCATAAACGTCGCGAGCATCACCGCTGCGGCGATAAACCACGGACTTACGTCCGCGAACGGAGTAGTTGTGGTGGCGCTGGCCATTGGGGAGTGCAGCTTGCCATGGGACTGTAAGATTATCGCGGCCGCGATTCAACACAGCATTTTGCGGCCGCGGAAGAAATGACGGGACATTCACCGGCATAAAATAGATGCGCGAGGGCGCGCTAGCGACGCGAAAATGAATTGCGGGACGAATCGAGAGAGGAGTTGTGACGCGCGGTGCGCGATACGCGGCGCGAGCTGCGCTAATGTTTTCGCGGCAGCCAGAAATCCGGCGCGCTGCCGACAAACTCCACCGCCACCTGCGCTTTGCCGCGCGCTCGCTGCCCTGCCTGCACCACCCGGCACTCGCGCTCAGCGTCGTTCAGCATATTCACCAGAAACAGCCGCTGCCCTTTCGCCACCGCGGTCGCAATTGTGAACGAGCAGCCGTCGTCGTTGATATCCGCCGTCTCGGTTTCTTCGTGGAACGGCTGCTTCGCCGAATCCGAGCCGTACACAAGCACAGAAACCGGCTGCCCCCAACGCTCGCTGCGACGCCGGTCGGCTCCGTCGGAGTGCGCGTGCTCGGCGTCCTTCTGCCGCGCCTTCCCGCGCCCGCGTTCATTTTCCGCCTGCTTCAGCGCATCCCAAATGCGGCTCACAGCGGCTCCCTGTCGATGAGAAAATTCCCTGCCTCCATCAACAGTAAGCCGAGTCGCCACTCGGCGGGCAAACTCGCCGCGCCAGATTTCGTATCGGTAAATGCGCCGCGCGATGCGCAAACGCGAACATCGTGCGTCGCGATTCAACCAAGCGCTAACCGCGCTATTTCGGCTCAAGCACCAGCGGCAATCCATTCTTCGGGTTGCCGATGATCACCACCTTCGCGTTGTTGCTCGCCGCCAGCCGCTCGGTGGCTTCAATTCCCTTCCACTCGAGCAGTTGCTGGCTGATGCCCTGCGCCACGGTGGTCTGAAAATCGCGGATGCCCTGCGCTTCGATCCGCTTGCGATCCGCTTCCTGCTTCTCTTTCTGCAGAATGAACGCCATGCGCAACGAATCCTGCTCCGCTTGCTGCTTCGCCTCGATCGACCCTTTCAGCATCTGCGGCAGCTGAATATCGCGCAGCAGCACGCTCTGCACTTCCACTCCGCGCGGAGACAGCACCTCGACCAACTCCTTCAGTATTTGCTGCGCCACTTCCTCGCGCGCGCCCGTGTAAAGCGCGTTGGCGCTGTGCTGCGACGTCACCGCGCGAATCGTCGATCGCAGGTTCGGTTCCACCACTACCTCCACAAAATTCGGCCCGATCTTCTGAAACACGTCCGCCGCGCGCTCCGGATTCAGCCGGAACAGCAGCGACGTATCCAGCGTCATCACCAGCCCTTCATCCGACGGCACGCTCGCCGTTTCCTTCAGCTCCTGCGTGCGTATCGACATCGTGTTGTTCACCTTGAACGGGTTCACCAGATGCGTGCCTTCCGGCAGCACGTCGCCCGTCACCCGCCCGAAAAGCGTCAGCACCCCCACATGCCCCGACGGCACGTACGCCACCGATGCCCACAAAAGAATCGCCGCCACAATCCCCAGCACGAAAATCCCCGCCTTCTGCGACAGCGAATTCCCCAGCTTCGATCCGTAACTCTGAATCATGTCTTCCGCATCGCCCTGGCGAAACGCAGTCATAGTCACCTCCGGTGACGTTGCAACTCTCGCGCCTGCCCGCCAATCTTAATGGTGGGCCAGCCCGCCACTCGTAATTGTGGGCCGGCGCGCCGCCATTCTACATGCCTCTGCTTGAACCCGTACCGCCGGCATCCCTGCCGGCGAATTTGCCTTTAGTAGCACAGGGACTCATGCCTGTGCCCACTAAGCATTCGGCAAAATCACAAATGCTTGGCTACGCCAATTCGGTTCCTTTATGCGTTGACCTGCGGACTCAGAATCAACAACGCCGGCAGGATGCCGGCGCTACACAAATCACAAGCGACACTCACAAATTCAAATCGGAGTATTTCGACTCAACCACCGACCGCGCGCGCTCGAACGCTTTCGGCGGCGTCTTACCGCGAGGATTCGACCAGCGCCCCGGAATCGCGAGCGCGCACTTCGGGCAGCAGCCATCGCGCAGCCGATTTTGTTCCACACTATGCCACGAGCGCTCGATCAGCAGCGCGCCACACGACGGGCACGACGTGTGCGCCCCGTCGCTGAAAATATTGCCTTCGTACACATAATGAAGCCCGGCGTCGAGTGCGATCCGCCGCGCCTGGTGCAGCGTCTCGGGCGGCGTCCGCGGCTTATCCTGCAATTTGAAATCGGGATGAAACGCCGTGAAATGCAGCGGCACATCCGGCCCCAGATTTTCGAGAATCCATTCGGCCAGCTCGCGCGATTCGGCCGGCGCGTCGTTGAGCGTGGGAATCACGAGGTTCGTGATCTCAACCCACACGTTCGTCTCGTTCTTCAGCCACTTCAGCGTATCGAGCACCGGCTGCAAATGCGTCAGCGTGATTTTGCCGTAGAAGTTTTCGGTAAACGCTTTCAGGTCGATATTCGCCGCATCGATGTGATCGTAAATATCGTGGAACGCTTCGTAAGTGATGTAGCCGTTCGACACCATCACCGTGTTGAGCCCGTATTCTTTCGCGGCGGCGCAGATGTCGATCACATACTCGCCCCAGATTGTCGGCTCGTTGTAGGTGAACGCGATCGACGGGCACCCGTTGCGAATCGCCAGCAGCACCACGTCCTCGGGCGGAATGTACGACGAGTTCACCTGGTCGGCGTGCGATTTCGAAATGTCCCAGTTCTGGCAGAAAAAGCAGCCCATGTTGCAACCGGCTGTCCCCATCGAAAATATTTTCGTGCCGGGCATAAAATGATTCAGCGGCTTTTTCTCGATGGGATCGACCTGCAACGCCGCCGGATGCGCGTAGCCGAGACTGTAGAGTTTGCCGCCCTCGTTCGCGCGAATGTAGCAGAACCCGGCCTGCCCCTCGCCAATATGGCAATGCCGCGGGCAAAGGTAGCAGTGGACTTTGCCGCCGGCCTCGGCGTCCCACCAGCGCGCTTCGTGCAGGTCGGTCGATTTTTGCAGAATCTTGAGTTCGGACATTTGCGTCAGCCAGTGGCGACATTATACGCCTGCGAGACGACCGCGACCTGTGTTGCGCGATCCGCGGCCCGTGCTCCGCGACCCACTCTCACACCGTTGTCATCCTGAAGGCATCCGGCCAGGATGCCTGGTCTGAAGGATCTGCTTTTGTCTTTCGTAGCGCCGGCATCCTGCCGGCTCTTTTCCTTTTCTCCTCGTAGGGGCGCTGATTGCCTGCCGCGCCGACTACCGGCGGGCCTGCCGCGCCGCTTCCAGGCGGGCTGCGCCCTGTTTTTTGATTTAACAAATCGCATTCTATTTGCGATTAGAACTGGCCTCGGTCGTTTGTTTTCAATGGGTTGCGGCGTTTTCTAATCGCGTATTTGCGATTAGAATTTCGACGCCCGGCGATGGCGAATCGGTGAGGGTGGAGC
>JBOGNA010000062.1:0-14748 GCA_050746925.1 Candidatus Acidiferrales bacterium
GCTGCGTGCTGCCCACCGCGGTTTCCGGCGCAGGACTGGAAACAGCCGCCTTCGCGTTCTCTCCAGCCGCAGGTGCCCCAATCCTATGACGCAGAGAAATTCCCAAAACCAGGAACAGCACAGCCGCAATGCCGATCGCAACCACCTGCCATTCCAGCCGTCGCCGCGACGATTTCGCATTGGCGCGACGAAACTCCTGCAAAAGCGCGCCTTCCAATCGCGCCGGTGCCGCACTTCGTTCGTCCTCACCAGCGATCCGGACCAGCGCGAAATCAAGCGATTCTGCTTCTGTGAGCAGCACGGCGCAGCGGCCGCACGATTCCGCGTGATTCAGCGCGGCTTCGCGCAGTTCCGGGCCCCGCGTTTCCGGCCGGTCGAGCTCGTGGACGATCTCTTCGAACTGAGCGCAATCCATATGGTTCCTGTCTTCCGTCATCGTTTCTTCCAATTCGATCGCACTCGCAAATTCACCGCCCTGCCGCCGAGCCGCGCAGCATCGCCGGCTCGCGCAGCTTCTCAAGTAACAGGGCGCGCGCCCGGTGCAACCGGGACCGTACCGTGCCCACGGGACAATCGAGCGCCGCGGCTGTTTCCTCGTAGCTCATTTCTTCCAGCTCGCACAACACGACTACCTCGCGGTAATTTTCAGGCAGCGTCGCAATCGCTTGCCGAACTCGCCCCACCGCCTCGAGCGATTCAAATTCGGAATCGGCGCGAGCCGGGGTGCTGAAGGTACCGTTTGTATTCCCGTGCGCGCCGTTCCCCGAAGCGCCATTCCCGTTGCCCTCGCCATACTTCGCTTTGAACCAGACCTGGCCCGCCTCGCCAGCTTCATCGGGCAGCGGAACCGATCTCCGATCTTGCTCCCACCGTTTCCGCACATGATTTCGCGCGATGCCGAAGAGAAACCCGCTCAGCGAACCTCTCTCGGGATCGAACCGCTTCGCGTCGCGAATCAGCGTCATGAATACTTCCTGCGTCACATCTTCAGCCACAGTGGCGTTTCCGCTCATATGCAATGCAAACCGATATATCGCCGGATGCTTCCGCCTGTAAAGAAGTGCGAACGCGTCTTCATCACCGGCCAGCATCCGCCGTAGCAGGCCGTCGTCGTTTATCGGTATGGCCCCATTCATCGCAAAGATTTGGACGGCCCAGCGTGCTTCTCGTTACATATTCCGCCGAGCCCACGGGAAAGTTCCCAAGAGTATGGCCGCGAGCACTATTAACTTGAGCCGCGGGCCAATCCGATAGCTCGTTGCCGAACTAATCTGATAAGCCCTTACTTACGTGGTGAGTACAACGGGAGAGGTCTTACCTGCTGGACACAGTTGGCGCAGCGATGACGGCGTTAGGAGTCAGACGGCCGCATCATCTTTGCGGCCATCTTCACCACGAATCCCCGCGGAGCAAGCCTCTCTGACTCCATCATCAAGCGGTTCCGCGCGCCCGAAACTACGAAACTCTTGCCTTTCGCGAGCGCTTCGAGTCCCACCCGCGCCACCTTTTCCGCGGTCTCGGCGGATCGAAATGCCCGGTCCGGCTGCTTCGCCACCTGTTGAAATTCGGTATCCGTCGAACCCGGGCACAGCGCGCACACCCGCACTCCAAACTCGCGCACTTCCTCGGAAATGCCCTCCGCGAATAGGAGGTCGAACGCCTTTGTGGCGGCATATACGGAGTTGAACGGCACAGCCTGAAAGGCAGCCGTGGACGCGAGGATTAGGATGTCGCCGTGCCGTCGCTCAACCATTCCGGCAACGTAAAGCCTCGTTAGATGTACCAGCGCGGAACAGTTCACCTGGATCATTTCCACCATCCGCTCCGCAGGAATCTCGTGGATGTAACCAAACGCCCCAAATCCGGCGTTATTCACCAGCAGCTCGATTTCGATCTTCTTCTTCTTTGTGAACTCGTAGATTTGCTCAGGCGCCTCAGGACGCACAAGGTCGGAGGGAAACAGCTCCACGTTGACGCCATATCGGCCGGCAAGTTCGGCGGCGAGTTTCTGCAAGCGATCGATACGGCGTGCCGTCAGTACAAGATGTGTCCCACCGGCCGCCAACTGCTTCGCCAACTCCAGGCCGATTCCGGCACTCGCACCCGTAATCAGGGCCCATTTGCCACGCCATTTGTCGTGCAAGGACGCCTCCCAAGAACTCAAAGGCATCAAACCACAATCAAGAAAGGTTCGGAAGCGGGAAAATACGGGGAAATGTCAGACGTGGTCCGCCGGCTGGCGCGAAAGAATTGTGTCCCGAAGCCTCACGCCCTGCTCTTTCAACCGGTCGCCCTGTTCTTTCAGCCTGTCCAACAACCGGCGCGCCCAGACAAACTCCGCCGCCAGCACGCCTAGACCAAGAACGATAACCAGCCAACCAGGACCGGGCGTCACAAGCATCACCACTCCCAGCAAAAGCAGCGTGAACCCGAAGAGAACCTTCAGGAACCGCTTCGTTTGCTGGAGCGATTTGAAAAGCATTCTTGACCGCCCGATTATCTCGAGAACTCCGCTGCTCGATATCTTAGATGCAGCATCTCTACGAAATGAATCGGCAAGCATGCCGATTTCCAACAGGAATTTCGATGTAGCTTCGTTTTTCTTGCGCCTTCCACGGGCCCTGGAAAGACGAATCGGTATGTTCAGAACCGCCGAGTAGTCGCCAGAACCAATTCACCGTGGGCTCTTGCATCGGAAGGAGAGAGAGGCACCCGAATTCAGAAGGGGAAATCGCCGGCAGCTCCCGGCATCGAGGAGGCTATTTCTTCTCGTTTTGAAACAGCCGAGTCCGACAAGCGATGCTGAAAAGATCGAATTCCATTCCCGGCCCTAGAACTTGAACACAATCCCTGTGAACACCTTGGGACTGTATTGATAGGTCGAGAAGTAGCGCGAGGCAACCATGTCCGCGCCGACCCTGAATGCAATCCTTTGGAAAGGCGAATGCACATCGACCCCGCCTCCGGCCTCATACGCGAAGGCCTCCTGCTTTCCAAAAGGTGTCTGAGGCGTGAAATGCGAGCCACCGAACAGCACATGGCCCCACAGCTCCAAGCCGCGCGGCCCCGACCATCGAAATCGCGGACCGCCGCCACCGAACAGAAACCAGGAATCCTGGCCGCCTTGGGTGCCATATGTAGCCGCCATTTCACCTTCAAATCCCAGCCAATCCTTCCAGTAATACACGATTGACCAGTTCACTCCGTTCTGGTTTTCGCGGATCGTCGGGTGAGAGCTTTCATAAAATCGGAAAAACGTGTAACCCACGTACGCTTGCCACGAATAATTCTGGTGCACGCTGAAAACCGATTGCGGTTCGGGATCCGTTGCCGGATTCAGCGCCGCTGAACTGGCCCAGCCGTCGGGCAGCGCTCCCGCCACTGACGCCGTCGCCGTAGAGAGATTCGCGCCCAATCGCACCATAGAAGCAGTTGCAGCCAGATCCGACGACGTCGCAAACGGGCCCGAAAACGGCAACGCGGCCAGCAGCGGATTCGTCGGCGCGCCCTGCGCGCCCACACTCAAAGTGACTAAGAAGACGATTCCAACCAGAACGAGACGGTATCGCATCGCCTTTATCCCCCGGAATGTGCCAGTTCCCGATTCAGCGCCCATAATTTGACTGATTTCGCACGGCACTGTCCACTGAATTGATTTTCGTCGAAGCTCAAACCAATACGTCCAACGATCGCCCGCCGGATATCTCATCGAAAATGACCTTGCTCCGTTTCCGGCATGCTCATCCCACGCTTGACTCCCAATTCGCATTTGCTATGATTTTCTCGCTGGCTTACCACCAGCGCTTATCCAGAGTGGCCGAGGGTACAGGCCCTGAGACGCCACAGCAACCTGGTCCATGTGCCAAGGTGCTAATTCCTGCCCAGTGGGGAGAGATAAGATCGTCAATCGGCCGGAATCCCGGTCGTTGAAGATTCAACTCCCAAACTGCTGTTAACGGCAGCGGACGCGTTCGCTTTAGCGAATGCAATGGCTTGTCCGCCCTATCGCTCCCGCGAGCGCCGCGGATTCCTGCATCTGGCAGGAACCCAGCCTTCATGCGGAGCCGGGGCGAAGCCTTTTCCGCCATTTTGGGGAGGCTCTAGATGACGAAGAACATATCGGCCAACCACCCGGTCGCCGTGATTAAAATTGGCGGCTCGATTCTAAAGAATGCGCGGGCCTTTCGCCGAGCCGCCCGCTGTGTTCGCGACCGGCACTGCGCCTCGCCCGGCGAGCGCCTGGTCGTGGTCGTATCTGCACAAGAAGGCGTAACCGACCGGCTCGCAGCCGCCGCGCACCGAATTGTGGCGCTGCCAGCCGCCTCCGCCCTCGACCTCTTGTGGTCTATCGGCGAGTTGCGATCCGTCGCTCTTCTCGCCCTGCATCTGCAGGCCCTGGGGATTTCGGCCGCTGCTCTCAATATCCACGAAGCCGGGCTCACAGTTTCCGATCGCGCTTCTGATTCGGACTACGCAACACCCTTGGTTCGGTTGAACCCATTCCGGCTCCGGCCGGCTCTCGCTCTCCATTCCGTCGCCGTTGTACCTGGATTCTTCGCCACCGACTCTCGCGGCGCGGTCGTTTCGCTCGGCCGCGGTGGTTCGGATTTCACCGCCGTTCTGCTCGCGGAGGCGCTCGAAGCCAGCCGGTGTGAGCTGCTCAAGGATGTCCCCGGCTATTTCACGAGCGACCCTCATCGCAATCCCGATGCCCGCCACCTTTCGCATCTCTCGTTCGAGCAAGCCCTCGAATTTGCGGACGGTGGTTGCGATCTCGTACAACGGCAGGCGATCGTGTCGGCCGCGCGATCCAATCTCCCTCTGGTTGTTCGAAGTCTCGACGAGTCGGCGCCAGTGACTCTCATCAGCAATGAATCAAACGAAACGAAATTCGCGGATTCGGTTGCCGCAGAAACCGCCGCCGTATGAATCAGAAACGGTTCCGCACGCAAGATCGGGGCTAAACGACAAAAAGAAGTTGTGACAGCAGGACGATCACAAAAGCAAAAGGAGCGAGAAAATGAAATTCGCAACCAAGACGATTCACGCCGCACAGCCTTCCGAGCCCGAGACCGGCTCTCTCATCGCGCCGATCTTTCAAACCTCCACCTACGAACAGGAAGCTCCCGGCCAGGACAAAGGCTTCAACTACTCGCGCACCAATAATCCCACGCGACAGCGCCTGGAATCCGTGCTCGCCGAACTCGAAGGCGTTTCGCATGCCGCGCTCTTCGCCTCCGGACTCGCCGCCGAAAACGCCATCCTGCAAGCCTATCTCCGGCCGGGCGACGAAGTGGTTCTCCCCAGCGACGTGTACGGCGGCACCTACCGGATTCTCAACAAAGTCTTCCAGCCCATCGGCGTCGTAATTCGCCAGCTCGATTTCTCAGACGGCTCCGCACTCGACGCATCCATCACCTCGCGCACAAAACTCGTCTGGATCGAATCGCCCACCAATCCGCGCCTCCTGGTCTATGACATCGCGGCCATCTCTCAAATCGCACACGCTCGCGGCGCGCTCGTCGTCGTGGACAACACCTTCGCCACGCCCTATTTCCAGCAGCCGTTCGAACTCGGCGCCGATATCGTCATTCACAGCGTCACCAAATATCTCGCCGGCCACTCCGACTTGATTCAGGGCGCCGCTCTCGCCAAAGACCCCGCGGTCTTCGAGCCCGTCAAATTTCTGCAGAACGCCACCGGTGCGGTTCCCGCCCCATTCGACTGCTGGCTCACTCTCAGAGGCCTCAAAACGCTCGAGCTCAGAATGCAGCGCCACGAAGAGAACGCCTTCGCCATTGCCAACGCGCTCGAACACCACCCGCTCGTCGATCGCGTCTATTTTCCGGGCCTCGCCTCCCATCCCGGCCACGAGATCGCCCGCAAGCAGATGACCGGCTTCGGCGGCATGGTTTCTTTCGAGCTGAACGGCTCGATCGAAGAAGTGGCCGCCTTTGCGTCGTCGCGCCGCTTTTTCGCGCTCGGTGAGAGCCTGGGCGGCGTCAAAGCGCTCCTCTGCCATCCCGCCACCATGACGCACGCCTCGATTCCGCCGGCAGCCCGTGCCGAATTGGGGCTTTCCGACAAGCTACTTCGGCTCTCGCCCGGCTGTGAGAACGCTCAGGATCTCGTCGAGGACCTGCTAGAAGGCCTCGCAGGCGTCGAGCGCGCACGAAAATCGGCCAAGGCGGTGACGGCGAGCGCCTAGCCTACGAAGAATTGCTCGCGGCAGTTGAAACACCGGGCATCCGCCCCGGCACTCAACACTTACCCATTGAGCAACCGAATTGAATCAGCTCCGAGTACTAGAACGTCCTCGCGTTAACATGGACGTGTTCGAGCCGTTACTTCGCGAGGTGATTCGGGATGCGCGTTTTCGATCAGGTCGATCCGCAACGGGTCGAGCGTCGAGAGCTTCAACTCACGATCCTGTCGCTCACGGTCAATGCCATCCTGGCCGCCGGCGCCGCGCTCCTGATGTATCCGACGATCTCGGCCCATCCCGTGATTTTCGGGGAGTTGACGTCGCGCGTCTTCTTCATGGGGTTCTGCGTGCTCTCGGTGCTCCTGGTCGGCTATCTGTTCGACCGCCAGATCGTCGTCCGCCGCCTGCGCAATGAAATCGCTCGCGAACACTTGCGGTATACGCAGCTCCGCCTCCAGGCAGCCCGCGATCTTCTCAACACCCAGGCCGGTTTGAACCACTTTCAGGATCGCCTGATGATGGAATTCAAGCGCGCCGTGCAGACCGAAGTTGCTCTCTCCATTCTCGTGATCCGCCTGACGCCCGCAAACAGCGTCGAGGATCCCAATGAAGTGACGGTCGCCTACGGCGACGCCGCGAAAGCCATGTCGCGAAAGCTACGTCGCGAAGATTCCCTCTTCTATTTTTCGCTGGGAGCGTTCGGAATTTTGCTGCCAGCTACGAAGGTGCTGGACGCGCGCGAATTCTCAGCGCGCATTGCCGAAGGCCTCAGCGACGCCGCCGGCGTCGTCGGCCGCTTCACCTCGGAAATCAAAACCTTCAACTACCCGGAACACGTCGAGACCGCTCACGAGCTCGAGCTCGCGGTCCGCTCCATGCTCCCGCGTGACATCGTCTCCGAACCCACAATCGCAGATTCCTTCGCCGTTGCAGAGCACTCCGAAGCAAAGTAGTCATCGAAGATTCTCCGTGGGCCGCAAAATCTCGTAATAACGCCCCGTAACTTGGCTCCGGCCAAAGAGATTTCCCGGCACGTCATCGCAGATGTCTGACCGAAAGAAATTTCAAGGAATTGCAGGAATGGCGGAGAGGGTGGGATTTGAACCCACGGTTGAGTTTCCCCAACACACGCTTTCCAAGCGTGCTCCTTAAACCGCTCGGACACCTCTCCGCACGCACAACGCTTCAGAAGCCTAACAAATTGAAGCCCACGCAGCAAACGCTCAACTTCCGCGCCTGAACTTTTCTCTCAGGACCCCGCGATACTGAAGTAAAATGTTTGCGCTTCTCCGGGGTAGTGCAATTGGTAGCACGCCAGCCTTTGGAGCTGGTTATCTTGGTTCGAGTCCAAGCCCCGGAGCCATCCCACTCGCAGCCGCGCAGCCGTCCCCGGGCGCTTGCGCAAACTAGCCCGAACCCTTAGTCTTAGCGGCGGCATGACTCCCGATTTCCTCGTCCTCGGCGTGATCTGGTACATCGTCTTCCTCTTCTCGACCACGTGTCACGAAGGTGCCCACGCTCTCGTTGCCAAAATCGGCGGCGATCCCACCGCCTTCGAAGGCGGCCAGGTCTCGCTGAATCCCCTGCCTCACATTCGCCGCGAGCCGATTGGCCTCGTCGCCGTCCCGATCATTTCCTATTTCGTAGCCCACTGGATGATTGGCTGGGCCAGCGCTCCCTACAATCCAGACTGGCAGCGCCGCTATCCCCGCCGCGCTGCCTGGATGGCGCTCGCAGGTCCCGCCGCCAATTTCACGCTCGTCGTTCTCTCGGCCATCGCCATTCGCGGAGGCATTCTTGCCGGAGTGTTCGAACGCCCCGATTCCGCCAATTTCACGCGCATCGTAACCGCCACCGCTCCCGGATTCACCGGCTTTGCCGCGACCTCTCTTAGCATCCTTTTCGTGCTGAATCTTCTCCTCGGTACTTTCAATCTTCTCCCCGTTCCTCCGCTCGACGGCAATACCGGCATCACGCTGCTTATGAGCGAAGACACCGCTCTGCGATTTCTCGATTGGTTCCGCACCCAGGGCTTCGGAATGATCGGCTTGGTCCTCGCCTGGTTCGTCTTCGACAAGATCTTCAGCGTCATCTTCCGCTTCGCCCTCGCGGTTCTCTATCCGGGCTCCCACTGGGGCTGATTTCCCGCGCTCCGTCGGGCCATCGACACTCTCTGTCGCTCCGCGCTCTCGCCCCAAATTTCTCCAGCCTCTGGTTCGATCTTGCACAGCCGACCGCACTGGCACACCTCAGCCCCAATCTGATCAGCACAAACCTTCTAAGTCCTTGTCCTTGAACGCTGAGGTTGTCGAGGTTTGGCGGGCGTCCTGCATTACTGAACTCCGGAGGCATCAGAATGGACATGGACATAAATTACCCGGATAGCTATCGCGTCGAAGTATCGGGCTGGGACGCCAAAGAGAATTTCTTCGTCGAGAAGACCATCCTCGATTGGAAGCCCGAGGACAAAAAAGTGATTGCTCTCCGGGTTCCCATCCGGGTGGGCGCCATCGTATTCGTCCGGCTGCTCCAACCCGCGTCGAACGGCTCGAACTTCCCGATCGCGTATGAGGCTCTCGCCAGCTCCGCGAAAGACGAACAGGGCGCAGCACATATCTCGCTCGAGCGCCTGCGTCCTCGCGCTACAAACCGGGAGACATTCGCCGCGGATCATTTATTGGTGGAGGTCGCCTAGCCGTCTGAATGCCCGCCGTAACGCTCGGGAGCAGGATTCGCTAAGTCGCCAATTCCAATTCGGAACTGTTTCCCTTCCGCAGCCCCATATTGAATTGCCGCTCCTCAAACCGGCATTTCATCGTCTCTGCTAAATTGTTTCGCACCGGTTCTCGCTCGCCGCGCAGCTTCCTTCCAAATTCCACCCCTTCCGGCACTTAGAGCACCCGGCCGAAGCTCGTCCGGCCTCTTAGCCCTGCCAGTGACCCTCAGAAATATGGAAGCTTTGTGGCACACGTCTTGCCTACCCATATTTTCATGATCACAGTCGAAGAAAAACCGGTAATCAACATGGCTCGCAAAAATCTTCCCGTCTGCGTCCTCGACGACGAACAAGATCTCGTCGAAGTTTCAACCGACCGCCTCACCAAGCTCGGCTTCCCCGTCGTCGGCACCACCAGCGCTCAGGACGCTCTCCAGAAAATCCGCCTCGGCAGTTGCCGCGCCGTCATTGCCGATTTCAAAATGCCCGGCATGGATGGCCTCGCGTTCCTCGAGAAAGTGCTGCAATACGACCCCGGCATCTACGTGATCCTCGTCACCGGCTACTACTCGGTTGATGCCGCCATCGACGCTATCAAGCGCGGCGCGTACGACTTCCTCGCCAAGCCGCTCGATTTCACCCGCTTGGCCAAAACCCTCGATGACCTGGCCGAGCTATTCACCCGCCGCTCTCAAATTCGCGACCTCGAAGATCGCCTCCTGCAAAATCTCGAGTTCCATGGAATCATCGGGCGAAGCCCGGCGATGTTCGAGGTCTTCGACCTCGCGAAGAAAGTGGCTCGTCACTATTCGAACGTCCTCATCACCGGACCCACCGGTTCAGGCAAAGAGCTCATCGCCCGTGCGCTTCACCACATGAGCCCCGCCGGCCAGGAGCGCTTCGCCGTTTGCAACTGCTCCGCCCTCGTCGATACGCTTCTCGAAAGCCAGCTCTTCGGCCACATTCGCGGCTCCTTTACCGGCGCCACCGATACTCGCCCTGGCCTGTTTGAATACGCCAACGGCGGCACCGTCTTCCTCGACGAAATCGGCGAAACCTCGCTGCAGATGCAGGCCAAGCTCTTGCGCGTAATTCAAAACCGCGAAATCCAGCGTGTCGGGTCACCCGAAGTAAAACAAGTCGATGTCCGCCTGATCGCCGCCACCAATCGCGACCTTCGCGCCGAAGTCCTCGCCGGCCGCTTTCGCGAAGATCTTTTCTACCGCCTCAGCACCATCGAGATTCGCGTGCCCGGCCTCGCCGACCGCCCCGAGGACATTCCCATCCTCATTCAGCATTTCCTCAAGAAATACGGCCAGGCGTACTCCAAGCCGTTCCAGGGGCTCTCCCGCCGCGCCCAAATCGTCATGCTCCAGCACGACTGGCCGGGTAACGTCCGCGAACTTGAAAACGTAATCTCGAGTGCGGCTATTACCGCGAGCGCCGATTTCATCGACGTCACCGATCTCCCCGAGCATCTCCAGAAGCCTCGCCGCTCCGTCGCGCGCGCGGAAGAAAACTGGCGTCCGCTTCCGCTCGATGAAATTCGCGGCGCTCACATCCAGCGTGTTCTGGAGATGTGCAGCGGAAACCGCGTTCGCGCCTCCCAAATTCTGGGAATCGGCCGCACCAGCCTCTATCGCTTTCTGAAGCGCACGACGAAAAATGCTGCAGCGGCCAAAGGCGCCGCCTAGCTCCACCCTTCCGCCGCTGCAGTGGGTGGTGAAATCGATTGTGTGGGTGGTGAAATCGATGGTTCGGTTTTCTTGCCGTTCGCGGATCGTTTCATGCGCCGGTCCGAAGCATTGAAGAAGGGGGAATCACGTCATGGCAAACACAGTCACGCACCTGCTGGAATCGAATCTCGAAGCAACCCGCCGTCCGCGCCGCGAGCAACGCCTCGCGCGTGCATTTCGTCTGGAAGTCTGCGGCTTCAACCGCTTCGGCCGGTTCTTCACCGAGCGCACTCTCACGTCGGATGTGAGCGACAGCGGTTGCCAGTTCTGCCTGAGGATCGAGGTGGAGAGGGATTCCGTCGTAGCTCTGCGCGTGCTCGGCCGCCGCAACGGCCACGAAATCGATTCGCGCCCCGTTCTATTCCAGGTCGAGCGCGTCGAGCAGCAGCCGCGCGGCTGGACTCTCGGCGTCTCAAAGCTTCAGCCCGTCCCCGTGTGGGTCGTAGAAGCGGTGCGAGACGCGACTCTCGCTACCGCTTCCTGACTTCCCGCCCCGGCATCACGCTCGGAAGCTCCAACCAAGCTGCGCCCCGTTCGCGCAATCCCCGGTTGCTTTCGCGAAGCCGCCCTTACTTTCCCGTGTTCGTATACGCCGCGTTGTGCAACAGCACGTTTGGCAGCGCCAGCGACGAATCCATCCGCACCAGCATTCCCGTCTGTGCCGGCAGCTCCACGTCTTTCCCCTTCTTCGCCACGATGTAAGCGCCGCCGCCCACGAGTCCCAGAATCGTTCCCCGCAGCACGCTGCTGAAGATCACGCCCACCACCGTGCCGCCCGCCGTGCCCAATCCCACCGCGGTCACGTCGCTCTTGATGTCCCGCTTCTCCTGCAGCACCGCGCCCTCCACCGTCTTCACGTCCTTCCGCTGTTTTCCCGCTTCCGTGCCGCCACTGTAGATCGAAAGAATGCTCATCTGCGCGGGGAATAGCCGGCTTTCCACCTCGATCGAGTTGAACGTCACGTTCATCGACGCTCCTCCCCGGAACATGGAAAAGAATTTCGGCCGCGTCACGTTCGAAATCGTCCCGTGCACGCGCGCTCCCGCCGGAAGCACCATTTGGCTTCCGATGAAAACCGGTTCCGCCACGATCGCCGTAAACGGATCGCCTTCGTGCGCCACGCCCGTTCCGATGCCGTTCACCAGCGTCAGCCGCACCTGCGTTCCGGGAATGATTTGATTCGATTGCGCCTGTACACCTGGAGTCAGGCACAGAAGAGCCGCCACCAACGCACCTGCCAATACCAAACGCCTCATTGAATCCTCCTTGACCTTGTGACAAGTCCCTGCGGACTTCTCGAAAGTCTTTTTTGTGTGGAGTTTCTCGCTCCACGATCGGGTTCGCTTCGGCGCAAAGGCCGAGCCTCCCCGTATCGTGGGGTGTGCCGCTGGCGCAGCGGTGCGGATGCGGAGGATGCACCCGCGCGATACGATATCCCAGCCCCTACAAAGGTTGCGCGAAAATCAATCGTCCCTGTTCCAAACCGCTATCCCTCCCGCTCCGGCACGAGGGCCCAGCCTGTTATTTCTTCCAGTGAGCCTCGCTTCTCCTTCATTTGAAATTTCAAATTCTCAAGTTTGAAATTTCTCGTCTCTCGCCGTCGATTTTTCACCTGTCCTTCCGTACAGGCTCCCATGTCACCAAAAAGTCGGGTACTCGCACGACACCCACACCTTGCTTCCCCGCTCGGCCTCTCCGCTCGAATGCTAACCTTCTTTAGCAGGCGGGCTTCAGAGGCCTCGCCTCACTCCTCGATTCGAAACATGGTGTCGCGATGAGAACTCGGCTGCTGAGTGTCGTCTGTTTGCTGCTGCTGGCGGTGGCCACCGCCGCCTATGCCACGGATTTCGCCGTCATTATCAACCCGGCGAACCCCGCGAGGTCCATGACGCTCGCCGACCTCGGCAAGATCTTCAAAGGCAAGACGGCCACCTGGGCCAACGGCCGCAACGTCACCATCATCCTGCGTGAGCCTTCCGCTCCTTCGATGAAATTCATCCTCGAAAAGATCATGGGCGTCGATGTCGAGCAGGGCAAAACCCTTCTGGCCGAAGCCAGCCGCAAGTCTGCCGCCCCGGTTGTTTTCCTTGCGAGCGATGAGGAAATCGTAAAAACCGTCGAAACGAATCCCACCGCGATCGGAATCGTGGATGTTTACAGCATCAACGGCGGCGTAAAAGTCATCAAGATCGACGAAAAACAACCCTTCGATCCCGGTTATGTCTTGAAGGGTCATTAAATCGCGTCTTTTGAAAATATTTTCAAACCGAAACCATTAGCGAGGACACATGACAATCTCTAAGTTTCACAAACTGGCTCTCATCGCCACGATGGCCTTCATCACCGCAGCTTCCGGCACGGCCGCTCGCGCGCAATCGAAAAAAGCGTCGCCGGCGCCCAAGGCGACAGCCCGCGCGCCGAAGGCTGCCGCCCCGGCCGCCGCGCCCGCGTCGGACACGATTCCCGTCACCTCGAAATCCGCCGAAGCCCGCCGCCTCTATGAAGAGGGCCTCCACGACGATTTCGACCTGCTCTATGTCACTCGCGGCATCGAAACGATCCGCCAGTCCGTCAAGGCCGATCCTCGTTTCGCGCAGGGCCACGCCATGCTCGCGTTCGTCACCACCAATCCCGCCGAAGGCGAGCGTCATCGCGCCCTCTCGCGCCAGTACATGCAGTCCGCCACTCCCGACGAACGCCTTCTCATCCAGTTCCTGAACGGCACCAAAGACGGCCACCTCGTCTCCGCCGTCTCCGCCATGAACGACCTGTTCGCGCGCTATCCGCGCGACCTTCGCTTTACCACCATGGCCGCCACGTGGCTCTGCTCCAACGATCAGGAATACGATCGCGGAATCGGCGTTCTCGAACGCGTTCTGAAAGCCGATCCGAACTTTGCCCCCGCGCTCAACAACATCGCCTACTGCTATTCCTACGCCGGCCGCGGCATCCTCGCGCCGCCGATTATGGAACGCTACGTCGCCGCTCTTCCCGGCCAGCCGAATCCGCTCGACTCCTACGGCGAAATCCTGCGCATGCTCGGCGATTTCAAGGGCGCTCTCGCCCACTACGAAGCTTCCAACCAGATGGTTCCCGGCTTCTCGCAGATCGGCATCGCCACCACCTACGCTCTGATGGGCGATGAAGAACGCGCCCGCTCCGAGTACGACAAAGCCATTGCGCTCGAAAAAGATCCCGGCACCGTCGTCGTCGACCAGATGCTCCAGGCCATGACCTACTACCGCGAGAATCGCCTAGAAGACGGCCGCAAAGCCCACGTCGCTCTTGCTCTGCGCGTCCACAAAGACGGCCGCTTCCCCGTCTCCGAAGCCGAAATTCATCGCACCATGGCGATCTTCAATCCCGATCCGAAAGGCGCGATGCGCGATCTTCGCGACGCCGAGTTCGTGCTCTCAGAAAAACACGCCATCTCTCGCGACGAGCGCGATACCGAGCTCGCCAATATCCTGCAGACTCGCGCTTTCATCGCCGCGCAAGCCGGCATGAAGCCCGAAGCCGCCCGCGCCCTCGCGCCTCTCAGCGCCATGGCCAAAACCAGCCGCAGCAATCCGGTCCAGAAGGCCTATCACTCCGCGAATGGCGCCGTCATGCTTCTCGACGGCCGCTACGCCTTCGCCGTTTCCGAGTTCCAGGAGGATCCGCGCAACCCGCTCTCTCTGCGCCTCCTCGCCGAAGCGGAAACCAAAGCGGGCGAACCCGCCGCGGGACAATCCGTTCTCGTCACTCTCGCCGCCATCAACGACGAGCGTGTCGAATCCGCGATCGCAGTTCCGCAAGCCCGCGCCGCGCTGAAAGCCAATCCGACCACCACGGCCCAGGCCACTCACTAGTTCTCAAGCATCCGCGCGGGGCGCACTCTCCGCCCCGCGCGGATTTTCTCCCGCTCCTACTCTAGTGCTTTCGAACCCCACAATTTGAAATTTCAAATTCTCAAATTTGAAATCGCCTTTCGTTTTCCCCGCCTCCAAGCCCCCGTGCCCCTCGAAATTTGTTGTCGACTTTGTAGCGGCCGCCTTCAGTGTAAAGTGCCACGACATTGCTTACAGCGGGTGCCAGGACATCCTTTACAC
>JBOGNA010000063.1:0-97009 GCA_050746925.1 Candidatus Acidiferrales bacterium
CAGCTCATCCTCCCCGGCCGCGCGTTCGGAAATCTCACGTTCCGCAGCAGCCGGCGTCCACGGCGAGCTTAGGTGCTCGCCGTGGACGGGCTGCCTCAGCAGCCAATTGACCCATCCGCGGGACCCCCGAGACGCGGCAGGCCGCCGCACTCTGGAAACTGCGGGCGGATTTCTCGCCGCCGATCCGATCAGAATCGCGGCCGCGAGCGAACGGTGAGAGCCGAAAGGCCTCCGCTCGGCGACGTTTCTAATCTACGGTGGCGCGATTAGAAACCATCGCAAATCGTTGAAAACAAAGGACGGCGACCCTTTCTAATATACGGTAAATGGGGGTTTTGGTTGGCACGATCCGCTAACAATTTGCGCTCGCGCTCGTCTTCAATCCGGCTCATTCGCGTGCCGGGCAAAGACAAAAGTAACTATTTCGCCGGTCGCGCCATCCTATTCGATTGTGCGCCTCGCGCCTGATGGCGAGGTGTATAATGCGATGCAACGGTGGTGGAGGTTGACATGAGAATCCGCTGGACGATGCGATTCGGCGTGGTTGGCATGGCAGGATTGCTGGCGGTCTCTGCGGCCCTCGCCGCTCCCCCGCAAGCCGAGCCCGCCGGCCAGCAACCCCCGGCGCAGACTCAGCCCACTACCCCGCAACAGCAGGGGGATAACACAGCCCAGCCACCTTCGGCGCAAGGTCCTGCTCCGATCGCTCAGCCGAACGATCCCAACGTCAAAAAAGGCAGCGAAGCGGACGTTGACGCGGTCGGAAACCGCAGCGTCGGTCACGGCCTGAACTTCTACTCTCTCGAGCATGAAATCGCGCTCGGCAAACAGCTCGCGCAGGAAGTGGACCGCTCCGCAAAATTCATCACCGACCCGGTCATCACCGAGTACGTCAACCGCGTGGGCCAGAATCTGGTGCGCAACTCGGACGCTCAGGTGCCCTTCACGATCAAGGTTATCGACTCCGATCAGATCAACGCCTTCGCGCTTCCCGGCGGATTTTTTTATGTGAACAGCGGACTGATCATGCACGCGGATGAAGAGTCCGAGCTCGCCGGCGTGATGGCCCACGAAATTGCGCACGTTTGCGCGCGCCACGGCACCAAGAACGCTACCAAGGGCACGATCATGCAGATGGCCACGATTCCGCTGATCCTGCTCGGGCCTGGCGGCTGGGCCGGATACGCCATCTACCAGGGCGCGAACTTTTTGGTTCCGGTTTCGTTTTTGAAGTTCTCGCGCGACGCGGAACGGGAAGCGGATTACCTGGGCTTACAGTACATGTACAAGGCCGGATACGACCCGAACTCGTTCGTGTCGTTTTTCGAGAAGGTGACGGCGCTCGAAAAGAAGCAGCCCGGCTCCGTGCCAAAAATTTTCGCCACTCATCCACCGACGCCCGACCGCATCGAGGCCGCACAGAAGGAAATTTCCACGATCCTTCCTACACGCGATGAATATATCGTTTCCACTTCCGAATTCGATCTCGTTAAGCGCCGCCTGGGTGCGCTTGAAGCCGGACAAAAGGTGAACGACAAGAACAACGGCAACAAGCCCACACTCCGCAAGAAGACCGACCAGACAGCGAAAACCGGCCAGGCGCCTCCCGATCAAACGGGCGGCACGGATTCCGACGACAGCGACCGGCCGACTCTCAAGCGCCGCCCCGACGGCAACCCGTAGAAATTTAGATTCGCGTTTCGGAAATCAAAAAGCGCCCGAATTTTGTCGGGCGCTTTTTTTTTGCGGCGAACCTTTTCGGTCAAACCTTGCAGCGTCGAAAAAAAACTAGTGGGCGTGAACTTCGGCGACTCCGAGGCGTTTCAATCCTTCCGCATAATACTTTCGATAGAGAATGTCCCATTCCTCACTGCCTTCGAGGATTTCCTTCTTCTGCGAGGCGATCTTCGCGCGCACTTCGGTGTCCACTTGCTCCTCGACCTTCAGCAGCGACGTGAGAATGTTCACGATTTCCTGGCGGATCGTGTCGCGGTCCTCGACGAAATCGACGTCCGGGAGCGTGACGAGCAAATCGATGATGCGATGCGAGATGCGAACCGTCTTTTCGCGAGTGAGTCGCATTAGCGGAGGATCAGTTTCCTTTCGCGGGCCAGCTGTCCTTTCGCCTTCTTGAACATCTCCTGATACGAGGCGCCCGCGCGCTTCATCTCATCCGAGTATTTCGCGAGGATCTCGCGTACTTCTTCGTTCAGCCGGTCTTCGATCGTGACCTCGTCTGCCATCACTTGCCGGACCGATTGCGTCACGTTTTCCGCGTTCTTCGTTTCGATCATTTTCGCCGCTACCAGCCGCTTGACTACTTCTTTGGCCATGTAGCCGACAAAATCCCGCGAGAGAAGCATTCCGTTTGGCTCCCGACTGCAACTCCGAGCCTTTCAGTCTAATTGCTGGGTGTGAAGAGTGTCAAGGCGAGCGGTCGCAGCCGATTTTGGAGACCCGAGAGATGCAATGCATGTGAATCCAAAGGGGATCGTTCATATTTCGCACGGAGCGCGATGGTGTTTTTCACGGCGTCACAAGTTCTGCTACTCTGAGTAGCTTGCCATCGTGACTCGATATTGCGCTAAAGGCCGAAAGGACCCGTAGAACTTGAATCCGATCCCATCTTCGAAGGCCGCACTCAAGAGAGCATTCAATTTCAGCGGAGGGCCTGCCACTCTGCCGCTGCCCGTCCTGGAGCAAGTCCGCGATGAGCTTTTGGACTACCGCGGAACCGGGATGTCCGTGATGGAGATGAGCCATCGCTCTCCCGAGTTCGAAGAGATCAACGCGCGCACGGAACAAGGACTGCGCCGGCTGCTCGCGATTCCCGAAGAGTACGCGGTGATATTCCTGCAGGGCGGCGGCAGCATGCAGTTCACCATGGTGCCGATGAACTTGTGCCTGCCCGGCAAGCCGGTGGACGTGCTGCACACGGGCATGTGGACGGCCAAGGCAATCACGGAACTCAAGAAAGCCACGCCCTATCGAATCGCGGTATCGAGCGAAGCCGAGAAGTTTACGCGCATCCCCCGCCCCGATGAGATCCAGCTCGCACCGGACGCCTCGTATGTGTACATGTGCTCGAACAACACGATTGAAGGCACGCAGTGGAAGTCGCTGCCCGATACCGGCGATGTGCCGCTGGTGGCCGACATGTCCTCCGATATCCTCTCGCGGCCGATCGACGTATCGAAGTTCGGACTGATCTTCGCCGGCGCCCAGAAGAATCTCGGTCCGTCAGGCGTGACGATCGTAATCGTCCGCCGCGACTTGGCCGAGCGCGCCGATCCGAAGCTGCCGTCTCTGCTGCAATACCGCACGGAGATCAAGGAGCACTCGCTCTTCCACACGCCGCCCACATTTGCTGTCTACATCGTCGGCGTCATGCTCGAATGGATTGAAGCGCAAGGCGGCGCGGCGGCGCTCGAAAAGCGGAACGACGCGAAGGCGAAGCGTCTCTACGATGCGATCGATGCGAGCAGTCTGTACAAATGCCCTGTCGAGCGCGATTCACGCTCAAGGATGAACGTGATATTCCGCGTGGCCGGCGGCGACGAAGACATCGAGAAGAAATTTGCAGCACAGGCTGCCGCGGAAGGAATCGTGGGAATCGTCGGTCACCGGTCGGTGGGCGGTATGCGAGTCTCTCTCTATAACGCCGTGAATATCGAAGCCATCGAAGCGCTGGTGAATTTCATGCGCGAGTTCGAACGCAAACAGTCATAATCTCAGTGCCCTACAAGCATGGCGTGAGAGCCACACAAGTGTGGCCAGCGCACAACACACCGCCTTGACTTGCGCACTTTGCCCCGCTATCGTGGGCTTTCCATGAAGTCCCAACTTCAGAAGCTGCCGATTGTGCTGCCGTATGCACTACTCCGGTCGTCTTCCGCGACTGCGGACGCCTCACAACCCCCGCTGGATGAGTACTTTAACAGCCTGTTCACCGCACTCGGCCCGCAACACTGGTGGCCTAGCAAGACGCCGTTCGAGATCATCGTAGGTGCCATTCTGACCCAGAGCACGTCTTGGACGAACGTCGAACATGCGCTCGCAAACCTTCGTGGCGAAGGTCTGCTAACTCCGGACGCAATCGAACACGTCCCGACGCGCCGATTGCAGAGGCTGATTCGTTCTTCCGGCTATTGGAGGCAGAAGGCACGAGCGCTCAAGTCGTTCGTGCGCTTTCTGCGGAGGGATTATCGAGGATCGCTTACGAAGATGTTCGAGGCGCCGACCATCGTGCTGCGGGAGAAGCTTCTCGGCGTGTTTGGCATCGGGCCCGAGACCGCCGATTCGATTTTGCTGTATGCAGGACAGCACGGGGTATTCGTCGTTGACGCATACACGAAGAGAATTCTGGTTCGCCACGGCTGGGCGAACGAGAAGGCGAAGTACGACGATATCCGCTGGCAATTCGAGAAGCGATTTCCCGGCGACGTAAGAACGTTCAACGAATTTCACGCGCTCATCGTGTCCGCAGGCAAGAATTGGTGTAGGAAGACCGACCCGAAATGCGACGAGTGTCCGCTCGGCCGATATTTGGAGGAAGGCCGGTGACGGGGCCGACGCGAAAGCGGCAATTTTGGCTCGTCGTGGGCGGCATCGCGGTCGTGGTGCTCACCGCCGCCGTATTTACGCTGGGTTCGCTCAACACTCCGTTCCATCCCGAGCAGGGAAATGCATTCGTCATTCTGTTCGCGCTTTCCACGTTCATCGCCGCCGCCCTGTTGGTATTCACGCTGATTCTGACGCGCAGCCTGGTGCGTGTGTGGGCCGAGCGCCGCGCCGGGCAGATGGGATCGCGATTCAAAGCGAAGATGGTGCTCGGTGCGATGGGCGTATCGCTGTTGCCAGTGGTATTCATGTTTTTTTTTAGCTATGCGCTAGTGAACCGGACGCTGAATGCATGGTTCCCCCGCCCGCTCGAACTGGCGAACGAGCAGAGCCAGCTCCTGCTGCGGGACATGCGCCAGACGGGTGTGGACCACTTGCGCGACGTCGCCACGAAGGCTGCGAAAACCGGAGTTCCAGACGAGACATTTCTGAATGCGAGCTGGTCCGTCGATGCTTCATGGGTGGTCGATTCCCACGGAGCCGTCACGGGCGGCGTCGCATATTCAAATCACTCGCCAAATCAGGACTCCACACAAACTGCAACAATCACCGCGATTGCTCCGCAAGAGCGACAAGTATTGCGCAGCGGCGCCGAATTCTGGAATGTCGGCGACAGCTTGTATCTCGCTGCCAGCGCCCCGCTCAAAAACGGCAAACTCTACGTGGCGCGCCGGATGCCAAGCGACTATCTGGACCGCTATTCCGAAATCCAAACACAGACGCAAACGTACGACCAGCAGAAACAACACCTGCGCGCCTATAAACGCGAAATCATTCTTGTGCTCGCTCTCATCACTTTGCTTCTGCTGTTTACGACCACGTGGGTTGCTCTGTTTCTCTCCAAGCAAGTGACGGTACCGATTCAGGCGCTCGCGGAAGCGACTCGCGAAGTTTCCCGCGGCAACTTCGATCACCAGATCGACGTGCAGGCGCAGGACGACCTCGGCACGCTGGTCCGCTCGTTCAATCGCATGACGGAGCAGCTTGGCGAAGGCCGCCGCCAAATCAACGATTTTACCCAGAGTCTTGAGCAAGCGATCGAGGAGCGCGAGCGGCGGCGAAAGTTGATGGAAGCGATTCTGGAAAATATTCCGACCGGGGTCATCTCGCTCGGCTCAGCGGGCGAAGTGACGCGAGTAAATTCGGCGGTGGTGGCGATTTTGGGCGAGCACGCGCACGAGGCGCGTTCGCTTCAGGATCTGCTCGGCGATGAGGGCGCTCGCGCGATGCTGCACTTGATGCGCCGGTCTCTGAGAATGGGAGCGGCTTCGCGCGAAATCGAAATTGCCACGGCGGGTCGGCTGGTGCGGGCGGCCGTGACGGTGAGCTCGCTCGGGCCAAGGAGATCGAATCCCGGATTTGTGATCGTGATCGACGATTTGACAGAACTGCTTCGCGCGCAGAAAGCGTCGGCCTGGCAGGAAGTGGCGCAGCGAATCGCGCACGAGATCAAGAATCCTCTGACGCCGATTCAGCTCTCCGCCCAACGGCTGCTTCGGCATCTGGACCGCGCGTCGGAGACCAAGCCGGACGCTTCGCGCAGTGAATTCGAAAAACTCGCCGCAGAATGTGCGGGGCTGATCGAGCGCGAGGTTCACACGCTTGAGTCGCTCGTGGACGAGTTCTCGCAGTTCGCGCGCTTCCCTGCCGCACGGCTTGCGCCAGCGGACGTAAATGCCATCGTATCGAGCGCGGTCGATCTTTTCCGCGGGCGCCTGGAGGGAATCACGCTCCGCGCGGATCTTGCGTCTTCGCTGCCGCTGATCAAGGCGGACAGCGAACTCCTACGGCGCGTGATTGCGAACCTGATCGACAATGCGGCAGAGGCGATGGAAGGCACGTCGATTCGACAACTGCACGTGGCTACCCGCGGAGAGGGCGACGGAGACGCTGTGGAGATTGAAATCTCCGACAGCGGGCACGGAATTTCGCCGGAGGATAAGGAGCGGCTGTTTCTTCCGCATTTTTCGACGAAGGAGCGCGGTACCGGGTTGGGACTGGCAATCGCGAGCCGGATTGTGGCGGAGCACAACGGAACGATTCGCGTGGAAGACAACCTGCCGACGGGCAGCCGGTTCCTGCTGCGATTTCCCGCTGTGGAGGTACCGGCGCCGGCTGGACAGAGCGGGGCTTCGGCGAGTTGAGACCGAGAGAAACGTTGAACAATTGATTCGGATTCTACCGAACAGAGCAAAGACAGACATCCTCGGATAGGTCAACAGCGCAAACAATGCCGGCATCAATTTTAATCGTGGACGACGAGAGCGGGATTCGCGAGTCGCTCGGCGCCCTGTTGCGCGACGAAGGCTACGAGATCGAAACGATCGCGTCGGGCGAAGAGTGCCTGGAGCAACTCGAACGGCGGGGCTTCGATCTGGTATTGCTCGACGTCTGGCTGCCGAAAATGGATGGCCTTGCAACGCTCGAACGCATTCAAGTGCGGGAGGCGGCGCCTGCCGTAATCATGATTTCGGGGCACGGAAATATTGAGACGGCCGTGCGTGCGACGAAACTCGGAGCGTTTGACTTTGTCGAGAAACCCTTGTCGCTGGAAAAAATCGTACTGGTCGTGCGGAATGCACTCGAATACGTGCGGTTGGAGGGAGAGAACCGGCGGCTGCGCGCGGAACTCGAGGAACGCCACGAGATTCTAGGCAACAGCGTGCCGATGAAGGCGCTGCGGCAGCAGATTGCGTTGACGGCTCCTACCAATGGGCGCGTGCTGATTTACGGCGAAAGCGGAACCGGCAAAGAACTGGTAGCGCGGGCGCTTCATGCGAGCAGTTTGCGGAACACGATGCAGTTTGTGGAGGTGAACTGCGCGGCGATTCCGGAGGAGTTAATCGAGTCAGAACTATTCGGGCACCGCAAGGGGAGCTTTACGGGGGCTAGCGAAGACAAGGTTGGAAAATTTCAGAAAGCGGATGGCGGGACTTTGTTTCTCGATGAAGTGGGCGACATGAGTTTGAAGACGCAGTCAAAGGTACTGCGCGTGCTGGAGGAGCAGCGGGTGGAGCGGCTGGGGTCGAATCAGCCGATTACGGTGGATGTGAGGGTGATTGCAGCGACGAACAAGAAACTGGAAGAGGAAATCGGGCGCAATGCGTTTCGCGAAGATTTGTTTTATCGCTTGAACGTGATTCCCTTCTACGTGCCGGCGCTGCGCGAGCGAATCGAAGACATGCCCATCCTGGCGGCGCATTTTCTGGCCGAGTTCTGCGAAGCCTACGGGAAGAAACCGAAGGAGTTTAGCGCACCGGCGATGGAGGTATTGCGGAGTTACCCGTGGCCGGGGAATGTGCGCGAGTTGAGGAATCTGGTGGAGCGACTCGTGATCATGAGTCCGGCTCAGAAGATCGAGCCGCACCACTTGCCGCCGGAGTTGTTTCGCGGCGCGTCGAAAAGCCCGCAGAAGCCGTATGAGAGTTTGCAGGAGGCGCGGTCGGCTTACGAGCGAGAGTTTGTTCTGCGGAAGCTCGAAGAGAATCGCTGGAACATGACGAAGGCTGCGGAAGCGCTGGGACTGGAGCGGAGCCATTTGTACCGGAAAATGCGATCGCTGGGGATTGCGCCTTCAAAGGTTTGAGATTGGACTAGCAGGCCGCCAATGACCTGAGTTGTTGCCAATGTTGTCTTCGTCAGAGCACAGGCAGGAGTGCCTGTGCCACCAAAACCGTTGGCTCCAGCGCTATTGCTTCAATTTGTCTGAGTCCCTTTCTCCTTCGTCATCTTCTTCAGCTAATTCGTCGCCGGCTTCGTCGCCTGATTCGCCCTCCAATTCACCGTCTCCGTCTTCCTCATTTTCCTGGTAAGAGCTTAGCTGCTCGAGTTGGCGATGCCAGTCCAGCTGGCGGACAACCGAGGAGTTTTGGCGCCAGTTGGGTTGCACTTTTACAAAAAGCTCGAGGAAAATGTGCGCTCCCAGGATGGACTCGAGTTCTTTGCGGGCGTCGGTGCCGATCTTTTTGATACTGGCGCCGCCTTTGCCGATCAGGATCGCTTTCTGGCCGTCGCGCTCGACGTACATCGTGGCACGGATGCGCAGGAGCTTCGGAGTTTCCTCCCAGCTATCGACCAGAACGGCGACCGCATAGGGAACCTCTTGCCGCGTGGTTAGTATCGCCTTTTCGCGGATCAGCTCTGCGGCGAGAAAACGCTCGGGCTGGTCGGTGTAGTGGTCCGGCGGAAAGTACGGCGGATGCTCCGGCAGGCGGTTGAGCCAGGAGTTGACGAGATCGAGGCAGCCTTCGCCGGTGAGCGCCGAGATTGGAAATGTTTCCGCGAATTCAAACTCCTTGTTATACCGAGCGATCAGAGGCAAGAGGTGCTGCTTCGGGATGCGGTCCACTTTATTCAACAGAAGAAACACGGGGCCGCGAAACCGCTGCGCCCATTCGATTGCGAAGCGATCGCCGGCGCCGAAGTTGACGGAAGCATCTGCGATCAGCGAAAGGACGTCGATCCCTTCGAGCGCGTGCTGGAGTTCGTCCATCATCTGGCGACTGAGGACGTTCTCCGGCTTGTGAATGCCAGGCGTATCGATGAGGACGATTTGCGCGTCGTCGCGATTGAGAATGCCCTGGATACGATTTCGCGTGGTTTGAGGCTTCGGCGAAACAATCGCGACCTTACGTCCGACGAGGGTATTGACGAGCGTGGATTTGCCCGCGTTGGGGCGGCCGACGATTGCGACAAAACCGGATTTGAAAGGCATGAAAGAGAATTGTACGCCGATACGCGCGCCGCGTGTGCTTAGGATTGTGTGAGAAGAATCATGCGGACGAAGCGGCGTTCGCGGAAATACGGCGAGCGCGGACGCGGAGAACTTTGCGCTGATTGGACTCGAGGACCTCGAAGCGAATGCCGTCGGAGTCAACCACTTCGCCGGTGTGCGGCACGTGGCCTGCGATCCCGTTGAGCAGCCCGGCTATCGTGGTGGCGCCGGGGTGTTCGGACGATTCATCGAGCTGCACACCGAACAGCTCCGCGACTTTGTCGACCGGAACGCTGCCGCGCATCACCATGCTGCCGCCGGATTCACGGATGACGTCGGGCGCGGGGCGGCGGTCCTCTTCGCCAAGCTCGCCGACAATCTCTTCGATCAGGTCTTCCACGGTGACGACGCCAGCCATGAGGCCGTATTCGTCGATGACGACCGCCATCTGCTGATTTTTGCGCTGCATTTCCTTCAGCAATTCCGAGCCTAGTTTCGTTTCAGGGATGAAGAGAGCCGGGCGCATCAACTCGCGGACGGTGCGATGAGCCGCATCGCGATCGGGAACTTCGAGAATGTCACGAGCCATTACGACGCCAATGATGTCGTCGAGGGAGTTTTCGTATACGGGGATGCGCGAGAATTTCTTCTGAACGATGAGGTCGCTCAATTCCTCGAGCGTTGCGGAAGCGCGGACGGCGACAACGTCGGGGCGCGGCGTCATCAGGTCACGGACACGCTTGTCGCCAAACTCGATCACCTGCTCGATCAGCCGGGCCTCGTCCTGCTCGATGATGCCCTCTTCGGCGGCGGCATCGACGAAGGCTTCAATCGTCTGCTGCTCCTCGGCCTCGGCGGTCTGCTCGTCCTCGGAAAGATGCAGCACGGAAACGAGCATCTCGAGTACGACCTGCACCGGCCAAATGAGCCACATGAACGCCCGGATAGCAGGCACGAGCGGTGCGATCCAATTGCCGCGCACGCCGGCCAGAAGGAGCGACGGGACGAATTGCATCAGCAGAATCACTTCGGCGGAGAGAAAGAAAACCATCTCGACTGCCGCTTCCCACGAGCCAGGAACAAAGAAAATCACGCCACGAGCGGTAACGGCGGCGACGAGTACCAGCCATAGACGGGCGAGCAAGGTGAATGCGAGCGCCGCGCGATGCCGGTCCATCTTGAAACGCGGCTCGATGTCCGTTTCAAATTTCTCGAGGTGCGCGGCGATGCGGCCGGTGCGCATGCGATCGAGTTCGCGGTATACGCGGTCGAGATAGGCGAATACGGGGAGACCGGCCGTGAGCGCGAGAACACCGATCGTATAGACGATTGCAGGCATCGCTCAGGCAAACCCCAGTTCACGGCGAAGGCGGTGCTCGAGCCTGTCCATTTGCCCTTCGTCGGTTTCGTGGTCGTAGCCCATCAGGTGGAGAACACCGTGAAGGATGAGAATACGCATCTCGTCGGCAAGAGCGCGACCGAAGCGCCGGGCGTTGCGCTGTGCGACTGCGGGCGCGATGGCGATATCGCCGAGGTATGCGCGAGACTCGGTGGAGTTTGAATCTCGGCCGGGGTAAAAATTAGATTTTCGCCTCGGCTGAGACTTGCCACGCTTTCGCTTGTCTGCGGAGCCATTCGTTGGAAACGACAATACATCGGTCGCGCCGTTTTTGCCACGATAGGCTCGATTCCAGCGAGCGATCTGCGCATCGGTGACAAAACAAACGGTGAGAGTGTGTTTCTGGAGGCGAAGCCGACGGCCGACTCGCGCGAGGAATTTGTTAAGTTCGCGTAATGGAATAGCGATGCGGCGCTGATGGTTGACGATCATCGGGGGCGAGGAGATCAGTCGCGCCGGGTGGAGCTACCAGGATTCGCGCTGGAGCTGGAGCCGGCACCCGTATTGCGCGTCTGCACGCCACCGGAGTTTGGGCCGTTCTTCGCGGAAGACGCGGGCGACGCAGCCCCCTTCTCGTCGTACGCTTTGATGATGCGCTGCACGAGATTGTGGCGCACGACGTCGCGCTCATCGAAGTAGATGAAAGCGATGCCGTCAATATTTCCGACGACGTCGATCGCTTCGACGAGACCGGACCGGCGCTCGTTGGGCAAATCGATCTGGGTGATATCGCCGGTGATGACGGCCTTGGAATTGAATCCGAGGCGGGTGAGAAACATTTTCATCTGTTCGCTGGTGGTGTTCTGCGCTTCATCGAGAATGACGAACGAGTCATTTAAAGTGCGGCCGCGCATGAAAGCGAGCGGAGCGACTTCGATGATGTCCTTTTCGAGAAAACTTTCGAGTTTGTCGGCTTCGAGCAGGTCGTGCAGCGCGTCGTAAAGGGGGCGCATGTACGGATCGACCTTTTCCCGCAAAGTGCCGGGAAGAAAGCCGAGCCGCTCACCGGCTTCGACCGCCGGACGCGCGAGAATGATGCGGTTCACCTGTTTCGAAAGCAGTGACGCTACTGCCATTGCGACCGCGAGATAGGTTTTCCCGGTTCCGCCGGGGCCGATCGCGAAAACCATGTCGTACGTTTCGAGGGCTTCGATATAGCGGCGCTGGTTCGTGCTCTTGGGCGCGACGCTTTTCTTGCCGAACGAGCGCGTGCGGGTGGGCGAGAATGCGCCGCGCAATTCGTTCGCGGGAGATTGGGTGGCCACCCGCAGCAGTGATTTCACTTCCTGGCTGTTGGGAATGCGGCCGTCGCGAACGCGCTGGTTGTATTCATCGAGAATGAGGGCGGCGCGCTCCACCTGGGCGGGCTCACCTTCAATTTCAAGATCGTGGTCTTTCAGGTGCGTGGTGACGTGAAGATTGGCTTCGAAAAGTTTTAGGTTCTCATCGAGGGTGCCGAACAGTTCGCTGATTCCCCCGGCTATTCTTACGGTTTGTTTCATCAAGTTTTGGCGGTTGAACCCCGTGCGAGTAGCGTAGCGCGCCGGGATGTGCGGGTCAAGGCAGCCGCGCCGTCGTTCACGCGCGAGTAACAATTGGGCGCCGATTCTGCGGTGCGCTTACTTTGTTGCCGCCGGGAATTGCACTTTCGGCGCTTCCCGTGAAGCCTCTGACGCCTGGAAGTACGCGGTGTTCTCCTTGAAGCCGCCCCAGCCGGCGAACATGCTGTTGGGGAACTTGCGAATGAAGGTGTTGTAGGCCTGGATCGAATCGTTGTAGCGCTTGCGTTCGACGGCGATGCGATTTTCGGTGCCGGCGAGCTCGTCCTGCAAGCGAAGGAAATTTTCGTTGGATTTAAGCTGCGGGTAGTTCTCGACGATCAGAAGCAGGCGGCTGAGGGCGCCATCGAGCTGCCCGTTTGCAGCGATCTTGTCTGCGGGCGTTTGGGCGCCCATCAGGGCTGAGCGCGCTTTTGCGATGTCGCCGAATACCGTTTCTTCGTGCGCGGCGAAGCCTTTCACAGTTTCGACGAGATTGGGAATCAGATCGGCGCGGCGCTGGAGGACGACATCGACCTGCGCCCAATTTGACTTCACGGTCTCATCCATCGTCACGATCTGATTTTTCGCGCTGACGTACATACCAAACGTTGCAAGAGCAAGAATCGCGACGATCGCGACAACAGCCAAGAGCACTTTCATTGCCTGTGTGCCTCCGGAGCGGAATCTACCACAACCGCGCAATCTACCGAATCTCGTAAACGAACCCGCCGATGCCCCAAGCTAGCGAACGGCGAACCGCCGGTCCACTTCGTTCGTCACCACTTCTACAAACTCCAGATACGCATGGAGCGACGCTTCAATATCAATCTGCCGCTCTTTGCGCTTCCCTTCCCGCAAATCGAGGATCGCGTGAAACGCCGCTGGATTCGCGCCGGTGAGCGAGGCCATCGCGTCGATTGCCTGCCGTTTGGTTTCCGGCATGGGCTGGCCGAGAGCGGCGAGAGCGTGGCGGAAAAGTACGCAGAACGCGGAAACCGAGGCGAGCATGATTCCGATGTGGACTTTCTTCGTCTGCGGCGCGGCGAGAATCGCCTGTCGAAGTTTCAGCCAGTCCGTCCGCAACTCGCGTTCGACCTGGAGACGGTGCAAATGCAGAGGAACTTCCAGATGTTCGAAGAAGTCCTCGCCGTGCAGCATGCGGTGGCGGCTCTTGATATCGAACAGCTCGATTGAGAATACGTCGGCGGACCGCTGCAGCTCCTCGAAGGTAAAGACAAGCGGCGCCGGGTGGCCCTCGCGAATCCACCACTCGGCCACTCCGTGCAGCGCTTCCAGGTCGGTGACGGTGGCGCTCTTCAGGATGCAGAGAATGTTGAGATCGGAATGCCGGTCGTGAAATTCGCCGGTGACGGCGGAGCCGTAGAGCACTGCGGCGTGCAGGTTTTCACCCGCTGCCGCCTGCAGTCGGTCGACAATCTGTTTGAGCTTCGCTTCCATCGCACGCCCTTTTCCGTATTCCGGACTACCAGCTTCCGCTCGCCCCTCCGCCACCGAACGACCCGCCGCCAAATCCGCCGAAGCCTCCGCCTCCCCCACCGCTTCCGCCGAAACCTCCGCCGCCCCAGCCGCCGCGCCCGCCACCCATCCCCGATCCGATCATCGGGCCAATCCACCACCCGCTTCCACCTTGAGTAAATCGTCCCCCACCACTGCCGCGATTGCCGCGAATCATTGCATAGACCAAGAAGATTGCAAAAATAAGAAGGAAAATCTCGCCAGCACTCCAGCCGTGATCGTTACTGCTCGGCGTACGGGCGGCTCTCGGCGATGGGCCTGTCAACGCCACGCCGCGATCGGCTGCGATCACGTCGGCCACGCGACGGGTGACGAGCAGCAGAGCGCCATCGTAGTCGTCACTGCGAAGCTGCGGAACGGCTTCCCTGAGGAAGCTGCCGACTTTGCCATCCGGCAGTATCGGCTCCAGGCCGTAGCCGACCTCGATCCGCGATTTATGGTCGTCCACAGCGAACAAAATCATCACGCCGCTAGCAGACTGCTTTGGACCGACGCCCCATTTTGTGGCGAGATCGATCGCGTAGTCTTCGGCCGGCTGGCCATCGAGCGATTTCACGGTGACGACAGCGATTTGCGCGTGAGCTTTCTGATCGACTTCGGTGCACAACGCGGTGAGCTGTTCTTTTCCTGCCGCGCTCAGCACACCTGCGAAATCGCTAACGTACCCCTGAGGCTTGAGCCGATCCGGCTTCTCGGCGCCCGCCGAGCCGCCCAGAAATAGGATCCCCAGCAGACAAGCTGCGGTGCGAGAAGCGATGCCTGATGAAAGTAACCGTCGCATGGAGGGTCGGCCAAAAGCCAAGGTCATGGTAGAGCCTGCTCGAAGTCGTGTCAACGCGCGCACCGGATACTTCTCGGTTCCAGGCCGGCCGCTCAATTCCAGCGCATTGAACATCTGGCGCGCCCGCAATTGTCAGAGCGCAACCGCAATGCTACACTCCGTTCCCGCCTGTTCGGATACGCACGGCAGTGACCGAAAACGAACATGCAGTGAATCGAATTCTCCCATTAACCGTCTAATTTCAGGCGTTTACGCGTGGCCGCTGCTTTGCACCAGAATACGGTTTCTGAAACAAAATGGGTGAGCCATCCGTTGTAGTAGCTTGGGGTTTGCAAATACCCGAAGGGTCTCAAGATTATGAGGCCTCAGCCGTTCGGAGAGGAAAAATAAAATGATCGGAAGGTCTATCGTTGGAAGCTTCACGCTCGGAAGCTGGTCAAAGGTCGCGGTGCTGGCATTCACGCTCGCTTCGCTAGTGGTGTCGCCAGGGCTCGCGCAGGCTCAGGTGGCCCAGCAGGAAGGCCGCGCCGCGCAGTCGCAGGTACAAGTCGCCCAGGCTACGCAGCAGGGCACGGACCAGCCTGATGCGCAGACGTCCGGCCAGACTCCGTCGCAGGCAACGCCTGGGGGCGGCGCGTCTCGAAACCTGGCACCGACGAAGGGACGCGACTACTCCAAGGGCCAGCCGTGGTTGCCCGAATTCTGGAAGCCCTATACGCCGCTGACGATGCCCGAACCGATGGTCACGAATGCACCGGACATAGACCAGCTCATTCACGACGGCAAGCTTCTGCTGAGCCTAGACGACGCGATTTCGATCGCTCTTGAGAACAATCTGGATATCAGCTTGCAGCGTTTCACACCCTGGATCGCGCAGACCGAGTTGTTGCGCGCAAAAGCCGGCTCCGTGGCACACGGGCTCGGCAGTTCGCAGGCGGTGATTCTGGGCTCGTCGCCCCAAACTTCCTTCGATCCAGTTTTGATCGTAAATACGGATTGGGCGCGATCATCAATTCCGGTTAACAATCCACTCGTATCCGGCGTAGGGATCGCGGCCACACCTTTCAACCTGATCGATTACAACGCTTACGCGAACTTTACTTATCAACAGGGATTCCACACCGGAACGGCGGTATCGGCGGTTTTCAGCAACACCCGAACCTCGACCAATTCTCCGGACACGATTTTCAACCCGGCCGTTCAGTCCACGATGACGTTCACCGTGCAACAGCCGCTGCTGAACGGATTCGGAATCCTGCCGAACACCCGGTACATCATCGAAGCGAAGAACACGTTGAAGGTGGCCGATTCGCAATTTGCCCAACAGGTGATCGCCACCGTGTCCGCGGTCCAAAATGCTTACTGGGAGCTGGTCTTCGCGCGAGAGAACGTCAAAGTAGAGCAAGCGGCGGTTACTGTCTCGAACAAGCTGTTCGAAGACAACAAGAAGCAGCTGGAAATCGGAACCATGGCGCCGCTGGACGTGCTGACCGCCGAATCCGAGCTCGCAAATGACACCCAGAATCTCATTGTCGCGCAGACCAACAAATTGCAGCAGGAAACAGTCCTGCTGAACGCGATCACGCGCAACCCCGTCGCTCCGTCGCTTCAAAACATCGAAGTGGTTCCGACTACGCCCATCGCGAATCCGAATGTGACCGAGAATCTTCCGCTGATGGACGCGGTGCAGGAAGCGTGGCAGAAGCGGCCGGAGATTTTTCAGGCCGGCCTCAACTTGAAAAATGCCGATGTGGAAGTAAAAGCCACCCGGAATAGCCTGCTGCCGACGTTGAATCTCGTAGGCCAGTACAGCGCGACCGGCCTGGCGGGAGTTCAGACGATCACTAGCGAAACGCCGGATGGCTTTACGGCAGACCCTACCTCACCGATCGTCGCCGCGAATGGATTGCCGTTCAATGTAGGGAACCCAGGCGGTACGGGAGTTCCTGCCTTTGTTGGCATACCCGTATTCAATCCGGCGACCACTACCAAGCTCTCGAGCGGCCTGAATACCGCGCTCGACCAGATGATTCATAGCAATTTCCCGACCTACAGCGCCGGACTGAATCTCGTGCTTCCGATACGCAATCGCTCCGCGCAGGCGGACAGCGCCCGCGCACAATTGGACAAGCGGCAGCTCGAGGTGCAATACCGGCAACTGCAGAATACGGTTTTCGTGAACGTGCGAAATGCGCAGATCGCGTTGCAACAGGATCGGGCGCAGGTAGCCGCCGCCGAAAAGGCCCGCATCCTGGCTAGCCAAACGCTCGACGCCGAACAGAAGAAATATCAGCTCGGCTCATCGACGAGCTACCAGGTGGTGCTGCGATCACGCGACTTGACAGCCGCGCAGGGAAACGAGCTGCGCGCCAAGATCAACCTGATTGAGGCCGCCGTCAACTTCGACCAGGCCGTGGGCCGCACACTCGATGTGAACCACATCATCGTAGCCAACGCCGGACGCGGAAAAGCCTATCGCCAACCCAATATTCCCGGCAGCCCGGATATCGATCCAGGAGGCGTCGCCGGCAAGTAGGCGGAGCTGGTCGCCCCGCCGGGTTTGCTGAACGGCTCGCCAATCTGCCACAGGCTCATACCGCGCTCAGGTTTCTCCTGAGTGCCGTGGCAGCGTGAGCGAAGGATCAAGCTGTCCTGCCACTTGGGCGTCTCACATTCGCGATTCGCTTCGCTTGCCGGGCCCACTCCCATGCCCTAGAATGAACTTGAGAGCTAGCTTGCGAACGAGCCGAGCCATATCGCTCCCGGAGTCGCGCCCATGAGCAAAGTAAAGACCCAGCCAACGCATAGCTACGAGACGGACCGCAAACCGTCGGCTGCCGAGCGCGAATGGGAGGAGAAAACGCTCGCACCGACTCTCCGGAAGTCCCCCGACCGCGACGCGGACTTTACCACTGTTTCCAGCTATCCGATTCGCCGGCTTTATACGGAAGCGGACCTCGCCGGATGGAACGCGGAACGCGATCTCGGTTTTCCCGGCCAGCCTCCCTATACGCGCGGCATTCATTCCACGATGTACCGCGGGAAGCTGTGGACCATGCGGCAGTTCGCAGGGTTTGGCACAGCCGAAGACACCAACGCTCGCTTTCGCTATCTTTTGTCGCAGGGTCAGACCGGCCTCTCGGTTGCCTTCGATTTGCCGGCGCTGATGGGATATGACTCCGACCACCCTCTCTCGGAGGGTGAAGTCGGAAAATGCGGCGTGGCGATCAGCTCGCTGGCCGACATGGAAGTCCTGTTCGACAAGATTCCGCTCGCCGACGTCACCACGTCGATGACGATCAACTCCCCGGCTGCGGTGGTCTGGGCGATGTATCTGGCGGTGGCGGAAAAGCAGGGCGCCGATTGGAAGAAAATCTCCGGCACGCTGCAGAACGACATCCTGAAGGAATACATCGCGCAGAAGGAATACATTTATCCGCCCGAGCCGTCGATGCGGCTGGTGATCGACACGCTCGAATTCGGCGCGAAGCACACTCCGAAATTCAATCCGATTTCGATCAGCGGCTATCACATTCGCGAAGCCGGATCGACCGCCATCCAGGAGCTTGCGTTCACGTTGCGTGACGGGATCGAATACGTCGATTACGGCGTGAGACGCGGCATGAACGTGGATGACTTCGCGCCGCGGCTTTCGTTCTTCTTCAACGCGCACAGCGATTTCTTCGAAGAGATCGCGAAATATCGCGCCGCCCGGCGCATCTGGTATAAGACGATGCGCGAGCGCTTCGGCGCGAAGAACGAACGCTCCTGGGCGCTGCGGTTCCACACGCAGACGGCGGGTTGCTCGCTGACGGCGCAGCAGCCGTACAACAACGTGGTGCGGACGGCTTTGCAGGCACTGGCGGCCGTGATGGGCGGAACGCAGTCGCTGCACACGAATTCGCTCGATGAAGCATGGGCGTTGCCCACGGAATTTGCGGCGACACTGGCCCTTCGCACGCAGCAGATTATCGCGCACGAAAGCGGCGTGACGAATACGGCCGACCCGCTCGGAGGCTCCTATTTTGTCGAAGCGCTCACGGATGAAGTGGAGCGCGGCGCCTGGGATTACATCGAGAAAATCGACGCGCTCGGCGGCATGGTGCCTGCCATCGAACGCGCGTACCCGCAGCGAGAGATTGCCGAAGCGGCGTATCGATATCAGGTTGCGGTCGATCGCAAAGAAAAAATCGTAGTCGGCGTGAATGACTATGTTGCCAAAGAGAGCCCTCTCGAAATCCTCCAAATTGACGAGACGGTAGCGCAACGACAGTGTGAGCGCTTGCGTACATTGCGAGCAGAGCGCTCGAACGAAGAAGTGGCGTGGAGGCTGGGCGCCTTGCGAAAAGCGGCCGCGGGCAGCGAGAATCTGATGCCATTTATTTTCGAAGCCGTGAAAGCCTACGCCACGCTCGGAGAAGTTTGCGACACCATGCGCGAAGCCTTCGGCATCTACGAAGAGGTCGCCATCACGTAGCGAATCCTGCCTGTATTCCGATACCGGCCATCCGAGGCTCAAAACAAATGGTCATTCGAGACTGGAAATGCTTGAAGCTGAGTGCGCTCGCACTCTTCGCGCTACTTTGGACCTTTGCAAGCACGGCCGCGACGGCGCCCGCTGCGAACAGCGCTGTATCGAGCCCGCGTGCGGCGAAGGACAAGAATCCGCGACCGCGCAGCGGGTTCGTGACGTCGTGGGACGGCGCCAGGATTCATTACATTGAAGCCGGGCGCTCGAAGACTCCTGTTGGAAATGCGGAGGTGGGCAATCCTCTGCCGCCAAGCGTGACCATCACGAAGGGCCAAATTTCTGTCAGCGCGCCGCGCCAGTTCCCTTCCATTTTGTTTGTGCCCGGCTGGACGATGCCGGGGTGGATCTGGGAAAACCAGATTTCACATTTTTCCGCCGACTATCGCGTGGTGGCAATCGATCCCCGTTCGCAGGGCGAATCGTCGAAACCCTGCGATGGCAACTATCCCGCCTCTCACGCGCGGGACATCAAAGCTGTAATCGATCAATTGCACCTGGGGTCCGTGGTGCTAGTTGGCTGGTCGATGGGAGTGACCGAAATCGCCTCGTACGTGGATCAGTTTGGGACGAATGGAATCGCGGGGATCGTGCTTGTGGACGGAGTGGCGAGTTTCGATCTCACCGCGGATAGCTTCAAGAACTATGTCGGCTTTCTGAAGAGCGCGCAAACGGACCGGCAGAAATTCACGTCTGACTTTGTGCGCTCGATGTACAAGAAACCGCAGGCCGAAGAATATCTGCAGAAGGTGATCAAGGCTTCTCTCGCTACGCCCACCGATTCAGCGGTGGCGATGGCAGAAGCGGGATTTCTGACGGACGATCGGCCCGGTCTCGCGAAAATCGACAAGCCGACGGTGATTGTAGGAGCAACAAAAGGCATGCTTCCGCTGTTTCAGGATATGCAGAAGCGCATTCCGGGCGCGAAACTTGAGATGCTGGACGACGCCGGCCATGCGCTCTTTGTCGATGACAGTGATAAATTCAATATCTTGTTGGATGAATTCTTGACAGTGTTGAAGTAGCACGAAGCCGCACCTCGGGGTGCCGGTTCACTTTCGCGCAGAGCAGGGTTTGACGTATGCTTCCTTGCGCGCCGGACTGCGATTCTTGCCGGGATGCGATTCTTTCCGGGATGCGAATGACGAGTGGCGGAGATCGATGGCTGAAAAGAAAATTCGAGTCTTGATCGCAAAACCCGGACTGGATGGGCATGACCGCGGCGCGAAAGTGATCGCACGCGCGTTGCGCGATGCCGGCATGGAAGTGATTTACACCGGACTGCGCCAGACTCCCGAGATGATTGCTTCCGCATCCGCGCAGGAAGATGTGGACGTGATCGGTCTTTCCATACTTTCCGGCGCTCACAACACGATTTGCCCGCGGTTGATGGAGTTGCTCCGCGAAAAAGGGATGAACGACGTGACGGTGTTGATCGGCGGGATCATTCCTGAGAGTGATATTCCTGCGCTGAAAAAATCCGGAATCGCGGAAGTTTTTCTTCCCGGAACACCCACGCAGGCGATCGTCGATTTCATCCGCCAGCGCACTTCCACCGCTCCCCGCGGCGCCTGAATTTGCGGTGAGCACCCGCCTTGTTGCCACTCGCTCGAACGGCATTCTCCTTATTGCGCTCGACGCCGACGATGGATATCCCCGGCTCGAACGCACGATTCTGGCAGAGATTAACGAAGAGATCGTATCGCTTGCCGCGACGCATCAACTGATCGGAGCGGTGATCACCGGAACTGCACGTGCGTTTGCAACCGGAGCTGAGATCAGTGAGATAGCGAAACTTTCGCCGCCGGAAGCGTTCGAATTCTCGCGTTACGGGCAAAGCGTTATGTGCACGGTGGCAGATTCCGCGAAGCCGGTGGTGGCCGCGATTCGCGGCTACTGCATCGGCGGCGGACTGGATTTGGCGCTTGCCTGCGCAGCACGCATCGCGTCGAACGACGCCGTATTTGCACATCCGGGCGGAAGCCTCGGCATCATCACGGGTTGGGGAGGCACACAACGGCTGCCGCGGCTGATCGGCACGAGCCGGGCCGCAGAGATGCTCGTGAGCGGACGGCGCATCGACGCGCGAGAGGCGCTGGAATTCGGTTTGATCAGCCGAATCGTCTCCGCAGACGAATTGCTCACGGTGGCGATGGACCGCGCACGAGAGCTCGCGGCCCGTTCCTAATCCCTCGCGCTACGCCCACTCGCGGGTGAACTTCGCACGCGTGTACACGACGCGAAACCCCTGGCGTTCGAGGTTGTGCTGAGAACCGCTCGACGGTTGCGTGACGCTCATCGCCAGATCGCATCCCGCGGCGCGTCCCGCTTCGAGGCGCGCGGAGATGAGCGTTGATTGTGCACCGCGCTTTCGAAATTCCGGCAGCGTGCTGGTCCCGAACAGGCCGGCGATACCTTTGCGAATGCCCAGAGTGCCGCCGCCGACCGGCTTGCCTTCTATCAACGCGAAATAGGGCACCATGCCCGGCCCTGAGAAGAACTCCTGGATCGTGGTGATCAGTTCTTCCGTCGGCTCGAAATGATCCGCGAAACCGCGCGACACCGTTTCGGCGAACGTGCGGCCTTCGGAAGCCTCGGCAGTACGAATTGTGATGCGGGGCGCGAACGGCGGAAACTTTTCGCGCGCGTCGATTTCCCTGATCAACATGTTCGAAAACTCGACGATGCGGTATCCCCGCTTGCCGAGCGCCTCGACGAACGAAGGATCCGCCATCGGGCATACTTCGATCATCACCGCCGAGCCGCGCGAACGATAAAATTCCTCGAGGCGCTCGAATTCCGCTTCGGCAACGGGGCCTTGCAAGCCAAGCCCCTCGGCTTGCGTCACCGGAGAATTCAGTCCCCGAAACTCGGCAATGCCACCGCCGACCGAAATCCTCGCAATTTCCGTGTCCGTCGCGGACGTGGCACTCTCCCCGGACTCGACTCCGATGGGCTCGGGATGTCCGGCCATCTCCAGCCGGTGAGCCAGTTCCATATCCAAAAATTTCATTCGCAATTCTCCTAAGGAAATTCAGGCTCCCTACGGGAGCGATTGGAGGGGTTCTTCGGCGCCGAACATTCCGGCACACAGCAGCAGCGACTGATTAGACCGCGAAGGAAGACCGAGCCGGACGGGCTCGCGCTATTCCGAGGACCCGGAGGCAGACGTTCCCTTCGCGTTCGAAATGCAGCGCACAGGCGCCTCCGAAAAGGGATTGGTTCGGCCGCAGCACCTAATTCGCGGAACGGCTGCCGAACGGCGACGATTCTATAGGATCGCCCGGGCAAGTCAAATTGAATCGTGAATGGTACAATGCGTAGTTTCGGTGTGCAGTTGCGCGGGGTCAGAGCGGGGATCAGGCGCCGCAATTGACGATACCGATTCGTGAAGGAGCCCGGTGAGCGGCACAGTCATTGAGTCGAGCGTAGATTTAAAATCGGCTGAGTTTCAGAAAAACAGCCGGCAGATGGTCGATCGCCTGACGGAAATCAAGAACCAAGAGGAACGCATCCGGCAAGGCGGCGGCGCAAAAGCGATCGAATCGCAGCACAAAAAGGGCCGGCTAACGGCGCGAGAGCGCATCGCCAGATTGATAGACCCGAAGACCGACTTTTTTGAGCTGAGCCTCTACGCAGCTTACGAAATGTATGAGGAGTGGGGAGGCGCTCCGGCGGCCGGGACGATCACGGGCCTCGGGCGCGTATCAGGCCGCCAGGTGATGATCATCGCGAATGATGCGACCGTAAAAGCAGGCGCATTCTTTCCCATGACCGCGAAGAAAGTGATTCGCGCGCAAAACATCGCGATTGAGAATCGGATTCCGACGATTTATCTGGTTGATTCCGCCGGAGTTTTTCTTCCCTTGCAAGAAGACGTTTTCCCCGACACGGATGATTTCGGCCGCGTGTTCCGCAACAACGCGGTGATGAGCGCCCAGGGCATTCCCCAAGTGACGGCAATCATGGGCATGTGCGTGGCCGGCGGCGCATATCTCCCGGTTATGTGCGACCACATCCTGATGACGGAAGGCAGCGGGCTTTTCCTGGCAGGGCCCGCGCTGGTGCAAGCTGCGATCGGGCAGAAGACATCCGCGGAAGAGCTCGGCGGCGCGAAGATGCACGCCGCGATCAGCGGCACCGTCGATTTCCGCGAACCGGACGACGATGCCTGTCTGAATCGCATTCGCGCGCTCGTGGACAAGATCGGCCATCATAAGGCCGCGCCATTTGACCACAAAGCTTCTCGTCCGCCCTCCCATCCCGGCGAAGAGATCTACGGGATATTTTCCTCGAATCCGGCGAAACAGTACGACATGCGCGACGTGATCGCGCGCATCGTTGATGGCAGCGAATTCGAGGAGTATCGGGCCGAGTACGGGCAAACGGTGCTGTGCGGCTTCGCGCGCATTGGTGGGTGGGCCGTCGGGATCGTGGCAAATCAGAAGAAACACGTCGCGGTGTCCGCTCCGGGCACGGGCGAGAAGCGCATCGAGTTCGGCGGCGTCATTTATACGGAGTCCGCGGACAAGGCCGCTCGATTCATCCTCGACTGCAATCAGAATTTGATCCCGCTGATTTTCCTGCACGACGTGAACGGGTTCATGGTCGGGAAGGAAGCGGAGTGGAGCGGAATCATTCGCGCGGGCGCAAAAATGGTGAACGCCGTCGCGAACAGCGTGGTTCCCAAGATCGCCGTGATTTGCGGCGGGAGCTTCGGCGCAGGCCACTACGCGATGTGCGGGAAAGCCTACGATCCCCGGTTCATTTTCGCGTGGCCCTCTGCTCGCTACGCCGTGATGGGAGGCGACTCTGCCGCGGGAACTCTTGTCGAAATCAAGATCAAGCAACTCGAACGCGAGGGCAAGAAACTCACGGAAGCGCAGAAGAAGGAGCTACACGAATCGGTCCGGGCAACTTACGAGCACCAGACCGACCCGCGCTACGCTGCTGCCCGGCTTTGGGTGGACGCGATTATCGATCCGGCCCACACGCGCGAAGCATTGATTGAGGCGCTCGAAGCGGCCGCTTTGAATCCGTATGTGGCGGAGTTCAAGACCGGCGTACTGCAAACTTAAGGAGTGCAATTGGTCGAACGGGTCACGAAAGAGCCGGCAAACGAAGAGCAGGTAACCATCGTTGAATGCCCGCGCGATGCCTGGCAGGGGTTGCGGCAAATCATTTCGACGGATGAGAAAGTAAAATATCTGAGCGGCCTGGTTTCTCTGGGATTTCGGCATCTGGATGCGGTGAGCTTCGTCTCGCCAAAACACGTGCCTCAAATGGCCGATGGCGAAGCGGTGATGAAACAGCTGAGCCAGGTGAAATCACCGTCGGGGGAAACGCCGGAAATAATCGGCATCGTCGTGAATGCGCAGGGATTGGAACGCGCGCTCTCGACGCCTGGAGTGAACACGATCGGTTATCCATATTCGATTTCCGCTTACTTTCGACGGGCGAATGCAAATATGTCGCGGGCTGAATCACGGGAGCTGGTGCAGAAGCTGCAGCGAGACACGAAGGCCGCCGGAAAAAAGCTGGTGGTTTACATCTCGATGGCGTTTGGAAACCCTTACGATGAACCGTGGGGTGCCGAAATCGTCGAAGAAACGATTGTCTGGCTCAAGGACACAGGCGTGCGAACGATTTCTCTCGCGGACACGGTGGGCACAGCTTCGCCCCACGACGTCGCAGCACTCTACGACGCAGCGAAGAAGTGCGTCGCCGGAGTCGAGATTGGCGTCCACCTGCATAGCCGGCCGGATCGAGCCGCTGAAAAAGTGCTAGCAGCGTATGAAGCAGGATGCCGGAGGTTCGACGGCGCTTTGACGGGCCTGGGCGGCTGTCCCTTTGCGGGCGATGAGCTGGTCGGAAACATTCCCACCGAAGCGATTCTGACGACGCTCAGCGCTCGCGGCATCTCAACTGGAATCGATACGAAATCGCTCGCAATCGCCTGCGCGATGACGGGCGAGCTGCGCGAGAAGTACGCGCATACGGAAGAAGCGGCGAAACCAAACTAACCGGGGCATCTCGAGCAAAGGGCAATGACCTACAGCACCCTCAAATTCGAGGACAACGATCAGATCGCAACGATCACGCTGACGCGTCCCGAAAAGCGCAATGCAATCTCGGCGCACATGATCGAAGATCTCCTGAGAGCGCTCGGGGAAGCTGAAAACGGCACCTCGCGGGTTGTGATCATCACGGGGTCAGGAAAGGCCTTCTGCGCCGGGATGGATCTCGACGACTTAAGCGCGATCGCGGCGCAACCGCTCGAAAAGAACATCGAGGACTCGCGCAAGATGGCGAGAATGTTTTTGGGCATCCATGCGTTTCCGAAGCCGGTGATCTCAGCGGTCAATGGAGCGGCGATCGCAGGCGGCTGTGGGATCGCGACGTTGGCGGATTTCACGCTGGCGGTACCGGAAGCGAAATTCGGCTATTCGGAAGTGAGGATCGGGTTTATTCCTGCGCTGGTGTCCGTATTTCTGCGGCGCCAAATTGGAGAGAAGCAGGCGACCGATTTACTTCTCACGGGCCGAATCGTAGATGCGCCCGAAGCGCTTCGAATGGGACTGATAACCGAGGTGGTGGGATCTGACAAATTGATTGCCCGCGCCCATGAACTTGCCGGGCAGTTGATCGCGGCAAGCCCCACGAGCGTCGCGCGGACGAAACGGTTATTGCGCCAGTTCGATGACGCGGCGATTCGGGCGGAGATCGAAATCGCAATTCGCGAGAACGCGGAGATTCGCTCGACCAGCGATTTTCAGGAAGGCGTCGCATCGTTTCTCGAAAAGCGCGCGCCGAAATGGACTGGCCGCTAACGGACCATGCGAACACGCATCGGTTTGCAATTTAGCCCAAGAATCGACCGATGAAACAGTTTGCCGACACGACCGTCCGCGTCCGCTACGCCGAAACCGATCAGATGGGCGTCGTCTATTACGGAAATTATTTCACATGGTTTGAAGTGGGGCGCGTAGAGCTCTGCCGCCAGCTCGGGTTCGAATACAAACAGATGGAAGCCGAAGAGGACAGCTTCCTCGTCGTGGCCGAAGCAAAATGCCGGTACAAACGCCCCGCGCGATTTGATGAGGTGCTCATCATTCGAACTTGCGTGACAGCGGCGCAGCGCCGCACCGTTCGATTCGGCTACGAAATCATCAATCAAGCGACGGGAGAGACAATCGCAACGGGCGAAACGTTTCACGTGATTTGCAACCGCCTGGGCCAGACGCGATCCCTGCCCGAGAAGTATCGCAAGTATTTTCCGCCGCAGGCCGGCGATTTGTCGTCGCACGAGAAACGCGAGCCTGCGCGGTGATGAGGAGCCTGGAATGACGGCAACCGATCCCGAAAAACTTCAAAACATTCGAGAGCGCCTGCGCCACGAGTGGACCGATGAGCGGACCGTGGCAGCCTGGCGAAAATGGCGCTCGCACATTTCTCATTTTACCCGCGGCGCCACGGAAGCGATTCTGGAGGCTGCGAAGGTTCGGCCCGGGATGCAGGTCCTGGACCTCGCGAGCGGCGTGGGCGACCCAGCGCTCTTTCTGGCGGCTACTGTCGGTCCCACCGGCCATGTGACGGCAACCGATATCGGGCCTGACATGATCTCGCTGGCCGAGGAGATGGCGCAGACGAAGGGATTGACGAATATTACGTTTCAAATCGCGAATGCCGAATCTCTTCCTTTTGCGAATGAATCGTTCGATCTCGTCACCTGCCGGTTCGGCGTGATGCTTTTCCCCGATCAGGTGGCGGCGCTGAAGGAGTGCCGCCGTGTGTTGAAGCAGGGCGGCCGCGTCGCGCTGGTCGCGTGGGGCGCCAAGGAACAGCCGTTCTTCACTACGACCGCGGGAATTCTGCTGAAGTACGTTCCAATTCCGCCTCCTGATCCGGATGCCCCTCATCTGTTCATGTTCGGAGAGCGCGGGCGGCTCCGACGCACCCTCGAAGAGGCGGGATTCAAGGATGCTCACGAAGAGGTACGAACGATTGCGGGCAAATGGACTTCCTCGCTCGAAAAATATTGGGAGCAGTTTACGGAGGTCGCGGCGCCGTTCCGTCCGCTGATCGAAAAGCTCACCCCGGAGACACGCGCGAAAGCAGTGGAAGAAATTTTGGTGGCACTTCGAAAATTCAGCGATGGAAAAGAATTGAATATGCCGCTGGAAATTGTAGTCGGGACGGGAACGCGCAAATGAATCGCATCCAAATCGACGGAGAGCATCTCACGCTGGAGCAGCTCTACGCGGTAATTTTCGACAACGCTCACGTGGAGCTGGCACAGTCTGCGCGCGAAAGGATGAATTCCTCTCGCTCCGTGATCGAGCGGCTCGTCGCTTCGGATGGAGCCGTTTACGGCGTCAATACCGGGTTCGGGAAGATGGCGTCTGTGCGAATCTCTCGCGACCAGATTCGCCAGTTGCAGGTGAACCTGGTGCGAAGCCACGCGTGTGGAGTCGGAGCACCGCTTTCGGAACAAGAGACTCGCGCCATGCTTGTGTTGCGCGCGAATGCAATTGCAAAAGGATTGTCGGGCGTGCGCCCACTCGTGGCTGAAACGCTTTGCGCAATGCTCAATCAGGCTGTCCATCCTGTAATTCCGTGCCAGGGCTCGGTGGGAGCATCCGGAGATCTGGCCCCGTTGGCACATCTCGCGCAGGTGGCGATTGGCGAAGGAGAAGCGCTGCTTCGGGGCGAGAAAATGTCAGGTGCGGACGCCATGCGCGCTGCGAAGATCACGCCGATTGCACTCGAGGCGAAAGAGGGACTTGCGCTACTGAATGGGACTCAGGGAATGCTGGCGCTGCTGGCTCTGGGATTGCGGGATGCAGAGATCGCGGTCGATACCGCGGATGTTGCCACGGCGCTCTCTTTGGACGCTTTGCGCGGCAGCCCTGCGGCGTTTGACGAGCGAATTGCCAATGCGCGACCTTATCCCGGCCATCGAACGACGGCGCGAAATCTGGAACGATTGAATCGCGGCAGCGAAATCCGCGAGTCGCATCGCGCGCCGGAGAAAGATCCTCGCGTACAAGACCCTTATAGTCTGCGATGTGCGCCCCAGGTGCACGGGGCTGTGCGCGACGCGCTGGCGCAAATCGGCGCGACGGTGCTCGTCGAGCTGAACAGCGCTACGGATAACCCCCTGGTTTTCGCCGGCACGGGTGGGAAATCGAGTGATGCGCACGCGGACGAGGTGATCAGCGGAGGAAATTTTCACGGACAGCCGCTGGCCATGGCTGCGGATCAGTTGGCCGTAGCGCTGGCGACACTAGCGGGGATTTCGGAGCGCCGTGTCGAGCAGATGACGAATCCCCAGACCAGTCAGCTGCCGGCGTTTCTGGTGCGCGAAGCGGGAGTAAATTCCGGATTCATGATCTTGCAGGTGGCAGCCGCAGCGCTTGCGAGCGAAATGAAGGCGATGGCGGCGCCACATTCGGTGGATTCAATCCCGACGTCCGCGAACCAGGAAGACTACGTTTCGATGGGCATGGCGGCGACCCGGCGAATTCAACCCATGATCAGAAACCTGCGGAACGTGCTTGCGATCGAACTTCTCGCCGCTTGCCAGGGACTGGATTTTCTCGCACCTCTTCGTACAGGGCCGGGCGCGCAGAGAGCTTACGACTTGGTGCGTGCAGTCTCGAAGCAGGTGGACACCGACCGATCGCTGGCTCCAGACATTGAAGAAACAGCACGGCGGATTGCCGCAGGCGATTTCAGTAATCTTCTGCGGTGAGCGAAAGTCCGAGCTCTCTCGATGCGACACTTCAGATGGAAACGGGGCCGCGCGGGCTGGTGCGCGTGGCTCCGCCAATCTGCCTGAAAATAAGTTTGAGCAGAATGATTGTGATTGTTATTTAATTTCGCCGCTGCTTTCCGATTCGATGGCCGACTGTCCGCTCTTGGACGCCGCAAGAACTCGGCTCGCTTCCTTTCCGGATTGACTGATCGCGACGGAGTCCTGAGGAATCACATGCTGTTTGGGAGCTGGCTTCGCGTCCTGAGCTTGCCCACTGGCTGGAATCTGCGACGCCTGAAGAGTACTTGAGACACCGCTGACGGGATTTGCCACTGGAGTACCTCCGGTTGGCTAATCGGCACAACCGCTGCGAACCTTAGAGCTTTTTTCGATCGGCCGTTGCGGCTGAGGCATTCTAGCCGAGAGCCTGGAAAAGGAATGTACCGAAGCGAAACCCGACCGCAAACTTAAACGGCGCGATTCCCATAGAGTAGTGACCGCAGGGCAGCGACATTCTCTCCACTTGAAGGCCACCGTGCCGGACCGCGTCGAAAAATGCGTTGGTGAATTCCGGCCAGAACGTTGGATCGTAACTTCCGGTGATCGCGAGAATTTTCTTCGATGCGCCACGGAGCCTTGCAATGTAGGGGTAAGGGCTGATCGGCGACCAGTAGTGACGAATATCTTCGTGCGACACCTTTGACTGCAGCGATTCCCAGACGTTCATTGTCGTCATTCCATTCGCAACCACATCGCCGCAGTACGTAGCAACGTGGAGAAATGCGCCAGCGCGAATCGCAGGCTCGTGGCACATCGTGACGAACGAAATCGACGATCCGATACTGGTGCCGAGGATGCCCAAGCGATCGTAGCCCTGCTGCTCGAGCCATCGAAAAGTACGCCGCACGTCGAGGACAGCCTGCCGGTTCGCTTGCAACGTCAACCCTACATTTGGACCGACGAGGTGGTCTGCCCGGGGATGCCCCGGAATCGCGCGCCGGTCGTGATACGGCAGACTCATTTTGATCGCCGTGATGCCCAATCGATTGAGCCACCGGCAGACGTCGGTCTGTTCCTCCCATCGAGCATTCCATTGCGCGAGAACCACGACCGCGGGACCGGTGTGGCGCGCCCGGAATAATTGCCCATACACGCGATTATTTTCGGGCCAGGGCGATTCGAGCGCGCTTGTGAAGGTGAGGATATTGTCGTCGAGCACGTAGTCTTCCGCTCGGCCGGTGGCATACCATTCGTCACTATTCGCCAGCGTGTGCTCGACGAATCTGTCGAGAAAACCACGTGGATCAGCCTCGCTTGCCGCGCCGCCAATGTGCTCGAGCCCCCACGAGAACGGCAGCGTGCGACGGTTGGGCTCCTGCGCCCAGCGCATGTGTTCGTAGCGGCGTATTTTTTGTTCGAGCCAGCACATAAGTTGCGATCGATCCGATACAGCGTAGCAGCCGGGTGCAACCAAAGCGGGGTGAGTGGCAGGAAACTCGCACTGAAGCGGGATAATTGAGGCTGAAACGACGCACCGCGCGTTAGCAGTCGGACACGGTTCCGCCGCCCCGGCTTGAGAGGCTGCTGCGGATATGGCACATTGAAGGTGTGGCTCCTGCAACGCTTATCGCAATCTTCACCTTTGTTTTCGGGCTGATCATCGGCAGCTTCTTAAATGTGTGCATTGTGCGCATACCGGGCGGCAAATCGATCGTCCTGCCAGCATCCGCCTGCACGAAATGCGGCGCCGGGATTCGACCGTACGACAATATCCCCGTCATCAGCTATCTGCTCCTCGGCGGCAAGTGTCGCAAATGCAAGAATCCGATCTCGCCGATGTACCCCGCGGTCGAGCTGCTCACGGGGCTCCTCTTTCTAGGATGCTACGAGGTATTCGGGCTCACGACGGAAGCGCTGAAGTGGGCCATTTTTTCGGCGATCATGGTCGTGCTCGTCTTTACGGATCTGCGCGAGCGAATTCTTCCCGACCTGGTGAACTACACCGGGTTCGGCCTGGGTCTCGTGTTGAGCTTTTTCACCAAGCCGTTTGACGGAACGGCGCTCGCGATTGCAAAGCGCATCTTCGACTTCCCTCCACCCGCGCCGGTCCTGTCATTTGCAGACGCCGTATTGGGCGCGGCGGCCGGAAGCGGATTGCTGTGGCTCGTCTCGGAGGTCTATTTTCGATTGCGCGGGCGCGAAGGCATGGGCCTGGGCGACGTGAAGATGATGTTGATGGCCGGAGCGTTTCTCGGGCTAAAGCGAACGCTGCTCACAATTTTTGCCGGATCAATCCTGGGAAGCGTCCTCGGCGTCGCGGTGATTCTCGCCCGCCGCAAAGGGTCCGACTACGAATTGCCGTTTGGCACGTTTCTCGGAATGGCCGCGTTGCTGGTGGTTTTTTTCGGTACGCCGATCGTATATTGGTATCAATCCCTGCTGGTGGTGAGGTGATGGCGAAAACTCCCTGCAATGGATGGCGCGAATGATGACCGCGCAGGCGGCTCCGCATTCGCTCGGCGTTCAGCCCTTCGATCTCGGTTTCCTCGCGGGCGGGCTCGTCGTTCTCTTCTTGGTCCTGCTGCTTTTCGCAATTGTCGTTCGCAAATTCTTGCGCAAGAACAATGCCTCGCCCGAAAGTGAATTTACCGCCCCGGTTCCCGATCCAGAAAATGCTTCCGCGTTCATGGCCGCGTCGATGCAGGGCGTGATCGAGAAGCTTCGAACACAGGAAAAGGAGCTTGCCCGCCTGCATCTCGTAGCGCAGGAACGAGCGCAGGAATCCGAGCGGCTCACCGAAGAGGTGACCCGCAATATGCCCACGGGGCTTCTGCTCGTGAACGCCACCGGAGCCATCAGCACCACCAATCCAGCCGCCGAGGAAGCGCTCGGCATTCGCACGCTCCGATACCGTTCCTACAAGGAAATACTTGGTGTCGATACGGAGCTGACGCGAATGCTCACGGCCTGTCTGCGCGAGGGGCGAACCTTTCATCGCGGAGAAGTGGAACACGTCACAGCTGAGGGCGAGATGCGCCACCTGGGCGTGACGATCTCGCCGATCTTCCGCGCGGTTCGGAACCCTCCGCGCCCCGGAACTGAATTCCCGGGGGTGCCGCCCGAAATGAAAGTCAGCGGCGCGCTCTGCCTGATGAGCGACCTGACGGAACTCACCGCGCTGCAGAAGCAGATTCGCTGGAAGGAAAATCTAGCGGCTCTCGGAGAGATGTCCGCGGGCATTGCACACGAGTTCAAAAACGCTCTCGCCACGATTTCCGGCTACGCACAAATGATTCGCAGCGAAGCGCGTCCGGGCCCTGGCGATATTCGGGACTCGGCCGAACGCATTCTCGACCAGACGCGCGCTCTCACGCACGTCGTCACCGAATTTCTCCGCTTCGCCAAGCCACTCGAACTTTGCTACGAGACTGTCCCGATGAAGGTTCTCATCGAGCGTGTCGCCGAGGAACTACAGGAAGCGAACCCCGGTTGCAAAGTCGAATGTGAGGGCTCGTTTGAAGAGCTACCCGGCGATGAGGCATTGCTCCGGCAAGCTCTCGTCAACCTGACGCGCAACGGAGCGGAGGCCGCGCGCGATGCCGGCCGCGAAGCACGCGTAACCGTGTCAGGCACGATCGAAGAACTTGGCGGACGAAAATGGCAGCGAATCTGCGTCGCCGACAACGGCGCCGGCATTCCCCCGGCCGACCTGCCCAAGATCTTCCTTCCCTTCTACACGACGAAATCCGAGGGTACCGGTCTGGGTCTTGCCGTGGTGCAAAAGGTCGCGCTTCAGCACGGAGGCAGCATTGAGGCTCGCAACCGCGCTGATGGCGGCGCGGAGTTCCTCCTCTGGTTACCTTTGCGGCAGGAGCCCTCGCCGTCGCTATTCCCCTCTCAAGCCGCCAGCATCTAAACTATATCCGGGGCCGGTCCCACAGGTGCCTTTGAGGAGGCGTTTGCCATGCGTAGAGCATTGTGGTTAGCGGCAGCTGCCGCGATTGCATTCTTTCCGGCGACCAGCCGTTGCCAGCAGCAGGATCAGGCAAAGCCGTCGCCGCAGCCCCCTACCGCGCAAACGCAGCAGGCTCCTCCCGCGCAACAGGAATCGTTGGCAGACGCAGCTCGGCGCGCCCGCGAACAGAAAAAAGATGCCCCTGCGCAAGCGAAAGTAATCACCAACGACAACATTCCCACACAGGGTGGAATTTCCGCCGTCGGCACCGAACCCACTCCGCCAGCCGAGAACGCGGACAACGCGAATGATGGCTCCGTGAACGCCGCTGGCGCGGCAAAAGCCGGAACCGGCGCCGGCGACGACGAAAAGAAATGGCGCGAGCGATTCGCCAAGCTCCGTCATAAGGTCGAGCAGGACCAGTCTGATCTCGACGTGATGCAGCGCGAGCTAGGCGTGCTCGACCTGCAGTATTACAACGATCCCGTCAAGGCGATGCAGCAGAATCTCACCCGCGGCGAGATCAACGCCAAGACCGACAAGATCGCGGCCAAACAAAAAGAAATCGACGCCGACAAGCAAGCCATCTCCGACGCCGAGGACGACCTGCGCAAAGCGGGCGGCGATTCCGGATGGGCTCGCTAGCCGTTCTCCATGGAACCAATCCTCCTCGTCGAAGATAAGCCCGAATTGAGGGCCATGCTCCGCAAGGCTCTGGAGCGCTCCGGCTACACGGTCGAGGAGGCTCCCGACGGAACCGCGGCCATCGAGAAAGTTCGCGGCCGCCGTTACCTGCTCGTCCTAACGGATCTGAAGCTCCCAGGAAATTCCGGTCTGGATGTGCTTCGCGAAGCTCGACGCGTCGAGCCCACTCTTCCTGTAATTCTCGTCACCGCTTACGGCTCGGTGGAAGAAGCTGTAACTGCCATGAAGGAAGGTGCGTTTGATTTTATCCAGAAGCCGGTCGACCTCGATCACTTGAAGCTTCTCCTGGAACGCGCGACGAAACAGCAGGAGCTTCTCCGCGAGAATCTGCTCTTGCGCGAAGAATATGCCGCGCATTACGGGTTTCCGCGCATCGTCGCCGAGCATCCTGCGATGAAAGATGCCAGCCAGATGACGCAGCGCGTGGCCGCGACGGACTCAACCGTTCTGCTGCTCGGAGAAAGCGGAACAGGAAAAGAACTTTTCGCGCGGGCGATTCACCACCTCAGCCCGCGCGCAGACCATTCTTTTGTAGCGCTCAATTGCGCGGCGATTCCGGAAGGTCTGGTCGAAAATGAATTATTCGGCCACGAACGCGGCGCTTACACCGGAGCGGGCGCTCGAAAGATCGGCAAGCTGGAGCTCGCCCATCGGGGAACGCTCTTCCTCGACGAAATCGGCGAGCTGCCGCTCGCAATTCAGAGCAAGCTGCTGCGCGTGCTCGAAGAGAAGCGTTTCGAGCGAGTCGGCGGCACGCAAGAAATCGAAGTGAATGTTCGAATTTTGACTGCCACGAACAAAGATCTGCGGGCCGCCGTCGCTGACAAGACGTTTCGAGAGGATCTCTACTTCCGCATCTCGGCCGTACCCATCACGATCCCTCCGCTTCGTGACCGCGGCGAAGACGTTCTGTTGCTCGCCGATCACTTTCTCGAACGCTTTAAGCGCGAATTCCGCAAACCCGCGCTGGAGCTCACCGAAGAGGCTCGCGAGCGCCTTCTTACCTATCCTTGGCCGGGAAATGTCCGCGAGCTTCAAAACGCGGTTGAACGCGCCGCGATTCTCGCGAACGGCTCGGAGATTGATATTGCTGGCCTGCAGTTGCCCCCGGCGCGCCCCACGCCGGAACAGCTTCCGGAGCGCATGGTCGAGGACGAATTTCTCTGGGAGGGTCCGCTCGAGGAGGTCTCGCAACGAGCCGTTGCACATGTGGAAAGGTTCAAAATTCAGAACGCGCTGCGGGAGACGAAGTGGAACAAGACGCGCGCGGCGGAAAAGCTAGGCGTGTCCTACAAAACACTCCTTCATAAGATCCGCAATCTAAACCTCGACAACTAACTGCCGGCTTCCGTGTAGTCGTCTTCTTTACCCATTTCATCGTCCCCGCTCACTTCCTCTTCGAGTTCGGATTCGACTTCGACTATGGGCTTCTCCGGCGCTGGCGTTCGCCCCGTGTGCAGCACCACGCTTCCGAAGTTCCACGATTCGTACCGGATTTCGGTGAAGCCTGTTTTCCGCATTAGAGCCGCCAGTTCCAGCGGAGTCGGAAACTTTGCGACCGAACTCGGCAAATAGGCGTAGGCCGCGCCGTTGCCGGAAACGATTCCTCCAATGAACGGAAGAATTCGTTTGAAATACAAGCGGTACGCCGCGGCGATCGCCGTGTTGCGGGGCTCAGAAAATTCCAGAATCGCCAGCTTCCCGCCTGGCCTCAGAATTCTCGCAATTTCAAGCAAGCCTTGCTCGTAGTTCGCAAGATTTCGAAACCCAAAGGCCGTAGTGACAAGATCGAAACTTGCGTCGGCGAACGGCATTTTCAACGCATCGGCGCCGACAAATATCGCAGAGTGTGAATCGGAGCGCGCCTTCCGCTTCGCGCGTTCGACCATCGGTAACGCGAAGTCGCACCCGATAATCGGGACGCGATGCGCCGTGGAATCGCGGATCACGTCCACCCGTTCGGCATCGAGTGCGAACGCCAGATCGCCGGTCCCACAACACAAATCGAGAATCCGGGCATCGGTGCGACGATAGATCCTCCGGAATTTCTCCGCCGTCAACCGGCGCCACCGATGATCCAGAGAAAAAGACAGTAAGTGATTCAGGAGGTCGTAACGCGGCGCAATGTCGCTGAACATATCGCGCACGCGGGCGGCAGACTCGCGCTCATCACGCGCACCCGTGGGTCGGGAGCCTGCAGCCTTCGACGGCGTCAGCGGTTCGAGTGTCATACCTTTACCGGGCGTTTCAAATACTTGCCTGCTGCGCAATGGAAGGGATTTCTGCGAACGCGCGCGACACGACGGTCCACGGCACCTCTTGTCCCCACTCCGCTTTTCCGATTCGAGGTGAGATGACCCATCGGGCGCTGCCATCGCGAGCTTTCTTGTCGCCCGCAATGATGGATCGCAACTCTTGGGCGCTGATCCCATCGAGCTTCGGCAGCGGCCCCACGCTCATCACCAGCCGGAGGACCCGGCTCGCATCACTCTCGCGAATCCGGTTCAACGCTACTCCAATCAGCGTGGCTGCAAGCATGCCCCATCCAATCGCCTCTCCGTGAAGAAACCGCCGGTAGCCCGTGGCGGCTTCGATCGCGTGGCCGAGCGTGTGTCCGAAGTTCAGAATTTGACGCAGCCCGCCTTCCCGTTCGTCTCTAACCACCACGCCTGCCTTGATTCGGGCGCATCGCAGAATCACACGTTCGAGAGCGGGGCGATCGCGGCGCAAAAGGGCGAGCATGTGCCGCTCAAGATAACTAAATAACGTCGGGTCGGCAATGACGCCATACTTGATCACCTCATAGAGCCCCGAGCGATATTGGCGGTGCGGAAGCGTGCTCAACGCATCCGGATCGGAAATCACCAACCTGGGCGGATAGAATGCGCCAACGAGGTTCTTGCCCTCGGGAAGATTTACGCCGGTCTTTCCGCCAATCGCGCTATCCACTTGCGCGACGAGTGTCGTCGGAACGTGGATAAGCTTCACACCTCGCAGGTAGGTCGCCGCGACGAATCCGGCAACATCGCCCACGACTCCGCCGCCCACAGCGACCAGCGTCGCGTGACGGTCGGCGCCGAGTGAAATCAATCCGCGGGCTATCCGCTCGACGGTTGCAAGCCGCTTCTCAGTTTCGCTATCGTCGAAAAGAATCGTGCCGCCGCTTTGCCTGCCGCGCCCTTTTCCAGCGAGCCTTTTGCCCCAATGGCTCCATACGCGAGGCGACGAAACGAAGAATATCCCCGAAGGCGAGCCCTCTCGCTCAGCGAGCGCACGAGCACGGGCGAGGCTTCCGCGCGCACAGAGCACGTCGTAGGGCCCCGCTGAGCTAGCAATGCGAATCGTGGACATCTTGGAGCACCCGAATGTAGCACAGGTCGGTCTGAGGCTATGTTACCGGGGCCACCGGATTGCGATCCAGCCGCGCTTAGGCTGGCAGGCTCGCTTCCGCGCTGAGGAGGGAGCGAGTTCGAAGACTTCGGCGCATCTAGCCGAATATGTCCTTCACCTTGTCGAAGAAATTCGAAGAGCGCTCGGTCGGCTTGTTCTCCACTTTCATCGATTGCCCGAGCTGTTCGAGCAGCCGGCGCTGTTCACGCGTCACCTTGGATGGAATCTCGACGCGAACGCTCACGTAGAGGTCGCCCCGCCCACCGTGCGGATTCGGCAGCCCTTTCGATTTCTTGCGAAATATCTGGCCAGACTGCGTCCCTTCCGGTATCTCAAGCTCCTCTTGGCCGGCGAGCGTCGGCACCTTAATCGTGTCCCCCAGCGACGCCTGAGAAACGCTCACCGGAATTGTGCAGTAAAGGTCGGCTCCGCGGCGCTCGAAGAATGCGTGCTCTTTCACTTCAAGAAAAATGTACAGGTCGCCCGAGGGACCGCCATTGGTGCCGGGCTCGCCATGACCGGCCATCCGCAGCCGCGTCCCGGAATCGACGCCCGCCGGAATCCCCACTTCTAGCGTCCGCTCCCGCTCGATTCGCCCCTGGCCCCGGCAGGTGGCACAAGCGTCGCGAATTACCTGCCCCACTCCTTGGCATGCCGGGCACGTTCTCGTGATGGAGAAGAACCCTTGGCTGTAGGAAACCTGTCCGCGACCTCCGCACGTCTTGCACGTGGACATGCCGGTTCCCGCCTTCGCTCCGGTGCCCTTGCACGTTTCGCAAGCCTCGTGCCGCGAAACATGAATCTTCGTGTTGACGCCTGCTGCCGCGTCCTCGAAGCTCAACGTCATGTCGTAGCGTAGATCAGCGCCCCGTTGGCCGCGTTGTGCCCTTCCGCCGCCTCGGCGCCGCCCGCCGCCGAATAGATCCTCCAACCCAAAAACATCGCCAAAAATATCCTGCAGGTCCTCGAAGATCGAGGCATTGAATCCGCCGGATTCGAATCCCCGGTTCCCAAGGCCGGCATGCCCGAAGCGATCGTAAATCGACCGTTTCTGCGGATCGGAAAGAACGCTGTAGGCTTCGGTCGCTTCCCGGAATTTATGCTCCGCTTCCTGCTTCTTGTCCGGGTTGCGGTCCGGGTGCCATAGCAATGCTGCTTTGCGATACGCCGACTTGATCTGTTCCGGCGAAGCATCGCGCGCTACGTCGAGCACCACATAGAAATCCTGCTGTTTGTTGGCTGCCATTTCGGTTCTTCAATAGTCCTTGTGCTAAATTTCGGAAACGCTGTGGTTCCAACTCTGAAGCGCGGCAGCCATGCCGCGATTCACGCGTGAGTCAGTTTTTTCTGCCGCTTGCCACTCGAACCATCGCCGGTCTCAGCACGCGGCCATGAAAAATATACCCGGGTTGCAGTTCCTCGATCACCGTCCCCTCAGAATGTTCGGCAGACGCTACTTGCTCGATCGCGTGATGCGTGTTGGGATCAAACTCCTTGCCGACCGCTTCCACGCGCTGCACTCCCTGCTTCGCGAGCACGTCCCAGAGCTGCCTCCGGATCAACTCGAAGCCCTTGCGGTAGTCCTCATACGCCGGATCGTCGTGCGCAGCCAGCGCCCGGTCGAATCCGTCAAGAACGGGAAGAAGGTGTTCGGCAAGCCCTTCAATCCCTCGGTGCCTCTCCTGGCCGCGCTCTTTGTCGATCCGCTTCCGATAGTTGTCGAAATCGGCCTGCAGACGCACCAGCGTATTCGTCAAATCCTGCTTTTCCGCGACGAGCTTCTGAACTTGCTCCGCCAGCACAACCTCCGCCGCAGCGGCCGCCGACAAATCCGAATCGCTTCCGGGCGATTCCACCGGCGCGATGCCGGCTTTCGCCCGTTCCTCGTCTCGTTGTCCCCGATGCGCTGCCACGAACCTAGTTCCCCTCTTTCTCTTCGGAAAAGAATTGCGCCATAAACGCAACCGCCGTGATCACCCGCTCGTAGTGCATCCGCATCGGCGCCAATATTCCCAGCGTGCCTTGCACGGCCCCTTCGGACGAATACGAAGCCGACACCACCGCCAGATTCTTGCCCGCCTTTGAAATCTGGTCGACACCAAGTTCCACATGAACCGGCTCGGGCGCTTCGATGCATCCGCTCAAAATTGCGATCAACCGGTCCTTCTCTTCGATCGCTTCGAGCAGCTCGCTCAATTGCTCCTGATTCGTGAATTCGGGCGACGCTGCCATCTGCGCCGCTCCCTCCACATAAATCTTGCGCCCGTCGATATCCCCCAGCACGCTCGGGTCGCACAACATCAGCGCGTCACCCACAAGCTGCCCGTAGCGCTCGCGATCGCGTGCCAGCTGGGCGCGCAAATCCGCCCGCATCGCCTCGATCGTCCAGCCGATGTAATGATGATTCAAGTACGCCGCGATCCGATCCAAGTCTTCCTGGCGGAATTGTCTTTCGGGTCGAATCAGCTTGTCGCGCGTCTGCCCGCCGGCTGCCACCAGCACCACCAGCACCCGATTGTCCGGCAGCAGCAAAAATCGAAGATGCTCCACGACGCTCCGAGCCAGCGGCGGCGCAATAAAAATTCCAAGACCGCGCGAAACGGCCGCCAGCACGTGGCTCGCCCGCTCCATCACCGCTTCCGGAGTGCTCGCTGCTTCAAGTTCCCGCCGAATCCACTGCCGGTCTTCAGGACTTGCCGTCGCCTGCGCCGTCACCTGCTCTACAAAAAATCGATACGCCGCCGCGGTCGGCACTCGCCCCGCCGAGGTGTGCGGCTGATACAAATAGCCGCCATCCTCGAGGTCCGCCATCACGTTGCGAACCGTCGCCGGGCTCAGCGGATCGACGTGCCTCCGCGCCACGCTGCGCGACGAGACCGGCTCGCCCGTCTCAATATATTCGCGCACCACTTCCGACAAGATTTGCTGGTGTCGCCTTTGCTGTAACACGGAAGAAACCATGAGCTTACGCAAACTCCCCGTGCATCTCCGCTCGCAACCACGCGGCAAGAAAGTCGCCTGATTCGAGTTTAATCGCCTCGCGGGACAGCGTCAACTTGCGCCCATCAAAGCGTCGCATGGAATGCACCGCCTCGCTCGCGGATCGAGAAAATCTCGCGAACGCCGCTTGCTACCGCGCCCTTCGTATCATATTCTTTCCACGCAGTTTACGGCTCGGCTGCTCATTCCAGCAGCGTGGAGGATTCTCAGCACGATGCCCCTTCGATTTGTTTTTCTCTCGCTGTGTTGTGCGGCCGCACTCGCCGCGCCGAACGCAGTAGCCGAACGCACTCCCCAAGCCTCTGCAAAATCAACCGACGCCTCGAAAATGCAAACTCTCTCTACCCGCGTCGTTGCCTATCAGATCGATGCCCGCCTCGACCCAACCAAACGTACGGTGGTCGCAACGGAAACCCTCCGCTACCGGAACCTCACCGGCCAGCCCCAGCAGACTTTTCCCTTCCACATGTATCTGAACGCCTTCCAGCCTCAATCCACCTGGATGACCGAGCACTTTCGCGATAATCCCGATTCCGAAGGGAAGCCGGAACGCTATGGCGCCATCAAAATCACGCATCTCGAAGTCACCGGTCAGGGCGATCTCACGGACGGCATGCATTTCATCCATCCCGACGACAACAACGCCGAAGATCGCACCGTCATGCAAATCGAACTTCCCAAGCCCATTCCGCCCGGCGCCGAAGTTGAATTCAAATTCTCCTTCGAAGACCAGTTGCCCGAAGTCGTCGCCCGCACCGGCTACTTACGCGACTTCTTCATGGTCGGCCAATGGTTCCCGAAAGTCGGTGTGTGGTGGAAAGGCGGCTGGAACTGCCATCAGTTTCACGCAAGCTCGGAATTTTTCGCTGATTTCGGCACCTTCGACGTCAACATCACTCTCCCTCTGAATGAAATCGTCGGCGCGGCCGGCGATCTCGTCTCCTCCGCGAATAATTCGGACGGCACGAAGACTCTTCGATACCATTCCGAAGACGTCCACGATTTTTCCTGGTCCGCGAGCCCCAGCTTCACCGTTGTCGAGGATTCCTGGACCGGCAGCGCCGGCACCGTCAAAATCCACGTCCTGATGTCGCCCGGCAACATGCCCTCTGCGCCTCGCTACATCCAGGCTCTAAAAGGCACGCTCGCGCTCTACGATCAATGGATCGGCCCGTATCCGTACGACCGAGTCACGGTGATCGATCCTCCTCACGGCGGATATCAGGCGGGCGGCATGGAATACCCCACGCTCATCACCGCCGACACCACGTGGAACATGCCGAAAGGCGCGCTGGTTCCCGAGGACGTCGTCGAACACGAATTCGGCCACCAATATTGGTACGGCATGGTCGCCACGAACGAATTCGAGGAAGCCTGGCTCGACGAAGGCATCAATAGCTACGTCGAAGTGAAAGTGATGGACGCTCTCTATGGCAGGGGCTGGTCGGCGCTGAATTTTCCGTCCGTGCAAATGGGCGCGCAGGCTCAGCAGCGCTTCATGTATCTGCTCCAGCCGGACACCGATCCGATCACGCGTTTCGCCTGGCTCTTCTACGACGATTCTGCCTACGGAGCGATCACCTACGGCAAGACCGCGACCGCCCTGCTGACCCTCGAAAAAATCATCGGCGAAGAAACGCTCCGCCGGGCGCTGCACACCTACTTCATGCGCTATCGCTTCACCCATCCCACCGGCGAAGATTTCATTAAGACCGTCGAAGAAGTCTCCGGCAAGGATCTGCACTGGTATTTCGACCAGGCCATCTACGGCACCCAGATGCTCGACTACAAAATTATGAACGCCCACTCCGACCCGCTGAAGTGGTGGGAGCCCGAAGGCCAGGCGTCAAAATCGAGCCCGGAGATTTTCCGCACGTATGTGACCGTGGGCCGCAAAGTGGATTTCGTTTTCCCGGTCGATCTGAAAGTCACTTTTGGCGATGGCCAGGCGGTCGTCGAGCATTGGGACGGGCGCGATCGTTGGAAGCGGTACGTGTACGATCGCAACTCGGAACTCGTCTCCGCCGAAATCGATCCCGGCCACGAGATCTGGCTCGACCGTAATTTCTACAACAATAGCTACGTCGTGAAGCCGGACGCGCGGGCGACCAACAAGCTCGCGAATATCTGGACTTTTGCTGCCGAGTGGCTGGCTCAATTGCTCGCGTGGCTTACCTAGCTTTCAAAACTGGCGGCCCGGCGGTCTCGCATTTCTCTTTTCATCTGACGTAGCGCTTCGCGGAGGCATTCGAAATGGCAGATCCGAAACCGAAGACGTTCTTCTCTGGTGCGGCACTGGTGTGGCGGCGCCAGCGCGTCCTCTGGTTGCTCTATATCGTCAATTTCGTGCTTGCCACTGTCGGAACATTTGAAACCAAGGAGCGCGTCGGCAAAATCCTGAACCACCGTCTGGCTGCCGATCAGCTCCTTCACGGATTCAACCTCGGGGCCTTTATTTCGCTCTGGACTCACCCCGAAACTCCGTTTGCCAGCTTGTCGGCCGGCATTTTCCATTCCGCGATCCTTTTCACGCTCTTCATGCTTTTCGCCACCGGCGGCATTCTCGCCGCGTACTACTCCGGCCAGCGACTGAAAGCCGGCCCGTTTTTCGAAGCCTGCGGCCACCATTTCTGGCGCTTCCTTCGTTTGACGATCTATCTTTTGATCGTGCTCGTTCCCGTGGGCGCTCTCGGCAAAATCGCGAGTTCACAGTACAACCGCATCGACACGGGATCCATCTCCCCGATGCCCGCTGTCCATTTCATGGAAGCCACAATCGTCGTCGTCGCACTGATGCTGATCTGCATCCGAATCTGGTTTGACATGGCCCAGGTCATCGCTGTCGCCGAAGACGAGCGTCGCATGCACAAAGCTCTTCGCAGCGCCGCTTCCCTGCTCCGCCACAATTTCGGCTCGCTTTTTTGGCTCTACTTTCGGGTCAGTCTGGTGGGTTGGATCGTCTTCGGGTTTGGAGTGTATTTCTGGATCGGCCGCCTGGCCCCGGAATCCACGGGCGCTGCATTCGTGCTGTCGCAATTCATGATTCTCGTCTGGCTCTCGACGCGCCTCTGGCAGCGCGCCAGCGAATCCATCTGGTTCCGCGAACACCAGCGCGCAATCGCCGCCGTACCGGCCTACGAACCGCCGGCCGTACCGCCTATGCCGGTCATCTCCGCCGCGCCGGCTACTGACTAGCGCGGCTGCTCTTCACCAAATCCGGCACCGCGCATCCGCCGGGCGCACCATTTTCGAATCCGCACCGCAATCAAACGCTTTCGCAAACGCCGGCATGTTTCCCATCGGCGCATTCACTCGAAAACTATCCAGCGGATGCGGGTTCGTGTTTACGATCACGCGCGCATATTCCGCTCGCGTGTTTCCCTCCCACACCTGCGCCCACGCCAGAAAAAATCGCTGGTCGGCTGTAAACCCGTCGATCGGCGCCGGCGCCGGCTTTCCTTCCAGCGTCTTCTGCAGGGCGGCATACGCGATGGTCAGACCGCCCAGATCCGCAATGCTTTCTCCTTCCACCAGCTTCCCGTTCTCATGCAGCCCCGGCTCCACTTCAAAACTATCGAACTGCTTCACGATGCATTCGCCGCGCGCCTGAAAATTCTTCAGGTCCTCCGGCGCCCACCAATCGTTCCGATTGCCTTGCGCGTCGAACTTGCTTCCCTGATCGTCGAACCCGTGCGTCAGCTCGTGCCCGATCACCGCTCCCATACCTCCGTAGTTCATCGCGTCGTCCCGGTTCGGGTCGTAGAACGGGGGCTGCAAGATCCCTGCCGGAAACACGATTTCATTTCGTAGCGAGTTGTAATAGGCGTTCACGGTGGGCGGCGTCATGCTCCATACTCCGCGATCCACCGGCTTTCCGATCTTGTCCAGGTCATAGGCGGAATCGAATTCATTTCCACGAATCACATTTGCGACAAAGGGGCCCCGGTCCACCGCATATCCGCCATAGCTGCGCCACTTGTCCGGATATCCGATCTTCAGCCGGATGGCGCTCAGCTTCTTGAGCGCCTGTTCGCGTGTGGCCGGGCTCATCCAATCGAGAGTCGAGAGATCGGCACGAAGCGCCGCGATCAGGTTTTGCACCATCGCCAGGGCCTTGGCTTTCGCCTCCGGAGGAAACGCCCGCTCCACGTAGAATTGGCCCAAATCCTCGCCGAGGTGGTTGTCCGCAGATTGCACGCATCGGCGCCAGCGCGGTTGCATCTCGGTAGTGCCAGTCAGCTTTTTCGAGAAGAAATCAAAATTCTCCTCCACAAAGCTCTTGGGGAGCGAAGTCGCCACGGCATGCACGAGATGCCAGCGAAGATACGTCTTCCAATCCGCCAGCGGCACGTTCGTCCACGCTGCATTCACTTCCTTCATGAATTCGGGCTGGAACACATTGACGCTGGAAATGGGCGGCGCGCCGATCTCCTTGAAGAATCCTTCCCAATTCAAGTTCGGCGCCAGCTCCTGCACCTGCGCAACGCTCATCTTGTGGTAGATCTTGTCTGGATCGCGCAGGTCCACGCGCGGCATCGACGCTTTGGCAAGCCGCGTTTCGATCTCCATCACGATTTTTGCATTTGCCGCGGCCGTCGCTTCACCATCACCCAGTAGCTTGAACATGTTCGTCAAGTGCTGCACGTACTCCTCGCGCAGCTTTTTCGATTTCTCATCGTCGCGCGTGTAGTAATTCCGGTCCGGCAACCCCAGCCCGCCCTGTCCCACACCCGCGATGACGCTGTTGCTGTCCTTGAAGTCGGTCTGTGAACCAAAACCGAATATGGCGTTCACTCCGTCCACCTGCAATCGCGCCACTTCTTCCTGTAGCGTGGCCGTGTCTTTGATCTGCGCGATACGCTCGAGTTCAGGCTGCAGCGGCTTCAACCCCGCCGCCTCGATTTGGCCCTCGTCCATGCAGCTCGCGTAAAAATCTCCGATTTTCTGCCAGTTCGAGCCCGGCTGCGCTGTCTTGTCTTTTGCCGCATCTTCCAGAATCGTGTGCAACACGTCCTGGTTATGCTCCAGAAGAATCGTGAACGAGCCCCATCGCGGATACGCGGCCGGAATCGGGTTGCTTTTCGTCCACCCACCGACGGAGAACTGGTAGAAATCGGCGCAAGGCGAGACGGATCGGTCGAGACTTGTGAGGTCGAATCCGTGCGCTTTCGAATCATCCGACGGCAGTCCCGCCGGCTGTCCCGCGGGCAATCCTCCTACCTCACTGCATCCAGAGTCGAGCGCGTTGGTTGGCGCGCCGGCGCTGACACTGCTTGTCACGTTCCGGTCGGATGACTGCCCCATGGCCGCCGAGGCAAGCCCAAGGAGTAACACCACCAACGTAAGAATTCGCAAATCTCGCTTCATCACTCCTCGCTTTCGCCCGGTGTGGGCTCCTCTGCGCAAGCGCCAACGCTTTCTGCGCGCACACATCTTCGGCAGATCTCGTCAATACTTGGATTTTTCGCCCCAGGCAGGAACCTTCAGCCCGCCACGCCGTGTGTATTGTGCTGGCCGAAACTCGGAGTGTCAATCGCCGCCGGTCGCTCTTGCGCCCCGTCCCCGCCTGATGTAAGAGTCGTGCTGCTCGGCACGCGTCTCGCAAGGGAGGTGCATCTCATGGAAGGTCATAGATTGCGGTTTCTCTTCGTTCTCGCGATCGCAGTCATAGCGTTCGCCCTTCCGGCCTCAGCCTTCGCAAGCGCTGACGATTCCGCTCCCGGCCGCTTTCTCGATGTCGAAGCCGGAAAAATCTACTACGAGGAGTGCGGCTCGGGGCCCGACGCCGTTATCCTGGTCCACGACGGCATCGCGCACTCCGCCGTGTGGGACGCTGTCTGGCCGGCATTCTGCAAGGAATTTCACACGGTTCGCTACGATCGCCGCGGCTACGGCCGCTCCCCCGCCGCCACATCCTGGTATTACGAGACGGACGACCTATTCCTTCTGGTGCGCCATTTGAAAATCGACCACGCGTTCATTGTCGGCAGTTCGCACGGAGGCGAACTCACGATTGATTTCACGCTCGCGCATCCGAAGGTCGTCGATGGCATCGTTCTTGTCGGCGCGGTCGTTAGCGGCTACGGTTTTTCCGATCACTTTCTCAACCGCGGCATCGCCAACAACAAACCCCTGGAGAAAAACGATACGGCCGGAATGATTGCAAACTGGGCGAACGACAAGTACCTGCTCGCAGCGGATCACCCCGCAGCGAAAAAACAGTTGCACGACTTGCTCACCGCAAACCCGCAAGACTTGAACCATCCGGATTTCCCGCGCCCAACGCCAGATGCGCTTCCCCGTCTCAATGAAATCCGGATCCCCACACTGATCCTCGTCGGCGACATCGATATCCCGGACGTTCACGCCCACGCCGGAGTAATCGAAGCCGGGATTCCCAACGCACGCCGCATCGTTGTCGAAGACGCCGGCCACTTGATGTACATGGAGAAACCGGAAGAATTCACGCGGCTGGTCACGACGTTCATCGAACGCAACCGCAAATAGGATTCATCGGCCCGGCTTTCGCCTACGAGCGGCCACGCTTCGCAACCGGCCGGCGGGCTCTCTTTCTGCTAGAGCGTCTCCCTGAACCACCGACAAGCGTCTCGGCAGCAGAAATGCAGATCTTCTGCAATTCCGCCGAGACACGCTTATCAACCCCGGACCCGAGCAGCAACATGGCCGTTCCGTGTGAAATGGCGGCCAAAGCCAGCGCCAGTCGCCTGTGCTGCTCAGCTCCCCCTCCCAGTCGCTCCGAAAGCCGCAGCTTGAGCAGCTCAAATGACGGTCGCGGCTCTTCTCGCGCTAACCGCGCGGCCCATTCGGCGTGGATCAGTTCGTATTCGTGCTGATGTTTCGACGCAAAGGCGAGATAGCGCCGGCAGAAATCTGGTATCGACCGCGAGGTTTCCACTGCCAGGAATAGTTTCTGTTGCGCCCGCCGACGCAACGCCTCGAGAATGTCCCGCTTGTCCCGAAAACGCTGATAGACGGTAGGTGTCGTCGTTTTCGCTTCCCTCGCGACGGCCCGCATCGTGACGCCCTTCTCTCCCTTGTTTTTCCACAGGCGGTAGGCTGCATCGAGAATGTGGCCTTCTACTTCGAGATCGGGATGGCGCGGCATCGAGAGCCTCGGTTCTTTGTCTGGTTTGGAGTTTCGCGTCCACGAGCGCGAGTGTCGCCGTCTTGTAGCCGCATTCTAATATATTTGACACCGTTAAACAAACATTGTATAAATAATGTGCCGCCATTTTCGCCTGTACCGCAATCCAGGAAGAAGTGGGCAAAGGAAGGATTTGCTGTGAAGCTATTGAACGATTCGCATTTATTTCAATATACCGTTATCACCAAGGCCAGCCCGGTCGTCGCCTGGAGAGTTTTTTCTGACTGGAACCGCTGGCCCGATTTCGCCAACGTTTATGGCAGCCTCCGCTGGCACGAAGGCAAGCCCTGGGAAGTTGGCAGCCGCCTGTTCATTCAGCTCCTCCGCCCCGTCACCGCCGTCATCGACCACGTCATCATCACCTGCGCCCCTGCGAAAAAGATCGCCTGGATTGACAACGCTCTCGGCGTCACCATCATTCAGTGGGTTGAGTTCGAGCAGCAAGCCAACGACCGCACCGTCGTCCACACCTGGGGAGAAATTGCCGGCGCGAAGCTTCAGGTCGCCGGGCGCACCGTCGAACAGCTCGTCAACACCTTCACTGAAACCTGGTACGAGAATTTCCGCGCCGCCTGCGACGATCTCGTCGCCTCCGGCGCTGCCGTCGTCGAAAGCGTCTAGCATCCACGCCTGTTAACGAAGGAAACGTTCGCCGTTCGTTCGACTTCCCCTGCGTCCGTCGCGGGACTATACTTCTCTCACCAGCCAGCCCTCAAAGACCTACATTTTCGTTCAGTGAGCCGTTTCTCGGCTAGGAGACTGTGATGAAGAAGCCGGCCTGGTTGGTCGTTTCGCTAGGAGTTGTGTTGTCGTTCTGCCTTCGCCCCGCCTCTGCGCAGCAGGTGCAAAACAATCACTCCAACAAACCCGACATCGTGGTGGACGACGACAAGGTCCAGTGCCCCAAAGCGAAATTCACATCGATTCAGGCCGCCGTCGATGCCGCAAACCCGGGCGACACGATTCGCGTCTGCGCAGGCATTTACGCTGAGCAAGTCACCGTCTCGAAGGCCTTATCGATCCGCGGGGACAATGGGGCGATCGTGATTCCAAGCAACGTGGTCGCGAACGGTTCCGACATCCCATCCGGCACGCCCGTCGCTGCCGTGATTCTCGTCAATGACGCGTCCAGCGTAGAAATTGAAGGGCTGATCGTCGATGGCTCGAACAACGGAATCTCCGGCTGCGCTCCGGACTTCAAAGGCATCCTCTACCAAAATTCCAGTGGCGTGGTTCACCACAACGCCGTCCGTCACATCCGGCTTTCGCCTTCTCTACCAGGCTGCCAGAGCGGCGAAGCGATTGAGGTTGAAAGCGCGTCCGGCGCGAACTCTGCGGTCGTAGTCCACGACAATAGCGTCTGGGACTATCAGAAGAACGGCATCACAGCGAATGAAACCGGCACACAGGCAACGATCGATAGCAACACCGTCACAGGCTTCGGGCCCACTCCCTTCATCGCGCAGAATGGAATTCAAGTCGCATTCGGAGCCGCGGGCTTCATCACGGGCAACAGCATCGCCGACAATGTGTATGCAGCCTGCGTTTCGCCTTCCGAGTGCGCGACGAATGCCACCGGCGTTCTCGTCATCGAGTCGGATGGAATCACGGTGGCGAACAACATAACCGGCTCCAATCAAATCGGGATCTTTATCGGCGGCAACAATTCCACCGTGCGCGCCAACACCGTGTTCAATGCAACGGTTCTCATCGGCGTCGCGCTCGTCGGCGACAACAACCAGGTGCGACGCAACGACATCACGCGCAGCGACGAAGCCGCGGTTTACGTGCACGGGAACGGCAATAACATCCAAAACAATGAGATCACTGATGCTGCGATTGGCATCCTGAAGATTTCCGGCTCCAGCGGCACGACACGTTCGGGGAACAGCTTCTTTGCCACTCCGATCGAATTCCAGGACCCGGCCCCGGCGGCGCCGATCAAAGTGGTCCCGGCGCACTAGAACTATTCGGGATGACGGCGGAATACGAGGCGAAAGAAAGCAGAATTCCGGAGCCGCGCGCTTGCCCAGGATTCGCGCAGCTCCGGAAGCTGAGGAGGAACCTGCGCTTGCTTAGTTTGCGCTCGAGCTGGCCGAAGCGCCCACCGCTTCGTACTCTTCGGACGACGAACCCTTCGCGCGGTCGATCTCGATGCGGCCCTTGAAGTACGCGCCGTCCTCGATGCTGATCCGCGAAGTGGTGATGTCGCCCGTCACCGAACCATCCTTCTTGATCTCGACGCGGTCGCTGGCGCGCAGGTTGCCCTGCACTTTTCCATAAACGACCACGTCGCGGGCGTGCACTTCCGAGTTCAACTGGCCCGTGCGTCCCACCGTAAGACGCTGGCCGTGCAGCGCGATCGCGCCTTCCACTTTGCCGTCGATTTGCAGGTCTTCTTCGCCGGAGATTTTGCCTTTAATCTCCAGGCTCGCGCCCAAGCAGGAAAGCCCGCGCGCACTCGGCGCGGCCGGCGCGTTGAATTTCGCGGCAGCTGCGTTCGCGGCCGGATTCGAACTCGAGTTGAAAGATGATTGTGAATTGCCCTGCCCGGACGCCGGAGCGTAGCCTGGCGCTTCGGGTTGAGTCTTGGTCCACATGGTGCCTCCTCGGTCGATCGAAAGGGTCGTCAGGCTGGCTGACGTACGACCACTGTATTCGCACGCACGAGACCGGGGCAATGCAGAAAAGGTTCAGGTATGCTCACGCGAAAACCTGTACGTTCGGACAGGCGAGCGCGCGCTTTTGCCCCTAGATTTTTTCGGCGCCAAGCACGAACGGCTGAGATCCTTCGCTGCCCTCAGGACGACAACGTAACAAGAAAGAAAATTAAGCGTTGTCGATTTGGGCGCGTTGCAGGCGGTCGGAATAGTCGATGTAGAGCGTCTTCCACTCGGAGTAAAAATCGAGAGCGGCCATCCCCGATTCGCGATGGCCGTTGCCCGTGTTTTTGATTCCACCGAAGGGCAGATGCGTTTCGGCGCCGATCGTCGGAGCGTTCACATAGACGATTCCGGTTTCGAGGTCGCGCTGGGCGCGAAACGCGTCGTTGACGTTGCGCGTGTAGATGGAGGAGGAGAGGCCGTACTTGATGTCGTTTGCGATGGCGAGCGCGTCGTCAAACGTGTCGAACGGAATCACGGAGACGACCGGGCCAAAAATTTCTTCCTGGCAGACCCGCATCTTCGGATCGCAATCGATGAACACGGTGGGCTCGTGGAACCAGCCGTGCGCGTAGCCGCCACCTTCGAGGCGCTTTCCGCCGGCCGCGAGTTTTGCGCCTTCGTTCTTGCCGATTTCGACGTACTTGATCACGGTTTGCAGTTGCTGCTCGTTGATGGACGGGCCCATTTCCGTGGCGGGATTCAATCCGTCGCCGACCTTGAGTGCCTTCGCGCGCGCAATAAATTTTTCGACGAATTCGCCGTAGATTTTCTTGTGCACCGCGACGCGGCTCGCCGCCGTGCAGCGCTGGCCGGTGGTGCCGAAGCCGCCCCAGATCGCGCCGTCCACGGCGAGGTCGATGTTGGCATCGTCCATGACGAGAATGATGTTCTTGCCGCCCATTTCGAGGTGGCATTTTTTGAAGGTGGGAGCGCAGGCGTTGCTGACGATGCGGCCAACTTCGGTGGAACCGGTGAAGCTGATAAGGCCGAGATCCGGATGTTGCAGCATGGGCGCGCCAGCGTCAGGACCGTCGCCAAATACGACGTTCATGACTCCACGCGGCAATCCTGCTTCGGTCAAGACTTGCATCAGGTTGTACGTCGAGAGGGGCGTATCTTCAGCCGGCTTGATAACGACCGTGTTGCCGCAAACAAGCGCCGGAATCGCTTTCCACGACGGAATCGCCATCGGGAAATTCCACGGCGTGATCAGCCCCGCGACGCCGATCGGCGAGCGCACGCACATTGCAAACTTGTTGGGGAGTTCAGAGGGAGTGGTCTGGCCGAACTGGCGGCGGCCTTCGCCGGCCATCAGGTAGGTCATGTCGATGGCTTCCTGCACGTCACCGCGCGTTTCGGTGAGGACTTTGCCCATTTCGCGGGTCATATCGCGCGCGAATTCTTCTTTCCGCTGCGTGAGGATTTCAGCGGCGCGGTAAAGAATCTCGCCGCGCTTGGGGGCGGGGGTAAGGCGCCAGGACTTATAGGCTCGCTTGGCGGCGTCAACGGCCTGATTGACGTCTTCGGAGGTCGAGGCCGGGAACATGCCGACCAGTTCACCCGTGTTGGCGGGATTGCGGTCGTCAATGGCTTTGCCGCCTTGCGACGGAACCCACTCGCCATCTATATAGTTCTTAAAGGTTTTCGGTGCTACTGCTGTGGCCATGCGTGTTCCTCCGGTCGTGTGTAATGCTGTGCGCGAAACGCGGCGCGGACGGGCGCTCCAAACGTATCGGCTGGTAAGCTGTTCTTGGTACTCGAATTAGATGACAAGGCGGGCGAAATGATGCAGGGCCGGGCGGCGCGGGACACAAACGGTTGTGGCGTCGGAAGCGGGCCGCACAAGATAGGCGTGGAGGGCTGTTCACCGTATATTAGAAAGGGTGTCGGAGTCATGTTTTCAACGAGTTGCGGGCATTTCTAATCGCGCCACCGTAGATTAGAAAATCAAACCGAGGCCCTCGGTGGGAGCCAGTTTCACAGCCGGTTTTGAGGTCCAGATTCATAGTCCGAGGGGACGGTAGCACACGGAAAAGGGCGATTCAACTGGTTGTTGGGGGAACTATATACTTCACTCCCTTTTCTTCGGAGATCTGCCGTAGGGGCCGATTACAATCAATCCAACACAAATAATTCCAAAAACAACCGTCGGAAATAGCACTTTATGTCCTCGGGGAGTTAAGTATGTAAGTCCCGTTGTTGGTGTGAGAATTTTCTCGAAGCCTGGGCCTTGGCCGCTACGGAAGACTTTGCACTTGTCTTCCACGTCCGCCAGCGATATGTTGGCGGCATCTTCCAGGACAGAATGGGGTTCCCAGCTGTGATCCTAGTGGGAGGTCTCCATGCCAAGCCCGGTTCGATTCTGGTTTCTTACTTTGGTCACGTTCTGCGTAAGTATTCCTGCGTGGAACTCTGCTCAGAAAACAATTTCCCCAAGTCGCGAGTACGCCATCCAGAGGGATGCCAACCTCACTCTCCCGGCAAGCTGGGAGCCAATGGAGAAGCGACAGGACAATGTTCAAGAGCTTGTGCTGCGGGAGGTGGTGCCTGGCAAACCCGGCGAGTACCGGCAGAGCCGCATTGTGGTGACAACGGAGAATCGAACCAGTTTCGAGGACTCAAAGAAGCGGCTGGCCGACGTCGCCGCGGAAATTCCCTCCTCGGCCCCTGAATTCCTAACGATCTCGGGCTGGCCAGCGCTGATTCGATACTACACCCTTCCAATGGAAAGACCCGGAAGGCCGCAGCGCAGAGATGAGGCGGAGCCAAGCCGGGGCGGCGAATCTCCGCTCACGCAACGTGTTACGACTGCGATTGCCGCGGGGACTCAATTCTTCCGCCTGGAAGCTTCTCTGGCGCCGGGGGCCGATTCCAAAGTTGCAAAGCAAGTCGAGCTCATCGGTCGGAGTTTGAAAGTGCCGGGCCCACCCCCTACGGAACAGCCGGAGATACAGAAAACGCTCAAGAATCTGCGGGCGCAATTCCGCCGGCAAGCCGGGGCCAAACAGGAGCAGACCGCGGTCGCCGAGCGTCTCAGGCTCACGGGAATCCTAGTCTCCGGCGGTGTGTTGAATCCAAACGGCCCCCCACCGGTGAGTCCGACGACTCCTGTGCTTGCGAATCAGACACGCGGCGAGCTCGAGATGGCAGTATCCGGCGACGGCAGGAATATAGTTGTGGCGACCAACGGCGGCTTTTCTTTTTCCAACGACGGCGGGCAGACGTTCACCAACGGCGGCGCGATACCGGCGTCGTTTCCGCACGACGGGGATCCATCAATGGCGATTGGCGCGACACCCACGTTTTACCTTGCCTTTCTGGGAAATCCCGACGGAAGCGCCGGAGCCAACAACGTGAGCGGCTGCTCGGTTTCCCTCGCCATCTCCTCGGACACGGGAAACACATTTACGTTCCGAAATCACGCCGTTCTCTGCCCCAACGGCATGAACGCTTGCGGTCCCGACCAGGAGCACATTGCCGCAGACCGACTGCACGGCACCCATACGGGAGATCAACTGTACGCGGTGTGGCGAAACTTCTCTCCGACAAATCCGAGTTCCACCGCGATGTGCTCCAAGATCGACGGGTTCGCGTCTCCCAGTATCGTGTGCTCAACCAATAGCGGTACAAACTGGACACAGCCTCGCAGTCTCGGGAGCGGCGACTTCCCACGTGTGGCCGTGGGAAGCGATGGGTTCGTGTACGTCGTGTATCGCCAAAACGGGAACATCGAGCTGGACAAATTCAGCTCCTGCGCGAACGGGCTAACCTTACAGGCAGGCTGGCCGGTCACAGTTGCCGGCGTCAGCGACGTTGCGTGTCCCGTTCCGGGTCTGGACCGCTGCAACGATGGAAATCGGCTCTCGAGCCACATGGTGGCAGTCGATACCAACAATCCCGCGCATGTGTGGGTTGCATTTGCTACGAACAACGGCAGCGGTGAAAACATCATGGCGAGTGACTCGCTGGATGGTGGCCGGACGTTTCCGCGTCAGGTGATTGTCAATACCGGCCCGGCCACGCGACGATTCATGCCTTGGATATGTCCCGTAGATGATACGGCCATCGTTTCGTGGTACGACCGCCGGAAAGCATCGCAAGTGACAAACACGAATACAAAATGCGTGGCCGATTGCAAAAAGACCAGGGACGATTGTGAAGAAGCTGGATTCCGTCCTGCAATATGCGGGCCTGTGTACGCCCGATGTACGAGCACCTGTTACACGCATTCCAGCAACGACCTCACCGAATATTTTTATGGCTTTGCGCGTCCTCAGGGGGATTCACTCCAGTCGTTCGGTGAGACGGACGTGTCCGGCACACCCGATCCGCAGTGCGCCTCGGGCTGGCCGGACGGGGCCCGTTCTGCAGCAGACTTCAACTCCTGCTCCGTACAACCACAAACTGCATCCGTTGGCGGTGGGCTGCCCAAATATGGGGACTACAATGGAAATGCCTGCGCCGCCGGCCACGGATATTTTGCCTGGGCGTCTGCCACAGCGCCAACCGGTGCTACCGCCGTATCCGGAATCAATGTATTCTTCGTGGCCACTCCGGCCGCAGCAACTTTGACAATCCGCAAAATCGTGAATCCGTCGAATAGTTCAGGACACTTTTTTGTGACGCTGGATGGCGTACCGCGAACGGGGAGCGTGGCGGACGGGGGAACTACCGGGCCGCTCACTGTCCTGCCAACGAGTCATCTGGTCGGCGAGCTTGAAGCAGGAGACGCCAGCCTGATCAATTTTGAAGTGCTGATAGGCGGCGACTGCGCAGCGGACGGCACAGTTACTCTGAATCCCGGCGATCACAAGACTTGCACAATTACCAACACCCGCCGGCCGAAAGCCGCCTGCCTCCAGGATTGCAAGGAGTTCTATGATTCCTGCGTAGCCGATGTCGGCAACCCTGGGGCACTCACGCATGCACAGTGTAGTGCTGCGTACTCTCAATGCAAACAGAGGTGTGATAATCAGTGAAATCCTCCCCAATCGCATTGCCTCTTCCGGCCTAAACGGACAGTCGGGAACACGCCGGAAAACGGGTTTCCGATAATCTGATACCTCTTAAACGAAGTCCGGCAATTTGTTGCGGGATCCTACTAAACGGGAATGGCGACCCGATCGACGCACCGCGCCTAAGGAGGCCCATGAAGCATTTTGCGATAGCAGCAATCCTTGCAGTATTGCTTATCGCTCTGATTGACGCGGGCGCGCAGGAGAAGGCGGCGACGCCCGGGGCGATGACATTTGCGCTTGCTTGCGGCGGCGGGGATTGTCCGCTGCTGACTGGTGCGCCGCAGACGAGCGGGATGCGGGGCGGAGCTGTGAAGCTCAAAACGGGCGAGAGCGTAGGATGGCATTCGACTGGGGAGCATGAAGAGGCGCTGGTGATTTTGCACGGGGCGGGAGCAGTGAATATCGATGGGCAGGCGGATGTCGTCGTACACGAGCGGATGCTGGCTTATGTTCCGCCGCGGACGAAGCACAATGTGACGAACACCGGGACGGAGACGCTGGAATATGCGTGGATTGTGGCGGCGGTAAGTACGAAGTAGGGTTGGAGTGAAGCGGCAGAAGAGGGAGATTTCAAATGTGAAATTAAGGATTTGAAATGACGGTGAAATTGGAAACGAATAACACACCCGCCCGCCTGCCCTTCGCTGCTCATGGTAAAAAGGCGGCCGCTACAAAGGCGGGGTGGATGGCGGGGCTTAGGGGTGGGCGGCGCGGGCGGGTCTCAGACCCGCCCCTACTGTGAAATGTTGCGGCCCCGACTGGGGAGGTCGTCGAAGCAGACGCATGAGTGCCTGTGCCACTGACATGCGGAAACGTTCACATTCGGCCCGCTGCTGATTCTTCCCTACCGATTTCCTTCCCACATTTCCTTGCGCGACGGCTCAGCTGCGGAGGCGCGGCCAGGGGAGAAGGCCCCAGCTGCGGGATTTGTATTCGGCGTAGGTTGGGTAGCGGACGGCGAGTAGTTTTTCTTCGAGGCGGACTTTTACGGCGAGGAAAGCGATGACGAGGGCTGCCGCGATGCCGATGGGTAAAGTTGGCTTGCGCAGGAAGAGTCCTGCAACCACGAGAACGATGGCGGTATAGATGGGGTGGCGAAACCAGCGGTAGATGCCGCTGGTGACCAGGGTGGCATCGGGGCGCGGCTGTGGCGCGATTTGAATCGAGCGGCCGATGGTGCGGAGGGCGGCGAAGAGGAGAACGAGGCCGATGGCGCAGAGCGCCGTGCCGATGAGATGCACCAGCTTGCCGGACGAGAAGAAAGGGCGGCCGGGAGCGAGAAAAACGGCAGCGGCGAAGACACACAGGATCAGGGTTTGGAGATAGCCGTAGAATTGGCTGGCGCGAGTGGGGGCGGGTGGAATCGGATTTCCCGGCGTGGTCATGGCTAGCTTTGATGTACTACGAGTTGGCGCGGCCGGGAAGAACTGTTTTGGGCGCTAGGTTCGAGAAAAGACGGCGGGAATCGCGCGAGGCTGGCGATTGCTTTCGCGTCCAATTGACGAGTCACTTGGAATCGCTTGACACTTGTGGCGGGCGGCTAATATAACGGTCAGCTTCGAGATTGCGGACATTTTCACAAGGAGACCCATGGGGCGCGAACAGAAGTTGGGAGAAACGAATCGGCGGGAATTTCTGGCGGGATCGGTGGGAGCGATTGCGGCGGCGAAATTGGGATCGAAATTCACACGGGCGCGTGAAGGCGCGGCGGCGGGCAATTCCCTGCTACGCCCGTCGGCTTCTTCGAGAGAGCTCGCCCCAACTCCGGCGGCGCCGATGCGAATTATTATCGACACCGATCCGGGGATTGATGACGCGCTCGCGATTTTGCTGGCGCTGCGGTCGCCGGAATTAAAGGTCGAGGCGATCACGCCGGTAGCGGGAAATGTGCCGCTGGAATTTACGCTGCCGAATGCGCTGAAGCTGGTGGAGATTGCAGGGCGCACGGACGTGCCAGTGGCGGGAGGCGCGAGCCACCCTCTGGTGAGGAGCTTGATAACCGCGTCGTTCGTGCACGGGAACAACGGGCTGGCGGGAGTGGAATTTCCGGAGCCGAAGGTGAAGCCGGTGGCGGAGACGGCATCGGAGCTGATTCGAAAAATCGTGCGCGCGAACCCGGGCGAGATTTCAATTGTGGCGGTGGGGCCGTTGACGAACGTGGCGACGGCGCTGCGAGCCGATCCGGAGCTGGCGGGGAAGATTCGCAGCATCGTGATCATGGGCGGGTCTTTGTCCGGGGGCAACGCAACGCCGGCGGCGGAATTCAATTTGTACGTGGACCCGGAAGCGGCGCGGATTGTGTTTGACGCGGGTGTGCCGCTGACGATGGTGGGGCTAGACGTGACGCGCAAAGTGCTGTTTACGGAAGAGCGGTTGAAGGTGATGGAGACGGCGAAGAATCCGTCGGGGATCGCGGCGGGCAAAATCATGCGCGCTACGCTCGAGCGATTGAACCGAGGGCCGCACCCGATGATCGAGGCGATGCACGATCCGCTGACGGTGGCGAATCTTATCGATCCCGGCATTTTGACGCTGAAGGATTACTACGTCGAAGTGGAGACGGAGGGCGAATTCACCGCAGGCGAGACGGTGGGATACGCGAATGCGCCGGCGCGGGCATCGGCGCCGATGGCTACGGCGGACCGCCCGGGCGGATCGGGAGCGGGACTGCTGGCGACGGAGGCGACGTTCAAGCCGAACGCGAAGGCGGCCGTGTAAGTGGACCCGGAGCGGTTTTTCAAATTGCTGCTGGGACGGCTTACGGCCTAATCGGAGCGGTTGGCTGGCAGGGGTCGGCTTTGATCGCGGGGACGAGCGTACGCTGTGGCTGGCGATACTCCCAAAGCGCGCGCGGCGTATCAGGATTTCTTCGCGCTGTGGAAAGACGCCGACCCCGACGTGCCCATACTCAAGCTAGCCAAAGCGGAGTATGCGAAGCTGCAGTAGGTAAAGAGTTGGCGAAGGCCCGATTCGATCAAGTTCGGAGCGGAGGGAGGAAATCATGACGCGAATTGCGGCGGCTGCGGTTCTATTTTGTTCGCTACTGGCGCTGGGATTGGCGCAACCGACAGCGCCGCCTACGTACGAAAACCTGAATGCCATTTTGTGGATGCAGACGTCCGTCGAGTACAGGGCGAGCACCGTGCAGACGTACCGGCTAGCGAAAGCGGCGCTGCGGGATGGGATTCGCGATCCGCACTGGACGGCCGCGCTGGAGCAGGGTGGAGATTTTGACAAGCTGCCTCCGGCGGTGATTCTGGATTTGGACGAGACGGTGCTCGATAATTCTCCGTTTGAAGCGCGGTTGACTGCATCGGGTGACCCCTACTCGAAGCCAGCCTGGACAAAGTGGGAGGATGAGCGGAATGCAGGGTTGGTTCCCGGCGCGATGGACTTTTTGCAGTTCGCGCATGCGAATGGCGTGACGCCGATCTACATCTCGAATCGCGTGTGCGACTCCGCGAAAGAAGATGATCCGACGGTGCAGGTGCTGCGCAAGCTGCACGTTCCGCTCGACTCGGCGCCAGAGCGATTGTTCTGCGCGAAGGATAGTAAAGATAGCGACAAGACAGCGCGGCGAAAGCTGTGCGCAGCAAAATACCGAATTCTGCTGATGTTTGGCGACCAGTTGGGCGATTTCGTCGGAATCCCGGCGGACTCGGCCAATCTCGAGGGGCGCGAAAAGATTTACCAGGCGTATGAGGGTATGTGGGGCGAGCGGTGGTTTCAGTTGCCGAACCCGACGTACGGATCGTGGGAAGCCGCGGTGGGCTTCACCGTGCCGGAAAAGCTGAAGCATCTGCGGCAGTAAGGATTATGGAGTTGTCGGGTCGCGCAGATCTTCCGGAGTTTCACTCAACGTCTTCTTGCAGTTCGCGTCAGGGTTCAGTATTCGTTGCATGAAGCATTTGTGGTAGGGGCGTAGCCTGCCGCCAGCCTGCTTCATTGTGTTCAAGGAATCCGTCGCATCCGTAATCGGATCGTAAACTCGGTCGCCTTCGAAACGCAGGCTCAAGCCCAGATCCATCGCCGTGGGAACCACTACCGCGCGGACGATTGCGTAGCTGCGATTATCGATAGTCTTTGAATAGGGCGGCATGCGGAAGATGTTGCCCAGCCCTGGCGTGAGTCCGAAGATTCCCTCCCACGCCCACCCGATGACGGGCACCGGATTTCCACGCAGCGGGTGCGTGACTTCCATGGTGAATGATGAAAGTTGGAAAAGTTTGAGAGATTCAACGCGCACGTGGGTGATGACGTGGTGGTCGGAGACGCGATCGAGGAGATCCTGCTGGCTGGCGGATTGATTGACGGTTTGAGGGGTGGTGGGTTCGCTCACTTCGAAATCCACATCGAGTACAGCGGAGGAGGCTGTGTCGAGCGTTGTGGGAGTGATGGTGAGTTTAGCTTCTTTGGAAACTTGTGCGGTGATTCGCGGCTGGTTGCCGATGTTCGAGAGCGCCTGAAGAATCAGGATCTCCTTGGGCTCGAGAACGGTTTTCAGGTTACTCGCCAAATTCTGCTGATTGCCGGCGTTCAGGATGTCGTTGAGAGCGAGCGGCGGAGTGATGTCGAAATAGTTGCTGACCTTGCCGTCCACCATGGCCTGAGAACCGCTGAGTGACGCGACTTGCACGCTTCCAGCAGTGATCAGCCCGGTTCTTCTCTTCGGTAACTCGTCCTTAATACAGCGCGTCACGGTATCAAGCTTCCCCTGAACGTATGTGTCCAAATCTTGATTGAACGCGTCCACGATGGGCCCAATCAGGCTGTCGAGTTGATGGGCGGTGCGCTGAAGATCGTAAGGCACGAAATCGTCGGGATAGGTAACGGTCCATTTGTACTGGAAAAGAAAATCGAGAAGCGCAGCTTGAAAAGCATGCAAATTGCGCGGAGTCGTTAACTCAAATAGCTGCTCGCAGAAATTTGAGAATCGAGGTCCGGGAATCCCGCCGGGGGCGATTGCCCGCTCTAATTCTACGCAGTTCCCCATATGCCGGAGCGAAAGATCATTGAGCGCACACAGGTTAGCTGCGCTTGGATCATCCATCGCACAGATTATTTTTGGGACAGCCAGTTTTACCGCGTCCTCGCTCGACGCGATCAGATAAAGCAAGATGCGATTGAGAGAGGCGTTCGAAGCGCGCTGACCCACCGCTGGCAAATCAAGGGCGTCGTAGTATCCAAGACAGTACTGATTTTTTGGCAGGCATTCGTAGAATCGGGTTGTTAGATAGTCTTTGAAATCCTGATTGAAATAGCCGGGGTTAGCGGCTTGAGTGAGAAGCGCTCCGTACCCTGCCTCAAGCGCCCGATTCATACGGTCGTTTCCCAGGACGACAGCGTCTCGCAGTTGATCGGAAACATATTGCATGCGTGAGGATGTCTCCGCTGCAACGCGGATGTCATACGGCTTGTGATAGCTTCTGTCGGCACTCATCTCGTAAGACCAAACCTGAAGGGAGAGCTGCGGACGGGGCAGATCGAACATGGCGATCGAGCGGCGAATCGAAGTGGTTTGGTCGAGACCTCCCACAGGCGAGGGTAGGATCAGGATGAGGTCGTTGTTGCCATTGTCGTCGAGGGCCTGGACGAGTGGGTGGTCCTTGGTGCCAAGTGCGTTGATGGCGGCGGCAATTTTGTCGGCCTGGCGTAGATGAAAGAGACGGACCACATTGTCGAGCCGAAGCGGCTGCTGCGATGGTGCCGGCGGGGCCGGGGCGAGCTGCGCCTCCGAACATATCGTGATCAAACCTGCGTTGTGATTGAGATCGGCGATACTGGCTCCGGAATCTCGCCAGAAACAAGAGAACACATCTTTGAGCCCTTCTTTACGACCAAGGGTGTAGGAGAGGGCACAGGACTGGGACTCGATACGGTGCAGCGGATTGTGAGGAAACACCGCGGCAATATTCAGGTCCAGTCGAAACCAGGCGATACGCGTTTTCAAGTCTCGCTTCCGTTGGCTGGCTGACCCGTGAGTGTCTCAGGAGCGCGCGCGGCGCATCCTCGAATCGAAGCCGGAGGACAAGGACCTGGGCACGAATTGGAAACGTTCGGGGGAAAATCACAAACGCAATAAAATTAGCGGGTGAGTCTGTAAGCCGGATTCTGTCCGCTGTGCCTCGCGAGCTAACTTGCGTTAGCGCGATTGGCGCTCCCGATTTTCATCGGGACTAAACCGGCGCAGCGCGATGATCATTCCTCTAGGTCCCGGATCGCTCCGGGACTCCAGCAGCCTACCCGAGGGTCGCAGCCACGCGCTCTTGCGAGCGCGACGCCCTTCGTTCGCCGAAGCGAATTCAGGGCAAGCATACGGGCCGGGCCAGCCCTCCCCTCCGATTTGGCCTTGCTCCACGCGGGGTTTTCCGTGCCCCGAGTGTTGCCACTCGGGCGGTGGGCTCTTACCCCACCTTTTCACCCTTGCCAAATGCGCTCGACCGAAAGAGGCGAGCCCGCGGTTTTGCCGTGGGCCTGCCGCCGAGGTACGCTTCGCACCGGCGGTTTATTTTCTGTGGCACTGTCCGTGGCCGCGCCTTCACGTTTCGCCTTCGCGAAACGCGCGACGCTGCCCCCTGGCGTTACCAGGCGCGTTGCCCTACCGCCGCCGGCTCTTGCGAGTTCGCGGCGATGGGAGTCCGGACTTTCCTCCCGTTCGCCCTGCGTCCGCCTTGCGGCAGGCACAGGGTAAACCGGCGATCATCCGACTCACCCGCTGAGCTAATTATACGGCATGTGGAGGCGCGGCGAAGGGGAAAGCACGGCGGTGTGGCGATAGGACGATGACTCCGGAATCAGAAGAACGTCGCTCGTTTAGTGTGCGTTGCCGGTTTCTGCGTTGAGATTCTTCGACCATCCTGATCGGATGGTCTCAGAATGACAGCGTCGCTTGGCTTCGGCTGGTGCGCGCATTCGTTTGTTGGCGGCGGAGATGTACAAAACCAAGACGGGCACGGCATGCCGCGCCCCTACTGACTTCGATTGTGGACAGCCGGGGGGCACCAACCACGACGAGAGAGCGCTCGTCGTGGCTACCCGGTGTCATTGGACCCGCGAGTCGGATGAAGTTATTTTACGGGTGGTGCGGATTTCGGCGGCTCTTCGACGCGCTCGATTGTGCGGACGTGGATTGTGTTGGTCTCGTGATCGAGCGTCCCGGTGATCTCAACTTTGCGTCCGGCATATTCTCGGCCGAGATCCTGCTTGTCGAGCTTGTAAACTATGTGTTTGTTTTGGAGAACAAAGCGGCCGCCGCGCTCGGTGACGCAATACCAGACGCAGTCGGATTCGCTGTTGCCGACGGACTTGCCCTGCAGCATTTCCTTGTGAGACTGGCTGAGGGAATGAACGTTCATGGCGCATTGCGAGTCGGCGATGGCGCCTTTGAAGACTTGTTCCTTGCCCTGGCCGGCCGCGGGAGCGGCGGCGATCAAGAGCGAGAGGGCTAATAGGCTCCCTACGATTTTTTTCATGTAAGACATGCTTTCAACCTCGCCTATGAAAATCGCCGGTATTCACAGCCAACCAGCACGATGCACCGATACAACCTAACAGGACACCTTGTCACCGGCAGTTATTTTCCGCCGGGTAAGACTACAAGCTTCATGTTCATCTGCTCGTGATCTTCGCTGCAAATCACCGTGCAAACGACCTGGTAGTCGCCGGGCTCTGCAGGTGCTGTGGCCGGAAATTCGTTCATGCCGGGATGCAGCAGAAACTCCCAACCCGGGACCGGTTGGTGGTCCTTGGTGCGAAGCAGCGAAAAACCGTGCACCGAGCCGTCGCGATTTCGTGATTTTGCCTTAACGGCGGTGATCCGCAGCAGCAGTGGCTCTCCCGCGGTAACACTAATCACCGCCCGCGATTGTCCGTGGATTCTGTACTGGCTGTCGCGGTCGGCAGTGACTTCGATCACGCGAGGCTGAACGGTGGCAGACGCCGACTGGCGCTTCGCCGCGCGAGCATGCGAACCCGGCGCGATTGAGCAAAGAGCGAGCACCGCAACGGCGCAGAATCGAGACGCGGTGAAAGCTTTGCAGCGAATCTGGATTGAAGCAGGCATCGCTATTGAGTCATGTACAGCAGGATGAGGCGCATGTCCTCATCGGTGATGGTTGCTCGCACACGCATATGGCGGACGATCGTCGCCATCATGCGGGGCGGAAATTTGTGGGGAGCAGCGTGGCAGCGTCCACAATTCGCGCGAAAGCGTTTCTCGCCTTTGATGCGATCGGACGCGTCGAGTTTGGCAGATGCGCCGCTTGCGGCCCGCGCCGCATTGGTAGGAGCAGAGGCATCAGCGTGTTTTTCTGCGGCCACCTGCGCCTCGGACGCCGCCGGTTTTTCCTGCGCGGCAGTCCACGAGAGGCCGCCCGCCATCACCGCGGCGCAAAAGAGCAGAAGAATGCGTTGCGCGATCAATTTGCGGCCCCCGGCAAGAGCGGCAGCACGAAGCGGTAGGTGAGGCCGATCGTCCAGACGTTCTCATTGCCCTGCGAGCTGAATTGGCGGCCGTAGCTGCTGACGGCGCGAAAATCATCGCGGAAATAATAGTTCACGCCGAATTCGACGACCTGCGTATTCACCGGCGGCAAAGCGTCGCTCGGCAGCTCGCCCGTAAAATATTGCTGCACGCGAGCGACGAGCTGCGTCTTGCGAAGTACGTCGTGCCACACGGGAACCTGGCTGAGCCGGTACGCGGATTCGATCCAGTAGCCGCTTCCCTGCTTCGACCGAGCGTATTCGGCGCGCACGTCGAGCGGAATCGGAGGCGGTTGCCAGGCGAAATGAAATCCGAACGCATTGGACCGCTCGTCCTGCAGCAGATGCTGGAACGAACCACCAACTTCGAGCCGCTGATCCGGAAGAAAAATTCCCACGCGTCCGCCTGCGAACCGGCTGGATTCCATCGGAGTCGTCGTGACGAGCGTCGAAAAATACGCGGCGTAGTTGAGATCCACTTTCGGATGAATGGCGAACCCGCCGCGCGTCATCACGCCCGTGCCGGCATTGCTTGGCCCAACGCCGATGGGAAGAATCAGCGGATCGGATTGCAGATCGCGAATCCACACCGGATAAAGCCGCTCGTTGTAGATGCCGAAAGGGGTGAGATACCGGCCGGCTGAAATCGTGAGAAAGCAATTGGCGATGAAATCGATCTGCGCGTAATCGACTTCCTTTTCGACCTTGCCGCGGAAGTCGCTCATGCCGGGCAGTTGCGAGAAATCGGATTCGAACGTGGCGCGCGATTCAAAGAGCCAGCGGTCGCCGAAAGGAACGAGCAGCACCGGGGCGATCAGCGGCTCAAGATGCGGATCGCCGCCTTCAAAATTTGTAACGAACGCCGTCCCGGCGCTAAGGATTGGAACTGGTCTCGGCGAGTCCGATTCCGCGCCTTGCGCCTTCAGCGCCGACGCGCACGAGAGCGCCAGTGCGAGAGCTGAACTGGCCGTTACGATCGCTAATTTGCGCGGGCGGACGGCAAGTGACCGAGACCGAAGTCGCGTGGCACTGAGACGAATGCTGGACACAATTGACATGCGAAATTCGAGGGAAGCTCCGAATTGGAACAATTCCTACGACGCAGCGATGATGGAAGAGCGAAAAGTAGGCGTCAATTCAACTACCTCGGCGGGGTGTCGAGCTAGTTAGTGTTATTGGAATTCATAGGACGCGCAACTAAACTGTAAGCGCCTTGACCTCATGTAGATAGGGACCGCCGCGCGCGCTACTTCCTCGGCAGGAGCTTTTCAAACGTACCCTCATCGAGGATCGGTACTCCCAGGGTCTTGGCTTTCTCGAATTTCGAGCCGGGATCGGCGCCGACGACCACGTAGCTGGTTTTCCTGCTGACCGTGGAGCCAGCTTTTCCGCCGTACGCTGCGACGAGTTGTTCGGCCTGTTCGCGGGAGCGCTTTTCGAGAGTGCCAGTGAAAACGAAAGTCATGCCTGCAAACTGCGCGCCTTTGGGGGCGGGGCGGTCTTCCTTCATATTCACGCCGACGGAGCGAAGATGCTCGATGAGTTTGCGATTGGCCGACTCGGAGAAAAACTCCTTTACGCCTTCGGCAATCTTGGGGCCCACTTCGGTGACTTCCAGCAATTCCTCCTCGGTAGCGGCAGCCAACTTCTCCATCGAGCCGAAGTGTTGCGCGAGCAACTGCCCAGTGCGTTCGCCGACGAAAGGAATGCCGATGGCGTAGATGAGGCGCTCAAGACTGTTTTTCTTGCTGGCGGCGATTTCGTCCAGAAGATTCTGCGCGGACTTTTCAGCCATGCGATCGAGGCCGGAAACCGATTCGAGATCCAGCGTATACAAGTCTGCGAAATCCTTCACCAGCTTGTGCTCGAGCAGCTGGTCCACGATTTTTTCGCCCAGACCGTCGATATTCATCGCATGGCGGCTCGCAAAATGAAGGAGCGATTCCCGGCGCCGCGCCGGACAAGAAACATTGACGCAACGGTAGGCCACTTCCCCTTCGGCGCGGTGGACGCGGGTGCCGCAGACGGGGCACCTATCCGGCATCTTGAATTGCTTTTCTTCTTTGCCGTGCTTCACTACTTTCAAAACGTGGGGAATCACTTCACCGGCGCGTTCGACGAGAACCGTATCGCCGGCGTGGACGTTGAGGCGTTCGATCTCGTCCATATTGTGCAGCGTGGATTTCGTCACCGTGACGCCGCCGATTTGCACCGGCTCGAAAACAGCGAACGGCGTCAGGACTCCCGTGCGGCCGACGCTGACGGCAATCTCCTTCAAGAGCGTGGTTTCCTGGTGCGCCGCATATTTGTAGGCGATCGCCCAGCGCGGCGCCTTGGACGTGAAGCCGAGTTCGTTCTGAAGCGCAATTTCGTCCACCTTGATTACGATTCCGTCGATGTCGTACTCGAGTTTTTCGCGCCTGGAATCCCAGCTTTCGATGTAGCGCTCCACTTCGGCGAGCGAATGGCAGAGTTTCCAATCTTCGCTGGCTCGGAACTGCAGCGCCGCGAGGGATTCGAGAATCTCCGAGAGGCGCTTCTTCGGTGGGCGGCCGCCGACGAGCATGTAATACGCAAAGAAATCCAGGCGGCGCGAGGCCGTGATGCGGGAATCGAGCACGCGCACCGATCCCGCGGCGGAGCTGCGCGGATTCGCGAATATCTTGCCGCCCTGCTCGGATTGCTGCAGGTTCATCTCTTCGAACGCTTCGCGCGTCATGATCACTTCGCCGCGAACCTCGAAATCCAGCGGCAGGCCGGCTTTCTTCAGACGCGCCGGATCGATGCGCAAGGGAATCGAGCGGATCGTCTTCACGTTGGGAGTGACGTCCTCCCCGGTCGTGCCGTCACCGCGCGTCACGCCGTGAACGAGAATGCCCTTCTCGTAGATGAGCGAGAGGCTGAGGCCATCGAATTTGTGCTCGGCAACATAATCAATTTTTTCCCGGCCCGTTGTTTCCCGGACGCGGCGATCAAACGCCGCGAGCGCCTCGAACGAGAACGCATTGTCGAGGCTGCCCATCGGGGTCGCGTGGCGCACTTTCTGGAAGCCTTCTCGCGGCGCGCCGCCCACGCGAACGGTGGGAGAATCGGAGGTGACCTGCTCCGGATATTGCGCCTCGAGTTCCTTCAGCCTGTTCATCAGGCGGTCGAATGCGGCGTCGGAAATCTTGGGATCGTCCGTCACATAGTAGGCGTATTCGTGGCGGCGAATTTCGTCGCGCAATTTCTCGATTTCTTTGGCGTCTTGCTTCTTCGGCATGAACCCCTCTGCGGGAAGCTGGCAAGCAAAATCAGTTGGGTATTATACAATGAGGGTTTGTTTTCGCACTGCGAGCCTGGGAATTGCTGACGAGGCCATGCCCAACGGAATCCAAGACGCGCTTCTGATCTACAACCCGACGAGCGGGCGGCGCCAGCACCGTCGCTTTGCGGAAATCGAGCAGGCGGTGCGCATCCTCAAAGATGCGGGCATCCGCGTGGAGCTGGCGCCTACGACCGGGCGGCTCTCTGCACGTACGATCGCGCGCCAAGCAGTAGAACAAGGGCGCGGGATGGTGATCGCTTGCGGGGGCGATGGTACAAACAATGAAATTGTGAACGGCCTTGCCGGCAGCCAGGTGCCGATGGCGCTTCTACCTGCGGGCACTGCCAACATTTTGGCCAAGGAACTCGGCGTCCCCTGGGACATTCCGCAGGCGGCTCGACTCATCTCGGAAGGAACCGTGCGGCGCATTGCTCTCGGGCTGGCGATTCCGGCCGAGGGGCGGCATTCCGAAGAAGTACCGCGCGAAGGCCGCTTCTTTCTCTGCGTGGCAGGCGCGGGACCGGATGGAGCGATCGTCAACGGCGTGGATGAGAAACTGAAGAAACGCGCCGGGGTGTTTGCGTATTTTGTGGAAGGATTCCGCCAACTGGTTCGATACGATTTCCCCGAAATGCGAGTGCGCTCGAATGGCGGCGAGCGGCGCGCCACGCTGATTGTCGTCGGCCGCACGGTTCACTACGGCGGGCCATTTAAGATCACCACGGGAGCAGACCTGTTCGAAGATTCCTTCGAGTTCCTGACGAACTCGGCGACGAGCCGGTTTCGATACCTCACTTGCCTTCCCGCGCTTTGGTTGGGAAAGCTTCGCGGCATCCCGTGCATCGACGCTTGGAAGGACACCGAGGCGATCTGCGAGCCAAACGGCCACGGGCCGATCTGGGCGCAGGTGGATGGCGAACCGATCGGAGATCTGCCGATCAAGTTTTGTATCGTGCCCGACGCGCTGTCGCTTGTGATTCCGCCGCGGCGCGACGGATAGTTCCCCGCTGCATTCTGATAGGATGCGGGCGTGGAACCGGTCACGCATGCACTCACGTCGCTGGCGCTGGCGCGCGCGGGGCAAAAGCACCTGCCGCGATTTGGTACGGCGATGCTCGTGGTGGCAGGCGTCGCGCCCGACCTGGATTTTGCGAGCTACCTGGGCGGCGCCAGCTCGTTTCTGAGATTCGATCGCACGCTACTGCATTCCCTTCCCTCTTCCATACTGCTGGCATCTGCGATTGCAGGCACATTCTGCGCTCTTGCGCGGAAACACGATACGGAGCATGACAAGCCGGATGCTTCGATGCCGCCGCGATTGGAATTTGGACCTGCGTTTGTCGTCTGCGCGATTGGCATCACCGCGCATTTGCTGCTCGACCTTGCGAGCGGCGTAGGAGTGCAGCTGCTGTGGCCGTTTCGGCTTCGGTGGTTTGCATTCGACCTGCTACCGGAACTCGATCCGTGGATTCTGATACTCCTGACCGCCGGGCTGCTGCTGCCGATGCTCTTACGCATGGTCAGCGAAGAGATCGGCGAGCGGAAGAAAAGTGCTGGGGGACAGCGCGGTGCGATCGTGACGCTGATTCTGGTGCTCGCTTATCTCGGCGCACGCGGATTTATGCACAGCCAGGCGATCGATCTGCTCGAATCGCGCGACTTCCACGGGCGCGTTCCGCTTGCATCCGGAGCCTTTCCGCAAACGCTGCCGGTGAACTGGCGAGGAGTGGTCTCGACGGACAACACGGTGGAAGAGATCGAGGTATCGCTCACACCCGGCGCAGAACTCGATCCGGATCGCAGCGCTACGAGCTACAAGCCCGAAGATTCGCCCGCGTTGGAAGCCGGACAGCGAACCGCCGCGGCGCAGCGATTTTTGAAGTATGCGCGATTCCCGCTCGCGAGCGTCGTTCGGTTGGAAAATGGCTATCGATTCGAGTTGCGCGATGCACGGTTTGCCGCTGGCGAGAGCAGCCCCGCAAATATCTTCCTGCGAGTAGAGATGCGCGGCAATCTTGAAATTACGAGCGCGGAATTTCAGTTCGGCGCGTCACGGAACTGACCAGACCGCCATCGCTAGTCAGCGGCTGGCCTTCGCCGGGCCCTGCGGTAACCGGCTGGCGAGGAAGAGCAGCAAGAGTACGACTAGGACCGAAACGCCGAAGCCCGTGCTGTGTTCCATCATGAAGCGCAAGGCTGCATCGCCATAGCGAACAGCGAGGATGCCTTCGATGAGATAGCGCAGGCAGCGGCTGAGCAGAATGGACGACACGAAAGTCCGCAGAGGAACCTGAAACACTCCCTGGGCCAGCACGAATATCTTGAACGGGAACGGCGGCGGCAGAATCGCGGGAATGAAAACGCTAAAGAACGCGTGGCCCTCGACCCACTCCTTGATTCGTCCCGCGCGCCCGCCTGCGTGACGATGAAAATAAGCTTCACCGCCCTTTTTCGCGAGCAAATAGAGCCAAACACAGCCTGCGAGCGAACCAATCGAAGCCATCGCCACGTAATACGGCATTCGTGCCGGATTTGTGTAGGCCAGATGAAAGACGAGCGCGTCGGTGACAAATGGAAAGGAGAGGACGGAGGAATCCAGGAACGCCACTACGAACAAACCCCCGCCGCCCATCACGGCGACAAATCTTTGCAGCCAGACTGGCAGTTTCGGTTCTTTCACGCGCGCGATACCCCGTTGAAATCGAACGATTGTAGCAGAGATGGCGCGGACGGCCGTGCGGCGCTTCATTGGCGACATATCGGCGGCACGAAGAGAACCAGAACGGCGTGCAGAGCGTCCCCGCAAGGCGCGAATCGCAAATTGCTGATTCTGCGCCGGTCAGCTAGAATTCACGCTTGAGCAATTCCCCTCAGGCAATGCCACTTCTCGATCCACTGAACGAACGCCAGCGCGAAGCTGTGCTCGCGACGGAAGGCCCGCTGCTGGTGCTCGCGGGTGCAGGCACGGGCAAAACGCGCGTCATCACCTATCGCGTCGCCTACTTGATCGAGAAGGGCGTTCCCGGCAATGCAATTCTCGCGGTCACTTTCACGAATAAGGCAGCGGCGGTGATGAAGGAGCGAATCGGAGACCTGCTGCGGTCGAGCGGGCACGACGCTTCGGACGTGTGGGTTTCGACGTTTCATTCGTTTTGCGCCCGGCTGCTGCGGCGGGAAGCTGTGAATGCGGGACTGCCTCGCGATTTCGCCATCTATGATGACGACGACCAGACAGCGGCAGTGAAACGAACGCTGATGCAGCTCGGCCTTGAGACCGAAGACTATCCGCCGCGAAGCATGCGCGCGCAAATCAGCCACGCGAAGAACCACGGAATCTCGCCGGACGAAATGGAAGCAAGCGCCGCCACCGCCCGTGATGAAATGCGGAAGGACGTGGCCAATGTGTTTCGCGCCTATAACGAGATGCTGCGGAAAGCGAGCGCCCTCGATTTCGACGATCTGCTGCTGCGCGCGGTCCAGCTGCTCCGCGAGAATGCGGCGGTGCGGGCGGCATGGAATTCGAGATTCCAATATCTGATGGTGGATGAATTTCAGGATACGAACGCTGCGCAAGAAGAACTCGTACGTTTGCTGGCAGGCCCGCGAAAAAACATCTGCGTGGTGGGCGATGAGGACCAGTCGATTTACGGATGGCGCGGGGCACGCGCCGGGAATCTAAAACGCTTCACGGAAGATTTTCCCGGGGCGAAGACCATCCGCCTCGAGGAAAACTACCGTTCGACGCAAAAGATACTGGATGCCGCGGCGGCCGTCGTCCGCAATAATTCCGACCGGCTCGGGAAGACGCTGCAGGCGACGCTGGGATCCGGCAAGGCGCTGCGTTTTTTCGAGGCGCAGGATTCGATTGCCGAGGCCGAGTATATTTGCGGCGAAATCTCCACAGCCATACGAAACGACCCTGACGCGCGGGCGGCGGTGCTCTACCGCACCGGTGCGCAGTCGCGTTCGTTCGAAGAAGTGTTGCGGCGGCTGGGCATTCGCTATCGCGTGGTCGGTGGATTCAGCTTCTACGAGCGCGCGGAAGTGCGGAACGCGCTCGCCTACGTCCGGCTGCTATTCCATCCGGAAGACGACGTGGCGCTGTTGCGCGTGCTGAATGTGCCTCCGAGGGGTATCGGCGCCGCTACCGTCGCCGTCATTGAAGCGAGCGCGAGAGAAAGCGGCAAGTCGCTGTGGGACGTGATTCGCGCGGGTGAATTTGCCACTGGCAAGAAGCTGAGCAATGCGCTGCATTCGTTTCGCGAACTGATCGTACGCCTCCAGGCAGAATGCGCCGATCAGCCACCCGCGCAGTTGATCGAATGCGTGCTCGAGCGGACCGGCTACCTGTCCTGGGTAGAGCAGCAGGACAATCTCGACCACTCCTCGCGTGCGGAGAATTTGCGCGAACTCTCGAATGCGATGGCGGAAGCGACTGAACAAGGGCAAACGCTCGAGGATGTGCTCGACGCGGCTGCGCTCGTAGCGGATTCCGATGAATACGATCCGACGATTCCGGTATCGCTGATGACGCTGCACAGCGCCAAGGGCCTCGAATTCGACGCCGTGTTTCTCGCCGGCCTCGAGGAAGGCCTTCTGCCGCACAGCCGCTCGGCCAACAGCAATGCGGAACTCGAAGAGGAGCGGCGGCTTTTCTACGTGGGGATGACGCGCGCGAAGCAATCGCTCGTAATCTCGCGGGCGATTTATCGCCGCAGCTATGGCGAAGACCGGCTGCGCGCTTCGATGCCGTCGCGGTTTCTCGCCGAAATTCCCAGCGAGCTGATCGAGGCGGCGGCCGGTTCGCTTTCCGAGCCCGGCGAGACTCGGCGTTACGAAGCAGATCCCGATCACTCGGAGAGCTACTCCTATCGGACGACCCGCACTCCCTACGGTGCAGGCCGGGGCACGCGCGCCGGTGCCGCGTCGTCAAGCCGATCCTCATCGAGTAAATCGAAAGACCCGCTGATCGGCGCGCGCGTGCGCCATTCGAAGTACGGCGTCGGCACGATTATCGAGGTGGAGGGCGAAGGCGAGGATCGCAAGCTCACTGTAAGCTTTCAGGATTACGGCGCCAAGAAATTAATCGAGCGGTACGCAAATCTTCAGCTCGCGTAGCCCGCGGCCAGCGCTGGCGCCGGCGGAGCGGCCGCTTCGTGTGACCGCCGCGGCGCGAAATCTTGACCGCAGTTTGCGAAGGGTGCTGTAGGATGTGGGTTCTGTTGTGGCACACGCCGAAGGTTGCGCGGATTCGTGGCGCGTTATAGAGTTTTTTTCTTTCGCACGGGACGGTGGCGATGGGCGCACAGATTTTCCGCACCAAAGACATCGACAAGCTGATCTCCGACTCGCAAGAGCCGGAAAAGCGCCTGAAGAAGACGCTCGGCGCGCTCAGCCTCACGTCGCTCGGCATCGGCGCCGTCATCGGGTCGGGCATTTTCACCGTCATTGGCACGGCGATCGCCGGGCAGAAAATGCAGTTCAGTTCCATCCTGAACGCTCCGCTGCTTGAATATCTGATTTATCACTCCGCTTCCTTCGGCAGGCCCGGTGCAGGCCCGGCGATCGCACTGTCGTTCATTCTCGTCGCGATTGCGTGCGGCTTCGCTGCGCTCTGCTACGCGGAGCTGGCGGCGATGATTCCGATTGCCGGCAGCGCCTATACCTACACGTATGCAACGATGGGCGAGCTGATCGCGTGGATCATCGGCTGGGATTTGATCCTCGAATATGCGGTTTCGAATATGGCCGTCAGCGTGGGATTTTCCGCGCACGTGGTAAATTTGCTCGATTACTTGGGGATTCACGCCAGCTTGCGGTGGATTTCTCCCGCCTATCTGCCGGCCGGGCTTTCCGATTTGCAGAACAACGTGCTCTACCAGCCGGGCTGGCATTTCGGATTCAATCTGCCAGCGTTCATCATCGTGATGATCCTGACGATGATTCTCGTGCGCGGGATTCGCGAGTCGGCGGAAACGAACAATGTGATGGTGATTCTAAAGATCGTCGCCATCATGGTGTTCATCATCTTCGCTTCGCGCTTCATTCACCCTGCCAACTGGCATCCCTTCATGCCGAACGGCTGGCCGGGAGTTCTCACGGGCGGTTCCATCGTCTTCTTCACCTATATCGGATTCGACTCCGTTTCGACGGCGGCGGAAGAGTGCAAAAACCCGCAGCGCGACTTGCCGATCGGAATCATCGCGACGCTTATCATTTGCACGGTGCTTTACATCGGCGTGGTCGTGGTGTTGACCGGCTTGGTGCAATGGCAGACATTGCTCGACGATGCGGCTCCGGTCGTAAACACGATGAAAAAGCTTCATTTCGGCTCGATCCAGCTAATCGTGCTGATCGGCGCCCTGATGGGGATGATTTCATCGCTGCTGGTCTTTCAGCTTGGCCAGGCTCGCGTCTGGTTCGCCATGTCGCGCGACGGATTGCTGCCAAAGCTTTTCAGCCGCGTGCACAAACAATATCGCACGCCCGATTTTTCCACGTGGGTGGCAGGCTTCCTGGTCGGAATTCCGGCCGGGCTTCTCGATATCGGAACGCTCACGGACCTCTCCAATATCGGGACACTCTTCGCTTTCGGTCTCGTTGCCGCTGGCGTGCTGATTCTGCGATACAAGCAACCCGACCGTCATCGCGCATTCCGAGCCCCAGGCGGCCTCACCGCTCCGATATGTACGATATTGACCTGCGTTCTCCTGATGGCCGGGCTCCCGATCATCAGCTGGATTCGATTTTTCGTTTGGCTCACAATTGGGCTGTGCTTCTATTATTTCTACGGACGGCGGCACAGCCAGCTGGCGACTTCAAAGCTCGCGGCAGGCAATACAGAAGGGGGCCAGCTCTGATGCAAGTGCGGCTGTGCCTCGCGCTCGCGCTGTTGTTGGTTCTGGCGTTGAGCCTCCCCTCCTTACTTGCCTGGGGCGAAAACGCTCAGCGCCTGATCACGAATAAAGCCGTGGACACGCTTCCAGACGATATTCGTCCGTTCTTCGAAGCAAACCGGCAATATCTGGTGCAGCATGTGGTCGATCCGGAAGCGGCCGAGCGAAAGGATCCCACTCTCGAGAACCTCGATTTCGTAAAGCTCGACCACTACGGCCAATTCCCTTTCGTCAATCTGCCTCGCACGTACACAGCGGCCGTCTCGAAATTCGGACGGCGCTCCGTCTATACATTCGGTGTGCTGCCATGGCAGGTGGGAACTTACAGCAAGAAACTAACGGATGCGTTTCACGATCACAATTGGACCGATGCAAAACTGTCCGCGGCGTACCTCGCCCATTATGTCGCCGAATCGCATGACCCGTTTAACACCACGATGAACTGGGACGGCAAACTCTCGAATCAGCCGGGCGTAAACGACCGGTTTGGATCGGGACTGGTGGATCGCTTTCAATTGTTTTTCTTCGTCAAGCCGAACGAAGCGGTCTTCATCCACGATCCCACCGACCATGCTTTTGAGATGGCGCTCAGCGCGCATTCCTGGCTCGAAAACATTTTACTTTCGGATTCGCGCGCTCATGAGGGCCTTGCCGGCTACAACGACGAATACTACGATCGCTTCTATGCGCAAACGGGCGCGGTTCTGGTGCGCCAGCTTTCGGATGCTTCGACAGACCTCGGTTCATACTGGATGACCGCGTGGATCAACGCTGGACGGCCGCAATTGCCGGCACAGTAGGCGGACGTGGCAACGGAACAAAACCAAAAGCCTTCGATCGTCGCTTCTCTCCCTAAGGCAGAATTGCACTTGCACCTCGAGGGAACGATCCGCCCGGACACCGCAGTTGAATTGGCCGCCCGCCACGGCGTAGCGCTTTCCCGCGAAGAGGTTCTCGCCCGTTACAAGTATTCCGATTTCATGGGCTTCATCGAGACGTTCAAGTGGATCACCTCGTTCCTGCGAACGCCGGATGATTACGCGCTTATCACGCGGCATCTCGCCGAAGAATTGCTTCGCCAGACCGTGGTGTACGCCGAAATCACGATTTCCGTCGGCGTGATGCTGCGGCGAATGCAGAACGTCGAAGCGAATTTTCAGGCCATCCGCGAAACGGCCCAGAGCGTTCCCTTCAGCCGATTGCGAACCGCCTGGATTTTCGACGTCGCGCGGCAATTCGGAGCGGAGTCGGCCATGGAAGTGGCGCGCTGGGCATCCAAGCTGCAGACTGCCGGCGTGATCGGATTCGGAATGGGCGGCGACGAGCTCTCTGTGCCAGCCGTACAGTTCCGTCCGGCATTCGATCTCGCGCGCAACGACGGATTGCGAACCGTGTGCCACGCAGGAGAGATAGGCGGTCCCGACTCCGTTCGCGAGGCAGTCGAGCTTCTCGGGGCGGAACGAATCGGGCATGGGATTGCCGTGATGCACGATCCGGCGCTCGCCGAATCGCTCATCACCCGCCGGGTCGTTCTTGAGAATTGCCCCACCAGTAATTTGTGCACGGGCGCGTTGGCGAAACAGATCGGCAGGCAGCAGGCGTCGCTCGCAGACCACCCGCTTCCGAAGTTTATCGAGCAAGGGCTGATGGTCACGCTTTCCACCGACGATCCCGGCCTGTTCCACACCGATTTGCTCAACGAATACTCGCTTGCTGCATCGCTCGGCCTCACGAACAAGCAGATGCTCGACCTGACCGAGCAGAGTTTCAACGCTGCCTTCCTGCCGCCCCTGGACAAGCGTCAATTGCTCGAGAATTTTCGTGCGGCATCAAGCGCGGCAGGGTTGGTATAATCACGGCGATGAAAGCTCATGTCTGGGTAATGCTGAAGTCCACTGTCCTCGATCCGCAGGGACAAACGATTCAGCGCGCGCTGGCTTCGCAGGGATTCGCAAGCGTCCAAGACGTGCGCCAAGGCAAATTCTTCGTTTTGAATCTCGACGGCATGGCGCGCGAAGAAGCAAAGAGCCAGGTCGAGCGGATTGCGAAAGACGTCCTCACGAATCCGGTGATCGAAGAATTCCGCTTCGAAATCCTCGAATAGCTGCGTCTCGTTGCGTTCGCATAGCCTCTCTCTGTTTTGGACAACGAATCGCGTCCACTCCTTGTCTCATCAAACGTATGTGCTAACCTGATTGTTGTCGATCGGCTGCCACGCCTGATTCAGGGCGAAGCTCCAGGAGCGAACTACCGTGTGCGGAATTGTGGGTTATATCGGCCCGAAGGCTGTGGTGCCGCTGGTCATCGATGGACTGAGGCGGCTCGAATACCGCGGCTATGATTCGGCGGGCATCGCGGTTGTTGGACAAAACGGGAAACTCGAACTGCGCCGCGCCTCGGGAAAATTGAAAAATCTCGAGGATCTGCTTGCCAAATCCCCGATCGACGGCGTGTACGGGCTTGGGCACACTCGCTGGGCCACCCACGGCCGTCCGACGGAAGAGAATGCACATCCGCATCGCGATTGCACCGGCGAGATCGTCGTCGTCCACAACGGAATCATCGAGAATTACCTCGAATTAAAACACCAGCTCATCGAAGAAGGCCATAAATTCCAGACTGAGACCGACACCGAAATCATCGCGCATTTAATCGAGAAATATTCGAAAAATGTCCCGCTCGAGGAGGCGGTGCTCAAGACCGTCAAGCTCCTCACCGGCGCCTACGCTCTAGTGGCCATGTCCACTCGCGATCCGAACAAGATTGTCGCCGCGCGGCTCGGCCCCCCGGTCGTGATCGGCCTCGGCCAGGATGAGTTTTTTGTAGCGAGCGACATTCCCGCCATCCTGTCGCACACGCGCGAGGCATTTTTCATGGGCGACGGCGAGATCGCGATTCTGACTTTGAAGGGCGTGCGCGTGGTTGATTTTGAAAATCGGCCGGTCACTCCCAAGGTCCAGCACATCACCTGGGACCCGATTATGGCGGAAAAGGGCGGCTTCAAGCATTTCATGCAGAAGGAAATCTTCGAGCAGCCGCGGTCGGTGCGCGATACGTTGCTTGGCCGGATTTCGCAGCAGACCGGCAAGGTGTTCCTCGATGAAGTGGATATCACCGAGGAGGAGTTCCGGAATTTTCGCGAGATAAAAATCGTGGCGTGCGGCACCAGCTGGCACGCGGCGCTGGCCGGGAAATTCATGATCGAGCGGCTCGCGCAAGTACCGGTCGAAGTGGACTACGGCAGCGAATTCCGCTATCGCGATCCGATTATCGCCGCAAGTACGCTTGTAATCGCCATCAGCCAGTCGGGCGAGACGGCCGATACGCTGGCGGCGCAGCGCGAAGCGCGGATGAAAGGCGCGAAGATTCTGGCGATCTGCAACGTGGTGGGTTCGATGCTCACCCGTGAGGCGAACGGCACGATCTACACACATGCCGGCCCGGAAATCGGCGTCGCTTCCACAAAGGCATTCACCGGCCAGCTGACCGCACTGCTGCTTACAGCGCTCTACCTCGCGCAAGTGCGCGGCAAGCTCACTCCCGGGCTTGCTCAGACGCTGATGCAGGAATTGATTCGCATCCCACACAAGATCGAGTCCATCCTGCAGCGCGACGCTGGAATCGAAGAGCTGGCAAGGCTTTTCTTCCGCCACACCGACTTCTTGTATCTGGGCCGGGGCATCCACTATCCGATCGCGCTCGAAGGCGCCCTGAAGCTTAAGGAAATTTCCTACATCCACGCTGAGGGATATCCGGCGGGCGAGATGAAGCACGGCCCGAACGCGCTGATCGATGAGAATCTTCCGGTCGTCGTGATCGCTACACGCGACGAATCCGACACCGCGTCCATGACGCGCTACGAAAAAACCGTTTCGAATCTGCAGGAAGTGAAAGCGCGTGACGGAATTGTGGTCGCGGTGGTGACGGAAGGTGATCGGCTCGCGCGCGGGACCGCGAACCACGCGATCGAAATTCCGGCGGCTCCGGAATTGATCTCCCCGATTCTCGAGATCATCCCGCTGCAGCTACTCGCCTACCACATCGCCGTCCGGCGAGGCTGCGACGTGGATCAGCCGCGCAATCTCGCGAAGTCCGTCACCGTCGAATAAATCACACAGGAAACCTGCGTTTTCATTAGAATAGGCTTCATGAAGATCGCTGCAATCGCAAGGCGGGCGTTTACCTATGGCGCCGTGCTTGCTCTCCTATCGGCGGCGGCGGCATACACTCCGGCGCTAAGAGCCCAATCCGCGCCGCAAACAATTTATCGGCTGGCCGCAATCAAATTCACGGGCCTCAATCGCTTCACCGAAGCGCAAGCCGGCAAGGCAACCGGGCTGCAAATCGGCGATAACGTCACGCTGGCGCAGCTCGCCTCGGCTGTCGAAAAACTTTCGAAATCCGGAGCGTTTGAGAGCGTCTCGTTTCGCTATATGAGCGAGAGCCGGTCGCTGAGCGTCGATTTCCAGGTGAAGGAAGTATCCAGGTTCATCCCCTGCGTCTTCGACAATTTCGTCTGGTTTTCCGACGCGCAACTGGACCATGCGCTTCGAAGCCGTGTGACATTCTATTCGGGCGGTGTGCCGGAATCCGGCACCACGGTGGAAGGCGTCCGCGTCGCTCTCCGCAATCTGATCCGCGCCGATGGCATCGACGGAGACGTTTCGGCAATCCCTTCCGTCGACGGATTGGGACAGCCCGTCCGCGCGTTCGTCTATTCCGTCACCGGCGTTTCGATGCCGATTCGCAGCATCCACTTCGCGGGAACCGCCGCGATCCCATCGAACAACCTCGAGTCCGCTTCGTCTCAAATCATCGGCCGCGACTATTCTGTGAGCTACGTGAGCGAGTTCGCCTCGGCCGGCCTCGTTCCGATCTACCGCAAGCACGGCTATTTGCGAGCGCGGTTCGAGAAGCCCGAGGCGAAGACGCTTAGCACGAGCGCGAGCGGACCCGTGCAAGAGATCAACGTCGCACTGTCCGTGGAAGAAGGCCCCGAATTCTACTGGGAGAAAGCCCAGTGGACCGGCAACCGCGTATTTTCGGCGGACGATCTCGACCGCCTGCTGGGAATGAAATCGAAAGAGGTGGCCAACCAGGAAAAGATCGACTCCGGACTCAACGCGATCAAACGGGCCTACGACACGCGCGGATTCATCGAAGCCGCCGTAAAGCCCAAACAAATACTCGACGATACCGCCCGGCTGACGACCTATGACGTCGCGGTCGATGAAGGCGCGCAATTCCACCTCGGGCAAGTGCATTTCGAAGGGCTCACCGAGCTTGCTGCGCTCGAACTCACCAAGAGCTTCAAGCTCAAGCCAGGCGCCATTTACGACGCCACTTATCCCCACACCTTCGTCTCAGAAATTCTTCCCGGCAAGCTGAAGGAATTGGGAATCATCAAGACCGGCGTTGCTGTGAATCCAAAGCCCGAAAAGCAAAACGCGAGTGTTGATCTCTACATTGTCCTCCACTGATTTCCGCCAACTCCGATTCGCGATTTTCGCTCTGCTGGCAGTCTCTCTAATCTCCGTCGAAGCTCGAACGCTCACGCCCGCGCAAGCGGCTGGCGAACGCCTCGCAGCCGTTATCGTCACCGGCTCGCATCGGTTCAAGAGCCAGGAAATCGCGGGTGCCACCGGTTTGCGCACGGGCTCCACTGTCACGCGCGACGAACTCCAGCTCGCCGCCGACAGGCTTGCCCGGCTCGGCCTGTTTCAGAACGTTCAGTACAAATTCTCCAGCGGAGCGAATGGATTGACCGTCGAATACGAACTCGCGGACGCGCCGACGGTCCCCGTGACGTTCGACAATTTCCCCAAATTTTCCGACGACGAGCTCAGAACCGCACTCAAGAACGCCGTGGTGTTATTCGACGGAACCGCGCCGGAAAATGGCACGATCCTACCGACGATGTCCAACGCCATCGAGGAGCTGATTGCGACGCGCGGCCTGCACGCGACCGTGACGCACTCCGTGGTCTCGGCTCCCAGCGGTGACCACGTGCTGCAGTTTCGCATCGAGGGCGACGTGTTGCGCGTTGCCAACGTCGAATTCTCTGATTCGCTTGCGAGAATGGACCCGGCCGTTCAGCAGGGTCTCGCCCAGCTGATTGGCAAGCCCTTCTCGCGAAGCGCCATTGAGCTATTCGAATTCGAGCAGGTTCGTCCGCTCTACCTGAAGCGCGCTTTCCTGCGAGTAAAATTCCCCGCTCCCACCGCGCGGTTCGAAGGCGATCCCACGAAGCCGCTGCCGGACAAAGTTTTCGTACTCGCGCCCATCGAGCCCGGCCCGGCGTACAAGTGGGGCGGCGTCGAATGGAGCGGCAATTCCGTGATGACCGCGGCGCAGTTGCAGGGGTACGTCCAGCTAAAGCCGGGCGACATCGCCGACGGCGTGCGAATGGAAGCGGGTTGGAATCGCATCCTCGATGTGTATGGAGCGCAAGGCTATCTCGACGCGAAACTCACTCAGACGCCGCATTACGACGACGCAGCGGCGAGTGTCTCCTACACCGTCGCAGTCGCGGAGGGCCCTCAGTATCGGATGGGCCAGCTGGTTCTCACAGGGCTTTCGCTCGAAGGCGAACGCCGGATTCGTGCCGCGTGGCAGATTCCCGCAGGCGCCGTGTTTGACAAAGGAGTTTACGAGGAATTTGTCGAGCGTGGCGCGAAGGAAGCATTCATAGGCCTTCCCTTTCACTATGAGAAAACCGGCCGCTTTCTGCAGACGGACCCAAAGGCCGGGACCGTGGACGTTTTGCTCGATTTTCAGTAATCGAGTGGAAGGGTTATACTCCCCACGTAATGTCTGAGCACCTGTTCCCGATTGCAACCGCGCCGGCCGCGCTCCCTGCGGACGCACCGCTCGCCGGCCGAAAGGAACAGTCGTTACTCGAATCTCTTCGCTCTCTCGATTCGCTCCTCATCGCATTTTCCGGCGGAGCCGATTCGGCGTATTTGGCGTGGGCGGCGCACACCTCCCTCGGCGATCGGGCGCTCTCCATCACGGCGCTGTCCGCCAGTTTTTCACGGCATGATCGCGACGAGGCCTCCGCGTTCGCGCTCGCCACAGGTCTGCGCCACGAATTCATCGAGACGCGCGAATTTGAAAATCCGCTCTATGTGGCGAACAACGCCGACCGCTGCTATCACTGCAAAGACGAACTCTTCGACCGCATGGAATCCATCGCGCGCGAGCGCGGCTTCCGAGCCATCGCCTACGGAATCAATGCCGACGATACTCGCGATTTTCGCCCCGGACATCGCGCCGCCCACGAACATCGCATCCTCGCGCCGCTTCTCGACGCGCAGCTTGGCAAATCCGAAATACGCATGCTCTCCCGGCGCGCGAGGCTTTCCACGTGGGATCGGCCCGCGTCCGCTTGCCTCTCGTCGCGAATCCCTTACGGAATAGCAGTGACGCCCGAGCTGCTCGACACCGTCGAGCGCGCTGAAAAGTCCCTGCGCGATCTTGGCTTCCGCCAGTTTCGCGTCCGCGCTCACGGCGAACTCGCGCGCATTGAGCTCGCGCACGACGAGCTATCCCGCGGACTCAATCCCGATATCGCGGAGAAAATCGTCGCCGGAGTGAAGGCCGCAGGATTCGCGTTCGTTACCATTGATCTCGAAGGTTACCGCCAGGGGTCGCTCAATTCCCTTCTCAAATCGAAGTAGAGCTGCCACAGAGTCGGATGCGCAAATCACAATATTTCCGTCGTCCCTCGCGGCGGAACTTCTGGTTGCGCATCTTCGTATATATCTGATAGGAAGAGTCGCTGGCGGGAACGCGCCGGCGCACACGATTCGATGACGAGATTCAAAAAACACGTCTGGCTCTCCGCTGCCGCGCTCGTGGCATTCACCCTCGCAGGCTGTATCACCGAGCGAAGCGGCGACACCGGAAATTCCTCCGGCGAGCCGGCGCAGACGGCCGACCGCAAATTCACCGTGAACGGCCCGGTGCGGATCGATCTCACCAATGCTTCCGGCAATTCGCGCGTTACTGCTGGTCCCGTGGGAGAGGTTCAAGTCCACGCCGAGTTCCGCGCCAAGGCGCGCCTTTTCCGCGATCGGCACGGGCGCCTCGCCGACATGATCGCGAATCCCCCCATTTCGCAGGAGGGCAATTTCATTCGCATCGGCGGCTCCAGCGAACACATGAGCGGAGTCACGGTCAACTACACGATCACGGTTCCCGCGGACACTCAAATTCATGGAATGGCCGCCTCCGGCACGTTGGTGGTGAGCGGCATCAAGGGCCCTGCGAATTTTGTCGCAGCCTCAGGAAAAATTTCAGCCGAAGATATCTCCGGCGACGTGCAGGCAACGGCCGGCAGCGGCAACGTCGAGCTTTCCCGCATTCAAGGACAGGTGGAAGCCACCGCAGGGTCCGGCGACATCAAACTCTCCGACGTTCACGGCGAAATTCGAGCCCAAGCCGGCTCCGGCGATATCCAGATCGTTCAGCCGGCTCAATCCGTGGAAGCATCCACCGGAAGCGGCAGCATCACTGTGAGCCAGGTATCCGCCGATCTGCGCGTGCGCACCACTTCGGGTGACGTCAAGGTGGATGGAAATCCGCTGACGACCGCCTACTGGGAAGTGCGCTCGTCATCCGGCACGGTGTTGCTTCATGTGCCGGGCACCGCAAATTTCCGCTTCTACGCGCGCACCAGCTCCGGCGATATCGACACGCAAATTCCCATTGTCATGGAAGGAACCACGGGCAAGCACGAGCTGCGCGCGCGCCTCGGCGACGGAAAAGCCCGAGTGGAAATCGAGACAAGCTCGGGCAAGATCTCTCTCCGCTAGCCTCGAATGGGCATCGCCCGAAACATCCGCAGAATCGCGTTCCGCGCTAGAATGGTGCCTCGATGCGATGGTTGCGCCTCATTCTGTGCCCCTGCTTTCTACTGGCATTCTCGGCGGCCGCTCGCGCGCAGATTCCCTCATCGACTACGCACTCTTCCAGACCTGCTTCTGACGCAGTTTCGAAGAAAGATGCAGAAGCCGAAGCAGAATTGCAGAAAGCTCTCAACTCTGCCGGCAATGACCGCGCAGCGCTCGTACGTAACCTGAGAGACTACCTCAGGCGCTTCCCCGAGCCTCCGCGCAAGGCGGCCATCGATCGCGCTCTCGTGGAAGCCTGCCAGCAACTTCGCGATGACGAGTGCGCCCTCGACTATTCCGAGCAGCTCATTGCCCTCCAGCCGGACGATTCCGAGATGATGTTGCTGGCTGTCCAAATCCTCCAGCGCCGCGGCGACGATGCCAGCCTCGTTCGAGCCAGCGGCTACGTCAGCCGCGTTCTCGATCGCGTGCAGAAGTCCACTGCCGGCGAGCGGCCCGAACGAGCCTCGCTTGAAGAATGGCAGCAACATCGCGATAAGATTATGTGCCAGCTTTTCACGCTACGCGGTCAGATTGAAAAATACCAACACACCTACGACGCAGCGATCAAAGACCTGCAAATGGCCTACGCGCTCCGCGCCAATGCCGTCGCCGCTGAAGCGCTCGGCGAGATCGCCGAAATCCAGAAGGACCTGGCGCGCGCCATCCAGGAATATTCCCTCGCTTTCGTATTGCCGGAAAACGGACCGGCCGGCACGGTGGATCGCAGCGAGATTCGCCTGAAACTCGGCAACGTCTGGAAGCAGACTCACGGAAGCGAACAAGGCCTCGGCGAACAAATTTTGACCACGTACGATTACCTGCGGCCCGGCACCGCAGCCGAAAACCCCGCCGCGCGAAATCGAGAAGTGCAAGATCCGTTCGCCTTCGTGCTGCGCCACCTGGACGGAACCCCTCTCTTCCTGGCTCCCCTCAAGGGAAAAACGATCGTCTTGAGCTTCTGGGCCACCTGGTGCGGCCCGTGCCACATACTTGAGCCGATGTTCGCGCAGGCCGCGAAGAACTATGCAGGAGATCCCAATCTCGTATTCCTCGCGCTCAACGTCGATGACGACCAATCGCTCGTCGCGCCCTTCGTCGCCCGCGAGAAATGGAATGTCCCGATGGCCTTTGCCGACGGTTTGGACGACCTGCTGAAAGTCGAGACGCTTCCCACCGTTCTGATCATCGACCGCAAGGGGAAAATCGTGTATCGCGTGGGAGAATTTTCGCCGGAGAGCTTTTCCGAAGAATTAACGACTGCCATTCAGTCAGCAACCACCCTGGCGAAGTAATCCTCTCGCACCGGGTCCGGCGGTCGTCACTCCGCAGAGGCAACCGGTCGGCCGCCCGCCCGCTTCGCCGCATCGATCGCAGCCTTGATCGTGTTTACATGAATTCTGATGGTGTCCTCGAGCTTCCGCGCATATCCGCCCGCGAGCGTCACAGCCACCGGAGCCTGATTCCGTTGCGCGTACCCGAGCACCAGCGTATCCCGGCGCTCCAATCCCTCCATCGTCAATTTCAACCCGCCAAGCTGGTCTTCGCGGTAAGGATCCGCGCCCGCCACGTAGAAAAGCAGTTGCGGTGAAAACTCGTCGAACGCCCGATGCAGATATTTTTCGAGGATTGCGAGGTAATCGTCGTCCCCCGCGCCATCCGGCAGATTGATGTCCATCGTAGATGGGGGCTTCGGATAAGGATAGTTATGCTCCTGATGAATCGAGAGCGTAAAGACGCTCTGATCGGCTCCGAAAATGGCCGCCGTTCCGTTTCCATGATGAACGTCGGTGTCCACCACCATCGCGCGCTCGATGCTCCCGTCGAATTGCACCCTGCGAATTGCGACCGCTACATCGTGAATCACGCAAAACCCTTCGCCGTGATCCGGGTACGCGTGATGAAATCCGCCGCCGATGTTCGCCGAGTAGCCGTCCGTTAGTGCGCGGCGCGCCGCCAGGATCGATCCGCCCGCTGCCAGCCAGCAGGCCTCAATCAACTCCGTTGAGTACGGAATCTCCATCCGCATCACTTCCGCTCGCGTCAGCGATCCCGTTTTGAGCTTGCACACGTAGTCCTGCGAATGAACGCGCAGGATGTCTTCATCGCTCGCAGGGTCCGGCTTAAGGAAATCCTCCGGCGCAGCGATTCCGTCCCGCAGGAGTTTTTCTCGTACAAGCCGGTATTTCTCCGAGGGGAAAACGTGCGAGCCGAGGTTCAAATCGTAATGGTCGTCGTAAATCAGCTTCAGTGGCAGCACGCTTGCCAGCCTATCGCTACGTTTTCAGAAACGCAAATCATCGTGCGCCGGACAAATCCCCTCCCACCGCCTCTCGCTGGTTGCCCGTCCCGAGCTGTGTTACGCTAGTCGCCGATGCAACGCGCCCAGGCCATCCTGATTGTTCTTGCGCTCCTCGCGACGCCGCTCTCGTTGTTCGCCCGCACATCAGCCGGCATGAGTAGCGATTGCAACAATCTCTGCTGCCTGCCGCACGGCTCGCACGCCGCGCACTCGCATGCGGTGGCTGCCGCTTCGAAACAAGAAGGCATGTCGTGTCATCACGGCGCCGCCGGCCATCGGGCGGAATGCACTATGAAGGCCGGCCACCACGCGATGGACTACGGATTCTTCGCCCCCATCGCTCCGACAACTCCGTCTGCCATCGTGCGAGCATCGTCACCCGCTTCGGCCCGCCTCGCGCTCACCCAATCATCTGCTTCGCTTCTCCTCGGATTCACCGCCGCACCTTTCCAACCTCCGCGCAGCTGACCGTCGTTCCGCCGCTTCACAAAATCTAATAATTTATGCGGGGGATTTCATGCGGAAGCATGTGGAAAGGTTCGGACTCTTTCTGTTTGCAGCAGGCTTGCTCGTTGTTCCAGTTTTGAGAGCTACGATCTTCGGAAATATTCGGGGTATCGTTCATGATCCTCAGCACCGGCCGATTGCCGGCGTCGAAGTCACGCTGAAGTCCGCGACATCTGCTTGGACTCAGTCTGTGCAGACCGATCAAAGCGGCGAATTTCACTTCGATGCTGTCTCCGTCGGCCAGTACACCATCGAAATCATTCATCCTGGATTTCGGGATGTCTCGGAGAGACTCGTCGTCACCTCCAACAGCTCTCCCGTGCTGCATTTCGAGCTCAAAATTGCAAGCGGCACGCAGACCGTGCAGGTCTCGGCCGAAGAGCAATCGCAGGAAATCGATGAAGGCTCCTCCACCACGCAAACGCTCGTAACGCGCTCCGACATCGAACGAACCCCTGGAGCGAATCGCACCAACAGCCTCGCCATGATCACGGATTTCGTCCCGAGCGCCTACGTCGTCCACGACCAGCTTCACATTCGCGGCGGCCATCAAGTGAGTTGGCTCGTTGACGGCGTGCCCGTGCCCAATACCAGCATCGCAAGCAACGTCGGCCCGCAGTTCGACCCCAAGGATGTGGATTACTTCGAGGTCCAACGCGGCGGGTACTCGGCGGACTACGGCGATCGCACCTTTGGCGTATTCAACGTGGTTCCTCGCACCGGCTTCGAGCGCAACAACGACATCGACATCCTCGCCACCTACGGCAGCTACAATCAAACCAATAGCCAGATCAACCTGGGAGGTCACACACAACGCTTCGCTTACTACGGCAGCGTGAACGCAAATCGCTCCGATGCCAGCCTGGAAACACCCGTACCACAAATCATTCACGACCTTGGCGACGGAGTCGGCGGATTCGGCTCGTTGATTTTCAATGCGACGCCAGGCGACCAATTGCGCCTCGTCGCGTCCCTGCGCCGCGACTTCTACCAGGTGCCCAACACGCCGGATCAGCAGGCGATTTGTCCGCAGCCGATTCCGCCGGAGCCCAACTGTTCGATTCGCGACACCGATCACGAAGCCGATTCGTTCGTTAATTTTTCCTGGGTGCGAACTCTCAGTCCCGGCGCCGTACTCACCGTCTCGCCCTTCTATCATTACAATAGCGCGCGCCTCCGTCCCGGTCCCGACGATACCCCCACGATCACGTTCGACGACCGCTCATCGAACTACGTGGGGCTGCAGTCTTCGATCGCACTGACAAAGGGCAAAAATAATTTTCGCGGCGGTCTTTACGTGTACGGCCAGCACGACAATTTGTTTTTCAGCGTCACGCCAAACGACGACTCAGGACGCGGCGAGCCCGGCACCCAAAGTGAAGTCCTCTGGGGCAACCTCCAAGCGATTTTCCTCGAGGACCAATTTAAGCCAGCCTCGTGGCTCAGTTTGAATGGCGGCGTCCGTCTTACCCACTTCGCCGACCCCAAAGTCAGTGAAAACTCCGCCGATCCGCGCGTCGGCACCGCGATTCGCATCCCGAAGATCAACGCAGTCCTGCGCGGATTCTATGGCCGCTACTATCAGGCTCCCCCGCTCGACACCATCTCCGGTCCGCTCCTCGGCCCCGATTTTGCGTTCCTGCCCTTACACGGAGAGCGTGACGAACAGTGGGAAGTCGGCCTCGCGATTCCCTTCCATGGCTGGACGTTTGACGAAGCCTATTTCCACACTGCCGCGCGCAACTTCCTGGATCACGACGTTCTCGGCAACTCCAACATTTTCCTCCCGCTCACGATCGACCATGCCCGCATCCGCGGTTGGGAGACCACGGTCCGCTCGCCGGAGCTTTTCCATCGCGCCCGGATTCACCTGGCCTACTCTCACCAATACGCCGAGGGAGCGGGAGCCGTCACCGGCGGCCTCACGGATTTCGAGCCTCCGGACACGGGTTACTTTTTCCTCGATCACGACCAACGCGACACGCTCTCGACCGGCTACGACCTCCGCCTTCCGTGGAGCGCATGGACGAGCGGCAACTTGAACGTCGGCTCCGGCTTTTTAAACGGCGACGGGCCAAGCCATCTCCCGTCGCACACGACGTTCGATTTCTCGATCGGCAAAAACATCGGCGAGCGGCTGACACTCACCTTGACGGCTGTAAATATCAGCGACAATCGCTATCTGCTCGATACCAGCAACACTTTCGGCGGCACGCATTTCGTCGAGCCGCGCCAGTTCATCGGCTCCGTCCGCTGGCGGTTTCACTACTAGGACCTGCTGCGCGGCAGCCGAAATACAGGTAGAATCGCGTGCGGACGAAGGAGCCGAGCTTTGCGACTGATAGTGCCACTCGCGATTCTGGTGGCTGTGTTCGCGCTGATCTTCGGCTGGCTAACCTTTACCGGCATGAGTGCGCGTACCGCGCCTGGATCGATCGAAGCTTACCTCGGCCGCACCATTCAAAGACTTTCAATCCCAACGGCAGCGCGCTCGGCGAAAAATCCGATGGATGCCTCTCCCGATCTTCTCGTCGAAGGCCGGCGCCACTTCGCCGACCATTGCGCCAGCTGCCATGCGAACGACGGCAGCGGAAAAGCAGATCTGGGACAAAATCTTTACCCGCGCGCGCCCGATATGCGCCTTGTCGAAACCCAGAACCTCACCGACGGCGAGCTTTACTACATTATTCAGAACGGAATCCGATTCACAGGCATGCCTGCCTGGGGAGCGGCCGGCCCGAACGACCACGAGACTTGGCATCTCGTCCTCTTCCTCCGGCACTTGCCGCATCTAACCGCAGAGGATCTCGCCGATATGAAAGATCACAATCCGCGCAGCCCCGCCGAGATCGAAGAAGAACAGCAGGAAGAGGAATTTTTGAACGCGCAGCCGGACAGCAACACAAATTCAAAGCAGCACTGAGGAGGATTCGTGGTCAGCAGGGTTTTTGCGATAGTCGCTCTTGTTTCGCTCGCCGCCGTCGCATTCGCACATGGAACCGAAAAGCACGTTTTCGGCACTGTGACCAAAATCACGGACACCGAGATCACCGTCGAGAGCCAAACCAAGGAAGTACAGGTAGTGAAAATCGCGCCCGATACCGCGTTCGTCAAAAGCGGCGCCAGCGCAACGCTCAAGGACCTGAAAATCGGCGACCGCGTCGTAATCCACGCCAAGCCCGTCGGCAACGAGCTGATCGCTCACGAAGTGCGCTTCGGAAAGACGCCGCCCCCCGCGTCAGGAAGCACCGCCGCAAAATCGCAGCAATAACAAAGCCGGATTGCGACGCTAGCTGACCTCACAAACAAATCGCCGCGCTCTTGCCAGGATTCCCCGCTCCGCAGAAACCCCGACTCTGCGAAAGCGCTCATTCTGCAAGAGGGCTGTCATTCTGCTTGCCCTGACGAAGGAAGGGATCCCATCCGCCAAGCGGGGCGAAGAATCCCAAGCTCACTGTGCAAGAGGGCTGTCATTCTGAGCCCATCCGATCAGGATGGGCGAAGAATCTCAGCGGCCAACTCCGCGCACCGTTCGCTCGAAGCCTCTGCTCTTAATTTTCGCGTGCGAGAATAAAATCGGGGACGGCGAGGAGTGCTCGGCGGTAATCGGTATCGGGCAATTCGGCCAGCGCGTCTTTCGCGCGAGCCACATACTCGCGCGCCAGTTTCGCTGCGCAATCGAGCGCCCCGGTTTCGCGCACCAGCCGCGTAATCTGTTCGGGCCGCACGGTCACGAAGCCGCGCTCTTCCAGAACTTTTGCAACCAGCCGCCGCCCGCCCGCGCCATTCGCATCGTGCCCGTTTCCGTCCCCGGCGTGCGGCGCTTCCGCGCGCAGCGCCAGAATCAACGGCAGCGTCACTTTTCCTTCCTTCAAATCGCTCAGCACCGGCTTGCCGAGCTGCTCGGGCGACGCCGTGAAATCAAGCAAATCATCCACCAGCTGGAACGCCAGTCCCGCATTGCGTCCGTACTCCGCCAGCGCATCTTCCACGTGCTTCGGTTGCCGGCCCAGCACCGCTCCGAGCCGCGAGCAGCCGCTGAAAAGGCACGCCGTCTTGCGATAGGCAAGCTCGGTGGCTTCGGCTTCCGTTAAATCGATCCGGCCGAGACGCGTCAACTGCAACAGCTCGCCTTCCACCATGCTCTGCGTGAGCTCGATCAGAATATCCAGGATCGCAAAATTCCGTTCGCGCAGCGCCATCTCGAAAGACTGCATGTACAGCCAATCGCCCGCGAGTACGCTCATGTGATTGCCCCAGCGCGCGTTCGCGCTCGGACGGCCGCGCCGCGTGTTTGCGCCATCAATCACGTCGTCGTGAATCAGCGTCGCGTTGTGAATCAACTCCACCACCGCGCCCAGCCGAATCGCACTCGGTCCGCGATACCCCGAAGCCCCAGCCGCCAGCAAAAGCAGCGCAGGACGCAGCCTCTTGCCGCCCCCTTCGCGCAGATAACTCGAAATCTCCGAAACCGGTTCAATCGCAGCCGCGTTCTGAGCCGCAATCTCCTGCTCCACGAGCGCGAGATCGTCTCGAACCAGCTCGAAAATTTCCTTCACGGTCTGGACAGCAAATCCCATCGCTGATTTTTTACCCTTTGCGCGCCGCTTGCAGCGGCGTGCCGAGCCGGAAGAAACGCCGAAAATTCGCAGCCGTGGCGGCCGCAACCTCTTCTCCCGGCAAGTCTCTCACACTCCCCAACGCTTGCGCTACCTCCACCACGTTGGCCGGCTCGTTCCGCTTGCCGCGCCGCCCTTCCGGCGGCAGGAACGGTGAATCCGTCTCCGTCAGCATGCGGTCGAGCGGCAGTTCTTTCGCCACGTCGCGCAGATGCTGCATCTTCTTGTAGGTCACATTGCCGGCGAACGAAATCATGAATCCCATCTCGATCCCGCGGCGCGCTTCTTCCAGCGTCCCCGTGAAGCAGTGAAAAATTCCGCCCAGTCCGCTCGACCGCCAGTCCTGCTCGATCATATCCAGCATGTCCGGCCAAGCGTCGCGGCAATGAATCACGATCGGCAGCTTCGCACTACGAGCCTGCCCGAGTTGCCGCCGGAAAACCTGCTGCTGCACCTCGCGCGGCGAATGGTCGTAGTAATAATCGAGCCCCATCTCGCCCCAGGCGATCACGCGCGGATGCTTCGCCAGCTCATCGAGTTTTCCGAAATGCGCTTCGGTCGCAAGCTTCGCTTCGTGCGGATGAATCCCCACCGTCGCGTAAATCCAATCGTGCTGCTCGGCAAATGGAATCGCCGCGTTCAGCCGGTCAGGACCGGTCCCGCTGCCGATCGCCAGCAGCGTTTCGACGCCCGCCGCCCGCGCCCGCTCCAGCATCGCGTCGCGATCCTCGTCAAACTGCGGAAATTCCAAATGCGCGTGCGAGTCGATGATCTTCAATCCCTATTTCCTTCTCACGGCCGAAACGCGAGCCTTTCGTTGATCCATCTTCCTAAGCACAAAAATCATCTCCTTGGACGCATTATCCAGCGGCTCGCGCGCAAACGAACCATACTCCTCCGCCGGCTCCAGTAAAGCCAGAAGGAATAGCGCTCGCAGCTGCTGGTAGGTGTAGTACGACATCTTCAGCGGGCCGGTTTCTTCAAGAATAAGATTGTCTCCCTCATAAGTCCTGAAGACGAATTCGCCGCTGAATGTTTGCTGAATCTTGTCGTGCGCCTTCTTGCGAAAGTATCGCCGCACTACCTTGCGCGGCTTTTCATCCACTGTCCACTCGAGATCTAAAACCTCTTTTCCGATGTTCGCAGGAATCCCCTCGAAATTCGGGAAGAAAACGTCGAACGCCAGCCTGCCATCCTCCCGCAAATGAAAAGCCGCGGTCGTCAGCGCTGCCACTTGATCCTGCGCCGTGTACATATGCTGCATGGGACGGAACGGAATGGTCACCAGCGAAAACTTTCTTTCCAATCGAAAATTCCGCATGTCGCCTTCGTGTACGGTCACTCGCTCGCGGACGGCGAGCGGCTCTCGCGCCAGATTCGTGCGAAGGACCCGCAGCATGGACTCGGAAGTGTCCACACCCTCGATTTCAATTCCCTCGCGCGCGATCGGCAGCAGGACGCGCCCCGTTCCGCACGCAATTTCCAAAACTGGCCCGCCGCACCGCCTGGCGAGATCGACGTAGAACGGTACGTCGATCAGATCCTGCTTTGAGCAATAGCCAGTGTCGTAGTGCGGCGCCAGGATCTCGTACGAATCCGGCTCGCTGGTGCCCATAATCGATCACTTCACCTTTGCGCCCGCAGGGATCTCTTCCGCAAACGTCACCAGCACTGGCTTGCCATCCGCTCCATCCGACGCGGCCAACAGCATCCCGTTCGACTCCTGCCCTCGCATCTTCCGCGGCGCCAGATTCGTCACCACCACCACTTTGCGTCCCACAAGCTGCTCCGGCGCATAAGCCAGCGCGATTCCGGCCAGCACCTGCCGCACTTCGTCGCCGATATCCACCATCACCTTCAGCAGCTTGTCCGCCCCTTGAATCTTTTCCGCCGACTTCACCACGCCCACGCGCAGCTCCACCTTCGCGAAATCGTCGATCGTGATTTTCGCGCCCGGCACGGGTGCCGCCGGCGCCGCTGCCGCCGCCCCCGCCGTCGCACCTGCAGGCGTGCTGCCCGCGGAAGTCGTTGCACTCGTTGCAGCAGGCGCCGCAGCGCCCGGATTCCGAATTTCGTTTTCCATGGCTTCAATCCTCTCCGATACTTCCTTTTTGTCAGCCCTCGGGAAAATCGATTGCTGTTGATTAATTCTCAGCAAAGGGGGTAACTCCCCGAATCCCACCTCATAAAACGCATCGAAGGATTGAACGGAACCGGGAAGGCCCAATTGTCTCCAAATATTCTCGCATGCATCAGGAATTACTGGAGCCGCCAGAACGGCGATTAATCGCAGACTTTCGGCCGCAGTCCAAAGAATCGTGCCCAATCGCTCCCGATTCGCTTGCTCTTCAGCCAGCACCCAGGGTTGGGTCTCAACTAAGTATTGATTCACTTTCGTGACCAGCTCCCAAATCGTCGAAAGCGCATCCACAAATTCATAGTCGGCATAAAGCGCTTTGACTTCCTTGGCGACGTGAGTTCCCAATCGGCTAACGTCGTTATCAGCTGGCGTAGCCCTCTCGTGCAAAGGAATTTGCCCATCGCAATATCGGCCGATCATAGCGAGCACCCGACTCGCGAGATTCCCCAGCCCATTCGCCAAATCCGCGTTGTACCGGGTGATGAGCGCATCGCGCGAAAAATTTCCGTCCTGGCCGAACACAACTTCCCGCAGCAAGTAATACCGCAGCGCGTCATTCCCCAGCACGTTCACGATCGGCTCGGGATACGCCACGTTCCCCTTCGACTTGCTCATCTTCTCCTGCTCGAACAGCAGCCACCCGTGCGCCACGATCTGCTTCGGCAACTCCACCCCCGCCGCCATCAAAAATGCCGGCCAGTACACCGCGTGAAAACGAATGATCTCCTTGCCCATCGCATGAATATCCGCCGGCCAGTAACGGAAATCCGGCCCATCATGCTCGCCATCGACGAACCCGATCCCGCTGATATAACTCGTCAGCGCGTCGTACCACACGTAGAAGACGTGCTCGGGATCGTCCGGCCACGGAATTCCCCACTTGATCGACTTGCGGCTGATCGAAAGGTCCCGCAGCCCGCTCTCGACGAAACTCTTGATCTCGTTAAACCGGAAATCCGGATGCACGAATTGCGGATTTTTTGCATACAGCTCGAGAAGCCGGTCCTGATACGCCGAGAGCCGGAAGAAATAATTCTCCTCGGAGACAAGCTCTCCCGGCCGCCCGCAGTTCGGGCAGTCCGCCGGCTCGGGCGTATCGCTGATGTAAAGATTGTCGTAGATGCAGTACCGCCCTTCGTATTTCCGCTTGAAAATCGCCCGCTTGTCAGCGGGCAGTCCGTTGTCGCGTGCCAGCGTGCGGCGAATCAGGTTCTGGACGGCTCGCGCATGCCGCGTCTCTGTGGTGCGAATGAAATGCGTGTACTGGATGCCTAGCAGCTTCCACAGTTCCAGAAATATCTTCTGGTTGCGATCCACCAGCTCAGCCGGGGAGATGCCGGCTTTTTCGGCAGCGCGCTCGATATTCACGCCGTGCTCGTCGGTTCCCGTAAGGTACGCGACGTCGTAACCGCACATCCGCTTGTAGCGCGCGATCACGTCGCACACGATCGTCGTGTACGCGGACCCCACGTGTGGCCGCGAGTTCGCGTAGTAAATCGGCGTCGTCAGGTAAAATTTCGGTTTTTCGCCGGCGTTGGCCATCGGCTATTTGTGGTTTTCCCGCCGCTTCTGAAATTCAAACGACGCAGTGGCGATCACCTGCTTCAACGGCACGCCGCGCTCCGCCGCGATCCGCTTGCAATCCTCATACTCAGGCGTCGCGTTCAAAATGGTTCCATTCATCCGCGAGACTTTCATCCGCACCGCGCCTAGCGGCGTCTCGACGGGAACCAGCTCGCGGTCCAGCGTCTTGCGCCGCACCTCATAGGTCCGCACTCCAATCGTCGTCGTCTCCGCGAAAATCAAATCCACGAGCCGCGTCACGTTTTCCGGCTCGCTCAAAATCGTCACCAGCTGCCCCGGGCGGTTTTTCTTCATCTGCACCGGAGTCGAAAACACATCCAGCGCACCCGCTGCCAGCGCCCGCTCGGCGAAATAGCCGTAAATCTGCGGGCTCATGTCGTCGAGATTCGTTTCGATCACCGTCACCGGCGAATCCCACCGCTCGCCCTTCTCGGATTCCGTGCGCTCGCCAATCAGGATCCGGAACACGTTGGCTTTCTCTTTCAGATCCGCCGAACCCGCCCCATAGCCGATCGCGCGCAGCGTCATCGCCGGAATTTCGGCATAGCGCGTCGCGAGTGTCGTCGCAATCGCCGCGCCCGTAGGAGTCACAAGCTCGCGTTCGATTCCGCTCGAATACGTCGGCGCGCCGCGCAGAAGCTCGGCCGTGGCCGGCGCCGGCACCGGCAACAAACCGTGCGCCGTCTTCACCTGCCCGCCACCCACATCCATTTGCGAGCAGGAAAACTCGTCGATCCCCAGAAGCTCGAAGCCGATCGCCGAGCCCACGATATCGACAATCGAATCCACGGCGCCCACTTCGTGGAAGTGCACCTTCTCCACATCGATGTTGTGCACCTTCGCTTCCGCCGCGGCCAGCCGCTCGAAAATCCTGCGTGCCCTCTCGGCCGCCCGAGGCGCAAGCCGCGCGTCCTCGATCCGCTTCAAAATAACCGACAGCCCGCGATGGTGATGGTCTTCCTGCGTCGCCACTTTCACGTGCGTGGCGAATATCGCCCCGCGCTTCACCTTCTCCGCGGAAATGCTCCAGTTCTCAAGGCCCAGCTTGCGCAGCTCGGATTCGATCTGGCGCAGATCCGCGCCCGCGTCCACCAGGGCGCCCAGCACCATGTCCCCGCTGATGCCGGAGAAGCAGTCGAAATACGCGACGCAAGAATTTTTCATGCGCTCACAGCCAAATTTTTCGCACCAAAACGAAAAAACGATACTAGTCTGCCCTCCAAGTCGTGTCAAATGCGCGTACTACGCCGTCTATGCCGGCGCCTTCGCGTAGCGCCCGCTTCTTCGCCGACGCCTTTGCGTAGCGCCGGCGTCTCGCCGGCTCAGTTGATTCTGCATTCGCCGTTGCGGGCAGATTTCCATTGACGAATGTGTACTTTTCTGTTAATATAACCGCTATGTTTATGATACAAAAAGTCTTACGAACAATCCAATGACCGAGGACCTAGACGCCCCGCGATTTCCAGCCCACGCTCCAGTGAGCGTGGGCGAACCAAAACCCTCCAATCCCCTCAAAATTCTAATCGGGACACTGTTATTAGAATTCCCCGTAACTCCAAGAAAACAATCGCCCGATCCAATTTCTAATCGGGACACTTTGGGCATGTCGTCAATCCGCTTATGGTTTTCGGGAAGCGCCGGCCCCCTCTCTTTGACGCGCCATCCTCCATTACCTATAATCGCGGGATTCATTTGAAGTAAGGAGCCACGTGTACAAAGCGGTGGAAGACCGGATTCGCAAGGCGCTGCGGCACCACATTCACGAACGCTATAAGACGGATGTGCCGATCGCTCTCGAGCGCCCGCCCAAGCTCTCCATGGGCGAAATCGCCTCGCCGCTCTGTTTCGAGCTTGCCAAGCGCCTGAAAAAGCCGCCGCGCGGACTGGCGCAGGAGATCGCAAACTCCCTGAAGCCGGTACCCGGCGTGGCGCGCGTGGAAGTGGCCGGCGGCGGCTATCTGAATTTCTTTTTCGACCGCGCCGCATTTTTTCAAAACGCAGTTGAAAAGGCTGCGGGACGCCAGGGTGCGGTCGCGGCTGCCGATGCGCCCAAGACGATGGTCGAGCACACGGCCATCAATCCGAACAAGGCAGCGCACATCGGCCACCTCCGCAACGCCGTTCTGGGCGACACCTTCGTCCGGCTGCTCCGCCATACCGGACAGCGCGTCGAGATTCAAAATTACATCGACAACACCGGCGTGCAAGTCGCGGACGTGGTTCTGGGATTTTTGCATCTCGAAAACAAATCGCTCGAAGACGTCCGCGCGCTCACCCTTCAGCCCCGCTTCGATTACCTCTGCTGGGATCTCTACACGCGAGTGACGCAATATTTGGCCGAGGACAAATCCCGGCTCGAGTTGCGCGCGCACACTCTAAAAGAAATCGAGGAAGGCCAGGGCGCCGCTGCAAAAATGGCGGACTTGGTGGCGACGGCGATCGTCCATCGGCACCTTGAGACGCTCGACCGCCTGGGAATTGATTACGACCTGCTCTCGCAGGAGAGCGAAATCCTGCACCTCAAATTTTGGGACGCGGCCTTTGCGCTCTTGAAAGAACGCTGCGCGATCCAGATGGCCACATCCGGCAAAAATGCAGGCTGCTGGGTGATGCAGCTCCCATCCGACAAGGAAAAATCTGAAGCGGCCGACGGCGAAAACACAGCCAGTGAAGAAGAACCTGCCGAGCTCGCCGACGCGAAAATCATCGTGCGCTCAAACGGCACAGTAACCTACGTCGGAAAAGACATCGCCTACCACCTCTGGAAGTTCGGTCTGCTCGGACGCGATTTTCACTATCGTCGCTTCCATACCCATCCGGATGGCCACGAAGCATGGGTCACGTCGAGCGAGCGCGACGACCCCGGCGCGCCTTCGTTCGGCCACGCGCATGACGTCTTTAACGTGATCGACTCGCGGCAAGCGTATCCGCAGCAGGTGGTCGTCGCCGGTCTGCGCGCCCTGGGATACGCGGAACAGGCCGACCGCCTGAAACATTTCGCCTACAACGTCGTCGCGCTCACGCCGCGTTGCGCCCGCGAAATGGGCTACGAAATTCCCGAGGAAGACGCGAAAAAACCGTACGTCGAAGTAAGCGGCCGCAAGGGCCAGGGCGTGAAGGCCGATGATCTGCTCGACCGCCTCGAAGAAAGCGCGCGCGCAGAAGTCGACTCGCGGCACGCCGACGCTCCGGAAACCGAGCGCGAAGCAATCGCCCACGCGGTAGCCATCGGCGCGCTGCGATATTTCTTACTGCGCTTCACGCGCTCCACAGTGATCGCCTTCGATTTCAAGGATGCGTTGAGTTTCGAAGGCGAGACGGGACCGTACGTGCAGTACGCGGTCGTGCGCATCAACGGAATCGTTCGAAAAATCGCAGAGGTGCACGGGACTTCTTCGCCGTCGAGCGCGAAGTCATCCCCGAATGAGGGTGTGGCGGCGCTACTGGCAGCGCCCGGCGGCGATGATCTCTGGAGCTTGTTGCTGATGGCGGGTTCGCTCGACG
>JBOGNA010000064.1:0-49960 GCA_050746925.1 Candidatus Acidiferrales bacterium
GCAATAGGGTGCAGTGCGATGAAATTCGTGGGAATCGTGACCCTCTTTTCGGCGGCGTGAATCCGGAGCCGATCGAGCCGCACGTGGAAGCGTTGCGCAAAGCGACCCGAGATGGAAAATACGACGCGGGCTTCGCGTTTGACGGCGATGCCGACCGAATCGGCGCGGTGGACGCCGACGGCACATTCATAACCCCGCACCAGATATTTTCGCTGTTGCTCTGGCATCTGGCGGGCACACGCAAACTCTCGGGGGATGTCGCCAAAACATTCTCCACCACAAAAATGATCGACAAGATTGCTGCGAGATTCGGCAACAAGCTCTGGGAGACGCCGATCGGTTTCAAATACATTTGCGATCGGATGCTGGAGAGCGACGTTCTGCTGGGCGGCGAAGAGAGCGGCGGAATCGGGACGAAGCTATACCTGCCGGAGCGCGACGCCACCGTGAACGCGCTACTACTTGCCGAGGTGATGGCCTGGCACGGGAAACATCTGGGTGAGCTGGTTGCGATGCTGCATCGCGAATTCGGAGAGCATCACTATGGCCGCGTGGACCTCACCGTGAAACCGGCGCAGAAGGAAAAGGCGCTTCGCCATTTCGCAAACGGCAAGTTCAACCGGCTTCTCGATTGGCCGATCACGCGGCGCGAAGATCTCGACGGCATCAAAGTGTATCTGGGTGATGTGGGCTGGGTGATGGTCCGCACATCCGGCACCGAGCCCATGCTGCGGATTTATTCCGAGACGACGAGCCCAGAAACCACTCGCCGCGTTCTCGCTGAAGTCACGACCCTCGTAAAGAGCTTGTAACAGCCGAATTGCTCTTGCCACGCGCTGCCCTTCCCGTTAGTCTTTCGCGCAGTGCGAACCGGCACGCGATTCGCCGGCTCACGCGGACCCAGCTCAGTTCGATTCCCATCAGCAAAATCATCGGGGGTGAATGGCGATGCTGAAAGAGTTCAAACAGTTCGCAATGCGCGGAAACGTGCTCGATATGGCGGTCGGAATTATCATCGGCGCCGCATTCGGAAAGATCATCACCTCGCTCGTGTCCGACATCCTGATGCCGCCGCTTGGACTGGTCCTCGGAAAGGTGGATTTTTCGAGCCTCTTTGTGAATATTTCCGGGAAAACATACGACAGCCTGGCGGCAGCGAAGGCGGCGGGCGCGGCTACGATTAACTACGGGATCTTTCTGAACAACATCATCGATTTTCTGATCGTAGCGTTCGCGATCTTTCTGCTGATTCGGCAGGTGAATCGTTGGAATAAGCCTGCACCCGCGGCTGCGCCTACCACAAAAGATTGTTCCTATTGCGCCACGGCCATTCCGATCGCAGCAAAGCGCTGTCCCAATTGCACCTCTGAATTGCGAGCGTAGGAACCGATCAGGCGGGTGGCTTCGACGGCGGCTGCTGAAGATTCAGGCGGCGCGTTTCGATTTCATGAAGGTGCTGCCGCAGCCGCTCGATCACGGCGTCGCCCTGGCCTTCGTTGATTTCCCGCTCCACTTCGTCGAGCGCGAAGTGAACGATGTCGTGGTGATGAACTTCTTCGCCGGGAAGCTTGTCGCTCAGTTGCAGCCAAAGTTTGTGCAGCAGATCGATTTCTTTCGGCGTGAGCCGTGGCGCATGCGGGCCCAGATAGAAAATTTGTTCCTGGCCTGATGGCGTAAAGATTTCTAGCGCGACGCGCGGCCGGGGTTCCGGCATTCGTTCCCACGCCAGTCCAATGTCGCGCGCCTGCTCCGTTACCGGCATTTTCGAAGAGCTTCCGGAAACGATGCTGCTGGACTCGAGATTTGCCGCCGTTCGCAAGATGCCTTCCCACAAATCGTTGGCGGCGGCCACTGCAAGCCGGACCGGTTTTCCTTCTTTCTCCGCAACCGCCAAAACTTTGGTGAAGAGCAACTGCTCGATCGTGCTGAAAAGCTGATCGGGCGCGAGATCATACTCGCCCGACGCCGCGCGCCGCAGCATGCGCACATGCAATACGACGACTTCGGCATCGTGGCTTCTTACCCGGCGCAGCACCGCTTCTAAATGATAGAGCGCGTAGTAGGTGCTCACCGGTACAAGAATGTTGCCGGGAGCTACACCCACGTTCGTAGGCGTCAGTTCGGCTTCCGGCGCCAGGTTGAATTGGTCTAGCTCTACGTGCGATGCACCAGCCTGCCGCTTCTTTACCTGATGCTCGGAAACTTCGAACACGGTGAATAGCAAGGCCGAAAACGTAAGTCCGGCAATCGTTGCGTCCGGTTTCGTGAACAGGTTGATGACCGCGATCGCCAGCAGCACCAGCGTAATGATTCCCAACCCGATGGGAACCTCGACGCCGAAAATCACCGGATTCAACGGCACGCGGTATTCGCGGTCCTGCGGGTGCGTGTACCGCAGCACCAGCACCGCGATGCCCTTCATCGAAAAGCTCCAAATTACGCCAAACGCGTACAAGTTGCCGAGAAAGGTGACGTCACCGCGGCTGGCCACGATCGTGATGATCTGAAAGACCACCACGAGATTAATGATCCGGTGCGTCGTTCCAAATCGCGGATGCGGATGCCGGAACCAATCCGTGAGCACACCGTCTTCCGACACGCGGTTCAAAACGCCGTTCGAGCCGACGATTGCGGTATTCACCGCTCCCGCTAGAATCAGAGTGCCAACCACGACCACGAAGACATGAAATGCCAGGCGCACCGGAAACGTTCCGACAAGGTGCATCGACAGTCCGCCGATTAGATTCTCGGTGAAGTTCGAGCGCACATTGTCCGGAATGATCATCACCGCGAAAAACGAAACGAGCGACGTGAACACCAGGCTGTAGATGAAAATAATCAGCCCGGCTTTTTTCAAATTGGGCAGCTTCGGATGTTCGATTTCGCGGTACACCTGCGCGAGCGATTCTTCGCCGCTCATCGCCAGCACCGAATGCCCCAGGCCAACGAAGATCGCAATCAGCGTGATCATGTGGGCCCACTGGTATTTGTCGAGCCAGCCGAGCGAGCCCTTGTCGAGCTTCATGTTTGCGGGAGTGGGCCACGGGGGAAGGTGCCAGCCGGTCCGCACGTAGAGGGTATAGCCGCACCAGGCGATCAGCACCACCACCATTAGAGTGGTCACTTGCATGATGCGAAGCGCCTTTCCGCTCGATTCGGGAACGCCTTTGATGTTCTCCCACCAGAAATAAAGTGTGATCGAAATTGCTATGGCGGCGGCGGTTGCGTTGACGTTGAGATGTAGCGGGACGTGTGCGTAAGCCAGCAGCTCGTTCAACACGCCGACCAGATACTGCCCGGCCGAAACGCCGCTGATCGGCCCGGTGAGAACGTAATCGAACATCAGCGCCGAGACGGAGAATTTCGCCAAGGTCCCGCCCAGCGCTTCCTTCACGACGCGATACACGCCACCCCTTACGAACATGCTGCAGCTCTCCACATACACGGCGCGAACGGCGTAGGAGAACAGCATGATGCCGAGGATGAACCAGGGAGCGGTCTTGCCGATGAACTGCTCGGCCTCGCCACCCGCGTAATAGGCCGACGAAGCGAGGTCGTTCAGTACAATCGCGGCCGCGCGCCAAAAAGAAATAAACGCCAGCATGGCCGTGGTGGCCACGAGGACTTTGGCGACGGGGCGGGGTCTTCCCGGGGTAAAAGTATTACCCGTGGTGTTTGATGCCATACGTTATCGAGTGACGAGGGAATGAACTATACGTTGAAACAGGCGCAAAAAGAAAGCGCAGCAAGGATGGCTGCCACTAGAAGTTACCGCCTGATTCTCATAGTCTTACGGTCAGAGTTTCCTCTCTGCGGGCGCTGCAGACCCATCCGTTGAGGCGCTCTTCACGTCCCGAAAATCACGGCCGCATGCTTCGCAGGGGCAAATCTCTCGCAAGTGCTCGAAGCTATAGATGCCGGTCGCATGACCATCCGAGAACGTAATCTGTACGGCGTAGTTCCCCATCGCCGCCGCTGCCTTTGCCGTTACGCGCGGCTTGAACATCGGCAATTCGACGGTAGCGGCCGGCGAAGTCGAGAGGCGCGCTTTCTTCTCGCGCTCATCGTTGCACAGCGCGCACGGACACAAATCGCGCAGGTAAGGAAACGGGTAGCGGCTCGTGTGCCCGTCCGACCACGTGACCTCAACACCCTGACCCGTGGAGACGTGCACTTTCACATCCATCGGCTTTTTGCGGACATCCTGCGGTATCGGCATCTACTTCCATTCTAGCAGAGGTCGGCGGATCGCTATCGCGAGGGGCAGCAGCGGCCGGGGGGGATGGGATTGCCGTGCGGGCACGTCTGGGGATGGCCGAGAAACGCGCAGATTCGCTGGTCGAGTTCCGGGCTGATGATGTGCTCGAACTTGCATGCGTGAGAATCGGCTTCGGAATCCGCGATTGAAAACGTGTCAGTAAGCAGCCGCTCGGCGAGCCGACGCCTGCGGACGATGTCGCGGGCGCGATTTTCACCGTGAGCCGTGAGCGAGAGTTCGCTGCCGCGCAATTCGAGAAGTTTCAGGTCGGAGAGGCGCGCAATAATCCGCATCGGATCGGGACCGCTCGCCTGCCGGATCTTCTCGAGCGCCGGAGCGATTCCCTCTTCGCCGCAGATCCAAACCTGCTCGAGCAAATGGTCGAACCGGACTTCGTCTTCTGCTGAAAATTCCGATATCTGCACGATACGTCCGTGCGCCAGATCGATTCGGCGATCGGCGAGCTGGCCAATCTCCGGATCGTGCGTGACCATCAGAATCGTATGCCCCTGGTCGTGCAATTCGCGCAGCAGGCGGATCACAGTTTCCGCGTTGGCTTCGTCGAGGTTTCCGGTTGGCTCGTCGGCGAGCACCAGTTTTGGATGATTGATTAGCGCTCGCGCGACGGCGACGCGCTGCTGCTCGCCTCCGGAAAGTCGCGAAGGCAGATGATTCAATCGGTCGCCCAAGCCAACACGCTCGAGTGCGAGGCGCGCTTCGTTTTCATCCGTCGTGCTGTGAAAATATTGTGCGAGCATCACGTTTTCGATCGCCGTCAGATAGGGCACCAAATGGAACTGTTGGAATACGAAGCCGATTTTTTCCGCCCGGAATCGCGTCAGTGCCGTTTCGTCGAGCCTAGCTACATCCGTGCCATCGACGACCGCCTGCCCCGCGGTAGGAGTGTCGAGCCCACCGAGAATATTGATCAGCGTCGTTTTGCCCGAACCCGACGGGCCCATGAACGCGATCCACTCACCTTCCTCGACCCGGAACGATACGCCGTCGAGCGCGCGGACGTGTCCATACTCTTTTCGCAGCCCTTCCACCTGGACGACCGTCGCCACTATTCTCCTCGAAAAATCACTGCCGGTTTCACTTTACCGAGCATCCGCAGCGGCGAAGCTCCCGCGAGAGCTACCACCACCATCAATCCAATCGTCAGCGGAAAAATCTCCCAGCGCACCGAAATCGTCGTGCCGAACACGCGTTGCCCCATCCAGTGAGACAGCGCAACGCCCACGAGGAAGCCAATCACTCCGCCGGCTGCGCCCAGCACGCCGACTTCTGCGAGAAACAGTCCCACCACGCGAGAGATCGATCCGCCGAGCGCTTTCATTAGGCCAACGTCTTCGCGACGCTCAATCGCGAGCGCCGCCATTGTTGCCAGCACGCACAGTGCAGTCAGCACTAGAATTAATAGCACCATCGAGAATATCAGCAACCGGATGCGGGTGAGCAGCACACCCTGAGCGTCGCTCACCTGCCGAATGGGACGCACGTCATATCCCGGCATGGTGGCGGCAATCTTCGCAGCGGCCTCCGCTATCTTCCCGGTCGCGCCGATAACGCTTAGCTGGATCAGCTCGGTTCGCCCGCTCAAATTCGATAGCTGCTGCGCCGACGCGATGTCAACGAACACCTGATTGTCTTCCGGGCCGCCCGTATCCAGGATACCCGTCACATCCAGGGCCGGAGTTCGGTCCTGATATTTCAAATCGAGCCGGCCTCCGACGGATAGGTGGAGCTGTCTCGCGACGTTGCGCCCCACCACACACGACGCCCAAAAGTTGTCGCGGTAATCGGACCATTGCCCTGCCAATTTCCACGAGGGCTCCAGCTTGCCGAGTTCTTCCAGCTTGGTTCCCACGATAACAACGGCTACATTTCCCGCCCGACCGACAATATATAGAAACGGCGCTACCGCGACTACTTCCGGAGTGCGCATTTCTTCCACGGCCGCGAGCGCAGCCCTCTCGTCCATCAACACCGGCGCCTCGGCGCCATCATTTGCGGATCGCGCGCCGCCGGCCGATGAAATCACGATGTTCGCGCCGAGCGTGCGGAATTCCTGCCTGAGCTTCGAACCGATGTCGAGGTTGAGATTGAGCAGCGCGGAAATGACGGCCGCGCCACTCACCAGTGCCACCAGCGCCACCGTGAGCCGGCCACGGCTGCCGCGCAACATTCGGAATAACAGGCGCCAGAACATCACTCGCCTCGCAGAATTGCCGCCGGCTCAAACTGCGCCGCGCGCCGTAAAGGTATCAGGCTGCCGAGAATCGCAACCAGCGCCGCGATGCCCAGCACGATTGGAAACAATACTAGCCGCGGTGAGCCCGGTGTTCCGAACACGCTCTGGCCCAGCACGCGCGCCAGTCCTAAGCCGGCCAGAAAGCCCGCCGCTCCACCCACGAGAGCCAGCAACAATTGTTCAGCCAGAAAGATTCCGCCGACCATGGCGTTCGGCGCGCCCAGCGCCTTCATCACGCCCACTTCGGCGCGCCGCTCGAGCACCGAAGTCGCAGAAGTAGCAGCCACCGCAAGCCCCGCAGCCCCCAACGCTGCCAGCGTCACAATCCAGAGCAACGAACTGATGCGCGACAGAATCCTACCTTCCGTATCTGCCACACGTCGGATGGCGCGCACGTCAACGCCAGGAATCGCGTTAGTGATCTGGTAGCTGATCGAAGAAATGTAAGGCGAGCAGAACCAGCGGTCGTACTCAGTGGGAGTCAAGGATTGCGGACCGCGAATCGAAAGCGCATCGGCAGGCTTCGTCAATGCGCTGACGAAAAGTTGCCGGAACTGCCCCGGATGGCCGGACAATTTCTGTGCGACTGCAAGCGGCACGAGCACCGATTTGTCCTCGGCATCGCCCGTCGAGACGATCCCGGTCACAACCAACGGAACGGCTTCCGCAGCAGTTTCCGTCCCCTTCGCGCGGCCCAGTACGTAAATCGTTTTGCCCGGCGTGATTCCTTCCGGATACGTTTTGGCGAGCGCAGCGCCAACGACGCATTCCCGTGCGCCGTCCTGAAACCATCGCCCTTCGATTTTCCAGCTCGGATTCGTCGATTTGGCGCCAGTGCGGAATTTCGTTCCGTCTGGAATCTCGACGTCGTGGTCGTACCACGTGCCGATCACGGTGGTGTGAACCGCCTGATATTCTTCGGGAGTCAAAATCAAAGCCGGCACGTCGAGGAAGGGCGTAAAACCGAGAATATTGTGGCGCCAAAAAATCATCTTCAGCTTGCCGAGATCCGCTTCGCGCAGGTAGGCGCCTTCATCTACGGGACGGTAATCCACGCCACCAATTTCCACGGGCAGCGTATCCGATTGCGGGGTCACGAGCAGATTCGCGCCCAGGCTCCGAAATTCACGTGCCAGGCGATCGCCCGCGTCGAGCGCAACTGTCAGCGTCGCCGTCGCCACCGCCATGCCCACGATGAGCGCCGCCGCCGTCAGAATTTTCCGGCGTGGATTGCGAATGAAGGATTCTCCGACCAGGCGGGCAAACATTCTATTTGGCGTGAATTGTCGAGACAGCATCTGCAAGCGCTGAGAGATCGACGACCACTTCTCCATTTTCGACGCGCGACTTCACCGCAATCGGATTGCAGCCTCCCGATTGCCCGATCGAGGGAATATAGATCGCCGCGCCGCAGTTCCGGCAGATTACGTTCTGCCCCTCTTGGCGATATCCGACAGGCCCGCAGATCTGGCACGCATCGAGCGCCGCTGCGTAGTCGCCGCCGGACTTGTGAATCACAAGGAACCGGACATCGGCCTGGTTCACCTCGGCCGTGTAGTAGTGCAGGCTGGAATCCATTAATTGCGAAAGCGGAATGCGCGCCTGGCCGTTTTGCGCGACGAGGGCCGTCGCGCGTACGGGCGCATTCACCGCGCGCGCGTAAACGAATTCCGCCGTCAGCGTCAGCACCACCAGAATGCACAAAGCTGCCGCTGCAAAACTCCAGGCGCGCCGCCGGCGAAATTCCCACTGCAATTTTCTCCGCTCGGCCGGATTCGCCGCCTGCTCCGGTGCCGGTGCTTTCGACCCGAACCATTCGCGCAACACTACCAGCGCCGCTGCTCCCAGGATTATGACGAAGAAAAATACTTCGTTCCTTACAATCGGGCCAATCGTGGCCATCTCCGCCTTGCTCGACGGCAGCCACATCGCTTCGCTCAGTTCGTGCAAACCGGTGAGCGCCAGTTGGAACGCCACCACCATCAGGATGGCGCTCGTCGCCGCGAAAAATCGGTGCAGCGGAATCCTTAGCGTCCCCTGGAAGAAAAAGAGCCCCACCGCCACCGCAATTCCAATTCCGAGAAGCGTTCCGATCCAGACTTCCACTCCCGCGCTCGACAGCTCCACCGCCCGTAGAATCAGAACGAGTTCAGCACCCTCACGCAGGACCATCAGAAAGACGAAGAATCCAATCCCCAACCCGGCCGCGCGCGTCGATTGCCGCGCGTACGATTCGACGCGCGATTCGATGTGCTTCTTCAGCGTGCGCGCGACGCGATTCATCCACACGATCATCGTCACCACGAGCGCCGACGCCAGCAGCATCAGCAAGCCCTCGAAGCCGTCCTCGCTAACCTTCCAGCGCTCAAGCCCGATCGCAGCCGCGAAGCTCGCGCCGGAAGCGACTAAGACGCCACCCCAAACGTACCGCGTGAGCGCGCGCCGTCCGGTCCGATTCAGATACACCAGTACGATGCCAACGACGAGCGCGGCTTCGACGCCTTCGCGAAGAGCAACGAGCAGTGCGGACAGCATGGAGTTTCCAGTTGAAACCGAGTTGCAACTACGAAGACAAGTCTAGCTCCTCCGTATCCTTAAAATCAAGGTCTTTCCGGCCTCCTCTCCGCGTGTGTCTCCCGCAATCCTGTAGAATGGAACCTCTTATGGGCAAATCGCCAAGCGCTCCTCTTCTACTAATCCTGGCGATGCTCGTATTCTCGGTCGCAATTCCGGCGCTTTCCCAATCATCAAAGAACGGCCAAGCCGGTGCGCCCCCCGCGCAAAACTCTTCCGCCTCCGCCAAGGCTTCGACCCAAAAACCGGCCAAATTTGCCGTCAAGCCTGACCCCAAGAAAGCCAAGGAAGCGTACAAGCAGGGCCTGCGCGCTGAGCATGATGGCGACTGGAAGGCGGCCTACGAATCCTATTCCGATGCCGCGCGCTGGGCGCCGGACGATCAGGAATTTTTCCAGCACCTCGAAATTGCGAAAGGCCATGTGGTCCAGGAAAGGCTGGACCTCGCCGAACGCGAAGCGGTCTCGGGGCGTCTGTCCGAAGCGCTTCGGCTCCTTGTCTCCGCGCACGCTCTCGACCCATCCAATCGAGTGCTCCAGGCGCGCTACGCCGAATTGAGCGCCCTATTTCAGGGCCAACTGAAGCCCGCTCCGGCCGATCAAGAGCTGGCCGGCCCGGTCCATCTCGAATACGCGCCGGGAAATCGAAATTTCAACATTCGCGGCGACACACAAAGCGCCTACAACGAGATCGCGCGGCAATTTGGTGTGGAAGTCGCCTTCGACGTGGACCTGCGCTCGCGCATCGTTCGATTCAACATCAATGATCTCGACTTTCCGACCGCGCTTCGTCTGCTCGGCGAACAAACCGGCACGTTCTGGCGGCCGCTGACGAAACATTTGTTCCTCGTCGCCGAAGACACCAACCAGAAGCGCAAAGATTACGCGCTGTCGGTGGTGCGCACCGTTGTGCTGCCGGCTTCGGAAACCAACGAACAGATGACCGAAATCTTCCGCCTGGTCCGCGAGATCGCGGGCATTACCCGCGCCGATCTCGATACGCGGACCGGAACGATTACCATGCGCGCTTCTCCGCAGGCAATCGCGGTTGCCACGGGCCTCCTCGAGGATCTCGAGAAGCCGGTCGGAGAACTCGTCCTCGAAATCGAAGTGCTGGAAGTGGATCGCAACTACTCCCGCCAGCTGGGGATCACGCCGCCGCAAACTACCAAAATATTCACACTCAGCCGCCAACAGGTTCAGGAAGCGCTGGCCTCACAGCAAGGTCTCATCGATGTCATCACGCAGGTTTTCGGCACGCCGTCATCCCTCGCCGGTTTGACCTCCACGCAAATCGCATCGCTGCTCGGCTCCGGCCAGGTCGGCATCGGATCGCTGATTCCCCCGCTCGTGGCCTTTGGAGGCGGATCGACCACGTTCCTCGCGACAATGCCCGGTGCAACCGCGAATTTCTCCGAGATGCTATCGCTGGTGCGCACGGGCCGGCGCATTCTGCTGCGCGCCGAAGACGGCAAGCCCGCCACTTTTTTCGTCGGCGAACGATTTCCCGTCGCGCTCGCGCAGTTTTCGCCCAGCCTGGCAGGCACCGCCACGGGAGTGGCAGGATTGATTTCCGGCAACCTGCCGACAACGGCGCTGCCCACCGGCGCGAGTCCTGTTTTCGTCACGACCGCGGACACTCGCAACATCAGCGTGGAAGACATCATCGTGGCGAACAACGCGGACAACAGCCTTACCGTGTTTCTCGGGAACGGCGACGGAACGTTTGTAACGCCAACGACGACTGTGCCGACGGGCGTGGGACCGGTATGGATCACGAGCGCAAACTTCAATCCCACGGTGAATAGCGACCTGAATCTAGATCTCGCCGTTGTCAATCACACCGACAATTCCGTCTCGATTCTCCTCGGCAACGGTGACGGAACATTTCAGCCCAAGACCGACATCCCCACGGGCACCGGCACGGGGCCGGTTGCCGCCGTCGCCGCTACGCTCACCAGCAGCGGATTCGCTGACCTCATCGTCGTGAACAACACCAACGACACGCTGGAAGTTTTTCTCGGGAAAGGCGATGGAACCTTTACGGTACCCTCGGTTGCCGCGTCAACGATCATCCCGACAGGACGCGCTCCTTCGTCTATCGCCGCCGCCGATTTGAATGGTGACGGCCACATCGACATCGTCGTCACCAATCAAAACGACAATACGGTCTCGGTTTTTCTCGGCAATGGCGATGGAACATTCAAGAAACGGACCGATCTCACGGTGGGAACCGCTCCGGTTTGGGTATCTACCGGCGATTTCAGCGGCGACGGATTTCTCGATCTAGCGGTTGCCAATAATTCCGACAACACCGTTTCCATTCTCAACGGAGTTGGCGACGGAACTTTCCAGGCCCAGGTCGTGTTCCCCGCAGGTAACGGCCCCACTTCACTCGCCGTAGCCGATTTCAACGTGGACGGCCGGCTCGATATTCTCGTGGCAGACCAAACCGACAACGCCGTATCCGTGCTCCTCAATCTCGGCAGCGGCCTCTTCGGGCCAAATTTCGAATTGCCTGTCGGAACGAATCCCGTCGCCGTCGCCAGCGCCGATTTTGACGCGAACGGATCGCCCGACGCTGTGACCGCCGACAAAGGATCGAATACCGCGACCGTAATCCTGAACGACACAACTTTCAGCGGAGCCACAAACCCACTCGCGGCCACTGCATTCCCCGGCGTCGAGTATCTCGATATCGGCACCAAGGTAAAAGCCACCGCCCGAATTCACCCGGACGATGAGGTCTCGCTGCACTTGAATCTCGAAATCAGCAGCATTGCGGCTCAATCGTTCAACGGTATCCCCGTAATTTCCAACGAATCCATCGAGCAAACAATTCGTCTCCGCGAAAATGAGACCACGATGGTAATGGGAATCAGGCAGCCGCAAGTGTCCACGGCGCTAAACGGTTCTCCCGGAATCTCGTCGATTCCAGGACTTGGATACCTGAGCGGTGTGCACAGCAAGACAGATCAGGATAGCGATCTGATCGTGCTGATCACGCCGCGCATGGTCGAGCTCGCGCCTCACAAGGATCACCTGATTTACGCAGGCCGTGGCACACCGGAAGGACAAACAGGCGGGTTCGGTGCGCGCGGAATCGATCGCCGGGGCGAAACACCACCAACGCCCGTCAACGAGACGCCACGGCCGCAGCAGCAACCGCGACCTTTCCAAAGGCCGCTGCCTCAACCTCAGCCGGAGCCTGAACCAAGTCCGGAGAACGAAGCACCGCCCCAGCCGCCTCCGCAACCGTAGAGCGCGCCTATCCGCTCAGTAGGAACACGGCATGCCGTGCCCTCGGTAACAGACCGCGCAGTCGCGTTTTCTCTGCAGAGGACCCAACGCGCCGGACCGCGATCGGCCGCGCAGTATTTATGGTGCAACTTCCAACACCACGAGCGGCTGATACGTTCGCGGCACCACCGGCTCCGCGATGGCAATCAACTGCCCTTGCTGGCTGAACACGCGCAGTCGCGCCGGCTTCCACTCGCCTGAATCAAGTTGCGCCGGCGCACCCTGGGCCGCCGTCGTTTGTCCCGGCTGAATCTGCGCCAGCGACAAATTGAACTTCGCGCCGTGCCGCACGCGCTTTTCGATAATCGGCAGCACCGTCGCGCGCGGCAAATCGGGCAGCATGCTCTCGAGCGCGATCACTCGCTCGGCAATGCGGCCGGCTTTTGCGTCGTGTTCCAATTCAGCCAGCGGCACAGCCTGATCGAGCGTAAATTCGCCAACTGCCGTGCGCGAAATTTCCGCTAGGTGCGCACCCGCTCCGTGCAATTTCCCAAGATCGTGCGCGAGCGAACGAATGTACGTCCCCGAGCCGCACTCCACCACGAACCGCGCCACCGAACCCTCCACTTCCGTCAAGCGAAACTCGAATACTTCCACTCCCACCGCTTCCAGTTTCACCGGTTTATTCTTACGAGCAAGTTCGTGCGCCGGCCGCCCACGAATTTTCTTCGCCGAAAAGGACGGCGGCATCTGCTCAATTTTCCCCACAAATTGCGCCGCCAAAGCCGCGATCTGCTCCGCGTCGAGCGTCGGGGCGGAGTCTTCGCCGAGCGGGTCGCCGTCCGCATCATACGTATCCGTGGCAAAGCCGAACCGCACCGCGCAGCTATAGCGCTTGCGCCGTCCGGAATAGAAACGCGCCAACCGCGTCGCACGGCCCAACGCCAGAACCAGCACACCCGTCGCCAGAGGATCGAGCGTCCCTAGGTGTCCAATCTGCCGAAATCCGACGATGCGCCGCACGGACTCGACGATATCGTGCGATGTTTTTCCGCTAGGCTTGTTGACGACAAGAATGCCGTCGAGGGGAGGAGGCTGAGGAGTCCGAGGCATCAGTTTCTTCTACTTCCCCGGGCTTTTTACATTTTTCAGAAGCTGATCGATCCGCCCGCCAATTTCTTCCGACTCATCCAAAATAAAAAGCACTTCCGGCGCCCGCCGCAATTGCAGCCGTTCGATCAATTCGTGGCGCACGTAGCCTTTCGCCGCTTGTAAACCCGCCAGGGTCTTGGCTCGTTCCGCCTCGTCTTCCAGCGCCAGGCTCACGTACACGCGCGCCGTGCGCAGGTCGGGCGTCACGCGGACTTCGGTGATGGTTACCGGGCCCGCCAGCCGCGGATCCTTCAACTCACCCGCGAGCATCAGGCTCACTTCGTTCCGGATCTCTTCGGCAATCCGCTCGATGCGGTGTCCGCTGCTGCGATGTCCGCCGACCGTCATTCGCCGTCCTCAAAATATGCGATGTCTCTCGAGACCAGATCGCGCCCCAGAATTCGTTCCGATTCCGACGCAATCGCTTCGAGAGACTCTTCCAGAAACTTGCCGTCGCCCGAAATACTCACCACGCCCACGCGCGACCGTTGCCATAGCTCCTGGTGTTCGAGCTCCGCCACCGCCACGTTGAAATGCGCGCGCAGCCGGTCTTTCAGGCTACGCAGCACCTGCCGCTTGTCCTTGAGGGACTGCGCATCGGGGATGTGAATTTCCAGGGTGAGAAGGCCGATCGGCATATCCGTGCCCGTCCGAGGGAACAGCAACGGATGACTCAAATCAAGCTGGTTTCGCCCCGCTTAGGCGCTGTCGTGCGCTCGTCCGCGATCGGCGGGATTGATCACGACCGCGGCGGCCGTCTTCTCGATTTTGAAGCACTCGAGAATGTCCCCCACTTTTACGTCGCTGAAATTCGAGACGCCCACTCCGCATTCAAATCCGGCGCGCACTTCGTTCGCGTCATCCTTGAACCGCCGAAGCGAGCTTACCCGGCCGGTGTAGATCACCACATTGTCGCGCAGCACGCGCACTTCCGCGTCGCGCTTCACGATGCCATCCTGCACCGAGCACCCGGCGATCATCCCCACGCCCTTCACGCGGAACGTGTTGCGCACTTCCGCGCGGCCCAGATACGTTTCCTTGATCACCGGCGCCAGCAATCCCGCCACTGCCGCCTTCAATTCGTCGAGCAATTCGTAAATGATCGTGTGCAGCCGGATGTCCACGCCTTCGCGCTGCGCCAGCTCCGCCGCTTTTCTTTCCGGTCGCACGTTAAAGCCCACGATGATCGCATTCGAAGCCGACGCCAGCAGCACGTCCGTTTCGCTGATCGCTCCCACGCTCGCCTGAATCACTTTCAGCTTCACTTGGTCGTTCGAAAGCTTCGGTAGCATGTCGTTGAGCACTTCGACCGACCCTTGCACGTCAGCCTTCAACACCACCGGCAGGTCTTTCACCTCGCCCGCCTTCAACTGTTCATGCAGCTGATCGAGCGTCAAACGGCCCGAAGCCGTCTTCGCCAGCGATGCCTCGCGCTGTTTCCCCTGGCGGTATTCGACGATGTGGCGCGCCTTCGCTTCGTCCGTCACCTGGAACTGGTCGCCTGCTTCCGGAACGCCCTGCAGTCCGAGCACTTCGACGGGCGTTGAAGGCGCCGCCTGCTTGATCGGATGGCCTAGATCGTCGAACATGGCGCGAACTTTTCCGTACACCGCGCCGACGACAAAGAAATCTCCGATGCGTAGTGTCCCATTCTGGACGAGCACCGTCGCCACCGGTCCACGTCCCTTGTCCACCCGTGATTCGAGCACCGTCCCGCTCGCCGGAGCATCTGGATCGGCCTTCAGTTCGAGCAAATCGCCCACCAGCAAGATCATTTCCAGCAGCCGCGGAACATTCTTCTTCGTCTTCGCCGACACTTCCACCATCACCGTATCGCCGCCCCACTCCTCCGGCATCAGTTTGCGATCGGCCAACTGGCGCTTCACACGCTCGGGCTCAGCGCCGGGCTTATCGATCTTGTTGATCGCGACGATGATCTTCACGCCCGCGGCTTGCGCGTGCGCAATTGCCTCTTCCGTCTGCGGCATCACGCCATCATCGGCGCTTACTACCAGAACGACGATGTCCGTTACTTTCGCGCCGCGCGAACGCATCCGCGTGAACGCTTCGTGGCCCGGCGTATCGATGAAAACAATTCGACGCCCGTCGATCCGCGCTTCGTACGCTCCGATGTGCTGCGTGATTCCGCCGGCTTCTCCCGCGGCCACCTCGGTCTCGCGAATCGCATCGAGCAGGCTCGTTTTTCCGTGATCCACGTGCCCCATCACGGTTACCACCGGAGCGCGCGGATGCTGGTTCGCCGACCGCTCCTCCTTCACCTTCTCTTCCTGCACGATCTGTTCTTCGAAGCTCACCACCTGCACGATCCCGTTGAATGCTTCGGCAAGATTCGTCGCCGTCGGCGCGTCGAGCGCTTGATTGATGCTCGCGAAAACTCCTCGATCGAGCAGCGTCTTCAGCAATTCTTTCGCGCGAATGTCGAGCTTCTCCGCGAGTTCGCGCACCGTGATTCCTTCGGTGACGGTCACCTGCTTCGGCTCGCGTTGCACGGGCGCGATCGGTTCGGCCTGCGTGGCGCGTCCTGCGCCTACGCCGGCTCGCGTGCGCACTGGATGCAGCTTGCGCTCGCCTTCCGCATAACGTTTCTCGATGAGCGGCCGGCCACGCGCGGGCGGTTTCCGCGCATAGAGAGGCTTGCCCGGTTCGGCTTTCGGAATTCCGGCTCCCCCTGTTGCGCCAGGGCGCTGGCCGCCAACGGGTCCCTGTTGCCCGGGACGCCCTCCTCGCTCACCGCCACTGCCGGGACGCGATGGATATCTTCCCGGAGGGCCGCTTCCCGGCCTTGGAGGACCACCGGGACGAACTTGTCCCGGCGCAGCGGCCGGTCGATAACTTTGGGGCGCGCCCGGTCGGGTCTGTCCGCCTGAAGGCGGCGCACCCGGACGAACTGGATATCTTTGTCCTGGCGGAGGAGCGCCAGCGGGTCTCGTTGTTCCAGCCGGCGCACCGGATGGCGCGGCAGCAGCTGGCCGAAATGCGGGATTGCCTTGAACATGCGCTGCCGGTCGCAGCGGAACGCCTGGCCGGGGAGCAGATGGTGCAACACCAGGTTTTGCAGGAGCAGCAGCAGCGCCCGCCGCAGGAGCGACGCCAGGCTTCGCAGCAGATGGTGCATGCGCGGTCGCGCTGGCAGAGGCGTGAGCAGGCGGATGCGCAACGGGATGCCCGGCAGTTGCAGGCGCTCCCGGTGCAGCAGGAGCTGATGCAGGTCGCACCGCGGGTGCCGCAGCGGCAATTCCCGGAGCCGCGGGCTTTGCCGCGGTGGCCGAAGTTGCTGGCGCTGCCGCCGCGGGCTTCGTCGCCGTCGTGGCCGCAGGAGGCGCTGTTGCTGCCGGCCGTGCCGCAGGCCGCTTCGCAGCCGTCGCCTTCGCTTGCTTTTCCGCTTCCGCCGCCGCTTCTTTCGCGGCCAGACCTAGAAAATACTTCCGCGCCAGCTCGGCCTTATCGAGATCGAGTGAGCTCGAGTGCGTCTTCTTTTCCGTGACGCCGATTTCCGGAAGGAAATCGATCAGCACCTTCGCCTTGATCTCGAGTTCTCGCGCCAGCTCGTTAATTCGAATCTGATTGGGATCTGCCATCAGCCTCTGTTCTCTCTTTGCTACTCGGTACTCGCCGTCTTCCCTCGACCATCTTCGGACTCCGAAGCGCCCTCGGTACTTCCGGTCGCTTCGGTCTCGCTCGCTTCCACGTTACCGCCGTCGCATGTTTCCGCAGCCTCCACCGGTTCGTCCTCGCGAGCCTCGGTGACCTCTGCTGCGGCTGCCTCGGCTTCCGCAGCGCCCTCCGCTTCGGTCTCAGCCGCAAACGATTCGCCTTCCATCCCGGCGTCAGTCTCCGCAGGCGCGGGCTGCTCGGCCGCAGCGGTCGCTTGTGCTTCCAACTCTTCGAAGTACAGCGCCACCGACTGGTGAATTTTCTCCACCATCTTCTCGCCGATGCCGGGAATCTCGACAAGCTGCTCGGGCGTCATATCCGCCAGCTTCTCGATCGACGTAACTCCGTGCGCTTCCAACTTCTCGATCGTTTTCGGCCCGACTCCGGCCAGTTGTGTGAGCGGCGTGCCGGGAGCCGTGAGCGCCGCCATCTGCGCTTCGATTTCGCGGCGCTTTTCTTCTTCGCTCTTGATGTCGATGTTCCAGCCGATCAGCTTGCTCGCCAGCCGGACATTCTGCCCCTTCTTCCCGATGGCGAGCGATAGCTGCGTATCCTCGACGATCACTTCCAGGCGCTTCTCCTCGGGGTCCACAATTTGCACGCGCGTCACTTTCGCCGGGCTCAGGGCCTTCTGCGCGAACGCCACCGTCTCTTCGCTGAACGGAATGATGTCGATCTTTTCGCCGCGCAGTTCGCGGATGATCGACTGCACGCGCATTCCCTTCATGCCCACGCATGCGCCGACCGGATCGACGTCCTTATCGCGGCTTTCCACCGCGATTTTCGTCCGCTCGCCCGCTTCCCGCGCCACCGCGCGAATCTGTACCGTGCCGTCGTAAATCTCCGGCACTTCCATTTCGAATAAACGCTGCACCAGGGCGGGATCGGCGCGCGAAACCACCACCTGCGGCCCCTTCGCCGCCCGCTCCACCGCGCGAATCGTCACGCGCAACCGGTCGCCCACGTTGTATGCTTCGAGTCGCGACTGTTCCCTCTTCGGCAAACGCGCTTCCGTCCGCCCCAAATCCACAATCGTGTCCGGCCCCTCCGTCCGCTTCACGATGCAGTTCACCAGCTCGCCCACGCGCGTGTGAAACTCGTTGTAGATCGTATCGCGCTCGGCTTCGCGAACCTTTTGCAGGATCACTTGCTTCGCCGTCTGCGCCGCAATCCTGCCCAGCACGTCGGTGGGCTTCACTTCCGTAATTTCCGTGCCAACCTCCACTTCCGGCTGCTTTTTCCGCGCGTCGCCGATCGAAATTTCGCGCAGTGGATCCGTCACTTCCTCCACCACTACGTGCACCGAAAACACGTCCACGTGGCCCGTATCAGGATTGAACTTCGAGCGCAGGTCTTCCTCGGTGCGGTAATATTTCCGCGCCGCTACCACCATCGCGTCCTCAATGGCCGCGATGATCACCTCGGGCTCGATGTGCTTCTCCCGGCTGATCTGCTCGATTGTCTGGTACAGCAGACTCGCCATCCAATTTCTCCCTAGAGTTCTACCACCAGGTTCGCTTTTCGAATCCCGGCGTACGGTACTTCGATCTCGCGGTCCTTCAACTTCACCCTCACCGTGCCGTCCGCGTATCCGGCCAATCGCCCTTCGAGATATTTCTGCTTCTCGACCGGCTCCTCGAGCCATATCTTCGCCAGTCGGCCGACAAATCGCTCGTAATCACCCGGCTTGATCAACTTTCGATCCAGGCCCGGTGAACTCATCTCCAGAATGTAGCTGGGCCCCGGCACCAGTTCTTCCACGTCCAAGATCACGCTCAGCTGCTCGCTCACGCGCTGGCAATCCGCGTGAGTCACCCCCAAGCCTTCGGGGTTCGCCGGGCCGGGTAGCCGGTCGAGATAGACGCGCAGCAGCCGCTGCTTGCCTACCTTCCACTCCACATCAAATACCTCGAGGCCTTCCGAGCGAGCCACGCGCTCCGCCGCCTCACGTATCTTTCCCAAGTCCATTCTGTTCTAGGCGCGGCGTTTATCTTCAAATTCACCTTCCGCCGATACCTCTACCCCCGCGCCGATTCTGCGCCCAACAAAAAAGTGGGCTTGCGGCCCACTTGGCGAGCGACCTATCTGGAAGCGATTAAGTATAAGCTTGGTCACTCGGAAAACGCAAGGTGCCGAGAAATGGCTCCCTTTTGCCGGAGGGAGCGGGAATCTGGCCTCGATGCCCCGGCGCCGAACCGTCGCTCGGTTAACCTCAGCCTCCCGCGCGCGAGACGACTAACGAAACCCCTCTTGTCCATGATAAGCTCCCGGCGATTTCGGCCCCCAAGCTCCCTAAAATCGGCCCATTCAAAATCCAGCTGCGGAGGAACATCGTGAAGAAGTACGCCGTCGAGTTTATCGGTACGTTTTTCCTCGTTTTGACCGTCGGGTGCACCGTCATTGGCAATGGAGCGGGCCCGCTCGCACCTCTCGCGATCGGTTCCGTGCTGATGGTCATGATCTTTGCCGGCGGGCACATCTCCGGCGGTCATTTCAACCCGGCGGTCACGTTCGGCGTCTGGCTCCGGGGAAAGTGCGACGCGAAAGACGTGGCGCCCTACTGGCTCTCTCAGATTGCCGGAGCTCTCGTCGCGGCTGTCACCGTCAAATTTCTCAAGGGCAACCCGGCCGTCACGCCAATGCAGATCGCAACGGTTCCCGCATTCCTCGCCGAGTTTCTTTTTACTTTCGCTCTCGTTTTCGTCGTGCTCAATACGGCCACGGCCAACAGCACTTCCGGCAATTCGTTTTACGGGCAGGCGATCGGCTTCACGGTCATGTCCGGCGCGTTTGCCGTCGGCAATATTTCCGGGGGAGCTTTCAATCCAGGCGTCGCAGTAGGCATCTCGACCATGGGTCTTTCCGCCTGGCCGAATATCTGGATTTATCTCGTCGCGGAATTGGTCGCCGGGGCACTAGCAGCTGTGATTTTCAAGGCTGTGAATCCGGCCGGCAACTAATCGGGATCACCGTTAGCGCACGGCAGGAGATGATCTCCTCCAGGGCAGCCCGCGAATGGCCGCCTGTTACCTTTCTTGCTTATTAACTTGCTCTGATTTATACCTCTAGTCTGGAACTCAGGAATTCCCGATTCGGAGGTTCTATGTCCTCTCGTCGTCTCCTGAACGTCGTGCTCGCTTTCACGGCGGCTCTTTTGATCGGCGCCGCAATCCCGCTGGGCGCCCAGGACGACAACAAATGGGACAGTTTCAAAATTGACCGCTCGCGCGGCATCCTTCGCGATGCCTACGAAGCCGTAAAAAAACACTACTACGACCCCCAATATCACGGGCTCGATTGGGACGCCCGCTACCGCCAGTACGACGAGCAGATCAAAAGCGCCGGCTCTCTCGGTCATGCGTTCGGTATGGTCGCCGCCTTCCTCGACGGCCTGAACGACTCCCACACATTTTTCCGCGCGCCGCGACGCCCCTACCGCCTCGACTACGGCTATCGCATGCAAATCTTCGGCGAAAACTGCTTCATTACCCGCGTCCGTCCCGGTACCGATGCCGTTGGCAAAATCGAACCCGGATACGAAATCATCGCTTTCGACAATCGCGACGTGAACCGCAAATCCCTCTGGAAAATCAACTATTACTACAACTCGTTCTCGCCGCAGGAAGCCTCCGCCGTCGATTTCATCGACCTCGCCGGCAAAGAGCGCAAGCTGCAGATCGCCGCCAAGATGGTCCCATTGAAACGCGTGATGGACATTTCGGGCGGAGGTGAGGGCAGCGATATCTGGCAAATGATCCGCGAAGACGAGAATTTCGACCACCTCGTTCGCCAGCGCTACATCGAGAAAGACGGCGTCATGATCTGGAAGATGCCGGAATTTTTCCTCTCCGATGGCGATGTTGACCACACGTTTGGCATCGCTCGCAAGAACAAGACCCTGATTCTCGATCTGCGCGGCAATCCCGGCGGCGCCGTGGACACGCTTTCCCGCATGGTGGGCAACGTCTTCGATCACGACATTACGATTGCCAGCCGCGTGGGCCGAAAGGAATTGAAGCCTCAAAAAACCAAGACGCGCGGCTCGAACACCTTCACAGGCAAGCTCATCGTCCTCATCGACAGCGAGTCAGGCTCCGCCGCCGAGCTTTTCGCCCGCGTCGTTCAACTCGAGCACCGCGGCACCGTCATCGGAGATCGCAGCGCGGGCGCCGTCATGGAATCGCAGGGATTCAGCTACTCGCAGGGCGCCGACGTGAAGTTCTTCTACTCGTTTTCCGTCACCGACGCCGACCTGATCATGGCCGATGGCAAAAGCCTCGAGCACGAAGGCGTTGTTCCCGACGAACGGTTGCTCCCCACCGCCAAAGATCTCGCAAGCGGCAGCGACCCCGTGCTGGCCCGCGCGATGGAAATCGCCGGACTCTCGATCAGCCCCGAGAATGCCGGAAAGATGTTTCCATTTGAGTGGACGCCGCTGTAATTTCCCGGCGCTGTCGCGATTTGGCCGCATAATTGCCACCATGCGGGCGATGATCTCCTATCGATTTGTATCGGCGATCGCCGCAGCCTCTCTCCTCGCCGCGGCGGGACTGGATTTCGCGCGCCCGGCAACTTCAGACGATCACTGTCGCGCGCATCTCGCTGATTCTCCACGCGCAGCGCCGTTACCACCCATCATCCTCTGGGCCTGGGATCGCCCCGAAGACTTGCGTTCGATCGACCCAGCTGTGGCCGGCGTCGCCTTCCTCGCTCGCACCGTGTTCCTCACGGGAGACAGCGTCTCCGTTCGCCCACGCCTGCAACCTCTCCGCGTCCCGCCGCATACGGCACTCGTCGCCGTCGTTCGCATCGAATCGAGTCGCCGGTTGCCCCCGTTGCTCTTTTCCCATCAGCTCGATCAAACTTCGCGCGCCGTCGCGGCCGCCGCCGCTTTGCCCGGCCTCGCCGGCTTGCAAATCGATTTCGACGCGACGAGCTCCGAGCAGGCGTTCTATCGCGATCTGATCGCGGCAGTCCACGCCGAAATTCCGCGGCGACTCTCGCTCTCGATCACGGCGCTCGCTTCCTGGTGCCTTGGCGACAACTGGCTCGCAGGCCTGCCCCTCGACGACGCCGTTCCCATGCTTTTCCGCATGGGCGTCGGAACGCGTGAAGTCTCGCTCCATCTTGGCGCCGGCGGCGATTTCCGCGCCCCCGCCTGCCGCCAAAGCCTCGGGCTCTCCACTGACGAGCCTATCTCGAATCTCCCGCACAACCGCCGTCTTTACATCTTCAGCCCGCGCGCGTGGACACCTGGCGCCGCGCAGCTCGCAACACAAATGGTGCGTCCATGAGATTGCTTGCATTCACGAGAAACCCCGCTCGCACGAAGCTTGTCGTCGCGCTGTTTCTCGCCGCCTTCATTTATTTCGCGGCTCCCACGCCGGGCTGCGGCCCCTTCCTGCCCGACGCTATTTTCACCTACAGCCTTCATCCCGATTTTCCGCTGGTGAACTTCACTCGCGGCGACCTCGGAATTATCCAATCCTCTTACGCCCGCTCCTATCTTGTAGTCGCCTACCGCAATCTCGCCGGCACGCCGCTCACCGACAAAGAGCAGCAAGGCGCGCTGAACCTCTGGCAGGATCGCCTCACCTCCGGGTGGCAGCCAGGCCAATCTTCGGAGCAGCCCGAAACAAAAATCCAGGAATGGCTCAAGGCTCGCGGCACGGTGCCCGGCATCGCCGCAATCGACCTGAATGCCGGTGACCCAATGGGCATCCCGCGCTCCGCGTCGCAGCCCTACCAGTCCTATTACAATTGCCTGCCCGACGCCTTTGTCACCGCAATCTCCACTCTCGAAGGCCTCGTCGCCAAGTTCGGCGCCGCGAGTCCCGAAGCAAAATCCTGGCTCACGGCACAGGACCAGGTCTTCGCGAACTGCTCCGATCACCCGGAAAGTACTGCCGTAATCATTCCCATAGCCGCGAAACCGGACGACAATCCCCTGATCCGTGATGACCGTGCCTATCAAATCGCCGCTGCCTATTTCTACGGCGAGGATTTTCCCAAAGCAGAAGAACAATTCGCGCAAATCGCTCACGACAAATCTTCTCCCTATTCAAAGATCGCGCCGCTTCTGCTCGCCCGCACCTACATTCGCGAAGCAACACTGGGCGATCAGCCATCCGGCTTCAACTACGCCCCGATGGCGAAGGCAGAAACACAGCTCAAATCCATCCTCGCCGATAAGATTCTTGCCGAGATTCATCCAGCCGCCCAGCGTCTGCTCGGCTTCGTCGAGTTTCGCCTCCATCCGCGCGAGCGGCTTCTAGCGCTCTCGGCCGATCTCTCGCAAAAGGGTGGCTCTTCTGATTTCGAGCAGGACTTGTGGGACTACACGATGCTTCTCGACAAGTGGAGCAGCCTGGCCAGCGATCCACCGGCATCCGGCGCATCGAAAGATCCTCCCGCCGATCCGGAGAAATCCCTCGCCGATCTCCGGTCCGCCAGCGACCTCACCGATTGGGTGCTGACGATTTCAGAGCCTGGCGAACCCGCCGCCAACCACGCTCTCGAGCGCTGGAAGCATCAGCACTCCATTCCCTGGCTCGTCGCCGCCATCTCCACGATTTCTCCGAAGGACCCGCAAGCCGCCGCCCTCGCCGCCGCTGCCGCGAACACCTCTTCCGACTCCGCCGCCTTTGCCACGATCGCTTTCCATCGCGCCCGCATCTTGACGGGCTCCAATCAGCAGGATGCAGCCCGCACGGAACTCGACGCCGTTCTGGCCAACAGCGCCGCGAATTTTCCTCCCTCCTCGTTGAACCTGATTCTCGCGCAGCGCTTCAACCTCGCTCGCAATTTCGACGAATTCCTGCGGTACGCCCCGCGCGAAGCCTCCGGCATCGTCACTTTTACGGGCGAACTCGAGCTTCCCGAGGATTCCGACAGCGTCTTCTCGATGGACCCCAACGACTACCAACCCGCCCCGCAACCCCCGCTCTTTGACTCCGACTCCGTCCGCCTCTTCAACCGCCAAGTCCCACTCGAACTCCTTAAGCGAGCCGCAAACTCGAACGCGCTCCCGGAAAATCTTCGCGCGCAAATCGCGCAAATCGCCTGGGTGCGTTCCGTTCTGCTGGATGACGACTCGGCCGCACAATCACTCGCGACCGTCGTAGCGGCCCAAACCCCGGCTCTGAAATCCGACCTCGCTGGATTTCTGGCGGAAAAAACAAATGAAGCCCGTCGCTTCGCCGCTCTCGTCACCATCCTGCGCAACCCGGGTCTCCGCCCCAACACAACCGCCGGCGTCCTCCGCAGCGAAGCCCTGAACGAGATCAATCAGTACCGCGACAACTGGTGGTGCCCCGCGGGAGAATCGGAGGAGACGCAAGGAGCGGAAGCCGACGAAGACGAAACAATTGTTAAGAGGAGCGTTTGGATGCCGGCGCTTTCAGCGGCTTTGGAGGAACTCGATTCGCCGACGAGAGTGGCAGCCCCTTCGTTTCTGGCCGCCACGGACAAAAAGGCGGCAACCGCCGATTGGCGGCGGCTGGTCGCAGTGGGAGCGGCGCCCGACTACCTCACTCGCTCCGTCCTCGACTGGGCCAACTCCAATCCGACCGACGATCGCGTCCCCGAAGCCCTCTATCTAGCGGTCCGCTCCACCCGCTTCGGCTGCACCACCCCGGACACTGCCAAGCTCTCCAAACAAGCCTTCGAACTTCTCCACAAAAAATATCCAAACACTCCATGGGCCGGGAAAACAAAATACTGGTATGGCGCAGACTAGCGCTTCACGCGCACCCACGCCGGAAACTAGAACGATAGCTTGAAGATATCTCCCTTGTTGTCCTTCGCTACTCCATGGATCTCAATCGGCCCATCCGTCCCGCGATTCACCCGGTAGAACTCCACATTCAGCACCGTCCCGCGATTTCCGACCACCATCGCGTGCGCGTAGAGCGGCTGTCCCAGCACACGCGCCACGTAATATCCCTGCCCGTAAACGGCATCCCATGCAGCAGGCATCCCCTCCGTCACCGGACTCGGCCCCGCCGCCGCATCACCCGTCGTCCCGTCTGCCGTTGTCGCTCTTGCGGGCGTCACCCTCGCCGGAGCCGCATCCACCGACGTCCCGCCCTTCACAAGCGTCCAGTGTCCCTTGCACACTTCGCCATTCGCCACCGTGATCGTCACATCGCCCGAGTACAAAAGCCCGGTCAGCTTCGCCGTATATACCGCCCCCGGCGTCTGCGATGCCATCGGCCCTTCCACCGGATACATTCGCGCGCTCGCGCATCCAATCGTCACAACGCTCACCGCCAGAATAAGAGCCAGAAAAAAGTTCGCACGATGGCGCGAAACAAAACGCGAAAAACGGTTTAGGTCGCCGTTCATCGAAAACCTCCTGAAGCAATCTCCAAGCGTTCGCCGTACGCAGCCTCGAACGATCCCCCGTACGCTCGCGCGGGGCGCATAGATAAGACTCGCGTTTCGCCGCCGCCGTTTCACGAAGTACCCGATCCGTGATCTTGTTGACGCGCTATTCCAAAAGCATGTTGAAATCGGAGTTCGCACGATTGCGTAACCGCCGCGAAAAAGTACAGTTCTAGGACTAACTGCTCCTTTTCGGTCCAATGGCCAGTCGAGTTTTTCTTTCAGGTCGTGCTACGGTGGGCCGTGACTGAAGAAAAACAAATCGCATCTGCGGAGTTGGCAAAGCCGGCAATTTTCGAAGTTTCCGGGCTCGCTCTCTGTTGGCCTCAAGTCCCGTTCGCATCGAGCTTTTCTCCGTTTCTAATCTACGGTGCCGCGATTAGAAACCCATGTAAGTGATTGAAAACATGACTCCGGCACCCTTTCTAATCTACGGTAAAAGAGGCTTTCGCCAATCGGTCTTCGAGCGTCTGTTCTTCCTTGAGATGGACTCAACGGATGAGAACTTGTGGGTAAAAACAAAAAGGCCTCTCCAGATCGGAGAGGCCTTCGTGAACCTGCTTTCTGAACGAAGCTGCGAACTACTGCTTCGGCGGTGCGGGAGTTGCCGGCTTCGGCCCCGCCTTGGGGGCCACGGACGTCCCGGGCCTTACTGCGCCCGCCTTCACCGGATAGTTCTGATCATAGAGACGAATGATGTCCTGCGTCACATCGATCACGTTGGCGGCATACACCACCGGCGTATTCTGGGCGGAAGTATCGAGGATCACTCCGAACTCCTTTTCCTTCGAATACTTGTCCAGCACGTCAATCATTTTCCGGCCGATGCGGTCCACCACTTCCCGCTGCGCTTCGTTGAAATCGTCCTGCGAATCCTGCTGCTTGCGCTGGAACGTGCGGCTCATTTGTTCGGCTTCGCGCGAGAGGCGTGCCTTCTCGTCATCGCTCAGCGTGCTCGAGCCCGTTCGCAACCGCGTCTGAACATCCTCGATCTGCCGCCGCAGTCCCTCGAGTTCCGACTGCCGCGGTGCAAACTGCGACTGCAATTCCGCAGCCGCCTGCTTGCCTTCCGCCGTGCTGGTGATCGCCACCTGCACGTTGATCACGCCCACTCTCAAAGCTGCCGAGCCGGCGGCCGCGCCGCTCGACTGCGCCCACACCGCGGGTCCCACCAGCGACGCCGCCAGGGCCAGTACCGCCAATCGAATCCTCATTCTCACTCCTTATTCGTAAATTCTGCCAAACGCAAACTCGTGATTATAGCCGCGCCCCGAGAAAACGGTCAATCGGATTCCCTGCGCCGGCCGGCGTATTGCTGCGATTTCCGCCCCGCATTCGCCGTGCACGATTGCAATGCCGTTCGGCCTTGTCGGATGCGCCGCCTGACGCCGGGGTTGGCCCCAACCTTGCGATGCTCGCTTCGTTAATGCGGCAGCGGAATTAGCAGTACGCGGCTGTTGTTCTTATCGACGACAACCGCCAGATTCAGCTTCGGGTCCACCGCCACCGAGAACTGCTGCGATTGAGAGAACTGCGCCGAACTCGGCAGGCCCAAAATCGTCCGCGTCTGCGGGGTCGGGCAGGTCGTCTGCGCCGCCGGAGGACACACGTAATCCAGAACCGACATCGTGTTGCTCGCCGAGTTCACCGTTACCAGCGTGCTCGTCTGGAAATCGTAATCGAGCGACGTCGGGTTGATGCCCACTCGAACAACTGTGGGAATACACGCGACGGGATCTACCATGAGCAGGTCGTTCTGCAGGCTGTTCGTCACCACGAACACCAGATTTACGGGGTCAAACACCACTCCGCTCGGCACTTGCACTCCGTTCACCCGGCACGAGACCGTGTTCGTCGTGAGATCGACGATGTCGAGGCTGCCGGACTGCGAAGCCGTACCCACCGCCGCATAGCCATCGCCATTGGGATCGATCGCCACGGAAACCGGATTTTGATTCACCTGGACGCTGGTTCCGGGCGCCGACCCCGTCGGTGCAACCGTGAGAAAGCTGAGCTCGCAACCGCTGGTAACCATCGAGCACTGCGCGTCCGGGCCGGAGGCTGCGACCGCTGCGATCGCCGCATCCTGATTGACTGCAACCCCGGTTGGGCCGGTGCAGGCGCCGCACAATGGCACCCTCTGCGGACTCTTTATGCCGTTTTCGTCGATCACCGACACGTCGCTCGTCCCGGTGTTCGCTACCACCGCCAAGCCGAGCCGCGGCAGCACCGCCACTCCCGCAGGATTTTGTCCCACGGCGAGCGGGCTTTGCGGCAACGTCATGCCCGTCGTCAAATCGACCAGCGAAATCGTGCCGTCGCCGGAATTCGTCACCACTGCCACATCCGTATCGGGATCGACCGCCACGCTCGACGGCGAATTACCGACAGCGACCGGTTGAATCACGGCCAAATCGGTGGCGTTCGAAACATCCGTAGCCGCGTTTTGAACCGTTACAATGTAGCGCCGCGCCACCGCCAGCATGCTCGCCGGAACGATCGCCACAATCTGCCGCCCGCCGTTCGAAACGGTAACATTTCCTGCTGGAAGCGCCGCCGTATCGAGGAACACTTGCGAGGTTCCCTGAACGAACCCGATTCCATTGATCGTCAACGTCAAATTGCTGGCCGCCGGTGCGAAAGTAATTGCAGGGCTGGCCTGCACGATTTGCAAACCACGGAAAGAATTGCCCAGCGAAAGAACCGCGACGTTGTTCGCTCCCTGGTTCACCACTAGCGCTTCGTTGAGCACCGGGTCCACGGCCACGGCTTGCGGCAAAGTACCCAGCGTGGCCACAGCAGCGTTCAATACGATGCCGCGTTCGAGATCTACCACAGCTGCCGTAGAACTTCCGCTGTTGACCGCGATGCCGACGTTCGTCAGCGAGTTTACGGCCGCCGCTGCATAGCCTAGTTGTCCGACGGCAAAGCTGATCGAGCCTACCGTTTGGTCGAGCAGGCTGAAGGTCGTGAGAGTCGTGGTGCTCGGATCGGTCAACAGCACGGTGTGTGTCTCCGTATTGATCCCGACACCTTGCTTGGTCGACGTGATCAACAGAGCCCCAATTACCTGCGGCGCTCTCCCGCCATCTCCGGCAATCGCCGCTCGTCCCAGATCCACAATGTTGACCGCGCCGCCGCCACCGGGAGTGACAACCGCCCAATTCAGCCGTGGATCGATCGCAATCGCAGGATTTATGCCCGTAGTGTACGCCGTGAGACTGCCGCCAATCTGCTCGACGAAAACAGGAGCGCCCGTCGAAGTATCGAGCACAGTGGCCAGATTCGTCGATTGATAGGCAACGATCGCGCGATGCGTGAGGGGGTTGACGCCGATGGCAATCGCCACAGGTCCCGCCACCGGAGGCGGCGGCGCGCCGATCTGGACCGAGAGCGGAGTTCCCACCAGCGATTGCGCCGTCAAGTCCACCGTCGAAACGGTATTGTCCCCGCTGTTGACCACCAGCGCGATGTGGTGCGGCAGTTGGTCGTCGATGGCAATTCCGGTCGGCGCACTGCCGACTCCGGCAATCGTCTTTATCACTGTGTTCGTGCCCAAATTAATCAGCGATACGCTTCCATCTCCTGTATTCGCCACCGCAGCGAGATTCAGCACTGTATCGACCGCAATCGCGGACGGAGTCGCCCCGACGGGGATGGTCGTGACAGGCCCATTGCCTATCGATGGAGGTCGAGGAGTCACAGCCAGGTTTACGGCAGAAACCGACGGTGAACCCGACGCGATGCCAGGATTTTGGACGATGAGCGGATAGAGGCCCGGTACCGCGACGCTCGCGGAAGGAATCGTCACCGACAATTGCCTGCTATTGACGACTGTCGTCGTCACTTGATCCGCCGGCCCCGCCCCGTTGAAAGTGGCTGTCGTACTGCTTCCCGTCGGCGACTGGAAAAAAAAGCCTCCGGTGACGCCTATGGTGGCGCCGGAATTGGCCGCCGACACGCTGTCGGGGGTAGAGGCAATCACGCCCGGCCGAACCGGCACAACGTTCAGCGCCGCCGGAGCCGAGACGCCATCGCTTCGCTGAACCTGAATATCCACATTCTTCGCCTGCCGCAGCGACAAGGCCGGAATCGTGACGCGAAGCAGATTGCCGTTGAGAAATGTCGGAATGATGGGCACGCCGTCTACCAACACAACGGATGTCGAAAAGAAATCGGTGCCGCTGGTGGCGGAACCATTGATGTACACATCCTGCTGCACCGATCCCTGCGCCGCGGTGGTCGGATCGATGCTGCTGATGATGGGAACTGCCGACGCTGCTCCCACGGTCACACCAGCGGAAGCGGACTTCGTGGGATCGGCCGCGGACGTCGCAGTCACGGAGACGGCTCCCGGACTCGTCGTCGGAGCCACGTACGTTCCAGGAGGGCAGGTTGGAAAAGCCGGGCTCACCGGCACCAGGGGATTGGGACACACAAAACCGTGTATCGCATCGCCACCGGCGACATTGTTGACAGACCACGTCACTCCTTGATTCGCAGGAGAACCGGTTACTGTCGCGACGAATGGAAATCTCGATTCCAGTACGGCGTTCGACGTCGAAATCGGGATGGCCGCGGTTGTGGGATTAATCTGCACGCGAACTCCGGAATCGATCGTCACGGTGGAGCTGGCGAACGCATTGGATTGGACGGTGCTGGTCGCCACAACCAGAATCGGATTCGTCGTAGGGACTGTGCTCGGCGCAGTATATTGCCCGTTCTGAGTGATCGTGCCCACTCCCGTCGGACCCGTTCCACTCGCGCCCGGCACGGGCGTGCAGTTCGTAGGCTGGTTTCCGGTGGTGGCGGGCGGAAGGCAAATCTGCCAGTTCACGGTGGTAGTTGTAGAGCCGCTGGCGATCGCGCTAAACTGCTGCGATCCGCGAATCGGGACAGTGGCGGTGGCAGGGTTAATCGTGACGCCTACCGGGGTGGAGTTTCCGCCGCACCCGGCCACCCACGCGGCGAACAGCACCGCAACGCTCAGTCTGCACAATCTCATTCTCTTTCCTCCGAGCGTTGTCTCGCCGCTTCTATGAGTTCTCGTTTTATTCGCATTGAAATCCCACCCTCAAATCGTGATGAAATTAGAATGTCCGGCTGATGGTAAACCGGAACGTATGCTTCGGCTCGAGCAAGCCCGCCGGTATCCGCTGCACTTGTTGATCGAGAATCGTCTCGAGTTGCGGCGCGATCTGCGTTTCGAACACGCTGGGAGGCAAGGCCGCCTTCTGCGCATCCGACAGGAAAAATCCCCCGCGAGGCCCGTTAATCGTCTGGTTCAACCGCAGATAGTTATACGCGTAATAGAACCGGAACGGTGCGTTGACGATCGGCAATTGAACCACGAATTCGACGCCTGCCGAGGTGTGGGGCTTGAAATTCGTGCCGCTTAATACCTCGAGATTACTCGGAATCACCAGATTCGGAAAATCGCGGTTCGGATATTGCTGCTGCAGCGAACTCAAAGCGCCGGGGTTCAACTCGAGTTGCGACTTCCGCAAGATGCCGTCAATCCCGAAGTCGTTGAACAAACTCATGCTGACCGGTCCGGCGATCGGAATTCTATATTCGAAGTTCCCTACGCCCTGGAAATCTCCTCCGGGGCGCGTGGGAAGAAACGTCACGATCGGCACATTGAGCGCCACCTGCAAAGGATTGCCGCCCGGACCGAGCCGGGTGGGATCGAAATAAGTGACCGTTGTACTCGACGAACTGGGAATCGCGACGAATGGCGAGATCGTATAAAAGTCGAATCCGCGGACATCGTTTTCACCGCCCAGATAGAACCGGCTGAACGGCGGAACGTCCGTTCCCGAGTAGCCCGTGATCATGCTCGTCATCACGCGGATCCCGATCACGTTGCGGTGCTTGTGATGAGGATGAAAATACGTCATGTTGAACGTATTCGTGAACGTATTCGTGTTTCCGCCGAGCGGTCCGCCTTCCCACCCGAGGCCGTAATAAAAACTCTTGCCGTTCGTTGGATTCTGCGGATTGTTCACCGTGCTATAGGAAATCGTCGGAGTAATCTTGCTGGATTGAATACCCTGCAACGCCGAAGGTCCAGCGAGGCTCCGGAACTGCGTGAACTCGAACAGCAATTGTGCGGATTGGCTGAACGCGGTGATGTTGGTGGTGGACCAGCCGTAGGTGACGCCCACTCGAGTGAACCTATACTTCCGCAGCGGATAGCTGGCAAAAATCGTGAACCCGTGCGAATCGGTGGTGTAGTTTTCCTGTAGGGCCGGATTGATCGCGATCTGCTGGCCGAGCAGCAATCCTTCCTGTTTGGCCTGATTGTAATTGAACTTGCTGTAGAACACGGTGAAACCGGTGGAAATGGGCCGGTCAAACAGGTACGGCTCTGTGAAGCCGAACGTAGCGCCCTGCTGCAAGTTGCCGAGCTGGCCGGAGAGCGACAACGTCTCGCCGAGCCCCAAGAAATTGTTCGTCTGGTAAGAAAGGCTGACGAAGGTGCCCGCAATTCCGCTTACGCCGCCCGAAAAGCTGATCGATTGCTTTCCTTTCTCTTTTACCTTCAGCTTGATATCGACGGTCCCGGCTTTTTCGTTTTTCTTCAGGTCCGCGTTTTCAGGCTTGATCGCATCGAAATAATTCAGCTGGTTGAGGCGCAGCAGGCTCAGCTCCCACAGACGATTGTTGAACACCTGCCCTTCATCGATCAGGAGCTCGCGCCGAATCACTTTGTCGCGCGTCGTGGTGTTGCCTGAAAACTCGATGCGGCGGACGTAAAAAGGTTTCGACTGGCTGAATTCCAGCGTTATATCCACCTGTTTCTTCGCGTCGTTCACCTCGGTGAGTGGCGTGGCTACGAACTCGATATAGCCGTATTCGCCGTAGAGTTTCTTGTAGTTGTCGAGCGCTTTTCGAACCTTGTCGGTCGAGAAAATATCGCCTTCTTTCAGCGGGAAAAACACGGCGAGCGCTTGCGGTTTGAAGACAAGGCCTTGTTCGGGATCCGAGCTTCGGAACTTGATCGTTCCCATGCGGTATTGCTCGCCTTCTTCAATTTGAATTGTGATGTTCGTCGCTTTTCCGTGCTTGGAGCCGACGAGCGGCCACGGGCCCGGGATACCGCCGCGATCCTCATCGACGATTTTGAGCACCGGATCCTTTACCAGCACTTTGAAATAGCCATTGTTCTGGTAAAGACCGCGAATTCCAATTTCCAGATCCTCATCAAGCTTCTGGCGATTGTACGTCTTGCTGAGCACTGGAATTTCGGTGAAGCTGAGTGGAATCGCATAGGGCCGGTCGTTCTTCATCGCACGGACAATCTTGCGGCTCGAAAACGCCTTGTTCCCTTCGATCTTGATCTCGCCGACTTTCACCTTCGGGCCTTCCTCAATATTGAACACAAGTTTCACGGCGTTCGTGGCCGCGATTCGCTCGTAGGTCGGCTTCACGGTGGCAAACTGGCGGCCGTGCTCGGCGAGCAGTTCCTTGAGCACTACTTCGGCGCGCTTGATTTTCGTGGGATCGAATTGGCTTTCCACCGAAAGCCCCACCTTGCGCTCCTTGAAGCGGTCGAGGATATCCGACTCCGTGATCGATTTGTTCCCCTTGTATTCGATCCGGCGAATGATCGGACGCTCCGTCACGTAATAGACGAGAATTTTTGCATTCGGTTGGTCGGGGCTGTCTTCCACCTCGAGGCGGACGTCTTCGAAGAATTGCGTGTTCCACAAAGCCTGGAAATCGCGATGAACGCCTTCTTCCGTGTACGGATCTCCGGGACGTGAAAAAATGCGCGCTAGAAGTGTGTCGCGCTGAATCCGGCGATTGCCAACGAAATCAATCCTTTGAATGACAAATTGAGGGGCTTGCGAAGGGCGCACTTGCTGAGCCGACACGGGATGCAGGAACGAGACACAAAACAGATACACAACCACGGGGAGTTGGAATCGGCGCAGAAAAATTTTCCTGCCTGCGGCCATGGTTCTGGTCAAGGCCGCACTTCCCCGCCCAAGATATTTGGCTCCCCCGCCGGACCGCTCCCGTCCAGCTTGCGCGTGTAGGATTCCTAGTGGGCCACCGGGGTTGCTTCCACGACAGGTCGGAACGAGAGACCGTCACTCGAGAGATAAATTTCCAGAGTAGCCGGCCGCTGCAGTCCGCCCTGAATGAGAGCTTCCGACAGTGGGTCTTCGACGTACTTCTGCAACGCGCGCCGGAGCGGCCGCGCGCCATAATTTCGATCGCTGCAAGTTTTCTCGAGAATCCACTGGCGCGCTTCCGGTGTCAGCGCAATCTGCACCTGGCGATGCACCAGCGTCTCGTTGATCTGGCCGACGAGCAAATCGATAATCCGCAGCAGGTCGTCATCGGTGAGCGAATTGAACAGGATCACTTCATCGAGCCTGTTCAAGAACTCAGGGTTGAAGACGCGCTTCACTTCGGTCATTACCATGTCGTCCTGGCTCTTCGCTGCGGCGATCTCGTCCGAGGACTGGAATCCAAGCCCCGATTGTTTTTGCAGCTGCCGCGCTCCGATGTTCGATGTCATGATAATGATTGTGTTGCGGAAGTCCACCGTATTTCCGAGCCCGTCGGTTAATTGCCCGTCTTCGAAAACTTGCAACAAAATGTTGTAAACGTCCGGATGCGCCTTCTCGATTTCGTCGAGCAGCATCACCGAATACGGAGTGCGGCGCACGCGTTCCGTCAATTGGCCGCCCTCTTCGTAACCGACGTATCCCGGAGGCGCGCCGATCAGCTTCGATACGGAGTGCTTCTCCATGTATTCGGACATGTCGAAGCGGATCAAAGACTTCTCGCTGCCGAAAAGGAACTCGGCCAGCCGCCGCGCCACTTCTGTCTTGCCGACGCCCGTGGGGCCGAGGACCAGGAAGCAACCCACCGGACGGCCCGGAGCCTTCAATCCCGCGCGGCTGCGGCGAATCGCGCGCGCCAGCGCTGTGATGGATTTGTCCTGGCTGATGACCCGGCGGTGGAGCTCTTCCTCGATGCGCAGCAACTTCTGCTGCTCGTCTTCCTTGATCGCCGAAACTTGAATACCTGTCCAGCGCGCGACCACATCTTCGATGTCTTCGCGCGTGACGATGCCGGTTGACGAATCGTCAATCTTCAGCTTCTCGCGCAGCATCCGCAGATGCTCTTTCTCTTTGCGCTCTTCTTCCGAGTAGAAACGCGCCTTTTCGAACTCGTGGTTCGCGATCGCCGTTTCCATGCGATGCGTGATGAACTTTACCCTCTTCTGCACTTCGGAAACTTCGTCGGGAAGCATCGCCTGCCGGAGCTTCACGCGCGAGCCGGCCTCGTCGAGAAGGTCGATGGCCTTATCCGGCAAAAAGCGGTCCGGGATGTACCGGTTCGATAGATACACCGCGTAACGGATCGCGTCCTCGGTGTAGCTGACCGCGTGGAACTTTTCGTAGCGGTCGCGCACGCCCTGCAACACGCGGATGGCTTCGTCTTCGCCCGGCGCGGAAACTTTCACCGCCTGGAAGCGGCGCTCGAGCGAGCGGTCTTTTTCGACCGACTTGCGATATTCCGCTGGCGTTGTGGCGCCGATGCATTGGATTTCGCCACGGCTCAGGGCAGGTTTCAAAATATTCGCGGCATCGAGCGATCCTTCCGCCGAACCCGCGCCAACGAGCGTGTGCAACTCATCGATGAACACGATCGCGTTCTGGCTCTCCATCAACTCTTTCATGATGGTCTTGAGCCGCTCTTCAAACTGGCCGCGATACTTCGTGCCGGCGACGATCAGGGAAAGATCCAGCGAAAGAATCCGCTTGTCCGCGAGGAACGGCGGCACATCGCCATCTGCGATTCGCTGCGCAAGCCCTTCGACGATGGCCGTCTTGCCCACGCCCGGCTCGCCAATCAGGACGGGATTGTTCTTCGTCCGGCGGCACAGGATCTGAATGGCACGCTCGAGTTCGCGGTCTCGTCCCACGAGCGGATCGAGCTGGCCCTCCATCGCCGCCTGGGTTAAATCGCGGCTGAATTCTGCAAGCAAGGATGCTTCTTTTGGCCGGTTCACAGGCACCTTCTCTCCCGTGCTGCGCGCCAGTTCCTCGCGCACGGTCGAAAGCCTCAATCCACGCTCGAGCAATATCTCCGCGCCGAAAGATTTCTCTTCGCGCAAAACGCCCAGCAGCAGATGTTCCGTGCCCACGTGCTTGTGGCCCAGGCGTTCGGCTTCTTCGGCCGCGAACGTCAAAATGCGCTTGCACTCCTGGCTCAGCGGAACCTCGACCGAAGTCGAGATCCGCTCCCGAACGGTGATTCGCGATTCGATTTCCTTGCGAATCGATTCAATCGAGCCGTGCGTCCGCAGAAAACGGTTCGCCAGCGCCTTGTCCTCGCGCAACAAGCCGAGCAGCAAGTGCTCCGTCTCGATGAAGGGGCTGCCGTACTGGCTCGCCTCGTAGCGAGCGAAAAAGATGACGCGCCGAGCCTTCTCTGTATAGCGTTCAAACACGGTTCACCTTGAGGTCTCCTGGAATCTGCGCCTCAACGCTCGCCGGCCACGCAATCGGTGCCGTGGTTCCGGCAAGTATTCCCTCGCCCGGCGCAAGTTTCCCGTGATCCAGAACCAAAATTCGATCCGTGCGCCGTGCCAAAGACAGGTTGTGCGTTGCGAGAACAGAAGTCAGCTGGTGTGAGCGGTGAAGGCGCTTCATCAGTTCGAAAACGCTCTCCGCGCTCCGTTCGTCCAGATCGCCTGTAGGTTCATCCGCCAGCAACAGCGCCGGACCGTTTGCCAGTGCCCGCGCAATCGCCACCCGCTGCTGTTCGCCACCCGACAATTCCCCCGCGCGCTGCCCGGCTCGATCGTCCAGGCCCACTTCGCCCAGCCAATCGTGCGCCGCCCGGAGCGCCTGCGCCATCGGTTCGCCCCGAACCAGCATCGGCATCGCCACGTTTTCGGCTGCGGTGAAATCCGGCAGCAGGTGATGTCGCTGCCACACAAAACCAACCGCCCGGCTGCGATATTCCGCCAGTTCGGATTCGTTCAACGATTCCAGCGAACTTGCGCCGAAGTGTACAGCACCACTCGTCGGAGTGTCCAGCGCAGCGAGGATATGCAGCAACGTGCTCTTGCCCGCGCCGGAGGCACCAACGATCGAGATCATCTCGCCGCGATCCACTGAAAAGCTGATTCCATCCAGAGGTGTGATTTCCTGCGAGCCGGAGTGGAAAACCTTCCGTAAGCCTTCGACGCGCACAAGCTCGCCGGAGCCTGTGGCGGCTCGGAAATGAGTGTCGTCACTGATAGCGACGCCCAAGATGGCTTGCCTCGTCACTGCTACATCTATGACACGTTAGATGCCGAACCGGCCGAACTGTATGTCCTTGCTTTGCTAGCAACTAAACTTTCCCGAAGCGGCACGATTCTAAAGACTTTCACATTTAAGCCGTACCGTTACCCCTAGACTCCCCCTCCACCCTTGGTTCCCAAAACGGCTCTTACGCCGCATGTTCGCCCTACCCGTATTCTAACACGGCCGCCGCCCAAGTTTCACATCCGCAGGGCTTTGCAAACGCACCTGTGAACCACTAATACACATGCTTCGCCCTTACTCGAACCGCAAAATCTCCACCGGCAAGATCTTCGCCGCTGACCGCGCCGGCAACATCGTCGCCGCGATACTGATTGCCAGCGCCGCCGCCGCAATCCACAGCGCGTCAAATCCGTTCGCATGAAACGGAACGTAAGGAATCGCGTACACTTCGGGATTCAGCGGAATCAGCTGCCACCGGTCGGCAATCCAGGCAAGCCCGTACCCCAGCACGAGGCCGGCAAAAGTGCCCACGAAGCTGACGGCCAGCCCCTGCAAAATGAAAATCCTCCGCATCTGCCGCCGCCGCGCGCCCATTGCCATCAAGACCGCAATATCGCGGGCGCGGTCGGTCACCGTCATCGTCAGCACGACTAGAATGTTCAGCCCCGCCACGAAAGTAATCAAGCCGATGAAAAGCGCGGTGACGAGCTTCTCCAGGCTCAGGGCGCGAAATAGCGCTCGATTCTCGTCCATCCACGTCGTCACCGTGAATCCGCTGCCGGCGCGCCTTAGAATTTCGTCCGCTACACCCTGCGCGTCGTCGAGATTCTTCACTCGTACTTCCAGAAGGCTCACTGCGTCGCCAATCCCGGCCATGCCCTGCGCCGAAGCGAGCGTCACGAAAGTCCAGTTTGCGTCGTAGTCGTAAAAACCGGAATCGAAAATACCGGCCACGCGGAATCGCCTCGATCGCGGAATCATTCCGAACGGCGTCAGGCTTCCCTGCGGGCTCGTCAGCGTCACATAGCCGCCCGCGGAGATCTTCAAATCTTCCGCAAGGATTCGCCCCACGAGCAGCGCCGGGATTCCGTCTGCGTCCGCCACAAAATCCGCCGAGCCCGACGCAATGTGGCGCAGCGCTTCGCTCGCGTTGCGTTCCAGCTCGGGATCAACACCCTTCAGCACCACTCCCCGCGCATGATTGCCCGACGAAAGAAGGACCGTATCGTAAATCGCGGGCTCGATTGACCTCACTCCCGGAGTGCCGGCGAGTTGCGCCATCAAATCGCGGTAATTGAGGATTCCCTGCGGTCCGATCGGCTTCAGATTCACGTGCGCGGTCACCGTCAGCAACCGGTCGCGAATCGCCTGCCGGAAGCCGGTGTTCATGGCGAGCGCGATCACCAGCGTCGTCACGCCGGCCGCCACGCCGATCACGGCCAGCAGGGTCACAAGCCGCAGCACCGCCGGCCGGTTGGGTGACCGCAGGTAGCGCAGCGCAACGAGCGTTTCAAACTTCATTTTGAGCTTTTGTCAGGCGGCCCGCTAGAACCACCCGGCGCGCCTTCCGCTTCCGGCGGCGCGTCCGGCTCGGCTGTTTCGGAGCGCAAGAGCGGGAACAGCACTACTTCGCGGATGGTGCGCGAATTCGTCAGCAGCATGACCAGCCGGTCGATACCCACGCCTTCGCCCGCCGTTGGCGGCAATCCGTGGCTCAACGCGCGAATGTAATCCGTGTCCACTTCTTTCGGCGCTTCCTGTCCGCCCTTCTCCACTTGCGCGCGAAAACGGCTCTCCTGGTCGAAGGGATCGTTCAGCTCGGAAAAGCCGTTCGCCAGTTCCATACCGGCGATAAAGAGTTCGAACCGCTCGGCCGTCGAGGGGTCATCGGCACGTCGCTTCGATAGCGGTGAAATCGCGGTCGGAAAATCATATATAAATGTGGGCTGTACGAGATGCTCCTCGGCGATCGCTTCAAAAAGTTCCCCAATCAGTTCGCCGTCGGAAAGCTCCTCGACATTCGCAATCATGTCCCGGCTGTGCGATCTCGCGTAGGAATTGTATCGGCCGGCCACCACGCGGGGCCCTTCCGCAGCGCCCAGTTCAGCGGCGAGCCCGCCCGCCTCCGCCGGAACGACCCAGTATTTCGCGATTGCTTCACGCATCGTGAGCCGCTCGAATTTGCCAAAATCAATCTCGATATCGCCGTAGGGGATTTTTGTCGTGCCGCAAACCTTTTGCGCAATGCCACGAAACAATTCTTCCGTCAAGTCCATCAGCTCGAGAAAATCGCTGTAAGCCTGATAGAACTCGAGCATCGTGAACTCGGGCATGTGAATCGCGTCGATGCCTTCGTTGCGGAAGTTGCGGTTGATTTCATACACGCGGTCCAGGCCGCCCACCACCAGCCGCTTCAGATACAGCTCGGGCGCGATCCGCAAATACAAATCCATGTCGAACGTGTTGTGATGGGTCACGAACGGCCGCGCCGTCGCGCCGCCCAGAATCGGATGCATCATCGGCGTTTCCACTTCCACGTAGTTGCGCTCGTTGAAGAAGCTTCGAATTTCCCGGATGATTTTCGCCCGCGTGATGAAGATTTCCCGCGGCCGCTCGTTGACGATCAAGTCGATATACCGCCGCCGGTAACGCTGCTCGATGTCCGCAAGCCCGTGCCATTTTTCAGGCAAAGGCAGAAGCGCTTTGCTCAACAACTCCAGTCGCGTGACCCAAATCGTCAGCTCATTCGTTTTTGTGCGGAACAAATGTCCGCTCACGCCAATGATGTCGCCCAGATCCAAGAGCTTGAAGAGCTCGAACTGTTCCGCGCCCACCACGTCGAGCTTCACGTAGAACTGCAGCTTCGCGCCGTCGCCCGCAAGGTGCCCGAACGCAGCCTTGCCGTGCGGCCGCAGCGCCACAATCCGTCCCGCCACGCGCACGTCCACGTGCTCGGCCGCAAGCTCCTCCGCCGTGCGCGATGCAAAAGTCTCCGCCACTTGTTTCGCCGTGTGGGTCCACTCGAATTTGTGCGGATAGGAAGCGTGCCCCAGCGCTTCGATTTCGGTCAGCTTTTTGCGGCGTTGTTGAAACTGGTCGAGCGGTTCAAATTCCAACGAGCAAGTCCTTTCTGATGATTCGCTCGGCAGTATAACGGTCGCCTTCTGGAAGCGTCAAGAAAACGCCTTAGTACCCGTCGCATCTCCCCCATTCATTTTGCGACGCCGCGCGCCGCTCCTCATCCAATCCGCAGGAGGTATTTTCTCCATGACTCTTCAATTAATCGCCGCACTTGTCCTCGGCCTGATGTGCGGAAGTGAACTCAACGTCGCAGCCTTCGCCAACCCCGCGCTCAATCGACAGCCCCTCGCCGTTCACATTCCGATGCGCTCGCCCTTCGCCGCGCTCTTCGGCCGCGTGATGCCGTTCTGGATGGCGGGTTCCACGCTGCTGAATCTTTCATTACTCCTGCCATTCGTTCATCTGAGCGCGACGTCACGGCGGCTCGCCGTGATCGCTTTCTCAATCCAAGTATTTGCGGTGTTGTTTTCGCTCGTCGGCCCTGTGCCGATCAACAATCGGATCGCGAAGTGGACGCCCGATTCCGTCCCGAACACCTGGCGCACCCTCAAGCATCGCTGGGACGTTTACCACTGGCTGCGAACGTGCGCGCTCATCGTTGCCTTCGCGCTTCTCATCCTGAGCGTGGGAATTCGCTGACTCCCGGCGAGTAAGAGACATTGCAGATGCCGACGTGAGCTATAATCGCGGCCCGATATGCCTCTCGCTCCCGGCACAAAAGTAGGCCCGTACGAAATCGTCGCTCTCATCGGTGCCGGCGGCATGGGCGAAGTTTCACGCGCTCGCGACACGCGCCTCGGCCGCGACGTCGCGCTCAAAATTCTTCCCGAATCGTTCGCGCGCGAAAGCGATCGTCTGATTCGCTTCGAGCAGGAAGCGTGCTCCGTCGCCGCGCTCAATCATCCCAATATTCTCGCCGTCTTCGACATCGGCCAGCACAACGGCTCGCCTTTTCTCGTCTCCGAGCTCCTCGAAGGCGAAACCCTCCGCGCCCTTCTCGACCGCGGTGCGCTTCCGCAGCGCAAGGCGATCGACTACGGCGTCCAGATCGCCCAGGGCCTCGCTGCCGCTCACGAGAAAGGAATCGTCCACCGGGATTTGAAGCCGGAAAACATCTTCCTCACCAAAGACGGGCGAATCAAAATCCTCGATTTCGGCTTGGCCAAGCTGGCTCAAAAGCCGGGCGCGGAACGCGACGCTCCCGACGAAATCACCCTCACCAGTTCCCACACCGCCGCGGGCGTCGTCATGGGCACCGCCAGCTATATGGCGCCCGAGCAGGTGCGGGGCGATGCCGTGGACGCCCGCACCGATATTTTTGCCTTCGGCGCGGTGCTCTACGAAGTGCTCTCGGGCAAACGCGCCTTTCGCCGCGATACCGCTCCGGAAACAATGACCGCCGTGCTGAAAGAAGATCCGCCCGAACTCACCGACGCAGCCCATCCCGTCTCTCCCGCGCTCGACCGGATCGTCCGTCGCTGCCTCGAAAAAAATCCCGAGCAGCGCTTCCAATCGGCCAAGGATCTTTCCTTCGCCCTCGCGTCTCTTTCCGGCACCGATTCAAGTGCCGCCGCAAAAGCAGTTGGTGCCGTGCCGCGACGAGCTTCAAACGTCATTTGGAAATCCGCCGCGATCGCGCTCGCAATTGTGGCCGCCGTCGCAGGTGTCGCGTGGTTCCTCGCCACTCGATCCGCCCCGAAAGCCCGCATGCAATTCGCGATCCCGGTCACCGCGGAAGTGAGCCACATGGCCCTGTCGCGCGATGGCTCGATGCTCGCTTTCGTTTCTCCCGACGAAGGCACCGGCTTGCCGGTGCTTTACGTCCAGCGCATCGGCGCTCCCGGCGCCACCCGCCTCCCGGGTACCGAGGGAGCTACCTATCCGTTCTGGTCTCCCGACGGAGCGAACGTCGCATTTTTTTCCAATGGAAAACTCCAGCGCGTACCCGCCTCCGGCGGTCCTCCGCAAAAATTGGTTGATGTCCTCGCCGCTCGAGGCGGAAGTTGGGGCTCCCGCAACGTCATTATCTACGCTCCCGACGCGGGCAGCTCCATCTGGCGCGTGAATCCTGACGGAACCGGCGCGGCCGCCGTTACCGACGTGCGTACCGGCGGTCGCCTGGACGAAACTCATCGCTGGCCCTTCTTCCTCCCCGATGGCAATCACTTCTTGTACTGGGACGGTAACTTCGGCAACGACAAAGACGATCGCGCCAGTGGACTTTATTGCAGTTCACTCGACCGCAAAGAGCGGAAGCTGGTCATTCTCGCCCACTCCAACGGGGGCGTAGCCCTCGGTCGCTTGTTCTACGCGAACGACGAACACCAGCTTGTCAGTGTCCCCTTCGACATCTCCAAAGGCACGGTGTCGGGAAACCCTTCCTCCGCTGCGACCTTAGTCGGCTTTCAACCCGCTACGTACTGGGCAGACTTCTCGGTCGCTGAAACCGGCACTCTGGTTTACAACGTAAAGTCCGGCAGCTCCCTCTCGGAATTGGTCTGGGCAGATCGCTCCGGCAAACGGATCGGCACGCTCGGCCAGCAGGGGGTCATGTGCAACCCCAGCATCTCTCCCGACGGCAACCGCGTCTCGACGGATATTACCGATACGAAGGCCAATAACGTCGACATCTGGCTCTTCAACACCAGGGGCGGCGGCAACACCCGCTTTACTTTCGCGCCCGAGGAAGAAGTGGACGGCGTCTGGTCGCGCGACGGCAAATTGATCGCCTATCGCTCCAACATGGGTGCCGGCGCGGGCGTCCTCGTAAAGCCGGCTGACGGCTTGGGCGAACCCAGAATTCTGGCGCAAGTGAAAGGGACCGACGACATGATCCCGAATTCCTGGACTCTCGACGGCAAGAAGATTCTCTGCACGCACTTCACTACGTCCGGTTACGTCCTCGAGCTTGTGCCTTTGGACGGTGGCCCCGCCGCTCGTTTTCACGCCGGCAGCAGCAGCGAGGCCACCGGCATGATCTCGCCCGATGGAAAGTGGGTGGCCTACGCTTCCGCCGATTCGGGAAACTGGGAGATTTACGTCTCCACGTTCCCAGGAGCGGAAGGAAAATGGCAGGTCTCGCGCGGCGGCGGCACGCAACCCCGCTGGCGCGGTGACGGCAAAGAAATCTTTTACGAAGGCCCCACCGGCATGCTCACCGGCGTCCCGGTCAGCACCGAGCCAGGATTCTCCACCGGCACGCCCGTTCCGATGTTCCAAATCCAGGGCCGCTTCCAGATTTCCTCCACCGACATATTCACCTACGACGTAACGAAAGACGGCCAGCGCTTCCTCATCAACCGCTACGTGAAGCCCGAATACGTGGCGCCGATCACGATCGTGCTCAACGCCGCCAGCCCCGACCAGTAGAGACTTACCCAGTAGGGGTGGGTCTAAGACCCGCCCGCGAAGCCCACACCCAGCCCGTTCCACGATTCCCCCGCGCCTGCACTTTGTTTAGTTCGGTTTCGTCAGATCGCAAACATGCCCAATAATCACGCAATCAAAATTCCAGCAGTAGGGGCACGGCATGCCGTGCCCGTTCGAGCCACCAGCACCCGCGCGCGCCCAAATCACCAGTCAATTGCTCAGACTTGTGTTCAGACGTGATCGCCCTCGGATTCCAATCGGTACCGGCCCCGCAGAACCTAAGAGAACACCCCTTGCCAAATCCGGTGCTATAATGCGCTGCCTTTCGGAGACACGTGTTGTTCAAGCGAAGGCGGGGTCCCTCCCCCGTTAAGCGCAGCGCTTCCGACGATTGGGTTGTTGCGCTCCCTCGGGAGAAAAGTCAGGTATTCGATAAGATCGTCCGCGACTGGGAATGCTCGTACGCGATGATGAGCGTCTCTCTCGATGAGGCGATCGCGCTTCGCGCCGGCGGCCAGCTCGTGTGCGCCCAGCAGCAAGTATCGATTACATCCGAACTTCTCCGCCGCCTGATCGGCTCGCTCACCAGCGCTTGCGCCACCCTTACCGCCTCCGGCAAACGCGTCACAAATCTTCCAATCGTCCAGCCCTTGATGTCGGGCTTCTTCCGCGGAGACACGGCGCAGAGCGCCGCATCGTGGAACAGCCTTCTTCATAACGTTCTCTTTGGCGAGCGCTCCCGTTTTTTCCATAAGCTCCGCATTCTCTCGAGCACCGTCGGACAGCTGGGCCGGGAATTCGATCAGCTTGCGGACGACATCACCGCCGGAACCTCCGTTGAACCCGGCGCTTGCTGGAGACAGCTCGACTCGCTTCACTACGACTTAAGTACCTGCCTTCGCGAATCCGAGGTGATCCTGAAGTCTTTCCTCCACTGCATGCCCTCGGATCAGCTCCCGGCTTTCGACCGCGAGATGAGTTTGCCGCCGACCGTGCCCAAAGTCCGAACTCGCGCCCGCCCCACCCGCGCTTCCGCTTAGCGAATTGGCTCCATTTCCCTGTTGTTCCAAGCTCAGCGACAGAAGGAATCCAGTCCGGAACTTCCCAGTCGCCGCTCCAATAAATGGAAGAAATAAATTAGATTTGGAACCCTACTGGACGTCTAACACGATTCAGACGAGAATAACGGTGTCCTCTTGGAGCGGCTTTGCATCGAAAGGTTACCTTCGCCTCGATTCGACGGCGAAAACTTGGATGGCAATTTGAGTAAGTGCGCGATAAGAACCACAAGTACAACTTCCAGACCCGGTAGCGCATCGCACGTATGGATGCGTCTTAACGGGTAGCGTGGCCCGAGTGAGACGAACCGAAACGCCTGGTGACATGCCGGAAGCGGAAGCCATCCGGCTGGCCCAGGCGGGCAATGCGGCGGCATTCGAGCGTTTGTACCGGTTGCATAACCGTCGCGTTTATTCGTTGTGTCTGCGGATGGTTGGGAATACGGCAGAGGCTGAGGATCTGGCTCAGGAAGCATTCCTCCAGCTTTTCCGGAAAATCGCAACCTTCCGCGGTGAATCGGCTTTTTCCACCTGGCTGCACCGGCTGGCGGTCAACGTCGTGCTGATGCGGCTGCGGAAAAAGTCGGCCACCGAGACTTCGCTCGATGAAATGACGGAACCGGACGAAGAATCAGGTGGCCCCCGGCGTGATTTTGGAACGCCCGACTTGAGGCTGAGCGGTTCGATTGACCGCGTCAACCTGCAACGGGCCGTCGAGCAGTTGCCGCCGGGTTATAAGGCGGTCTTCGTGCTCCACGATGTCCAGGGGTACGAGCACAACGAAATCGCTGAGATCATGGATTGCTCGATCGGGAATTCGAAGTCGCAGTTGCACAAAGCGCGGATGCGGCTTCGCGAGTTGCTCCATGAATCGTTGCGCGATAAGGCCCGCGAAGATCGGAAAGCTGCTGGCAGTGCCGGCGGCGAGGACTAAAGGAAATGGCCACACCCAACTGCAAGGATTTTCAAATCCAGTTTGAGCTCCCAAGCGATGCTCCGCGCGGCGACGCCTCGCGTGATCTGACCGCCCAGGCCCATTTGCGCGATTGCCCGGAGTGCCGGAGTTACGTCGAGGATCTCGGCGCGATTCGCTCGCTGGCGCTTGAGTTCGCGGCCTCGGAGCCTGAGCCGCCCGCCCATATCTGGAGCTCGCTTCGCGCCCAGCTGGAGCGCGAAGGCCTGATTCGCAACACTCCCTCGAAATCCTGGCTCAGCGAATTTTTCAGCGGCCGATTCTCCGCTCTTCCCCGGCCGGCCCTTGCCGGTGCCTACCTGGCGGCCCTGCTGGCCGTCGCTTTCGGCCTGAGCGGCCCCATCAATTCCCGGATCAATCGCCAGCGCTGGCTCGATGGAACGCAGTCCTCCACGACGCCGCTCAGCGCGCAACTCCTCTCCGCTGAGCAAGCATCCTTCTCCTCCCGCCCTGAATCTGAATCACCCGTGACTGCTTCCTTCCACAAGAACCTCGACATCGTTGACAACTATATTTCTTTGTGTGAAAACAGCGTGCGCGAGGAACCCGACAACGAAGAAGCGCGTGATTTCCTGTACGAAGCCTATCAGCAGAAAGCGGATCTGCTTTCCCAGATGAACGAACGACGACCGTATTCGGAGGCCCCAGCACAATGAGCGCCACTCAATTGATCCCCCTTCGTTTCAATTGGAAGACGGGCCTTCTCGCCCCGGGCCTTCTGCTCGTCACTTCCTCCGCGGTATTCGCTCACAACATCGAAAAGCATTTCAAAGTCGAGCCTCGCAGCGTCGTCACGATTCACAATCCCAATGGCAAAGTGGTCGTGAAAGCCTGGACCAAATCCGAGGTCATGGTCATCGCCACTCATTCCAGCGACAAAGTCGAAGTCGATGCCGAACAGTCCGGCAATCGTGTCGATGTGATGACCCATCAGATTTCCGATTCGGCTTCCCCCGAAGACTTGCGCGCCGATTATCAGATCAACGTCCCCGAGGACGCCGAGCTTCAGATTCACGACGATTCCGGCGAAGTCAGCGTCGCCAACGTCATGGGCGATATGAACGTCGAAACGGTCGGCGCCGGTGTGGATCTCGAAGACGCGGCTGGCTACCTTACCGTCAAAACCGTTGGCGGCTCCTTCCAATGCGTGCGTTGCGCCGGACGCCTCGAAGTCTCATCCATCAGCGGAAGCTTCAAGCTCCTCAGCCTTCGCAGCTATCACGTCCACGCGCAAACCTCGAAAGGCAATATCCTCTTCGACGGCGAATTCCTTCCCAACGGAATCTACCGCCTCAAGAATTACAGCGGCGTGATCGAAGTCCATTTCTCGCCTGGCGATTCCTTCGATCTCAGCGCCACGTCTCTCAAAGGCAGGGTCAATAATCAGGCCAGCCTCACTCCTCCCGTTCATCCGCAGCATGTCGCGTCGAGATTTGGCAACGCCATCCTCGGCACTTTCAACGCCGGCCATGCCAAAGTCGAACTCAGTTCGTTCGATGGTACAATCAACATCCTGAAGCGCGATTGATTGCACCAAGTTTCGATTGCATCCCGGTTGCATAGCTGCTTGCATAACAACGACGCACTACAGCCATGACACCTGACCCTCGTCCGCGCCGTCTCGTCTGCCTCACCGGCTTCATGGGCAGCGGCAAATCCACCGTTGCGCGCCATCTCGCTCGCCAGATCGGTTGGCAATACGTCGATCTCGATAAACTCATCACCGAAGCCACGGGCGCCACAATCCCCGCCATATTCGCGAAGCTCGGCGAGCCTGCCTTCCGCAAGATCGAGCACCAGGAGCTTGAAAAGACGATCGGAGAAGCGATCGCGTTCCGGAAACCTCGCATCATTTCTCTCGGCGGGGGCACCACCGCGCAACCCGACAATGTTGCGCTCCTTCGCGAAAACGGCGCCGCGCTCATCTGGCTCCACTGCCCCGTCGAAGAACTTCTTTCGCGTTGCGCTCACATTACGAATCGCCCGCTCTTTCGCGACGAAGCCAGTTTCCGCCAGCTCTACCAGGAGCGCCTGCCGTCTTACGAGCTTGCCGACTACCGCGTCGAAACCAAAATCGAGCCCCTGCGCGTCGTCGAACAAATCCTCGCGCTCGGCATTTTTCCGAAGGTGACCGCATGACCACGAAGTTCGAATGTGATGGCAAGTCGAATTCTTCGGGCCGCCCGGCCCGATTCCGCCAAGCCCTTCGCTGGCGTGCGCGGCCTGCCGCCGATTCCATCGCTGCCCTGATTTTTCTTCTCGGAATCGTTGCGCTTGGAATCGGCGCAGAAACCATTCGAGCGAATTCGAAGTTGCGATCGAAAGCCGCCGCAGCCGCAATGGATTTCAGCCGCCCCGGCACGCCGGCCGGCGCATTCTCCCCCGACAAAGGCAAATTCAAAATCCTCGTCAACGGCCAGCAAGCCGGCACGGAAGATTTTTCCCTCAGCGCCAGCGGCGGCAATTGGGTCGCTCGTGGCAATGCCGAAATTCAAACTCCTCAGGGTGCCGCGCACGTGGCCGGCAATCTCGAAATGAAACCCGATGGCACGCCCGTCCGCTACGAATGGTCGATGACAGGCGCGAAAAAAGCCGGATCAACGATCGTTTTCAACGGTACTACCGCCGCTGTCGAGCTGCGAATGGAAGGCGCGCGCCCCTATACCCAGCAATTCACTTTTACGTCGGATCGCGTGGTCGTCCTCGACAACAACATGTACGACCAATACGCCGTCCTCGCCCGCTTCTACGACTGGGACAAAAAAGGCGCGCAATCCTTCGCCGTCTTCGTTCCCCAGGAGATGACGCCCGGCACCGTCACCGTCGAATCCCTCGGCAAGCAGGACAAGCTCGAGCAGCTCCGCGTAAAAACAGAAGACCTCGAAATCGATCTCTTCCTCGACGGCCAGCGCCTCGTCCGCCTCGTCTCCCCCAGCGCCAACGCCGAAATCATCCGCGAATAGCAGCCCTACACCGTCTCTTCGGTTCTCGCCGGCGCGTTCCGCCTCGACCTTTTGCTTTTTCGTCGCGGTCATGAGTGGGCCAACTGTTCGTTCGCTGTACTCCAGACCAGTTGAGCAAGCTCGCCGTTCGGCGTAAGAATGCCTCGTACGCTCTCCGCGCACCCATCTCCGCGAGACAGCACGCAAATATCTCTGTCCCTCAGGAGTCCCACATGGGTGCCAAAAAAACAATACGAACCGCAATCTGCTTTGCGTCCGTCGCCGTCGCAATAATGTCATCCGCAAAATCGGCTTCAGCGCAAAATGCGCCGATCCGCTACGTCTTCGGTCCTCGTTCTTACACCGACTCCAAGGGCCAAGTCTGGTCGCCGGTTCCCGCCTCCGTTATTTCCGCATCCGCGTCTCATCACCTGTCGATTTGCACCAAAGGCGCTGCCTTCACAGGAACTTCCGATCCCGGCCTCTACGCTCAGCAGATGGTCGAAGATTGGGGAGACCTGCTCCTCAACGTACCGGTGCCTAGCGGCGCCTACACCGTCAATCTCTATTTCGCCGAACCCTGCGCTAACACGGTCCCGGGCAACAGAATATTCGGCGTCGCCGTCAACGCCACCACAATCGTCGCAAGCCTCGATCTCACCGCAACCGCCGGCGTCGAAAAGCCGGTCATCGAAACCGCCCAGGTCAGCAACGCCCAAGTTGCTCTCGACCTCAAACCGATCAAAGACGCTCCGCTGATCGCCGCGATCGAAATTCTGCCGGCCACTTCCTCTATCTCTCCCTCCCCGTCTTCGTTCCAGATCGCCGCAAAACTGCACTGGGACGACGGCACCGCCGTCGCCGGCACGATTCTCGTCGCGCAAGCGATCTCAGCAAACCCGCCGTCCTCGAAATCTCTTGGTAGCTTCAAACTCGATTCCACCGGCGCCGTCACCGCCAGCCTCGCTCCGGACCTCACTCTCCCGCTCTCGTTCACCTTCACCCTCGTGAATCCATCCGGCGCTACCGTCAACACTCTGGGCTTCTCTTGCGACGCGCTCACGCTCAGCGTTTTCCCGCGCACCCTCAGTCCGCAAATCACCTTGACGAAAGCCAGCGCAACGCTCAAATCCTTCTCCTTCTAGAGCCAGCTCATGCCATCGAGGCTTCGGTCAGAAATGTTGGAGTCAGTTGGCAGCGAACGAGAGTCTCGTGAAGCTTCTCAATACGTGGAAGGATCCATCCGAATCCAAGAGGCTGATGATGTAACTCGTTCCGTCGCTGGCTTCCAACAAGGAACGCCACCCGCTGGCATGCAACTCCGCTACTGACGCCGCATCAGCACACGTAAACTTGCCGTCCACGGATTCGCTTTCATCGACATGTTTCCTCTTCTGGGCCCCGAGAGTCACAACGCAGCACCCGGTAAGAGTCGGCTGCCCCATCGTTCGCAACACGCTAGGCGCCGGCTTTGTCAGAATCTTGTTCCGGTCCATCAGACATAGAATCGGCCTGCCGAATCGGTTCTTGACCCGGACGCATCATTCGCCATTCTCCCTCTCCGCCGCCGGGCATTCCCGCCCTTCCGGCTCGCAACCTACCATCTTTCTTGTGGCTAACAGCTCTCCCAACGAAACGTCGAAGAAAAGGGGGCGTCTCCGATTGACGGCTCCTCTCAGTTCAACGCCGAATATGCGCGCTCTCGCAAAGGAGAATCG
>JBOGNA010000065.1:0-51102 GCA_050746925.1 Candidatus Acidiferrales bacterium
GCGCTGGCGGGCAGGTCTGCAACACGCCGGGCAATAAACTACCTTAAGAATATTTGTAGAAGCCGCGGCCGGATTTGCGGCCGAGCCAGCCGGCGGCCACGTATTTGCGCAGGAGCGGGCACGCGCGATATTTGGGATCGCCGAAACCCTTGTGGAGCACTTCGAGAATATCGACGCACACGTCGAGGCCGATGAAATCGGCAAGCTCGAGCGGGCCCATCGGATGATTCATCCCCATTTTCATCACCGCATCCACGGCCTCGGGCGTTGCAACGCCTTCCATCACGCAGAACGCAGCTTCGTTGATGAGCGGCATCAGGACGCGATTGGAGACAAACCCCGGCGCGTCATTCACCGCGACCGGTTTCTTTTCAAGATTTTCGCAAAGCGCCATCGTGGTGTGAAAAGTTTCATCGCTCGTCGCGAGGCCGCGAATCACTTCGACGAGTTGCATCACGGGAACCGGATTCATGAAGTGCATCCCGATGAAACGCTCGGGGCGGCTGGTTTGCGCGGCGAGCTGCGTGATCGAGATGGACGAGGTGTTGCTCGCAAGAATCACGCCGGGCCGGAGCGCGGCGTCAACGTCCTTCAGGACGCGGAGTTTGAGATCCAGTTGCTCGGGGACGGCTTCGACCACGAAATCGGCGGCCGCGAGAGCAGCCACGTCGGTGACGGGCTTGATGCGCGCGACGATCACCGGCTTTTCGGCTTCCGTGAGCTTTCCTTTTTTGACTTCACGATCGAGATTCTTCGAGATGGTTTCGAGGCCGCGGTCGAGGTAGCGCTTCTCGACGTCGCGGAGAATTACGTGGTAGCCGCGGCGGGCGAAGACGTGGGCGATCCCGTTGCCCATCGTGCCGGCGCCCAGGACGCCAACTGTTTTGATGGATTCGGCAGACATGGCGGCGTCGATGATAAACGAAGAGGCGGGGCGAGAGGGAAAGAAGTTGATTCGAGCGCGGCCTCGCTCTATTTCGCGCGGAGGATCTCGGAGATTCGGGCGAGATGATGATCGTCATGCTCGGCGACAAAATAGAGCAGGTCCGTAACGCGCATGGGTTGATTCAAGCGCGGATGAAGCGCGGTGCGCCCGAAATATTCAAGCGGCTGCGATTCGAGCCGCGCGACGATGGCAGAGCGCAGGCGACGGAAGTCGCGCAGGATTTTGTCGATCGGCTGCGCGTTGTGCTGCGCCTCGTGGGTTTTCTGATTCGTGAGATCGGCGGCGCGGAGCTTTTCGAGTCCGCGATCGAAATCATCGAAGCGGCCGGCAAAAAGCTCGTCGAGATCGGCGAGGTGCCCGATGTTTTCCTGGATCGACCACTTGTCGCCGTCCTTGCGAATCAGAGCGGCCTGCGGCGCGCCTTTCACACGCTCTTCGATCCGCGCCGGCGTCCCGCGCAACCGCTCGATCAATTCGGGATACAATTCGGTGGGAAAACTGAAATCAAATTTTCGCTCGAACCATATCACCCGGGACATGCGCGATTAGAAGCGCTCGACGGCGAGGGCTACGGCGTTGCCGCCGCCGAGGCAGAGGGCGGCGATACCGCGCTTCAGGTTGCGGCGCTGCAATTCGTAGAGCAGCGTGACGAGCACGCGCGCACCGGAGGCGCCGATGGGATGGCCGAGCGCGACTGCGCCGCCGTTGACGTTTACTTTTTCCGGGTTTAGCTTCAGCACGCGCGTGACGGCGAGCGCGGCGACGGCAAACGCTTCGTTGAGTTCGTAGAGATCGACATCCTTGTCGCGGTCCCAACCGGTTTTCGCGAGGAGCTTTTCGACTGCCTCCACCGGCGCCATCATCACCCATTTCGGCTCGACGCCGCTGACGGCTTGCGCGACGATGCGCGCCATCGGAGTTTTGCCCAGGCGCGAGGCGTTCTTCTCGCTCGTCACGATCACGGCGGCCGCGCCGTCATTGGTGCCGGGGGCATTTCCGGCCGTCACGGTGCCGTCTTTCTTGAACGCGGGCTTGAGTTTTGCAAGCGCTTCGAGCGAAGTGTCTTCGCGCGGCGATTCGTCCGTCTTGATTAGGATGGGATCGCCCTTCTTCTGCGGAATCTCTACCGGAACGATTTGTTCGCCGAAAAAGCAAGACTTGATGGCGCGGATGGCTTTCTTGTGGCTGTCGTAGGCGAACTGATCCTGTTCCAAGCGCGAGATGCCGTATTTTTCAGCGACGAGTTCGCCGGTATTGCCCATGTGGAAGTCTTCGTAAACGTCCCACAGGCCGTCGTTGATCATCGAGTCGATTAGATTCTGATTGCCGAGCTTGAAGCCGTTGCGCGCGCCCTTCAAGAGGTAGGGGCAATTGGACATCGATTCCATGCCGCCGGCGACTACAATTTCAGATTCGCCGAGCGCGACGGCTTGCGCGGCAAGGCCAACGGATTTCAATCCCGAGCCGCAAACTTTGTTGATCGTCATCGCAGCCACGCGCGAATCCAGACCGCCACGCAGCGCCGCCTGTCGCGCGGGATTTTGCCCGAGGCCAGCCTGCACCACGTTGCCGAGAATGGCTTCATCGACTTGTTTTGGCTCGATACCGGCGCGGCGAACGGATTCAGCGACGACCTTCGCACCCAGCTCCGGCGCGGACAGCGGCGAAAGTCCGCCCATGAATTTACCGATGGGCGTGCGAACGGCGCTCAGTATGACGGGATTTTCCATGGCGATTCTCCTCGAGCGGAAGAACTAGTATAGGGATTCTCTGCGTTAGACGCCAGAGGCTGACGGCCGGATTCGGATTTGCAAATCGCCATCTATTTGCGATTAGAAAAAGTTAGTAGGCTGAATTTGCTATGAGATAGACGGAATTCTAATCGCGCATTTGCGATTAGAAAATCGGGACGGGATGCCGGTCGCGGGCGAGTCGAGGCGGCGTAACCCTTGCAGTTGCAGTAGAGATCGAACGGCGCGGCTTGGGGCTGTGGATGATTCTGAGAAAGGCCGTTTTTGTCCCGCTTAGAAATCGTGAAAGCACTGAATCGGCTTGGCTTAGTGGAAATTCTAATCCCTGTGTCCCGATTAGAATTTGGGCGACCTAGTGATGAGATTGACTGCTGGGTCGAATATGCCTCGGCGGCGTTGGAAAGGGCCGGGCGGAGTGATCCGGCGGCGTCGTTGATGGACGCCTTGCTTCCGGCGCGACTTTTATCGCCGAGTGCCATTTCCACGAATCAACGCTAGCACGGAGGCGAAGAAAAATCGTGTGGCCAAACGGACAGTAAAGGTACAGGAACGAGGACGACCCAAATTGTTCCCTGAGCGTGATGACATTTACCCTCGCGTTGATTTGCCGCAATGTGCCACTTAAGATGTGCGTGACATGGCGGACGCCCAGCCCCTGATCGGCCGCACGATCTCGCGCTATCGGATTATTGAGAAGCTCGGTGGCGGCGGAATGGGCGTGGTTTACAAAGCCGACGACACCGAGCTTGGCCGCTTTGTGGCGCTCAAGTTCCTTCCCGAAGATGTGGCTCAGGATCAGCAGGCTCTCGAACGATTTCGCCGCGAAGCGCGCGCTGCCTCCGCACTGAATCATCCTAATATCTGCACCATCCATGAAATCGGCAAACACGAAGACCATCTCTTCATAGTCATGGAGTTCATGGACGGCGTGACGCTCAAACACCGCATCGGCAATCGTCCGATGGAAACCGAAGCCGTCCTCGATATTGCCATCCAAGTTGCAGAAGGGCTGGACGCAGCGCACGCGAAAGGCATCGTTCATCGCGACATCAAGCCCGCCAATATTTTTGTAACCGAGCGCGGCCACGCGAAAATTCTGGATTTTGGATTGGCCAAGCTAACGCCGAAAGGGGAAGCCTCCGAGGCCACGCTCGCTGCGAATGCAACTTCCAGAATCGCCGAGGAGAATCTCACCAGTCCCGGCACCGCTGTTGGGACGGTGGCGTACATGTCACCCGAGCAATTGCGCGCCAGAGAATTGGATGCGCGCACGGACCTGTTCTCATTCGGCGTGGTGCTCTACGAGATGACGACAGGCGCTTTGCCGTTCCGAGGCGAAAGCTCCGCGGTCATCACAGATGCGATTCTCAACCGCACTCCTGTGCCCCCTCTGCGATTGAATCCCGACGTGCCAGCGAGGCTCGAAGACGTGATCAACAAGGCGCTGGAGAAGCACAAGAAGCTGCGCTACCAATCGGCCGCGGATATGCGCACGGATTTACAGCGGCTGAAGCGAGACACGGAATCGGGACGCAGCGCTGTCGTAAGCGCTGAGCAAGAGACGACGGGCTCTGCCTCAGCAGTTTCTCGAGTAGTGGCACCTTCCGCAGCGCAGGCTTCCTCTGCTTCGGCTGTTGCGACACGAGCTCACCCTTTCAATCGGTTCGCCATTGTGGGTGCTGCGGTAGTGGTCGTCGGTCTGGCTCTGGGCGGTTGGTTGTTGTTCTCGCGCAAAGTACACGCATTGAAGGCCACCGACACCGTGGTCCTCGCGGACTTCACCAACAAGACGGGTGACCCTGTCTTTGACGACACGCTCAAGCAGGCGCTCTCGGTGAGCCTCGCGCAGTCTCCGTTCCTCAATATTCTCTCCGACGATAAGGTGCGGAGCACGCTGAAGCTGATGGGGCGCTCCCCAGGCGGTCCGCTTCCCCCGGATGTGGCCCGCGAGATCTGCGAACGCACCGCCAGCGCCGCCGTGTTCGCAGGCTCGATTGCCAGTCTGGGCAGCCAATACGTGCTGGGCCTGAACGCGATGAACTGCCGCACGGGAGAGATGCTGGCTCGGGAGCAGGTGCAGGCGGCGCGCAAGGAAGAGGTGCTGAAGGCGCTTGACCAGGCCGCGGCAAAACTCCGCGAAAGGGTGGGCGAATCGCTGGGCACCATCGAGAAGTACGACACGCCCCTCGAGCAGGCCACCACGCCTTCTCTTGAAGCGCTCAAAGCCTTCTCACAAGGCTGGGAGGTTGGCTTTGGAGGAGATTACGCCGCTATGATCCCATACTTGAAACGCGCTATTGAACTCGATCCCCATTTTGCGACGGCATACTTGGGCCTCGGTATCACCTACAACAATCTTGGAGAAGCCGGTGCAGCAAACGAATATGTCTCCAAGGCTTTTGAGCTGCGCGAGCGGGCCAGCGAGCGGGAGCGGCTGCACATAGAAGCCGACTATTATACGTTCGTCACCGGAAATGTCGAGAAAGCACGAACCACCTACAAGAACTGGATCGAAATCTATCCTCAGGACTGGATTCCCTACGGCAATCTGGCATACGTCGAAGCAGCCACGGGCGATTGTGGCCAGGGGATCAAAGACACACAAGAAACGTTGCGACGGCTGCCCGATTCAATCACACATTACGCGAATCTCTTGTCTTTCTACATATGTGCGAATCGTCTCGACGAAGCCAAGTCTACTTATAAAGAGGCCAGAACAAGAAATCTCGACAGCGCTGCCCTTCACGGCAACATGTATGGACTGGCTTTTCTCGAGGGCGATCGAGCGGAAATGGATCGCCAGGTCGCCTGGGCCGCTGGCAAAGCCGGCGCGGAGGATCTGTTGCTGTCAAACGCGTCCGATACGGAGGCTTACTACGGGCGGAACGGCAAGGCTCTCGAACTTTCCCGCCGTGCCGCCGATTCGGCCAAACGCAACGACCAGAAAGAGACGGCCGCGCTGTGGCAGATGGAAGCAGCCTTGCGCGAGGCGGAATTGGGACATAGGTTAGAGGCTCGCCAACAGGTGAAGGCCGCCCTGGCGCTGGCATCGAATCACGATTCGCAGATTCTGGGCGCTCTGGCCTTGGCGCGCGCAGGGGAATCTGCCCAGGCGGCCAAGATGGTTGACGAGCTTGCAAAACAGTATCCGGAAGATACCCTCTTAAATTCCTATTGGCTGCCTAGCATCCGGGCGACCATTGAACTCAGCCGGAACAATGGGGACAAAGCGATCGAGATTCTTCAGGATGCCGTTCCCTACGAACTAGGCACTCCCACCCCCGCTCCCACTGTCGGCGGGATGCTCTATCCGAATTACGTGCGCGGCCAGGCGTATCTGAAACTACGCCAAGGGAAAGAGGCTGCCGCGGAGTTCGAGAAAATCCTCGATCACCGGACCATCGTGCAGAATTTCATCATTGGCGCGCTCGCGCAACTCGGCCTCGCCCGCGCGTATGCTTTGCAGGGCGACACCGCCAAAGCCCGCGCCGCCTACGACGATTTCTTCACGCTCTGGAAAGACGCCGACCCGGATATTCCCATCTTGAGAGAAGCCAAAGCCGAGTTCGCGAAACTGCAGTGAAAAACGGGTGCTTCGTGAGGCCACGCAGGAAACCGTAACGCGGTGGACCCTTCGCAGCTCAAACCGTGGACTTCTGAGGGCAAGAAGACGCCGACCCCGACATTCCTATCCTGAAAGAAGCAAAAGCCGAATGCGCGAAACGGAAGTGAAAATCACGCGCGCTAAATGTAACGACCAGGATTACCTGAAATTTGCGTAATCTTGTGCGATCGGGGCGCCGGTATATCATCGTTGGCGGAGATCGATTCGGGAGTTGACGGGATGAACCGCGAAGATTTTTTGTATCATTTCGAGCAGGTGCGCGAGCGGACAATGCGGGTGGTGCGCGCGGTGCCGGAGGACAAGATCGAGTGGACGTGCCGAGCGGGCGAGTTTACGTTCGGAGACCTGGCGCGGCACATCGCTGCGACGGAGCGGTACGTGTTCGCGGAATGCGCTTGCGGGCGGCCGAGCCGCTATAAAGGATGCGGGCGCGAGCTGGCGGAGGGGCGAGAGGGCGTGATTGCGTTCATGGAACGGATGCACGGGGAGTCGATGGAGATTTTTCGCGGGATGACGGACGAGGATTTTTTGAAGAAAGGGACTTCACCCGAGGGCAAGCCGGTGACCGCGTGGCGGATGCTGCGCGCGATGCTGGAGCATGAAGCGCATCATCGCGGGCAGTTGTATGTGTATCTGGGAATTTTGGGAGTGCCGGCACATCCGTTGTACACGTTGAATGAGCCTCAGTTGCGGGGGCTTTCGGTTTAGAGCTGGGTTGGTCGCTGCTGAATTGAATTAAAGGCGCCGGCAGGATGCCGGCGGTACGGGTGAAAAGCCCACGACGAGAAACGACGCTCGTCGTGGCTACCGGGCTCTTCTATTTCGCCTTATATTCGCCCGCGTAGAATCTGTTAAAATCGCGTGCGGTACCGATTTCACTTTTTAGCACTGTAAATGATTCGCTGAGGATTATGACTTCCAAAGGCACGAGCCAGACATTTACGCTTACCGACGAGCAGCGCGCGGCCGTGGAGCACGGCGAGGGGCCGCTGCTGGTGATCGCCGGCGCGGGAACCGGGAAGACGCGCGTGATTACCGAGCGGATTCGCAATTTGCTCGAGTCCGACGCAGAGCTGGCGGGCGAGAACATTCTGGCGCTGACGTACACGAATAAATCCGCGGGTGAAATGCTGCACCGCGTGAAAAAAGCGGTGGGCGAGCGGGCGGAGGGCGTGTGGCTGAGCACGTTCCACAAATTCTGCCTGGAGAAGATTTTGTGCGTGGCGAATCCCGAATTGCGGCCGATCGAAAATGTGGACCACTGGATTCTGCTGCGCCGGCATATCGCCGAACTGGAGCTGAAACAATTCAAGCGGCTGGCCGAGCCGGGCGAATTTTTGAACGACTTTGTGACGTTCTTTTCGCGCTGCCAGGACGAGCTGGTGAGCTGCGACGATTACCGGCGTCACGTGGACGGGCTGCGGCGAAGCTTCGAGGCGCGGGCGAAAACGCAGGATTCGGACGCGCGCCAGCAGGAGCAGGAGGAAATCGAGCGGCAGGAAGAGGTGGCGCGCGCCTACCGCGTGAGCGAGCGCCTCTTGCGCGAGCGGAACTTGATCACGTTTGGCGCGCAACTGATGCAGACAGTCGAGCTGCTGCGGCAGGACGCGGCGCTACTCGATCGATTGCGCGAGCAGTACCGCTATATCCTGGTGGATGAATTTCAGGACACGAACATCGCGCAGCTGGAGATTTTGTTCCTGCTCGCGGGGGAGCGGCGAAACATCGTGGCAGTGGGCGACGACGACCAGGCGATTTACCGGTTCCGCGGCGCGTCGTTTGGGAGCTTCACGATTTTTCTGGAGCGCTTCTGCGGAGTGAGCAGCGCGAGGATGGCGGCGGGGAAGAAAAAGTATCTCGTCTCGCTGACGAAGAATTACCGCTCGACGCAACGGATCCTGCGGGTGGCAGGCGAAGTGATTTCGAGCAACGAGAAATCGCCGCTGCTGCCGCCCAAGAAACTGGTTACCGACAATCCCGACGGCGAAAAAATCCGCGTGGTGGAATTCGGCACGCCGGATGAAGAAGCGCACTGGGTGGCGCAAGAAATCGAGCGGCTGCACGGGCCGGGCGCTCCGTGGCGAAGTTTTGCGGTGCTCTACCGGAAACACACGCACCGCGACCGGTTGCTCGAGGCGCTGCGGCGACGCGGGATTCCGTTCGTCATCAAAAAGTTTTCGATTCTTTCCAGCACGATCGTGCGCGACCTACTGGCGTACCTGCGGCTGATTGCGATTCCCTCGGACAATGTGGCGTGCGCGCGGGTGCTGGCGGCGCCGTACTGGGGGCTTGCGCCGCGGGACCTGGTGCGGCTGGCGGAGCGCGCAGAGAAAAATCACCGGCGGCCGCTTTCGGACGAGCTCGATACGGCGCAGAGCGAGCTGCCGTTTGCGCGAGAGGGATCGCGATTGCCGGAGCTGGTGAGCCTGCTCGGCCGGTTGCGGCAAGCGGCGCGGCGGAAGACGGCGACGGCGCTGCTTGATGAATTGATCGCGAGCCTTGCGCTCGCGCCGCTGCCTTCCGAAGCCGACCGATTTTATCTCGACCGCCTGGTGCAATTCGTGAAGGAGTGGGAGCAGAAGAGCGAGGGGAAGAAGCTGCGCGATTTCACCGAGTACCTGGATTTCTTCGAACAGGCCAACGGCGATATTTACCTGGAAGATGAACCGCCGGACGACGCCGTGCAATTGATGACGGTGCACGCGGCAAAGGGACTGGAATTTCCGCACGTTTTCATCGTGCACATGAACAAGCGCGACTTCCCTACCGGCACTCGGCCGGTAGTTTTTGAATTTCCCGCCGAACTGATGAAGGAAGAAAAGCCCGCCGGGGATTTTCAGATTCAGGAAGAGCGGCGGCTCTTCTACGTGGCTCTAACACGGGCGCGGCAGCGGCTGACCCTTTCTATGATCGTCAACAAATATAAAAAGCCGTCGCAGTTCCTGGACGATTTTCTGATGAATCCGAAGATCCAGAAGTTCGACACGGCGCAATCGTCGCCGAAAGTGGCGCTGCCCGCCGGTGATGAGGTGGCCGGGCCGGCGCCGGATTCGGGATCGGACGCGAGCGGCCAATTATTCGCGGGCGGCGCGAATGAAGGCGAGACGCGCGCGTATTCGCAGGTGGCGCTCTGGGCCAAGGCGTACCATCCGCCGATTGCCGAACCGCTGCAACTGAGCGCTTCTGCGATCGAGCGCTACCTGAAATGCCCGATGCAATATTTGTTCGAGAGTGTGTGGGGGATTCGCGGCGGACCCAGCGCTGCAATGACGTTTGGCAACGCGATGCACACGACGATCAAGGAGTACGTGGGCGAGCTGCGCAAGCGGCGGAAGATCGGGTTTGACGAGGTGGCGGCGATTTACGACCGGCAGTGGTCGTCGGCGGGGTTCTCGGACGACTATCACGAAGAAGAGTATCGAAAGGCGGGGCGAGAGCAGCTCGAGAATTTTTGCCGCAGCTATTCGGCGGCGCCGCCGGACGTGGTGCATCAGGAGAAGGCGTTCGAGCTGCATTTCGAGCACGACGTGATCGTGAAAGGCCGGATGGACCAGGTGAATCGAATCGGCGCGGGCGAGATCGAGATCGTTGATTACAAAACCGGTAAGCCGAAAGATTCGAAGAAGGCCGACGACAGCTTGCAGCTCAGCGTGTATGCGATTGCCGCCGAGGAAGTGCTGGAACTGAAGCCGGCGCGGCTGGTCTTCTATAATTTGACGACGAATGAAGCGGTGGCTACGACGCGCGATGCGAAAGCTCTGGCTAAGACGAAGCAGACGGTGGCGGAAGTGGCCGACCGGATTCGCGCGAAGGACTTTGGCGCGAAGCCGGGATTCCACTGCAAGTACTGCGATTTCGAGCCGCTCTGTCCGGCGCACGAGCAATTGATTTCGATTCGGGCGATCGGGCGAAAACGGATCGAGAAATAATTGCGAGGCGCGCGCCGAAATCAGCCTGAAATAAAAACGGGGCGCCTTTGGGGCGCCCCGCCTTCGGATTGGTTCCGCGCATAAACTACCTTGGAACTTTCTCCCCGCGAGTTCTTCGCGTCTTCGTTTCCGAATCGCGCCGTTCCCGCTTCGTTCATGTATAAGAGCGCGTGAGAATGAAGTCAAGCAGAAAAACATTTTTGTGGAGTGCAATCGTGGAACATTCCGCGAGCGAAATTTCGAAAAGCTGAGCGCAGAGCCGGCAGCCCGGAAAAAGGCTATTGATTTGGCTTGTTGACGGCGCTCGAGTAGTAGCCTTCGCGGGCGGAGACGTCGAGATCCGCGCGGCGGACGCGCACTTCGATCGAATGGTAATCCTTGGTGCGATCGGTTTCTTCCGGCGTGAACGCGAGAATGTACTGGTTGCGGGCCTGCTCGGTGACGCGCGCGTAGAGGCGTTCCAGATCCGCGGCGTTGCCGGCGAAGAAAGAATCGCCGCCGGTATTGGCGGCATACTTTTCGAGGCGAGCGGTCTCATGCTGAAGCAGAGCGTGGCCGACGGAAATGGAATAGACGGAAACATCGGCGGTGAGCAGAAGCTGAATCGTTTGATTGAAGGTGTGCTCGTTGCGGCGCGAATTGTTGCCGTCGGAGATCAGGAAAATGGTCTTGCGGCGGTCGCGGCCGCGGCCTTTGAGCATTTCGCCGGCGGCGAAAACCGCATCGTCGAGACATTTTGTTTCGGGAGCCAGCTTGGCGCCGAGCGGGGTGGGCGCGCCATTTTCGAGAGAATGCCCGTTGGCGGTGGGGCCGGCGGTGAGCGGGCCGCCGTCGAATCCGGCGCCGGGAAAATGGGAATTCAGATCGAGGCGCTTGAGTGTGGTGAAGAGCTGATCGTTGTTGAAGGAGAACTCCGAGACGGTTTTCGGAAATTGCGAGTAGGTGACGAGCGCTACTTCGTCGGACGGGCCAAAACCGGCGGCGACGGCGATGAGGCTCTTCTGCACCTGGACGGCTTGCTTCTGCGAGAGATCGTTGTCGATAACGACGACGGCAGAAAGGGGGAAGGGATCGGAGGAAAACCGTATAATCTTCTGCTCGATGCCGTCTTGCAGCAGACGAAATTCGTCGCGGCGAAGATCGCCGATCAACTGGCCATCTCGGGTTTTCACTGTGACCGGCACGACCACGATTTCCGTGTGGACTCTGATGTAAGCGCGCGTGTCGCCTTCACCCGACGTGCCGCGCTGCGCCGTAGGCGGTGCGTTCGGGGCGCGCTGGCCGGGCTGCTGGTGAGTCTGCTGCGACTGATCCGGTTCTGTGGCAGGCGGCTTGAGACTCGGCGGCGGTTGGGAGCCCTGTTGCTGGCTTCCCTGCTGCTGAGGACGCGCAAAAGCGGGAGCGGATGCGGCGAAAAGCATGGCGAGGGCCGATACGATTCGAATCAGGGGCTGGGTTCGCGTCATCAGATTGTCTCACTTCCCGCCCGCGGGCGACGTCCAAGAGGCCGTTCAGCGATTGCGCGCTGCAATTTTGTCCGAACATCCGGTGGCGCGCGCTTTGCATCGTACCAGTCTGAATTCGATATCAGGGAGATTATACAATGCGTCTCACCAGCTTCGCGGCTCCTATTCTCATGATCGGGCTCACGAGCGCGCTCACGTTCGGCGCCATTTCCGGATCGCCGGGCGTCCCGGCAGCGAAGCCCTCCACGCCCGCCGCTTCAAGACTTCAGCAGCAGGGCCAGCAGGATCAGCAAAACAAGCAGCCGCAGGCGCAACAGCCGCTCAAGATCCAAGTCAACCTCGTCAACGTCTTCGCCACGGTGCGCGAAAAGCATCACGCAATTGTGAGCGACTTGAAGAAAGAAGACTTCAAGATTCTAGAGGACGGGCAGGAACAAACGGTTGCCTACTTCTCTAAGGACGTTGACCTGCCGATCACGCTTGGCTTGCTCATCGACACGAGCGGCAGCATGGACCGCGTTCTCCCCGCGGAACAGGATGCTGCAACGCGGTTCCTGCGCGAAGTGATGCGGCCGAAGGATTTGACGATGGTGATGAATTTCGACCTTGACGCCAACCTGATCGCCGATTTCACGCAGGATGTTTCGAAACTGGAGCGCGCGATTCGCAGCACGCAAATGAACTCTCCTCCGGCTGGAATTGGAGGAACTGCCGGCACGATTCCGAACAGCGGCGGCGGAACGGTTCTGTACGACGCGATTTATCTGGCGTGTCATGACGAGCTGTCAGCAGAAGCGGGACGGAAAGCCGTGATCGTGTTAACGGACGCGGTGGACGAGGGCAGCCGGCTTAGAGTGCAGGATGCGATCGAAGCGGCACAACGCGCTGATGCCGTAATCCACGTGTTGCTGATCTCCGACCCCGGCGTGTATGGGTTTGGCGGCCTGGGGAATCCGGGGCCGAGCGTCGCGAGGAAAATGGCGGACGACACGGGCGGACGCGTGATTGACGTGCACAACTCGAAGTCGATGGAGAAAGCCTTTGATGAGCTTTCCGAGGAGCTCCGGTCGCAGTACGTGCTCGGATACTATCCGACGAATACGAAGCGCGACGGCACGTTTCGGAAGATTACAGTGGAAGTGAATCACCCGGATTCCAAAGTGCTTGCGCGGAGAGGTTATTACGCGCCTGGGCCTAATAGAGGACAAGAATAGTTACCGCGACGGCGGACCGCAAAAACTTCATTTGCTCGCGGGAAGCGGCGCCGCGGGCGCGGTGGCGTAGTACCCCTTGCGCGTGCGAACCGTAAGATTCTTCCGGTCGGTATTGACGTCGATCTTGCGATATTGCCCGGTAACCGGAGCGCTCGTCGGCGAATAGGCAATGAAATACTGGCTGCGAAGCTCGGTGCCGATATCGACGAAGGATTGCTCGAGGTCGTCCACGCGGTAGGGGAAAAAGACGCGACCGCCGCTTTGTTCCGCGAATTGCTGCAGCACTTTATCGCCGCCTTCCACATGCATTTTCTTCGGAGCGTCTTTGTCTGAAAGCGAAAGCCAGTCCGTGTTCGTGCTGATGGCGTAGATCGAAGCTTCGGCGCGAATGGCGGCTTCGATCGCGTCGCTCAGGGCGCGGTCGCTTAGATTGTCTTCGCCGTCGCTGATGACCACGAGAACGCGGCGCACTTCCGGATTGCCGGTCGCGGGCAGCGGAGGACTCGTCAGTTTTTCGGCGGCGCGGTAGATCGCGTCGTTCAAGGCCGTCCCGCCACCGGCGCGCTGCTTGCGAATCGCTTTCGTCAGTAATGACAAGTCGCCCGTGTAGTCCTGAATCACTTCCGGCTCGTTGTCGAACGTCATCAGGAACGCCATATCTTTATTGCGGCGAATTACGCTGTTCAGGAAATCGATGGCGGCGTCCTGCTCGAACTCCAGGCGCGGGCGGATGCTATTCGAGGTGTCGAGCAGCAACCCGATGCGCAATGGCAGATCGGTCTCGCGGCCGAAAAAACGAATTTCCTGCGGCGCGCCGTTCTCGAAGACTTTGAAGTCCGCTTGATCGAGCGTCGTGACGAAATTGTGCCGTCGATCGGTGACGGTGGCCACAAGATGGACGAGGCCGGTGGTGACTTGAATGGGCGGCGGAGGCTTCTGGTTCTGGATCGTATTCGCCGGAACGGGCTCATTTTGCGCGGGCGCAGGCGCCGGTGGTGCAGGCTGCTGAGCGTTTACGCGCAACGCAAAAGTTGCCAGCAGAAATGCCATCGTGAGGGCTGAGCGCAGATTCTTCACGGGGAGAATTATAGGAACTCCTTCAGCGCAGCGTCAATCGCGGCTGAGTTCGCTTTCGCCGCTTGCCCAAGCGTTTTCAAATAATCGACAAGCTCCGCCGCGATCGGCGCCCGAAACTGCATCCGCTCGCCCGTGCCCGGATGCGCAAACGAAATGCGCGCAGCGTGCAGAAAATTCCTGCCCAGCGGCGGGAGCAGCGCGCCTGAGACGCGTTCCTGCCGCGGCGCGCCGTAAAGAGTATCTCCTACTACGGGGCAGCCGAGCGCGGAAAAATGGACGCGAATCTGATGAGTCCGGCCGGTGTGCAGGCCCGCTTCGACCAGCGTGAAACCGTCGAGCCGCAGGCGTGCCTTCCAATCGGTGCGCGCTTCCTTCCCTTCGCGGCGGCGAGCCGTCATGCGGGCGCGGCGATGAAGATCGCGCGCCACGGGCAAATCGACGCTGCCCGCTTCGCCCTTCACCTTTCCGTGCAGCAGCGTGACGTAAATTTTTTCGACGCGGCGGGCCTGAAAATCCTCGACGAGCTTGCGATGCGCCTGATCGGTGCGCGCAATCACGATGGCGCCCGAGGTTTCCTTGTCGAGCCGATGGACGATTCCGGGGCGCATCGGGCCGCCGATCGTCGAAAGGCCGTTGATTCCTCCAAAGCGGTGCAAGAGTGCCGCCACCAGAGTGCCGGCGTCCGCCCCCGCGCCGGGATGAACGATCATGCCGGCGGGTTTGTTGATTACCGCGAGATCTGCGTCCTCGTAAAGAACATCCAGTGGAATACTTTCGGGTTCGACACCGGCTGCCGGAGGCGGCGGAACGTCGATCACGATGGTCGAGCCTTCTTCGACTTTGTGCGAGGGCTTCATTGCAGCGCCGTCAACGAGCACCCGGCCGTCGTCCATGAGCGATTGGATTCGAGTGCGGCTCAGCTCCGGAAGCTCAGCGGCGAGAAAACGATCGAGACGGACTCCGGCGTGGTCGGCGAGTACGACCAGTTCGATATGCTCGGCGGAGGAATTTTCGGCTGGAGGCTGGTTATTCATCGGCTTTCATTTGCGCTGTCATTTGGGTCGAAGGGCCGGCACCGGTGGAGGATCGATTCATCTGCAAGAGCGCACTACCGGCCGGCCGCAGCCGGGGCCACGGCGGATCCCGGGGTCGTCGGCGCCCCGCCGCGCAGGCCGCGCCACCAGAGGAATGCGCCGGTCAGAATCAGCGCGACGCTGGTCAGCTGCATCAGCGAGACCGTGTTGTGGAACATCATGGTGCGGCCGGGATCGCCGCGAAAGAATTCGATCGTGCCGCGCTCGAAACCGTAAAGCAGAAAGTACGTGCCGACGAGCTGCCCGGTGAATCGCTGGCGGCGTGCCAGCCAAACGACGATCAGGAAATTCAGGAACTCGGCGGCGGATTCATAGAGCTGTGTCGGATGGAGCGGCGTATGGAGCGGCGTGCCGGCGAGCTGCTCGGCCAATTCGTTCTTGAACGTGATGGCCCAGGGAACCGTAGTCGGCCGGCCATAACAACAACCCGCCGCCAGGCATCCCAGACGCCCGATCGAGTGGCCGAGCGGGACCGCGAACGCAAAGGTGTCGAGAAGCGGCAGCACTGGAATTTTCTGCACGCGCGTGTAAATGATGATCGTGAGCATCGCGCCCACGACGCCGCCGTAGAATGTGCCGCCCGATTGGATCACCGTCATGCTGAAAATCTCGCGCGGGTTGGCCGCGTAGTAGTCCCAGGCGGAGAAAACCAGCCAAATCTTCGCGACGATCAGCGCGACGAGCACCATGTAGATGCCGAGATTCCAGACGTGATCGGGATTCAGGCCGTGGCGCGGAGCCTGGCGTCGCGCGTACCAAAGGCCGAGGAGCACACCACTGGCGACGAGAACACCGTAGGTGTAAACGGTCAGCGATCCAATGTGGAAAAGTACCGGCAGCATCAGGAAACTCTCTCGTGGGTAGGATGCCGCCAATCGCGGAACAGTTCCAGGATTACAAGCCCGGCGCCGACTACGATGGCGGAGTCCGCCACGTTGAACGTGTACCAGTGATGGCCGCCCACGTGAAAATCGATGAAATCCGTGACGCGGTGGCGGAGCACGCGGTCGAGCACATTGCCCGCAGCGCCGCCAAGAATCAACGCCAGCCCGGCCTGGCCCAGCGGCCCGCCCGCGCGGCCGGTGGCAAGAAGCCAGAAAAGAAGCGCAATCACGGCGGTCGAGAACACGATCAAAAGCGGCGCAAGCCAGCGCGCTTCCGAATCGGCGAGCAATCCGAACGCGACACCGGAATTCGTGGTGTGTACTAAATTGATCAGGCCGGGGATGACGACTCGCTGCGAGCCGACGAGCGTGAATTTCTGCACCGCGTATTTCGAAGCTTGATCGGCGACGAGCGCAACAAGCGATAGCGTCGCAAGGCCGAGCCATGCGGAACGATTTGAATCGAGTGACATCAGGCTCGCGCACCATCGGCGCCGGCGGCCTGATCGATTTCTTCGAGTGCCGCGACGCAGCGCTCGCACAGCGTGGGGTACTCGGCGTTTTCACCGACGTGAGTCGAGTAGTTCCAGCAGCGCTCGCATTTCGCGCCGCGCGCGCGTTCCACGCGGATTCGCAAGCCTTCGACGCCCACGGCTGCGACGCCTGCTTCCGAGCCACCCTCGTCGGCGAGTTCCACTTGCGAGACGATGAAGAACCCCGGAAGTCTCGCGGCGTGTTTTCGAAGCAGCGCAGCCAGATCGCTTTTGGCGCTCAGAGTGACGCGCGCCTCCAAGCCCGAAGAGATTAGCTTCTCCGCGCGAGCCGGCTCGAGCGCCTTCAGCACTTCTTCTCGGACGGAAAGCAGGCGATCCCAATCCGCCGAACGCTTTTCGTCAATCGCGTTCAGGAGTTCATTCGCCGCGGGGAACAGCGCCATATGAATGCTTTCAGGTTCGTTCGCGCGCTTCGGCAGGTGCTTCCAGACTTCTTCGCTCGTAAATACAAGCGTAGGCGCGATCAGCCGCAGCAACGCGCTCGCGATGCGATAAACGGCGGTCTGCGCCGACCGGCGGCCGCGATTATTGGGGGCAAACGTGTAGAGGCGATCTTTGAGAATGTCGAAGTACAGCGAGCTCAAATCCACGGTGCAGAAATCGTGCAGCCGGTGATAGATGCGGTGAAATTCGAAGGCGTCGTACCAATCGCGGCACTCGCGGACGAGTTCTCCGGTGCGGCGAAGCATCCAGGCGTCCATTTCCCACAGATCGGAATCGGCCACCGAATCGCGGGCGGGATCGAAGTCGAATAAATTCGAGAGCGCAAAGCGAAACGTATTGCGGATTTTCCGGTAGGCCTCGGAAAGCTGCGTCATCATCGCGACGGACATGCGCATATCCGACGCGGAATCCTGCGATACGACCCAGATGCGCAGCAGGTCGGCGCCCCACTTCTCGGAAATTTCAGTGGGATAGATGGCGTTGCCGAGCGACTTCGACATCGGCCGGCCTTTTTCGTCGAGTGCCCACCCGTAGGTCATCACTTCGCGATACGGCGCGCGGCCGCGGATGCCGACGGCGATCAGCAGCGAACTCTGAAACCATCCGCGAAACTGGTCGGGGCCTTCGAGATAGATGTCGGCCGGCCAGGTGCTTTCTTTTTCGCTCAGGACGGAAAGGTGGGTGCAGCCGGAATCGAACCAGACGTCGAGGATGTCGGATTCCTTGCGCCATTTCGCGGCGCCGCAACCGGCACACTTCGTTCCCGGCGGCAAAAGCTCCTCGGCTGAATGCGTGAACCACGCATCGGCGCCCTCGCGCTCGAAGAATGGAAGGACGTTACGGAGGGCTTTGAAATCGTTGAGCTGCTTACCGCACGCGTCGCAGTAGAAAACGATCAGCGGAACGCCCCAGAAACGCTGGCGCGAAATGCACCAGTCGGGACGCTCGGCGACCATTTCGTGCAGCCGGTTTTCACCCCACTGCGGCTTCCACTTCACTTTCTTGATTTCCGCGAGCGCATTCTGGCGAAGGTTGTCGCGGTCCAGGCCGATAAACCACTGCTCGGTGGCGCGGAAAATCACGGGATTGTGGCAACGCCAGCAGTGCGGATAGCTGTGGGTGAACTTTCGTTCGCCGACGAGCATGCCACGCTTTTTCAGCAGCTCGACGATCGGCGCGTTGGCCTCGAATACGGTTTTGCCTTTGTATTCGGCGAGGCCTTCGGTGAAGCGGCCTTCGTCGTCCTGCGGCGCGTAGGCTTCGAGATTGTATTTCTGTCCGGTGTAGAAATCTTCCGCTCCGTGGCCGGGGGCGGTGTGAACGATGCCGCTGCCCTGATCGAGCGTGACGTAGTCGGCCAGAACGGCGGGGCCGGTGCGATCGAGAAATGGGTGGCGGAAGAGAATGCCTTCGAGGTCTTTCCCCGTCCAGCCGCCGGTAGTGTTGGTGGCTTCGAGGCCCAGCTCCGAAAGCGCAGCTTGCACGCGGTCTTTCGCGAGCAGGAGCTTCCCTGCCGCTGTCTCGACAACGACATACTCAAACTCAGGATGGAACGCCAGCGCGCGGTTCGCCGGAAGCGTCCAGGGCGTCGTGGTCCAGGCAAGCGCGCTCACATCGGCGCCGAGCTTTTGCGATTTCGCATCCGCGACGACGGGAAATTTCACCCAGATCGACGGGCTGGTGTGGTCCTCGTACTCGACTTCGGCTTCGGCCAGCGCGGTGCGGTCGTAGATGCACCAGTAAACGGGCTTCAATCCGCGATACACGTTTCCTTTTTCAAGGAACGTCAGGAACGCGCCCGCAATCGCAGCTTCGTTCACCGGATTCATCGTCAGGTACGGACGGTCCCACTGGCCGAAAACGCCGAGGCGCTTGAAATCCCGTTTGTGCGCCTCGATAAAACCGGCCGCAAATTCGCGGCACATCTTCCGGAATTCGCCGGCGCTTACTTTTCCCTTGCCGCCCAGCTTTTTCTCCACCTGCGTTTCGATAGGCAGCCCGTGGCAGTCCCAGCCCGGAATGTAGGGCGAGCGGAATCCGGCCATGGTCTTCGACTTCACGACCATGTCTTTCAGGATCTTATTGAGCCCTGTGCCGAGATGGATTTCACCGGTCGGATACGGCGGCCCGTCATGAAGCACGTAGAGCGGTGCGTCCTTGCGCGATTCCAGAATGCGGCCGTACAGCCCCATCTGCTCCCAGGCAGCCAATTGCTCGGGCTCGCGCTCCGGCAATTTCGCTTTCATTGGAAAATCAGTTTTGGGGAGGTTGAGGGTGCTCTTCAGGTCGTCGTGTTTGGCCATCTTGAGGAACTAGGGAGCCTTTCTTGAGCCGTGCTACATTGCACGCAGAGGAAACCCGCGGCGCGGTGACAACATCGTATGTTACAATGATTTCTAGAGCATGTCAGCCGGACTTGGGTTACAGATCGTCCCTTACGTCTTCATGGACTTCGGGCGAGACATCCTTTTCCCCACAAGAGCGTCTAACTTGTAGGGATAGAACGTCCGCCGCTAGGGGGCTGGGGCAGCGCCTATGTCAGATGTGAGTCTGAAAATCGACCGAACACCAGCGCCGAGCGCGGCGCCCATGAGCGAAGGGACTCTCCATATCGGCCGGTTTGCGTCGCCGGTCCGCGAATCGCTTCTCAAGAATTTCATCGCCAACGTAAAGGATTTTCTTACCGAGCGCCCTGTGAAAGTGCGTGGCGGCGGCACGGGAGCCTTCACCCAGCCGGGATTTGGCGACGGCTTTGGCGAGAACGTAAAAGAATTCTTCAAGCCCAATCCGCGCGGGCGCGTGAATTCCGATCTTCTGGTGAACTGGAATACGGGATTCGGCGGCTTCTGGCAGAACCTGCGCGACACGATTTCGCCTCCCAAGCTTCCGCCGCTGCAAGTTACGAGCAAGCCCGTAGCAGTGAAAGATATCTGGTCGAAGAACACGCAATTCACGCGCGTGCAGGCGCTTTCGATCGCAGCTCACGTCGTGATTCTGGTGCTGATCATCGTTCCACTCTTGCCGGAACTGATGTCGCCCCCAACGACGCAAGCCAAGACCTACACCATCACGCAGCTCGAGTCGCCCTTTTTGCCAAAGCTGCCCCCGGGGCCGAAGAAGGCGGGCGGCGGTGGCGGTGGCGGCGAGCATAACGTGCTGCCGGCCAGCAAGGGACAGCTGCCGAAGTTTTCGTGGACGCAGTTCACTCCACCGAAAGTGAAGACGCCGGAAAATGCGCGGCTGCAAATGACGCCCACGGTTCTCGGTCCTCCGGAATTAAAGCTTCCGAGTCCGCAGACCGGCAATTGGGGCGACCCGCTCGGTAAAGTGATCAACGATTCGAGCGGCACGGGCAGCGGCAACGGTATCGGCTCCGGTAGCGGCACCGGCGTTGGAAGCGGAAATGGAGCAGGCGTCGGCCCGGGAAACGAATGGGGCACCGGCGGCGGCTATCCGAGCGCAGGCACGGGCGGCTACGGAACTCCCTCTTGTCTCTATTGCCCGAGCCCGCAGTTCTCCGATGACGCTGTGAAGGCGAAGTATCAGGGCACGGTTGTGCTGGCTGCGGTGATCACAGCCGACGGCCGCGCGACAAATATCCGCGTCGCCAAAGGGCTTGGTATGGGCCTGGACGAAAACGCCATCGAGGCAGTCCGGAAATGGCGCTTTAAGCCAGCGGTGGGGCCCGACGGCAAGCCTGCGTCCGTTTCGACGTTGTTCGAAGTTACCTTCCGCCTGTACTAGACTTCCCTTCTCGCTACCGTGCGTGATGCGCCGGCACCCGTGCGCGCGCATCCCACGTTTACCAACTGGACGAATCGGCTTGTTCCGCCTCCACCGCTCGAGGCTCGTTCTGCTAGCATCAGCCACATGAAAAACGCAGCTCGTATCGCAATCCTCTCACTGCTTATTTCCATGATTTCGGGGGCGCCTCGCGCGGGAGCGCAGGACGGCTCCGTTGAATTTATCGCGCGCGCCACACCGTCTAGCGGCGTCGAAGAACCCATCCGGGGCTTCCCCTTCTATCTCCTGAGTAGAAGCTACGAAGAGATTCAAAAGGAAGTGGCCGCGAATTACCCGAAGCCGGACATGGACGCGTTCATTGACAAGATGACCGGCGCCTCCAAAGAGCTTCGCGCCTGGATGAAGAAAAACCACTGGGTCCAGCTCTCGGGCGAAGACTTCGTCAAGAAACTCGAAGTGGACGACGTGATGAACGTCCCGGAATTTTTCGACGCGTACGTGCAACGCATGTCGGGCGATCAGACGGTCACTTTCCCCGAGCCGAAATACAAGATGGAGCAGCTGAAAAAGGATCCCGATAAATACAATCGCCTGAAGGCGGAGTATCGCGAGGAAATCAAGCAATTCCTGATCAAGAATCCGAAGAGCAAAGACGGAATGGACTTGAACCTGGAAGACATCGATCCTTTCAACCGGTGGACGCAGGTGCAGGCCAAGAGCGAGCCGGACATTCAGCGCCGCATGCAGGAACTGGCCCAGGCGAAGTATCTGGTGGCGCGCACTCAGACCGATCTGGAGGGCCAGGGCGTCCTGCGCCGGATTCCGCCGGGCACCTACTGGCTCAGTTCGCTGCAGGTTTCCGCCGCCGTCGGCGACGCGCATCTGCGCTGGGATACGCCCGTTTCCGTGCGGCCGGGCCAGCCGACTTACATCACGCTATCGAATGTGAATGCTGTCCAACCCTCGCAGACTTCCGAGCTTCCCAAGTAAGCGATCGAGCAGCGATGTCTCCTGCGCCAGAAACCGCTGACCTGGCAGCGCTCATCCGCCGGCTCGGGGAGCCGGACTCCGCGATCCGCGAGCACGCCAGCGCCGAACTCTTTCGACGTGGCCGCGAGCTGGGCGGTGTTGCAGCAGCGAAATGGTTCGCTGACCCGGAATTCGCGCAACATTTCGCTCTTGATGCAACGCATCTTCCTGAAACCACGGTCGGAATCGCCGTCACGCCCGAGAGTTTCGATCGAATTCGCGACGCGAACGGCTCGCCGCGCCTCGCCGATGTTCCTCCGGATCAGGACGCCCGGGAATTCGAACTGCATTTCGCGCGGGGCGTTCAGGTGGACATTCTGACCACGCGAGAGCCGGGCGGATCCGGAGCAATCGCCCGCTATCTGCAAAAGTTCGGGGAAGGAATCCAACAGATTGAGTTCCTGACGCGTGACGTCGATACCGCGACCGGAATTCTGCGCTCGCGCTTCGCCGTGCAGCCGATCTATCCGGCCACGCGTCCCGGTGCGGATGGAACTCGCGTGAATTTCTTTCTTGCAGCCGCCGCCGATGGGACCAAGGTTCTTATCGAGCTGGTCGAGCCTGCCGCCCGGAAGAAATGATTACAGAATCGCGCGGACCACTCCTCCGTCGGCGCGAATCGCGGCTCCGGTGGTCGCCGAAGCCAGCGGGCTGCACAGATAAACGATCGTGGATGCGATTTCGTCGATCGTCGAAAACTTTTTCACCAGAGACGTAGGCCGGATGTTCTTGAAGAAGTCCGCTTCGAATTTTGCCGCGTCGTCGCCCCCTCCCATTTGCGTGACGAACGTCTCAAAACCCTCCGAACGCGTGGGGCCCGGTAGCACGCTGTTCACCGTGATTCCGGTTCCCGCAACGGACTCCGCAATCCCTCGCGCAATCGCAATCTGCGCAGTCTTGGTCATTCCGTAGTGAACCATCTCGGCGGGAATCTGCACTCCGGACTCGCTGGAAATAAATAGAATCCGCCCCCAATTCTTCTTGCGCATCCCGGAGAGATAGTGCCGCGAGAGCCGTACTCCGCTCATCACATTCGCTTCGAAGAAGTGCAGCCAGTCCTTGTCCGGAATCTGCTCAAACGGCTTCGGCTCGAAGATGCCCATGTTGTTGACCAGCACATCCACGTGGGGCACTGCGTCAATCACCTTCGCGCATCCGGCGGCATTCGAGACATCGCCCACCACGCCCGACACATCGGCGCTCGTCTGCAATTTCCGAATCTCGCGCACGGCGGCGTCCACGCGCTCCTGCCCTCGCCCGTTCACAACGACCGACGCGCCTTCTGCCGCAAAGCCGCGCGCTGCCGCAAAACCGATTCCCGCGGTCGAGCCCGTTACCAATACCCTTTTCCCCTTCAGTTGCAGATCCACGTGCTCTCCTTTTCACGCCGGTGGGCGACCTTCAAAAAATAGCACACGACTGAGTGCTTTCGGGTGTCCGGTTCGCTCGACCGCCCGAGTTGTCAGAACTTCGCGATGCGAGTAAAGTAAGACTGTTCGAGCCCCGCATTCTCTCTCAGGAGCAATCCCGTGCCATTTGTAAACGAGATCGAAGAAGCGCAGGCAGACCTTCAGCTGCGCGGAATTTACGGCAACATCGAACAGGCGCTGGGGTTCTTGCCGCACTACTACAAAGCGCTGGGCGCAATGCCCCCGGCGATCGAAGGCCAGTTGCACCTGAATGCGGCCATTCTCAGCGATGGCGCTCTCTCGAAGATCGAGAAGGAACAGATTGGCGTAGTCGTCAGCGGAATCAACGCTTCTTCCTACTGCCTCGTGATCCACATGGAGCTGCTACAGCGGTTGGGAGTGGAGAAATCGCTCGCGCGCAAGCTCGTGAACGACTATGAAAATGCTGCTGCCCCGGAAAAGTTGAAGTCGCTCTTCCGCTTTGCCGACAAACTGACCCGCAAGCCCGTCGAAATCGAAGACGAAGACGTTCAGGCGCTCAAGAAAGCCGGGTGGGACGAAGCGGCAATTCGCGAGACGGTGTTGACGGTGGCCTACTTCAATTACGTCAATCGCGTGTCGCTCGGGCTCGGCCTCGTGGAGGATTTCTAACGAGACTTCGATCTCTCGACTACTCCCCGCTCTGCTCGATCAGCTTGGCAACCAGCGCCGTCCAGCCTGTCTGATGATTCGCGCCCAAGCCCGCGCCCGTATCGCCATTGAAGTATTCGAAGAACAGAATCAAGTCCCGCCAGTAAGGATCGTTCTGAAATAACGCAGTGTCTGCGTACACAGGCCTGCGCCCGTCTTTTCGCAGAAAAATATGTGAGAGTCGCTTGGAAAGCTCCGCGCCCGCCTGCCAGAGTGTTTTCTGCTGCCCGGAGCCCGAGGGGCATTCCACTTTGAAGGTGTCGCCATAGTAATAGTGGACGCGCTGCAAGGATTCAATCAGCAGGAAATTCATCGGAAACCACACCGGTCCGCGCCAGTTGGAATTTCCTCCAAATAGATCGGTCGTGGATTCGGCCGGTTCGTAGTCAACGGAGTGCCGGACGCCGTCGCCATCGCGGATTTCAAACGGATGCTCGAGATGGTATTTCGAGAGCGCGCGAACCCCGTGCGGCGACAGAAATTCGTTTTCGTCGAAAACATAGCGGTAGATGCGCTCGAGCTTCGCGCGATTCGCGATCGTCAGCAACAGCCGCGGACCGTGCTTCGTCTGCCGGCTCATGTCCACGTGCTCGCCGACGTCCGGATGATGATCGAGGAACCATTGCATCCGACGGCGGAACCCCTTCATGCGATCAAGATCCTGAGGGTCGTATGTCTCTACTGCAAACAGCGGAATTAGTCCCACCATCGAGCGGACCTTCATCGGCACGACAGTCTTCTCGCCGAGATGCAGCAAATCGTAGTAGAACCCGTCCTTCTCGTCCCACAAGCCGATTCCGGCGCCGCCCATGTCGTTCATCGCGGACGCGATATACACGAAGTGCTCGAAGAACTTGCTGGCCACGTCCTCGTACGCCGGATCTTCGCGCGCCAGTTCGAACGCCATCGAGAGCATGTCCAGGCAGAACATCGCCATCCAACTCGTGCCGTCCGATTGATCGATATAATTGCCGGGGCCCAGCGGCTTGGACCGGTCGAAAACGCCGATATTATCGAGGCCCAGAAAGCCGCCTTCGAATACGTTGCGGCCCGACGGGTCTTTGCGATTCACCCACCAGGTGAAATTCAGCAATAGTTTGTGGAACACGCGCTCCAGAAAATTCCGGTCGGGCTTACCGCTCACGCGACCCGCAATCTTGTAAACGCGCCATGCGGCCCAGGCGTGCACCGGAGGATTTACGTCCGAAAAATTCCATTCGTATGCCGGCAATTGCCCGTTCGGGTGCATGTACCATTCGCGCAAGAACAGGATGAGCTGGTCCTTCGCGAAATCCGGATCGATCAGCGCCATCGCCACGCAATGAAATGCCAGATCCCACGCCGCGTACCAAGGGTATTCCCATTTGTCGGGCATCGAGATCACGTCGGAATTGTGCAGATGAGTCCACTCGTGGTTTCGCCCGTATTGGCGGCGCGGATCGGGAGGCGGCTGCGTGGAATCGCCCTTCAGCCACCGGTCCACGTCGTAGTGATAGCTCTGCTTGCCCCACAGAAGCCCGGCAAACGCCTGGCGCTGAACCAGCCGTGCATCGTCACTGATGCCCTTCGGAATTCGTTGCGCGTAGAAATCATCAGCTTCCTTCTTGCGCTGCTCGAAGCAATCAGCAAAGGCACTCCCAAAGTATTCCTGCGCGGGAGATTGCCGCTCGGCAGGATTCGTGTCCGTCAGACGCAAGCGAATCGTCCAGCTTTTTCCCGGCGCAATTTCGGAATTGAAATGCGCGGCCGTTTTCGTTCCCGTCATGGCGGGATTCACGGCTCCGCGTTCGCCGCCAATCAGGTATCGATGAAACGCGTCCTTCACGTACGGCGTCCGGTTCGCTGCCTGAAACAGGCGCTCCGTATTGGTTTCGTTGTTGGTGAAGAGCATTTCCGGAGCGCCTTCGATCAGCAGCCAGCGCTTTCCGTAGTGGAATTCGTCGAGCGCAATCAGTTCCATCCCCGCGGGACCGGGGATGCGCTTCGCTTCCGGCATATCGTAGGGATCGCCCCAATCCCAGCGATTGCGAAACCACAACGTCGGGAGCAGATGCAACCGCGCCGCATCCGGGCCTCGATTCCAGGCCGTGATGCTAACGAGAATGTCTTCAAATTCGGCCTTTGCGTATTCGACGAACACGTCAAAGTAGCGGTTCTCGTTGAAAACGCCAGTGTCGATGAGCTCGTACTCGGGCTGGAGCCGCGTTCGTTCTCGATTCCCTTCCAGAAGCTGATCGTACGGGTACGCCGCCTGCGGATATTTGTAGAGGCACTTCAAGTAGCAGCTCGTGGGGATTGCGTCGAGGTAGTAGTAATACTCTTTCACGTCCTCGCCGTGATTGCCTTCAAAGTTCGTCAGGCCGAAGAGCCGCTCTTTCAGGATGTGATCTTTTTCGTTCCACAGCGCAAGCGCGAAACAGATGTGCTGGTGACGGTCGCAAAAACCTGCGATGCCGTCCTCGCCCCAGCGATAGGCGCGCGACCGTGCGTGGTCGTGAGGTAAATAGTCCCATGCATCTCCGTTCGCGCTGTAGTCCTCGCGGACCGTTCCCCATTGCCGCTCGGAGAGGTAGGGACCCCATCGTTTCCAATGAACTTCGCGCTCGACGCTTGCTTGAAGCCGCTGCTCTTCGGTTGTCATTCGATTTCCAATTGAGGCGCGCAAAACTGTAGCTGGTGCGCCCTATTGTTGGCAAGCAACTCGGGCGCCGCCGGTTCCATCGCTTTGCTCGAGAGCGCCGGACCTTGTATTCTCAACGCCTTAATCTTCCTGGACAACGAGAGCTCGAATCGACATGTCACCTAGCTCCCTCTCCGAAACGGCGGTGCAAAGCGCCGGAAAACGATTCAAGGGGACTGCAGGCATCGGCGCATTTCTTCTCATCGTAGCCGCTGCCACGGCCGTCGTCATGCCGATGTTCTTTCTCGGCAACGCCTCGGGACACGACTTCGGATTTCACCTCGCGTCGTGGCTCGACGTGGCCGGCCAATGGCGGGAAGGAATCGCGTACCCGCGCTGGACCGAATGGGCCAATGGAGGGTTCGGCGAACCTCGATTTATTTTTTACCCGCCTGCTTCCTGGGCGCTCGGAGCGGCGCTTGGGTCGGTGCTTTCCTGGAGGATGGTTCCAGGAGCCTTCATCTGGCTCACTCTTATTTTGTCCGGCGTTACGATGTGGCGGCTCGCGCGGGAATGGCTGCCGAATCCGCAGGCCGCTGCGGCAGCCGTCATCTTCGCCGCGAATCCATATCAGCTGGTGGTGGTGTATTACCGAAGCGATTTCGCCGAACTCCTCGCGAGCGCGATTTTTCCCCTGCTGATCCTGGGCGCTGGGCGCGTGGTTCGTGATGGCTCGCGCGAGATTTCGGGTGATGGTTGGCGCGAATCCTGGGACGGACTGCCGCTTCTCGCCATTGCTTTTGCTGGCATCTGGCTTTCCAATGCGCCCGCCGCCGTGATCGCCACCTATTCGCTCGCGCTGCTGCTCGCCGTAGGCTGCATCCTGCAGCGCAGTTTTCGCCCCTTGCTTAGCGGCGGAGCAGCAATGGTTTTCGGTTTCGGACTTGCTGCGTTTTACATTCTGCCAGCAGCTTTCGAGCAACGCTGGGTGCAGATCGGGCAGGTTGTGGGAGAGAATCTGCGGCCCGCGCAGAATTTTCTATTCACCGGCTCGAGCGACCCCGAATTTGTTCTGTTCAACTGGAAAGTTTCCGGCGTCGCGCTCGGGATGATTCTGCTCACGGGCGTCGCGGCCGTTTTCAGCGCTCGATACCGGCGGGACGCTCGGGCGCCCTGGTGGATGATGCTGGCGCTCGCCTCCGCGTCGGTCTTTCTGATGTTCCCTGCCAGCATATGGGCATGGCGCTATCTTCCCAAGTTGCAGTTCGTTCAGTTCCCATGGCGCTGGCTCGTCCCACTCAGCGTTCCGTACGCACTCTTCGTGGCCTCTGCCGTCGGACGGTCGCGGCGACGACGGATCTGGTATTGCGCTCTCGCTGTGGTGATCGCCAGCACCGCAATCGCAATGATCCGCAACGCCTGGTGGGACAGCGAAGACGTCCCCACTCTTCTGGCTGCGATTCAATCCGACCGCGGCTACGACGGCACCGACGAATACGCTCCCATCGGCTGCGACCGCTACAATCTGCCGGGAGTCGGGCAAGACGCCGAGCCGTCTCAAGACTCGCAAAATATCCCTGGGACGCCCCGAATCGCGCAGCTCGACCCGGAATCAGACGAGATTGTTCCGGCGGCCGGCGACCGGATTCAAATCGACAAGTGGACGGCAGAGACCAGGGTCTTCCGAGTCGAAGAACCCGAGCCAGCGACCCTCGCGCTACGCTTGATCAATTACCCAGCTTGGATGGCCCGAATCGACGGCAATCCGGTCGAAATACGCGGGCGGCCTGAGACGGATCAGGTGCTCATCGACACTCTGGCCGGGAGTCATACAGTTGAACTATCCTTCCGACGCACGCCGGACCGCATCGCTGGCACCGCGATTTCGGGTGTCTCGTCCGTTATATTGCTAGGTTTCGTGATCTTGGTCGGCCGACGGCGGCATGAGTCCAGCCAACACTAGCGATCGTCCATTTTCAGCCAATCCTCGGCATGCAAAAGCACCGTAGGCGTGGTCTAACTGCTTCCCTTCGACGCAAATAGACGTCCAACACTTTGGGCGGTCCGCGCCAGGTGGTTCTGTGACACTCCCTGTTAGCCGCACCCTTGGAGCATTCATGCGCATCTCGTACAATGTACCGTTCCATTTCCGGAGCTGATGAACCTAATGCGCGTGTTTTCTCAAATCTATCGACCGATGGCCCGATATTGCGGCGCGCCCCGCCGCTTTCGGCATTCCGCGCTCTACGCGATGGTGTGCGCCGCTACCCTCGTCGGCGGCTGCGGACAAAAGCAGGCCGCCGGCAACGAAGAGCCTCCCGCGATCGCTGTGAAAACCACGGTTATCTCTCCGGTGCCGATCTCAGAAGCGTCGGAATATCTCGGCACTCTCAAATCCCGGCATTCCACCACTTTAAATCCACAGGTGGAAGGTCAGGTCACCAACATTTTCGTCAGGTCCGGCGACCGCGTGAAGGCCGGAACCGCATTGATGCAGATCGATCCCATCAAGCAACAGGCAACCGTCGGCAGCCAGGAAGCCGCACGCGCCGCTCAGGAAGCCAACGTCCGCTTCGCGCAGATTCAGTGGGAGCGCGCCCAAAAATTGTTCGATGCCGGTGTGACGAGCAAACAGGATTACGACCAGGCGAAAACGAACCTCGATACGGCGCAGCACCAGCTGAAATCTCTCGAATCCCAGGTGCAGGAGCAGCAAGCGGAGCTGCATTACTACCGCGTGATCGCTCCTACCGACGGAATCGTCGGCGACATCCCGGTGCGCGTCGGAGATCGCGTCACGAATACCACCCCACTTACGACCGTCGATCAGCCCGGTCCTCTCGAGGTGTACATCAACGTCCCGGTGGAACGCTCGAGGGATCTCAAAATGGGACAGAAGGTTCTGCTTCTGGACACGCAGGGAAAGACCCTAGCCGAGACCCAAATCGATTTCATATCCGCAGAAGTCGATAACAGCACTCAATCGGTGCTTGCAAAAGCGACGGTGAAGAACAGCGCCGACACTCTGCGCACATCGCAATTCGCCCGCGCGCGCATCATCTGGGGCACGCACGACGGCCCCGTGATTCCTGTGCTCGCCGTGCAGCGCATCAACGGCCAATTCTTCGCTTTCGTCGTGGAGGGAGCTGGCAAGTCCCAGATCGCTCACCAGAAGATCCTCCGCCTCGGCGATATGACGGGCAACAACTACGCGGTGCTGGACGGGCTGAAGACCGGCGATCGCGTAGTGATCGAAGGCGGGGAAAATCTCGTCGATGGCGCAGCCGTCACGGAAAAGTCGCAGCCCGCGAACGGAAAACCACAGTTTTGATCTCAATCACAACTTCCTCGTTCTCGTTCGAGAAAGGCTGAAGCAGGAATGTTCGTAGATTTTTTCATCCGGCGGCCCGTCTTCGCCACCGTCTGCGCGCTCCTAATCATTCTCGCAGGAGCGGTGACGATTCCTACGCTTCCCGTCGCGCAGTTCCCTGACCTTGCGCCACCCCAGGTCAACGTGATCGCCGCTTACAACGGAGCAAACGCACGCACCGTCGAATCATCCGTCACCACGCCGCTCGAACAGCAGATTAACGGCGTCGAAGGCATGAAATACATGACGTCCTCGAGCGGAAATGACGGCTCGAGCATCATCAGCGTCACCTTTGACATCACGCGCAACATCGACCTCGCGGCGGTTGACGTACAGAATCGCGTGAACCAGGCGCTCGGCCGGCTCCCCAACGAAGTAAAGACCACCGGAATCAGCATCAGCAAGTCGTCAAGCAATTTCGTCTTCGGCGCGGGCGTCTATTCCGCGCATGGTGAGTATGACAGCCTGTTCCTGAGCAACTACGTCGACCTGTATGTCCGCGACGCGCTCAAACGCGTCCCAGGTGTTGCCGATGTTCAGAACTTCGGCGAGCGAAAGTACTCCATGCGCCTTTGGCTCGACCCTCTGCGCATGGCGGCTCGGGGCCTCACCGCGACCGATATTCTCGGTGCGCTCAACGAGCAGAACGTCCAGGTAGCTGCCGGACAGGTCGGCCAGCCTCCCTCTCAAACCGGACAGAGCTATCAGATCAGCGTGCGCGCGGTGGGACGGCTCGTCGAGCCATCTGAATTTGAAAACATCATCTTGAAAACGGGCGCCGACGGCAGCCTCGTCCGATTGCGCGACGTTGGCCGCGCCGAGCTCGGCGCTGAGGATTACAGCACCAACCTTCGCTTCGACGGCCATGACGCTGTCGGTTTCGGAATCACCCAGCTGCCCAGCGCCAACGCGCTGGCTGTGGACAAGGCCGCGAAAGCCGAACTCGAGCGCCTCTCAAAACGCTTTCCTCCCGGAATCAAATACGCGGTCGCTTTTGACACCACCACGGTTGTCGGCGAGTCCATCAAAGACGTCCTTTACACCCTGCTTGAAGCAATCGTTCTCGTGATTCTCGTGATTTTCGTTTTTCTGCAGGACTGGCGCAGCACGTTTATCCCCGCGATTACGATTCCCGTCTCGCTCATCGGCACTTTCGCATTCGTGAAAATTCTAGGCTTCTCGATCAACACGCTCACGCTTTTCGGCCTTACGCTTGCCACTGGCCTTGTCGTGGACGACGCAATCGTCGTGATTGAAAACGTCCAGCGCCACATCACCGAGGGCATCAGCGAGCCGCACAACGCCGCTTCCATCGCGATGAAAGAAGTCGCCGGCGCCGTCGTGGCCACTTCGCTGGTGCTCGTCGCCGTATTCGTGCCGGTGGCGTTCTTTCCCGGCACCACCGGAATTCTGTTCCGCCAGTTTGCGCTCACCATCGCTTTTTCTGTTTCCATCTCCGCGTTCAACGCTCTCACGCTCACCCCGGCCCTCTCCGCCATTTTCCTGGGCCACGGTCACATGGTGAAGAGTCGCATTTTCGGAGTATTCAACAAAGGTATGGCCGCCTTCGGCCGCGGCTATCAGAATTTCCTGCGGCTCGTCCTCCGATTCGAATATGTCGCAGTCGTCCTGTTTTTCTGCGGACTCGGCCTCACCTACTGGGTCTATCAGCACGTCCCCAAAGGCTTCATTCCGGCGGAAGATGGCGGCTATCTGATCATCGCGGTGCAGGCACCCCAGGGCGGCTCACTCGAATACACCACAAATATCTGTTCTCAAGTCGAAGCGATCCTCGCGAAAGTCCCGGAGATGGACAGCGCATTCTCCGTCGCTGGATTCAGTTTTGGCGGCAGCGCGTCGAACCGCGCGCTCATTTTTGCAGGACTGAAAGACTTCGATAAACGCAAAGGCGAGGAACATTCGGGCAATGCGATCCTTGAACGTCTGCGCGGCCCACTTTCCGCCATCTCCGGCGCCCAGGTGGTTCCCTTCGCTCCCCCGGCCGTGCAGGGTCTGGGACAGTTCGGCGGCTTCCAGTTCGTTCTTGAGGATCAGACCGGCACATCGATGCAGGCCCTGGCAAACGTCACGCAAAAAGTGGTGCAGGAAGGAAACAAAAGTCCCGATCTCACCGGCCTCTTCACCAGCTTCAGCGCCAACGATCCCCAGTTCGTGCTCACCTTCGACCGCGAAAAGGCCAAGGCGCTCGGCGTGTCTCTGAATCAGATCACCGACGCTCTGCAGGTTTACATGGGTTCGGTGTATGTCAATGATTTCGATTTCAACAATCGCGCCTATCGCGTCTATGTCCAGGCCGACAAACAGTTCCGCGCCGAGCCGCGCGACATCAAGCAGTATTACGTCCGTTCCGACATGGGAATGATGGTGCCACTCGAAAATCTGGTTACGGTCGAGGCGCAAGCATCGCCCCAGGTGATCAGCCACTACAATCTTTTCCGCTACGCCGAAATCGATGGCTCCGCAGCCCCGGGAAAAAGTTCGGGAGACGCGATCAATGCGATGAACGCCCTGGCGAAAAGAGTTCTTCCCCCGGGATTCGCCCACGAGTGGACGGGCCTTTCTCTCGAAGAGCTGCAATCGGGAAGCCAGGCAACGATGCTGTTCGGCCTCGGCCTGCTCGTCGTCTATCTCACGCTCGCGGCGCAGTACGAAAGCTTTTCGCTTCCGTTCATCGTGCTTCTCGCCGTGCCGATGGCGCTTCTCGGCGCGATCGGCGCACAGGCGCTTCGCGGCCAGGATAACGATGTGTACTGCCAGATCGGTCTCGTCATGCTGATCGGCCTTTCGAGCAAGAACGCCATCTTGATCGTCGAGTTCGCCGAACAACTGCGCGAAAAGGGCTTCACCATCATCGAGGCCGCCGTGGAAGCGGCGCTCATCCGCCTGCGCCCCATCCTAATGACCTCGCTTGCTTTCATTCTCGGCGTCCTGCCGCTTGTTCTCGCGCAAGGCGCCGGCAGAATCAGTCGCCGCTCGGTGGGCACCACCGTCTTCGGCGGTATGATCGCGTCCACATTCCTGAACCTGATTTTCATCCCCGTCCTGTACGTTCTCGTCCGCCGCCTCCAATCCGGTTTCAAGAAGGAAACCCTCGCGCCGTCTCCCTCGGCTTTTCCTACCGGCTAGCGTGTTCTCCACTGCAGGGGGCATCGCTTTCTGTCGCTGCTCTCCGCTGCCTGGACTTACGTTGCACACAATCCCGGCGCAGCGATATGCTGATTGCCGGTGAAAATCGCAAGCGCATTCCGCTGCATGATTCTGGCCTTCACTGCGATCGGCGCGCCGCCACCCGTTCGCCCTCAATCCGTTCCGTCGAGCGCCACCGCTCACAAGGTCACCCGCTTCGACATAAACGCGACGAAACAGTGGATCGACACGAGCATCGACGTCCGCGCCGGCGAAAAGCTCCGCGCGAGCGCGAGCGGTGAACTCACCTTCCCGCCCGCGGGAAAAAATCCCGCCGAACGTACCTTTGGCCCTGGCGGACTCGAGCGCGGATGGGCCGACATCGTCCGCAGCTTCCCAGCCCCCGACGCCAACCACGGCGAATTGATCGCCCGCGTCGGATCCGGCGACGGCGCCCAACCCTTCGGTCTTGGCCTCGCCAGGGATTTCACCGCGCCAGTTGCAGGCCGCCTTTTCCTCGGCATCAATCAGACCGACTCCGACGCAGCCGCCGCCAGAGGCCGTTTCCACGTCGTCATCGAAATCCTCGACCCCGGCCCAAACACAGCGGCAGCGAACAACGTCGGCGGTCCGCCCGAAACAACAATCACCGCCGTCACTCCTGCTCTTCTGCACGCAATTCCGCGCCGCGTCACCGACAAACAAGGAAATCCCGGGGATATGGTCAACATCCTCATCGTGGGAACGGAAGATCAGGTGTTGCGCGCCTTCGAAACGTCCGGCTGGGTGCGCGTCGATAGCACGGTGCAGGAGACGGTCGTCGCCGGGCTGATCGATTCACTCCAGAAGAAGGACTACCTGACGATGCCGATGAGTACGCTCTATCTCTTCGAGCGCCCCCAGGATTACGGCTTCGCCCACGCCGAGCCCGTCCGAGTTGCGATGTCGCGCAATCATCTCCGCATTTGGCAGGCACCGAGAAAATTCGCGATCGCCGGCCGGCCGCTCTGGTGCGTTGCTGCAACGCACGACATCGGCTTCGACCGCGACGCTCGCAACAACGGCGTCACCCATCAGATCGATCCCGCCATTGACGGCGAGCGCGAATATGTAAATGACACGCTCTCGGGCACGGGCCTGGTCGCCGCGCGCCAGCACGTCACCCCTGCCAATCCTCTCCGCGAAGCGAAAACCGCCACCGGCGGAACATTCCACTCCGATGGCCGCCTCCTCGTTCTTGAGTTACAGAACACGCGAACGGCGATCATCGGAAAATAGCGATCATCATGCTCGAAGGATAATTTCAGGACGCTTCGAAAAGGGTTTTCAGGGCTACTTCCGAATCCACGGCCTTACGCGCTACGCGACCGCCGTCGTTCCGTCACATCTTCGAACGCCAGCAGGATCCAGTCCAGCCGGCCATCGGCGCGCTTGATTTGCCGGCCATTCAAGCTCATCACCCGGTGGCCGAGCCGGGGGAACTCGTGGTCCACTTCAAAATCTCGCACCTCTGTCTTTTCCGGCAGGATTTCTCGCAGCAGCGCCAGCAGCTTCGGAATATTCCACGCGCCGTCGCCCAAGTCATTCAGCTTGCGCCCTTCCGTTTCCTCTCGCGACACCTGGAACTCGCCGAGAAACGCCTCGTTCACCGCCTTCACGCGCAATTCCGCGTCGAGCACCAGGATCGATTCGCGGACTGTCTCCCCGATCGCCTCCGCATACTTGCGCGATTCAATCGCTTCCGCCTTCAGCTCGTGGATATCGATCAGGACGATCACCGCTCCCTCGATCTTCCCTCCGCTAGTTTTATACGGGCGGACGCGCAGCGAATACCATCGCCGGTTGCGGTCGGTTACGTCCGTCATCAAGTCCTTGTCCAGACGAATCGCCTCGTCGACCATATTTCCCAGGCCCTCAAAATCCAGAACCGATCGCAAATCCGTGATCGGCCGGCCCACGTCCGCGGGAATAAGGCTTAGGATATTCTCGGCAGCGGCCGTGAATCGGCGGATCCGGAGATCGCTTCCCAGAACCACCATTGGAATCGTGATATTGTCGATTACGTTCGTCAGATCGCTGTTGGCCCGGCCGAGTTCCGTATTCCGGTTCTGCAACTCTTCGTTCTGCGGATCGAAATCTCTGGCAACCCGTGGTGCGGTTCGCGCCCGCGAGTCCGGAATCGCCGAAAACGGTTCGTTGATTCCGAAATCGAGTCGCGTTCCCGATGCCGTTGGCTTTTTGAAATAAATCTTGTTCTTGCTGTCCACCTGCCCGAACAGATCCGAAACGTCGGTCGCGCTCTCCGATTTCCCCAGCACCAGAAAGCCGTGGGGCTGGAGCGCGTAGTGAAACAGGGGCATCAACCGGCGGTGCAGGCTGGGCTTCAGGTAGATCAGCAGATTTCGGCAGCAAATCAGGTCCAGCTTCGAAAACGGAGGGTCCTTGATCAGATTTTGCCTCGCGAAGACGCAAATCTCGCGAATCGATTTATTGATCTGATATCCCTCGGCTATCTTCGTGAAAAATCGCGCCAGCCGCTCGCTGGAAATTTCAGCCACTTCGCTCGAGGTATAAATTCCCGCGCGCGCCGCCTCCAGCGCCACGTCGCTGATGTCCGTCGCAAATATCTGGATCCCCGCGGAGCTCTTGATTCCCGCGAGATACTCGGAAGCTGTAAGCGCCACCGAATACGCCTCTTCACCGGTGGAACAGCCTGGCACCCAGATCCGGATTGGATCCCGGACCGATCCGTCTTCCGTCAGGTGCGGGAATACCTCCCGCTTCAAGAGTTCGAAGAGTTCCGGATCGCGGAAAAAGCTTGTGACACTGATCAGCAGGTCGTTGTAGAGCCCCTGCGGTTCTCCGGGGGTTTGTTGCAGGAACAAAATATACTCCGGCGTGCTCTCGATGTTGTGCAGCGCCATTCGCCGCCGGACCCGTCGAACCGCCGTCGGTTCTTTGTAGCTGGCAAAATCCACTCCCGTCGCATTTTTCAGCGCGGCGAAAATATCGCTCAGTTCTCTCTCGCTTAGGCCGGCTGCGTCTTTCTCATCCGCCGCTGGCTCGCGCGCCACATAGGGATGCCGCCGGACTCGAACCAGTTCCTGCGCCATTTTCTCGGCGGCAAGTACCAAGTCCACGTGGCCGGATGCGATCGCGTGATGCGGCATGCTGCCGTACTTCGCCGTCGCCTCCTCCTGCGCAAACGTCACTCCGCCCGCCGCCTTGATCGCTTTCAGTCCCTGCATGCCGTCCGATGCGCTTCCGGACAGGATGATTCCGATGGCTTGTTCCTTGCAGTCCTCCGCGAGCGAAGCAAAAAATTGGTCGATAGGCAGGTGCAGACCCGGGGCTGCCGAACGTGGGATCAGCTTCAGCACGCCGTGAGAAATCGCCATGTCCGCGTTGGGCGGGATTACGTAAACATGGTCCGGCTCGACGGCGGTTCCGCTCGTAACTTCCACCACAGGCAACGGCGTAGCCCGAGACAGAATGTCCGCCAGCATGCTGTCGTGCTGTGGCGCCAGGCGCTGAACGATCACGAATCCGATCCCGGTGTCCAGCGGTAGAGACCGGAGCAGTTGCGAAATCGCTTCCAGGCCTCCCGCCGACGCACCGATTCCAGCAATCGGAAAGGTGCGCCGATTCTCAAGCGCCCCGGAATGAGATTCGTCGGCCATCGCATTCGCTACAGATTCGAACCATGGATAACTGGTTGTTTATAACCGAGAATATAACTTACAATTTCTTAAACGCAAGGCATTCCTTCGGCATTCCCATTTTGGCACTCCGATTTTCTGCTGGGACTGTAGGGTCGGCTATTTTGAAGCGCGTGGGAGTCCAAACACTCGCGCCTCAAACGCGAGAGAAGCCGGCAACTGCGTGGCGAAGTACTCCCAGTCGTGCCCGCCCGGATTGATGTGGAATTCATGCGGAATGTGGCGCGACAGAAGGATCTTGTCGAGCGTTACCGCGCCAGCATTAAACCCGTATCCGTCGTCCGCTCCGCAATCGAAATAGATCTTCAGCCCCTCGATCCGCGCTGCCCGCGCCAGCGTGAGTGGATTATTCCGGTCCCAGAACTCGCGATCGGGCGGCGAGCCAAAAACATCACCAAGCAACTTCATTCGCGGGCTCTGCTCGGCCGCTGCCACGCCGATCGCCGGCAGTTTCTCCATCAGCGCCGCGCTGTGCACGCTCACCGACCCGAATAACTCCGGGTGAAGGAACGCGAGCCGCAACGCGCCATATCCACCCATCGAAAATCCTGCAATTCCTCGTTTCGTGCGGCCGGGTTCGGTCCGATACCGGCGCTCGATGGCGGGCACGAACTCGCGCAAAAAGAAATCTTCATAGCGCTGCTTGCCATCTCGCGAATTGATGTAGAAGCTCGCACCCGCCGCCGGCGTCACGATCAAAAACTCTCCCAGATGACGCTGCTCCCACAAATCCTCGATCAAATTCCAGCCGCCCGAATGCAGGAACATCTGCTCGTTGTCACCCAGCCCGTGGAGAAAATAGAGGACCGGATAACGCCGCGCTTTCTCGGCGTCGTAGCTCGGCGGCAGCAAAATGCAATACGGCACGGCCCGCGAAAGCGCCTTGCTCGGCATGCTCCGGCACTCCGCCCGTCCGGCCGCCCGAGCGGGCGATGGACCAACACCACAGAACAAAATCCAGAACGCCGCTGCTGCGAGAGCCGCCCTACTCATACCGCAGGGCCTCCACCGGATTCAGCCGCGCCGCTCGCGACGCTGGATGAAGTCCCGCCACCAGGCTCACTACGATGGAAAAAATAATCCCGCCGAATACAAGCCACAGCGGCACGGAAAACACATGCGCCGGCGGCAGATTTTGCCGCTGCAGGTACAGGTTCGTTCCCCACGTCACCGCGCGCCCAATCAACCAGCCCATTCCCACGCCAAGAATTCCGCCCATCAGCCCCATCACGCCGGCTTCGGCGAAGAACAGCTGCTTCACGTCGCGGTCTGAAGCGCCCAACGCCTTCAGCACTCCGATCTCTCGCCGGCGCTCCAAGATCGCCATCACCAGCGTGTTGATGATCCCAAGCGTAGCCACCGCCAGCGCCAGGCTCCCGAAAATCCCCAGCAGCAGATCGAAGATCGTGAAGAACAATCGCAGATTGCGCGTGGCATCCAGAAGTGAAAACGTCGAAAAACCCATTTCCTTGATCGCCGCTTCGATTCCTTCCACTTGCGATGGACTCTTCGCCCGGACCGTCAGGCTCGCGTACGTCGTCTTCGCATCCGGCCCGCGCACCACGTCGCGCAAATCGTTCAATTGCGCCGCGCGCAAAGTCTCGGCTACCTGAAGCGGAATCAGCACCCTTCCGCTCCCCAGTCCGCCGAATCCCGCGGCCGGCTCGGTATCGACGATTCCGATAATTCGCAGTTTCCGCTCTCGTGGCACGATCGAAAAGCCGCCGCCACCGGCATCGCTGCCCGCTTGGCCTGCCGGCTCACTCGATTCTGCCGAAGCGCTCAGCGCCTGACGCTCGGCGTACCTCAGCACCAGCTCTTTCCCGATCAGACTCGATGGTTGTTGGTTGCCATGATCCGCAAGCTGTTCCAATATGTCCTTCGCGAACTCAACCTGCAGAATCGCTTCATCCGCATTCGCACCGGAATAGAATCTCCCATCCATTCCGTCGAACGCTCCATTTCCCCGCGCGGACTCGGGAATTCCCGCCACCATCGTCGCGTACGGCTTGCCCTCATACCGCACTTCGGTGGGAAACCGGATCTGCGGATACACTTCGATCACGTTGGGAAGCCTCTGCATCGCTTGCCGCGCATCGTCATCGAGCGGCGGCGATACGCGCACCGCCGTTCCCTTCCCTGCATCTTTCGTCGGCACGGCAGCCCGGCCAAACCCGCGCGAGCTCGAGCGCGACATCACGATCACCGTGTCGAATAGCCCCGAATTCGAAAGCCGCTTGGTAGCCAGCTCCTGCAAGCCAATGCCGAGCGATAGCATCGCCACCAGCGACGCCACGCCTACCGCAATTCCCAGCGTCGTCAGTGAATTTCGTAGCAACGCTTCGCGCAGATTCCTAACCGCGAGTTCGCTCAGATCGCGCGCCTTCACGCCGTCACCCCGCCGCTCACAAGTTTTCCGTCCGCCAGCGCGAAAATGCGGTCCGCGAACCGGTCCGCTAGCGGGCGCTCATGCGTCACCATCACAATCGTCATCCCCATCGCATGTTGAATTTCTTTCAGCAAAAGCATGATCGCTTCGCCTGTTGAGCTGTCCAGATTCCCCGTTGGCTCATCCGCAAATAAAATCGCCGGTCGGTTGACGAGAGCACGCGCCAACGCCGCCCGCTGCTGTTCGCCGCCAGAAAGCTCGCTCGGACGATGAGTCGCGCGCTGAGCCAGGCCCACCCGCTCGAGCGCCTCGCGTACCCGCCCGCCTCGCTCGCCCCGTTCCACTTCGGCCAGACGCAGCGGCAGCTCAACATTTTCCTCAAGCGTCATCCGAGGCAGCAGGTTGAACGACTGAAAAACCATCCCTACCGTCACGCTGCGGTATCGCGCTAATTCAATGGAACTCAGCTCCGACAAGTTCCGCCCATGCGCGACGATCTCGCCCGACGTCGGCCGGTCGAGTCCCGCCATCAGGTTCAAAAGTGTGGATTTTCCCGAGCCGGACGTCCCCAGCAGCGCCAGAAATTCTCCGGCCCCGGCTTCGAGCGTCACGTCATCCACCGCCCGAATCAGCGCCGAACCCATCCGATAATGCCGCGTGACCCTCTCGGCGCGAATCGCTGCGCCGCTATCTGCAATCGTCATGATCCCTCAATGAATCCTCTCGATGTTACTACGCGCGCCGCATCCTTCGGATTTCATCGCTAGCCTTTTCACGTTCAGAATCGTCATAGTTCCGTCACCCGCCGATGAAACAAACCCCGTTATTTCGTCGTATATTGAATGTGGAGCGTCAACCGGCGGACCATGGCAAGAATGTCGGCGGCTATGGCAAAGCAAACAGGAGAAATGATGCGGAAGACCGTGTCGTTCGTTGCTCTGATTTTGGCGCTTGCGCCGGTTGTCGCCGGGCAAAGACTGCCTGAAATTGCCACGCCCGAGAAATATCAACTCACCGTCGCCCTCGATTTCGACAAGGAGAACTTCACCGGCGATGAAACGATCGACGTCCGCGTCCCGAAGCCGACCTCCACAATCGTGCTGAACGCCGCAGAAATCACTTTCGCGGAAGTCACCGTCACCGCCGCGGGGAAAACGCAAACCGCCAAAGTCACACCCGACGAAGACAAGCAGATGGCCACGCTCGCTCTCGATCAGCCCCTCGCCGCCGGCCCCGCCACCATCCACATTTGCTACACCGGAATACTAAACGGCCAGCTCCGCGGCCTCTATCTCAGCAAAGCCAACGGCCGCAAATACGCCGTGTCGCAACTCGAAAACACCGATGCGCGCCGCATGTTTCCCTCCTTCGATGAGCCCTCCTACAAGGCCACTTTCGACCTGACCGCCATCATCGACAAAGGCGACACCGCGCTTTCGAACGGTAAAATCATTTCCGACACGCCCGGCCCCGGCGAAGCGAAGCACACCCTGAAATTCGCCACCTCGCCGAAAATGTCCTCTTACCTCGTAGCTCTCGCCGTGGGTGATTGGCAGTGCGTCGAAGACACCGCCGACGGCATTCCCGTCCGCATCTGCGGAACGCCCGACAAGAAGCGCTACGCCGATTTCGCGCTCCAAGCTGCGGTTTTCTCGATGAAGTTCTACGATCAATACTTCGGGATCAAATATCCCTACGGCAAGCTCGATATTCTCGGCGCTGCCGATTTTTCCGCCGGCGCGATGGAGAATACCGGGCTCGTCATCGCTCGCGATTTGATCTTCGTCGATCCCCAGCAGTCCTCTTACCTTCTGCGCAAAGCCGTCGCCCAGCAATTGATCGCCCACGAAATCGCGCACCAGTGGTTTGGCGATCTCGTCACCATGAAATGGTGGGACGACGTCTGGCTCAACGAAGGCTTCGCCACATGGATGTCTTTCAAGCCCATGGAAGCGTGGAAGCCGGAATGGAATCTCGAGACCGACGCCGTCCGCTCCAGCACCGGCGCGATGGGCACCGATTCGCTCAGCTCCACCCGCGCGATTGAAGCGCACGCCGAAACCCCCGCCGAAATTCAGGAGCTTTTCGACGACATCGCCTATAACAAAGCCGCCGCCGTGCTCCGCATGGTCGAAGGCTACGTCGGCCCGGAAACATTCCGCAAGGGCGTCAACGCCTACCTCTCGAAATACGCCTACAGCAATGCCACCTCGGAGGATTTCTGGAATACGATTGCGGAAGTCTCGCACAAGCCCGTCGATCACATCATGTCCGGCTTCGTCAAGCAGCCCGGCGTACCGCTCGTTTCCCTGAAATCTAGCTGCGCTGGCGGCGGCACGAAAGCCACCGTCTCTCAACAGCGCTACTTCCGCGACCGTTCCCTGCTCGAAGCCGGCTCGAAAGAAATGTGGGCCATTCCCGTTTGCCTCAAATCCAGCAAGAACGAACAATGCGAATTGCTCGCATCGAAAGATCAGCCCGTCGCGCTCGCAGGATGCGGTGACGGCACCTTCGCCAACGCCGGCGGACGCGGCTACTATCACTCCGGCTACACGTCTGAGAATTTCAATCGCATTGCGTCCGCCGCGGAAGCCTCCCTCTCGGCTCCGGAACGTTACATGCTGCTCGAAGATGCCTTCGCCGGCCTTCATGCCAATAGCCTGCAAGCCAGCGATTTCATGAATCTCGCGCGCGATCTGAAGGACGACCCTTCGACCGCCGTCATGGATCAGCTCACGAACTACATGCAGTTCGCAAACGATTACCTCGTCAACGATTCCGACCGGCCGCAATTCGAGGCCTGGATCCGCGCCACGTTTGGTCCGGTCGCGGCACAGATGGGTTGGGAATCCGCTGCCCAGGATTCCGACGAGATGCGCGAACGCCGGGCCGATCTTCTCACTCTGATGGGCCTGATCGGGCGCGATCCAAAAGCGATCGCCTTCGCACGCGATTTGCTCGATAAATCCCTCAAGAGCGAGCCCGTCGATCGCACCATGATGATCGCTGCCATCCCCATTGCCGCGCGCGATGGCGATGCTGCGCTCTACGACGCGATCGTCGCCCACTTCCCTCAGATCAAAACCCCGGAAGAGGGTCTTTTCTTCGGACAGGCGCTCTGCTTCTTCAGCGATCCGGCCCTCCTCACGCGAACGATGAAATTCGCCATTTCGCCGATGATGCGCTCCCAGGACGCTCCCCAGGTTTTCGGAGCGGTCCTCGGAAATCCGGCGGGACGCCAGGTCGCATGGAATTTCATCCGCGACAACTGGACGGAGGTCAGCGCCAAATTGAGCAACTATTCGGATTCAAATCTAGTGGGCGGCGCAGGAGTCTTTTGCGATGCGTCGAAGCGCGAAGAAGTGCAATCGTTCTTCACCGGCCAAAAAGTCCCCGCTTCCGATCGCACTCTGAAGCTTACGCTCGAACAAATCGACGGCTGCATCGATCTTCGCACGCATCAGGAACCGAATCTGCAAACCTGGTTGCAGAAGCAGCCCTCAGGCTCCGCGGCCGCCGCGCAGTAAACCAGTGGCTGCATAGGGCACTATATGCCGCCGGTCTCGGATGCTATTGCGAGGCTGTGCCCACAACTGGCTCGGCGCAGCGCCGCTTCGACGCTCATTTCACATCCGCGTCGAATACTCCTGTCTCTACGTGCCCGTTGCGCTTCACCTGAACGAAAATTCGATACACACCCGGCTTCGGAAACCCGTACGGAAACGCTACCTCGGACGGAATCGCGCCGGTCGCCATACCGGGCATGTTCATCGCGGGCGCATCACTAGAATGCGCTCCGGCTGCTGCTTGCTCCCACCCGGGAAGCGTCGCGTCCGCCAGTTCAACGGCAGCCATCGGAACCGACCCATCCGGATGCACGTGTGCGAAAACGCTCAAATCCGATCGCACAAATTCCGCATGCCCGGCCATTCCCATATATGGCTCGAGGCTCTCAACCGGTTTCCCAGTCGCATCTTCCACTCGAAATTTGAACCACACGAGTTGATTCGCAGACAGAGTGCCCGGCTCGCGTTCCCACACCATTCGCGTGCCATCCGAAAGCGGTGAGCTCAGGCTCGCGCGCGCATCGTTCGAATCGCTCGCTCCCCCCGAAGAAGACCCAATCGGCGGCGCACTGATGGCCGAGTCATCTCCCGCGAGTGGCTTCCCCGCCGTCTCAGGAATGTCAATCTCCGCTGAAAGCGTGTCGGGAAACCCAGAGACGCGCACGATGTCCGCAAAAATCTGATAGTGTCCCGCCGCGATCGGCGGAAGCTCATCCAGAAATACGCCGCCTTTGTCGGCCACCGGATGCAGATGGTAGAAGCGATCCATCTGCGGTACGCGAATCAGAAACAGATGCATCAGATGGCCGTGATCGGGAATCAAGTTCGTCGCCACCGTGTCCGGACGCCGCGCATGCCACTTCGAATCGCCCACTCGCAAAATCATCTTGTCGTCCGGAATCAGCGATACAAGCAGTTCGGGCGCTTTGTAAATCATCCGGTCGGAAAGGTTCGCAGCAGCAACCTTCCACCACACTCCGCCCAGCACTAAAATTCCGGTGACGATCACAAAAGTGACCGCCATCACGATCCGCGCACTGCGCTTCTGCGGCGCACCCGGTTCGATTCCGGGTTCCAGCTGGCCTTCGCGCCGCGCCGCTCCGATAATCGAGACCATTCCGAGCACCAGCAGCAGCATCAGCCCGGCGAGCAGCACCCCGAGTCCCGCCTGCATCGGCATCGTATTGCGCGCCGCCGCCGGCACCGGAACGGCAATCGTTCCCGATCCCGCGTCTCCCTCCGCTTCGATTCGCACCTGCCACGAGCCCGAAGCCATCAGCCACAGCTTCCCGGTAAAAAATTGCGGGTCGTCTTTCGAAGGCAACAACACGTCGGGAGGCGGCGGATACTTCGAGCCTTCGCCCACGATGTAGAGCGGAACGATTTTCACCCGGCGCACGCCGGGCGCGCTGCTGCGAATTTGAATCTCCGCCACCCCGGGAATCATTTGAGGAGTGCGAATCGCCACTACCAGATGGTAAGGGCCGGCGTCGCCTTGAAAGTAAACGTCGGGGCTTCCTACGTGCGCGAGGCAGGGACCGGCAAGAAGAACAGCGAGAATGATTCCTGCGAGGTGATTGATTTTCACGGGAGCTTAACGACGGATCCGCAAGAGCCAGCCGCCGAACGCGATGCCAACGCGCGAAGAAATGATCGCGGCAATCCAGGCCGCGCCCATGCCCAGCAAGAATGCCGCGCGCGTGGCTTCATGAGCTTGAAACTGGTAGGCCAGCTGATGCATCGAGACGGGTTCCTGGTACGGGAAATAGATCATGCCGAAGAACCAGTTGCGTGCCGCCGGCGAAATCATGAAATCGCCGAACGGCCACTGGACTGCCACGAGGCTCGTAAGGAACGCGCTCCCGATCGCAAAAGCGAGCAGCCATTTGTTTCGACCGGCAAGCCGCCGTCGAACGATATCGATCGCGATCGCGGGAACAATCAGCAGCACCGGGAAGCCCATGGGCACCATGTGCGTCACGTTTGTGTACACCGGACCAAGCTTCGGCTGCGCCGCAAAAAGCGGCAAGCCCCAAAGGCCCGCCAGCATCACGCCCGAATACACCGCGGCGATAATTGTCGCTCCCCATCGGTGGTCGGACGCAATCGCATAGCCCACAAGCAGCGCCGGCGTCCCGTACATCACCGCGCGGTAGAAAATCGCGCTGTGCATCAAGTACGCATCGCTGTATTCAGAGATCAGAATTAAGTGGAGCAGCAAACCAAGGCCGGCGAGATACAGGAACAACCACGAGAGTTTGTCGCGCGCCGCGCCCGTCGAGCGATTTTTCTCCGAAACCAGCAATACCAGGTAGCCGATTCCTACTCCAAGGATTCCGAACCCAAGCACCACGTGCGGCGGGCTCAGAATCTCAACGTCGAGCCCGAAAGAATTGTGCCACCAATTATCAAAGGGCGCCGACGTGACCATTGTCGCGCCGCCCCAGGCCGTGAGAAAGGCCCCCAGCGGCCCTCGGAATCCCCATACCTTTACCGACGCGGACTGCGCCGCAGCATCGTGGGAAAGCGTGGTCGAAAAGATCAGATAGCTGCAAGTAATCGCGGCCAGAATGCCGCCGAACTGGATCAGCAAGTGGGCGGGCGTCCAGAATGTGTCGCGCCCAATCGTAGTGTGCCAGGAAATATCCCAATAGAGCCCGAAGCTGATCGACGACACCGCCACGATCCCGGACCATACGAACCAGGGAATGGCGGCGGCACCCGCAATCGGCCCGATCTGTTCCGCGCTGTTGGCTGAGATTCCAAAAGGAACGGTTTGCGCCATCAGACACTCCCGCCTAAGAATTGGAGGACCGATAGCGAGGCGCTAGAAGCTCGGTGTGTGCACTCGAAGCTGAGCTGCCGGAAGCGAACGAGGAACTCCCGCTCGCCTTCCTTCTTCGCGACGTTTAATCCCTGAATCATGGCCCGGCTCGGAAGGTAGCACGTCGCAGATTGGGATTTCAACGGCTACCTGGTGTAAGGGCTGAAAGGTTCGCAGGCCTCCCCTTGGCCTTTGCAAAGACTATGCGTAGAGAAACGGCCGGTGACCGTGGCTTCGCCAGAAGTATGCCAGGATGATCAAGCTTGCTACCGCCGCATACGCGCACCACAGCGAGGTGAACGCGTACCGCTTGATCGCCATGACAACCAAAAGAATCGTGAGATTTGCCGCGCCAAAAAGAACCATGGCCCGCACTTTCGAGAAAAACAGTGATCCGCACGTGGCAATCACATAGAACAATGCAACAGCAGTGTTGTTCGTCGCTTGATTGATGTACACGATGTTGTTCCCCCGGACATAGACCTCCGTTGGAAACGCCGTCAACGCCCATAAAATATAAAGCGTCGTTGCTCCCCCAATCGCGAGGAACGGCAGCATGCGTTTGCGGCTTTTCGCGTCCGGCTCAAACAGCAGCACGCTGAGCGGCAGCAGAAATGGGAGGAGCCCCTGCGCGTACAGCATGAATGCCGCGCCCATGTTGTGCGTCACATTGGGCGAGAGAATCCCGTCCAATCCCAGCCAGACAAATCCTTCGATGAACTGATGAACGGCAAATAGCGTCGGCAGGGACGCGAACAGTAGCTCACGCCGGTGCTTCACTCTCGTCAACGTCACTACGCCGATTCCGGCCAGAGCGGTGCTGCCCACAAAATTCGCTGCTGCTGAAAAACACACGGCTCACCTCGCGAGCGCAAAGTACACTCATCATCGCGGAACGCAAAGCGTTTCTTCCGCCGCCCGATCGTCCAGATGAGTGTCCGTTTGGCTCCAAGGCACTCCGTCACGATTGCGCCTATGCTAAAATTAAGCAGGAGAGTAATGGATGCGAAGAGTTTCGAGCGTCATACGGTGCGCGTGTCTGGCCGGAACGATGTTTCTCATGGCGTTGCCGGCAGGAACCCCTGCCCAGTCGCCGAGCGAGTCGTCCGCAGCGACAGTCGCCGCCGGCCCACAGGATCATTCACTACATCTCTACAATACCCACACCAACGAGAAAATCGATATCGTGTTCCGCCGCGGCGACCGATACATCGATAGCGCGCTAGCCAAACTCGACTATTTCCTCCGCGATCATAATACGAACGAAGTGCGCCATTTCGACCCGCGCCTTTACGACATTCTTTCCGACCTCACCGCATCCGTCGGACACCCGGGCGCTGAAATTGACATCGTCTGCGGCTACCGCACCTTCTCCACCAACGCGGCTCTTCGCGCGCACACCAACGGAGTCGCGAAAAACAGCCTGCACATCCAAGCGGAAGCAATCGACCTGCGGATGCCCGGCGTGAACACACTCAAGTTGCGGAAGGCTGCCCTGGCTCTAGCCCGTGGCGGCGTCGGTTACTACCCTCACTCCGATTTTATCCACGTGGATGTTGGCCGCGTACGCCAATGGTGCTTTGACTGTCCTGCCAGCCTGATGCAGGGTGACTAAACAGCCCCGAAAAGTTTTCCCGCTACCCCGGATACGGATAGCCTTTCTGCAGCACTTGATCCAGTTCCTTGTCGTGCCCATAGATGTCGTCGTAGAAATGGACGAGCCCATCCTCTGGCACCACCGCCGTGCCATACACGATTAACACTGGAATGGGCCGGGGCAGATTCACTTGCCGGTTCGACGGATCGTTTTTCATCGCCGCGCGAACCCGCTCCATATCCCATCCCGGAACATCCCGCAACACAAACGCCGCCAGATCCGCAGGCCTTTCCAGTCGAACACAACCATGGCTGAAATCCCGCCGCGCCCTCGAGAAAAGCTCCTGCTCGGGGCTGTCGTGCATGTACACGTTGTAGCTATTCGGAAAAATAAATTTCACCAATCCTAACGAGTTCTTCGGGCCGGGATTCTGCCGGATGAACAGTTTGCCCACTCGAAGTTGCTCGAGCACCTCCGGGCCCACCGGTCCCGCGGCTACGACATTTTGCTTGCTATCCACTACGGCGAAGCCTTTGTTCGCCAGATAGTTGGGGTCGCGGGCAATCCGCGAGAAGAACTCCCCTCTCGCGATCGAATACGGAACATTCCAGTAGGGCCGGAAGATCACGTACTCCATCGTGTCGCCAAACACCGGCGTATCGTGGTCGTACGCTTTCCCCACCACCACGCCCATCGTCAAGGCGAGGTGGAATTGCTCGTCGTAGGCGCGCAAGCGAAACTCCGGAATATTCGCCACGATGGGCGCGCTGTGGAACGACACCGGCAGCCACCGCCAGCGCTCCAGCGTCAATTGCATCTGCCGGACGCGCGCGCTCAGTGGCACGTTCAAGTCCGCAATCGTTTGCGCGCCCAGACGTCCATCCACGGTCCGGCCGTGCCGCGCCTGAAACTTCTTCACCGCATCCACCAGCGGCTCTTGATAGACGTTCGAATCACCCGGCACGTTGGCGTCGGCAGGCAGGTCGCCGACGAGCCGGAGCATTCGCGCGAGCTGCGGCGTTCCCTCGTAAGTCTCTCCCGGTCCAAGCGTCTTCTTCACCGCGGGAAGCGGCGTCGTCTCCTGCTTTTTCGCCAGCTCGATGTAGAGGTCCAGTGCCGCGATCGCTCGCTTGTACGCCGGATACTGCGGCTCCACCTGCGCCAGTACGCCGCCCACATCGGGGGCATCCACCACATTCGCTTTCACGAATTCAGGCAGGTCGTATTTCTTCGTTTCCACATCCAGGCCAAAATCAAAATGTTTCGGATTCACTTTGCCGATGTGAAGGTCGGAGATATACCGCATCAGGCAGACCGTCATCGCGATGTCAAACCTCAATGCATCGGCTTCCGTGGCGTGGGCGGCCGCCGGCTTCAGCAGCGCGAGCCGGGCAGCCCACCGCGGCCCGTCATAGTCCTCCGCGGAAAGCCCTTTCTGATCGGCGTTCAGGAACAGCGCGATAATCTGCCGCGCTTGCGGCGACGGCTCCATCCCTCGCACCCAGGGCAGCGCGTATCCGTACGAATCGTAGAAATACTGGAGGTGTTTGCCGTAATCGCTGAAATTCGGCCAGCGCAGCTCAGCCAGATTCCCCGCCGCGATCATGGTCTGCAGCGAAGCTCGACCCTCGGGGCTCAATTGTTGCGGAGGTGCCGCCGCCGCTCCGGGCTGCGCGAGCGCTCGTCTCGCGGAAACAATCACGCCGCCGCACACCAGCGCCACAGCGCCCACCGCCAGCGCAATTCGCAACCGCTTCGAAATCTGAGCTCGCCTCATGGCCCGCCTCCCCGCCCGCGAATGCGCCCGCCGCGCCCGTGGATCCGAACGCGCAAAGCTACCATATCGAATCGCCCTGCGGTTACGTCAAGTGCAAATGGAATCGCACCACGCGGCTCATATCTGTGGAAAGCGGTGCATCGGTCAACTGCGGAAGTTTGGCTGGGAGGCCTGGACTCGAACCAGGATAATCAGATCCAGAATCTGATGTACTGCCAATTGTACGACCTCCCAGCAGGAGGCAATAAAAAAGGCCGCTTGCGCGACCTACATATACTTTACTGAGCGCGCGGCCATTCGTCAACGGACTCCACAACATTGCCGGCCGCTGATTTTGCGTCTCGAAAGCCATCGTCAGCCGGAATTCAGGTACGATGTGCCGCAGAGAAGTGCTCTCGAAGGGATGAATCGATCGATTCTTGCCAGAACCGCCACAGAGCCTGCCAGCGCCCATGTGCCCCAAATGCGGCGCTCCGCTCGTTCCCAAACCTGTTCCAGGCGCGAAGCATTTTCCGCTGCGATTGGAATGCCCCGAGCACGGTTGGCAGCAGGAATCATCCCGCCCGATCCGGATGCGCTTCCACAAAGATCGTCCCGACTGGTAGGCCTTCTACTGAGGAAGCTGTGCAAACGTTTGCTGCGCGAGAACAAACGCATCCGGCTCCACGTGCACCGGCCCCTGAAATGGCCGGTCGATCTCCGCAATCGCGACGAGGACGAGCGATAACAGAAACGAGAGAACGAACACGTGGATGAAATGCAGCGCAAAATTCTGGCACCCGAAAAGACACGCCGATCCGATTACCACCACCCCGCCCACGATCAGCACTCCCCACAGGATCGCTGGCAGTTTCAATCGGCTTTCAATCTGCCGAAGCCGCCGATGCTCCGACATTTGGCTGAGCGCGCTGAAAGCCTGCTCGTATTTCGTTTGCTGAAAGCTGCCCGCAGCCCCGGACTTGCCGCCCGCGCCATCGCCGTCTGAACGCGCCTCCACCAGCACGTCCCAAAGCTGCTGCGTCACGGCAAAACTGTGCGCGCTAAGCAGCTCTTGCGCCATCGCCGGCCATTCCTCGTTGACGACGACCGTGGCGTACTCGCGGCACAGCGCGCGAATCGATTTCGACTGCACCGGGTCGAGACCTCCCGCAATTCGATACAAATCGACCAGGTAGTTGGCTTCGACGTCCGCGTTGATTCGCGCCGTCTGGAAATTGTTCCATACGTTCCACAGCATAAACGCGAGAATCACGGCATACGTCGTGCCCAGCACGCTGATCTGCCAGCCGATGATGTCGTTGTGTTCGCTGCGTCGCGTCGCTGGCCATATCCAGCGCAAAGCGACCAAAAAAATCAGCGACAGGGCGATCGTGCCTGCAACAATAAATACAGACTCCCAGATACTCAGCATGGCGCAGCCTCTCGCGGCGTAACCCAGCCGTCTCGTTTGGCGCAGCGCATCCCGCCGAATCGCGCTGCCGGCTCGCCATCGTAAGTTGCCCGGGGAAATTCGTCAACCGCGCGCGGCTTCGGACTGGACTGCTTCCGCTTCCATTCGGCGGCCCACTGCTTGCGCGATCACCGCAACCTCGCCCATCAGCTGCGCGAACTGATCCGGATAGAGCGATTGCGCGCCGTCCGAAAGAGCGCGTTCGGGGTCCGGGTGAACTTCGATGAGCAGGCCGTCAGCGCCAGCGGCAATCGCGGCTCGCGCCATCGGCGCCACTTTATCGCGCCTGCCAGTCCCGTGCGACGGATCGGCGACCACGGGCAGATGCGAAAGCTGCTTGATCACCGGAATCGCAGCAATGTCCATCGTGTTGCGCATGTACGTGTCGAACGTCCGGATTCCGCGCTCGCACAAGATCACATTGTAATTTCCGCCGGCCATGATGTACTCGGCGCTTAGAAGCAGCTCTTCGATCGTCGCGGACATCCCGCGCTTCAGCAACACGGGTCGCGAGATTTCGCCGAGTGCCCGCAGCAGATGATAGTTTTGCATGTTCCGCGCTCCCACCTGCATCACGTCCACATACGGCAGCATGATTTCCACCTGCGATGGATCCATCACCTCGCTCACCACCAGTAATCCATTGTCATCCGCCGCGCGCCTCATCAGGTCCAGTCCCTCTTCGCCGAGCCCCTGAAACGAATACGGTGACGACCGCGGCTTGAACGCGCCGCCGCGCAGCAACTTCGCGCCCGCCTGCGCCACCCGAGCCGCCACGCTGTTGATC
>JBOGNA010000066.1:0-16123 GCA_050746925.1 Candidatus Acidiferrales bacterium
GGGGCGACCCACAAGGCGACAGAGGGCACGGTCCCGCGAAAGCATCCGGGATCTGCGACGTGCCGTGCCCCTACTGACGGATTGAATCATTCGCATCGCAGCCGAGCACTTCCACGTCAACACCTGCCGGTCCCGGAACTTTATCCGAGATGCGAATAGGGAGTGTGATCGCTTAGCGGGCGTACCCCCAAGTCAACCCCTGCCGAGCTGAAGCCCGGCGCTACAAAAATTCAAAAGCGCCGGCAGGATGCCGGCGGTACGAAAACCGGGTGATCGTGCCGGTGGTCGAGAGGGCACGGCATGCCGTGCCCCTACGGCCGAAATTCAAAAGCGACGGGGCCGACAGGATGCCCTTCGTGCCTCAGGGCAGGTCGGCGGTACAACATCCCGGGACTGCTTACTTTGAGTTTCTGATGACCGCACCGTTTTTCATCACGAAATTCACTTTGCGCAGGGACTCGACATCGGCTAGAGGGCTTGTGGGCATGGCGATGATGTCGGCATAGAGGCCTGCAGCGATGGCGCCGCGCTCTTTCTGGATGCGGAGAAGTTCGGCCGGGTAGGTGGTCATGGCTTTGAGGATTTCGGCGGGCGGAACGCCTGCTGCGCGCCAGACGGCGAGGTAGTCGAAATACATGTCGGCGCGGGTTTCGTTGGGCATTTCGGTGACGGTGTCGGTGGAAAAAGTGAGTTTGACGCCGATTTTGTAGGCGCGGGTGAGGCGATCGATGATGTTGGCGCCAATTTTGTCGGCGTTGCGATAACCGGCGGTGCTGAGATGGATGGTGGGGAAATCGGTGCCGGCGAGGAAGACGCCTTTTTCTTTCATGAGGCGAAGCAGATCGTCGTCGAGGTTCCAGCCGTGCTCGATCGAATCGGCGCCACCCATGATGACGTTGCGAGCGGCCTGTCCGCCGAGGACGTGGACGGCGAGAGCGCGATTCGCTTTGTGAATTTCGTCGGCGGCGGCGCGAACTTCTTCTTCCGAGTAGTAGTAGGGATTGCTATCGGCGACGAGCTTGATCAAGTCCGCGCCGTAAAAGATATTTTCGCGAACGGCTTTGCGAATTTCCTGCGGGCCGTCGGCGTCGATGTACTCGAAAAGCCAGGGCTGGCCTGCTTCGGGCGGAATGTGCTTTGCCTGACCGCCGAAGGGGGAGATGATTTTCCCGGATGTGAGAATCGTGGGTCCGGTGAACCAGCCCTTATTGATCGCGTTGCGGACATCAACGGAGGCGTAGTCGGCTTCGTTGCCGACGTCTCGAACGGTGGTAATGCCGGCGTTGAGCAGAATCTGAGCGGTTTTCAGACCGTAGAGGACGCGGGCGCCCTTGCCGTCGATGAGGTAATTGGTTTCGAGCGTTTGGCGGAGGTCGTGTTCGAGGAACGTGATGTGAGTGTGCGTGTCCATCACGCCGGGCATGACCCATTCGTTCGAGAGGTCGATGACCTGGGCATCGGGGGGAATTGCGACGCTGGGGCCGACGTCGGTGATTTTCTGGTCTTTAACATTAACCAGGATGATCTGGTTTGTGGCGACTTTGCCGGTGGCGGGATCAATTACGTTGCCGGCGCGGATGGCGATGGTTTGGGCGTAGAGAGGCGCTGCGAACAGAAAAACGAACAGCAGGGTAAAGCGTGAAGACATTCGACGCATTCTGATCCTCCTTCGAGAGTTTGTGGCGGAAGCTTTCAGAGGTTTTCTCCGTAGAGTAGGAGGACAGGCTGGAGAGCCTGTTCCACCGAAATTCGAAATCAAAATCGCCGTCAAGATGCCGGCGGTACGAAAACCGTGTGGGCTTGCCGGTGGTCGAGAGGGCACGGCATGCCGTGCCCCTACTGAAAGCGGCTGCGGCCAACGGAATCGGGATGTGAGATGGGTTCTAAATCGGCGGGAGTCTAGCACACGGCCGCGGCGATGCCGCATTGGATTTGGAGTGTGTTAAGTTTGGTCACGTAATGCCGGAACTTCCTGAAGTCGAGACGGTTGCGCGCGGATTGCGGCTGGTGTTGCCGGGGCGTGGAATTGTGCGCGTTCGGCTCAGCGCGAAGACGGATTTTATCGAGGATCCCGCGTCGCTCGAGCGGGAGTTGCCGGGGACGCGCGTGACGAGCGTAGCGCGGTACGGGAAATTCCTGGTGATCGATCTCGAACGGGCGAGAGCAGATGCGGCGGACGGAGACGGAAAAATTGCGCTGCTGATTCATCTGGGGATGACGGGGCAGATTGTGGTGGGCGCGGCGGAGGCGCCCATCGCGGCGCACACGCACGCATTTTTCACGCTGGATGATGGGCGGGAGCTGCGTTACACGGACATACGACGATTTGGGAGGATTCGAATTCTGGTGGATGGCGAGCGAGAGGCGGTGCTCGGGCCGTTGGGACTCGATCCGCTGGAGGCGAGCGAAGCGCAGTTTCGGGAAATTATCGGTTCGCGCAAGGCGCGGATCAAAGCGCTTTTGATGGATCAACGGGTGTTTCGCGGGATGGGAAATATTTATACGGATGAGAGTTTGTTTCGAGCCAGGATTCATCCGAAGAGGTTGGGGACGAAGCTGAGCGAGGCAGAATTGCGGCGACTTTTTCGGGCGATGCGTGGTGTGTTGAACGAAGCGATCCGATGGAAGGGGTCGTCGGTGTCGGACTATGTAGATTCGGAGGGACAGCGCGGTGAGTTTCAAATGAAGCATCGCGTGTATCAGAGGGCAGGGAAGAAATGTTTTCGGTGTGGCGGGGTGATTCGGCGGGCGATTGTGGCGGGGAGGAGCAGCTTTTTTTGCGGGCGGTGCCAGGCGGCGCCTCGGGGGAGGCGAAAGGCTTGACACAGATGAACACTGATAAGAAGAGAGATGAACACGGATAGGGCTGAGAAGAGACTCGGGCAACAAACAAATTGATTTTACTGCTTGGAGAATGGCGTGGCTTACTTCTAGTAATCGGAGGCACAGGCCCTTCGTCCCTCAGGGTAAGCAGGATTGCCTGTGCTACTGAACAGCTAGACCCCTTCTATGATTCGTAAGTCGCGATCGACGGCGTTGCCTAGCACGCGGAGAGCGGCTTTGTAGGGTTCGCTTTCGTAGGCGGCGATGGCGGCGGCTATGCTGTCAAATTCGATGATTACTGTGCGCTGGTTAATTCCCTGTTCGTACGTTTTCGCGGGTGTGCTGCGGGCGAGGATGCGGCCACCGGCGGCTTTGAGTGCCGGGCCGGCGAGTTCGGCGTAGGCGGCGACGGCGGCGGGATTTGAGATCGAGCGGTAGTTTGAGATCCAGTAGGCTTTTGACATGAGGTCCCTTCCTTCGATTCGAACGTCCATTATGTCTGCAAAAGGCCACAAGTCAATTCCGGCCCGTGAAATTTTGGCTCATCGCGCGGCGGCGTCGCGGGCTGCTGGGGCGGATTCGAGGAGCGGGAGAGCGGCGGCGAAGATGCGTTCGGCCCAGAAGCGGCGCTCGCTGGGATCGAGCCAGAGGATCGGAGCGTGGAGATTATTGAACGGCGGGGCGGCGAGGAGTTCGTTGAGCAAATCGTGGATGCGCTGCTGGAAGGCGCGATCTTCGGAGCGAAAACCGTCGGAGGGAATTTCGAAGGCGACGGGCGGAACGCCGACGAGAAGCGAGTAGGAGTTCATCCACCAGGCGAGCCAGGGTTCGAGTTGCGGCTGGCGGCCGAACTTGTTGACGAGGTAGCAATAGTTGTCGAGAACGGCGCGATCGCAGATGACGTGCGGGGCGCGGCGGGCGGCGTCAAGCTCGGCGGCGATTTGCGCGTGGAGAATCCAGAGCTGGCCTTCGAGAGTGGTGGCGGCATTGACGGGGAACGGCGATTGGCGCGCGACTTCGGTGACGAGTTCGACGTTGTAGGCGGATTTTTTCAGGAGCGAGCAGATTTCGTAGGCGAGGGTGGTCTTGCCGACTCCGTGAGTGCCGATCAGGGCGAGTTTCATTTTTGGGTGGCGTGCGAGTGCATCTTCTTCTAGCACATTTTGCGGATTGTGAGAACTGGAGGGGAAACGCAGGCGAGGCTGAGCGCGTCTAGTGCGATGTTGTGGTCTTCGGTGTGGGCGCATAGAATCGTGTGTTTCGAGCACTTGTAAATTGTGGGACGGAGGAACGGAAGACGATGAGAGTGCGTCGAGCGGGCGGGATTTTGACGATGGTGATTGCTGGGATCGCTGCGTGCGTGGCGGGGGTGCATGCGCAACAGGGCGCGCGGGCGGAGAAGAGCCCGTTTGCCGACGCGGATGAAAAGATTTTGACGGAGGTGCACGACCATAACGAAATCATGTCGAACCTGGAATATCTTTCCGACGCGATCGGGCAACGGCTGACGGGATCGGAGAATTTGAAGAAGGCGAATGAATGGACGAAGCAGAAATTTACGGAGTACGGATTGGGGAATCCGCACCTGGAAGCGTGGTCGATCGCGCATACGTGGACGCGCGAAACGGCGACGGGACGGATTGTGAGTCCGGCGGAGCATCCGCTGGCGATTGCGTCGTACGCGTGGGCGGCGAATACGAACGGGACCGTGCGCGGGCCGGTGGTGTACGTGAAAGCGCAGAAGATCGAGGATCTCGACGCGTACAAGGGGAAGTTGAAGGGCGCGATCGTGATCACGACCGAACCGATTCCGCTGCCTGCTCCGGACGAGCCTGCGGTGAATCCGGTGCTGATTCCGTACGGCGATTCTTTTTTGCTGGTGCGGCCACTGCGGCCGGGCGAGAAGCCGCCGGAATACAACGCGGAATTCCGCAAGATGCTGATGGTGCGCACGGAATTTTTCAAGAAGGAAGGCGTGCAAGCGTGGCTGACGGATTCGGGCAAGCCGGACGGCCTGTTGAATATGACGGGCCTGGGCGGGCGGCAATATGGGATTTCGCCGATTCCGGCGGCGTTTATTTCGTCGGAGAGCTACAGCTTGATCTGGCGGCTGATGAAGCGCGGGGCGGTGGAGGTGGAACTAAATCTGGCGAATACGATCGGCGAAAAGGCCGAGGTTTACAACACGGTCGCGGAAATTCGCGGAAGCGAAAAACCGGATGAGATTGTGGTGCTCGGCGCGCATCTGGATTCCTGGGACCTCGGGACGGGAACGACCGACAATGGAACGGGCGCGATGGTGGTGCTGGAAGCGGCGCGGGCTTTGCAGAAGGCCGGCGTGCAGCCGAGGAGGACGATCCGGTTTGCGTTGTTCTCCGGCGAAGAGCAGGGGTTGAACGGGTCGCGGGCGTATGTGGACGCGCACCGGGAAGAGCTGCCGAAAATTTCGGCGGCGCTGATTCACGATACGGGAACGGGCCGCGTGACGAGCATCAGCCTGATGCGGAACTATCAGGATCGCGAGGTGATGGACAAGGTGGTGGCGCCGCTGCGTTCGCTGAAGTTGTTGGAATTGACCGAACGATGGATGACGGGGAGCGATCACGTGCCGTTTGAAGAGGCGGGTGTGCCGGGATTTTTCTGTCTGCAGGATCCGGCGCAATACTTCGAGACGCATCATTCGCAGGCGGACACTTTTGACCAGGCGCACGAGGCGGATCTGGTGGAAGGCGCGCAGGTGATGGCGGCGGTGGCGTATAACCTGGCGCAACTGCCGGAGCTTTTGCCGCGGAGGCCGGCGGATACTGGCGCGGCGGCGCAATGACGGCGCTGATTCGAGGCTAGATTGACGCGGCTCGGGGAGATCTGATGCGGGCGGTGGTGCAGCGGGTGAGCCGCGCGAGTGTGAGTGTCGAGGGAACCGTGACGGGCACGATAGGCGCGGGGCTTGTGGTGCTTGTTGCAGTGGGGCGCGACGATACGGCTGCGACGGCCGGTGGGATGGCCGAGAAAATCGCGAATCTGCGGATTTTCAGCGACGAGGTGGGCAAGATGAACCGGTCGCTGCTGGAGACGGGCGGGGCGGTGCTGGCGGTATCGCAATTCACGTTGTACGGGGATGCGCGCGGGCAGCGGCGGCCGAGTTTTATTCAGGCGGCGCCTCCAGAATTGGGGAAGGCGCTGTATGAGGAGTTTGTGCGCGCGATGCGGGGGCTGGGTCTGAAGGTCGAGACGGGCGTGTTTCAGGCGGACATGGATGTGGAGCTTGTGAACGACGGGCCAGTGACGATTCTGCTGGATTCGGAGAAGACGTTTTAGCGTTTGGCGGCTTCAGGGGACAGCGTCAAAATCCGTGATGCTGGCATCCGACGTTGTAGTTACGTGCGCGCCATCTTTTACAGAGGGCACGGCATGCCGTGCCCCTACTGAAGACAACGTGGGGGCACTATTTGCGACAGGCAAACTGCGGGGCAACGCATGAGCGAGATATCGAGAATTCTGGACCAGATGGACCGGGCGATGGCGGGCGAGGCGTGGCACGGGCCGGCGCTCGAGCCATTGCTCGAAGGCGTGAGCGCGGAGCAGGCTTCGATGCATCCGGTGGCCGGCGCGCATTCGATATGGGAGATTGTGAACCACCTCGCGGCGTGGAACCGGATCGTGCAGCATCGCTTCGAGGGAGCGCCGGTGGACGTAACACCCGAAATGGACTGGCCGCCGGTGTGGGAAGTGAGTGAAACGGAATGGCGGCGAGCGGTTGAAAGATTACGCGAGAGCCGGGCGCGTTTTCGGGCGGTGGTGGAGAAAGTGCGCGACGAGGAATTGTCGTCGCCGCCGGCCGGAACGGAATGGTCGCGCTACGCGACGCTGCACGGAGTGGTGCAGCACGATTTGTACCACGCGGGACAAATTGCGGTTGTGAAGAAAGCGCTGGAATCGGGAGCGCAAAAGCGATGAACACGGCGGCGCGACAGCCTGGAGTAACGATTCGTCCGGCGAGTGCGGCGGATTATCCGCGCATCGCCGAGCTCGCCGGCCAGTTGGGCTATCCATCGACTGCCGACGACATTGCGCGGCGACTTGCCGGGATGAATGTGGGCGGGGAACACGCCGTGTTTGTGGCGCAGATGGCGGATGGGTCGATTGCCGGGTGGATTGGAACATTTGTGTACCGGTCGGTGGAAGCGGATGCGCGAGTGGAAATCAGCGGGCTGGTGGTGGATGAACGGCATCGCTCGCAGACGGTGGGGCGATTTCTGCTGGAGCGCGCGGAAGCCTGGACGAGGGGAAAAGGATTCAGCGCGACTGGATTGCGGTCGAATGTGATTCGCGAGCGGGCGCACGCGTTCTACGAGCGGCAAGGGTACGAGCACACGAAGACGCAGAAATCACTTCGAAAGAAATTGTGAAAGGGCAGGGAGATTCTGTGCGGGATGGACGTGGATTGAGCAGGCGGAAAGAGGAAGGGCGAACAGCGCACAGGCCCTTCGTATCTCAGGGCTAACAAGAGTGCCTGTGCCACTGGACCCAATTTCGATGACACTAAAATTGGATGGTCCGATGCAGTTCGCTTTCTGGATTCTGGCGGCTTGCTGGATCGGGTTCGGGGTGATTCTTATTATCGGCAAGCGGGGCGCCGCCAAAAAGGATGCCAAGCGGAATCCGATTTCCGCGCTGGGATTTGCGCTGCAGGGGCTGGGCTATTTTATCTGCTTTTACTTTACGCGGCAGGATCCCTCGCCGATTGTGCCGATGCTGAAGGTAACTGAAATCGTTCTGGCCATCACGATTGCGGCGATCGGAATCGTGTCCGTGGGCATTTGCTACACGGCGGCGCGCACGCTCGGGAAGCAGTGGGCTCTGGTGGCGCGTGTGGCGGAGGGGCACGAGTTGATTACCGAGGGTCCTTACGCGCACGTGAGAAATCCGATCTACCTGGCGATGTTCGGGATGCTGGTGGCGACGGGGCTGACCGTGACGCGGTGGCAGGCGCTGCTGGCGGCGCTGCTGATTTTTCTGATCGGGAACGAGATTCGAATTCGCAGCGAGGAAAGTTTGCTGCGCGAGACGTTTGGCGCGAAGTTTGATGAGTATGCGGCGCGGGTGCCTGCGTTTTTTCCCCGAATCCTGTAAGCCTTTCCTCCACGTAGCTCAGATCGATTTCCCGAGCGGAATTGGATGCTGCGAAAAAACAATCTCGTAACTGTCAGTTGTGTTCTCTGTGCGAAGAGCCTCAGGGGTTAAAACCCCTGAATTGCGGAGGCTTTTTCGGCACGGCTGAAGCCGTGCCCTGACGCAAACCGCTTCCGAGAAGGCTTGCTGTGATTCAGCCGGGTTGCAATGATTCGGCGAATGCCGGGGGGGGAAGCACATTCGAACGATTCGGCGGCAGGGTATGACCCAAGCGGCACCCCTGGGTCGAGAGGGCACAGCATGCCGTGCCCTGACGCAAACCGCTTCCGAGAAGGCTTGCTGTGATTCAGCCGAGTTGCCTTGATTCGGCGAATGCCGGGAGTGGAGCGCATTCGAACGATTCGGCGGCAGGGTATGACCGAAGCGGCGCCCCTGGGTCGAGAGGGCACGGCATGCCGTGCCCTGACGCAAACCGTTTCCGAGACGGCTTGCTGTGATTCAGCCGAGTTGCCTTGATTCGGCGAATGCCAAGGGGAGCACATTCGAACGATTTGGCGGGGGTGTGTTGTCCAAGCGGCGCCCCTGGGTCGAGAGGGCACGGCATGCCGTGCCCCTACTGATGCGGGGGGGCGCTAATAATATCGTAATACGATACAATATTACCTATGGCATCCGGGGCAGGACAAGGAATCGACTACAAAGCGCTCGCGGATTTTCGGTACGAGATCCGGCGGTTCCTGAATTTCAGCGAACAGGCGGCGCGCGAGGCAGGAATCGAGCCGCACCAGCACCAGGCGTTGCTGGCGCTCAAGGGGCTGCCGGCGGGCCGCGCCGCGACGGTGGGGGTGCTTGCCGAGCGGCTGCAGATTCAGCATCACAGCGCCGTGGAACTCGTGAATCGGCTTGAAAGGAAGCGGCTGATCCGGCGCTCGCGCAGCGGGTCCGACCGGCGCGAAGTGTTGCTGTGGCTTACGAGGCGTGGCGAGCGGCTGTTGAAGGATTTAACGCTCTCGCATCGTGCGGAGCTGCGGTCGGCCGGGCCGACGCTGCTGCGAGCGTTGAATGCGGCTCTCGCGCAGGCAGGGCGAGCGCGGAAAGCGCGAAAGACGAAGTCGCGCGCAACGAAACGGGGCCAGTAACGAAGGTCGAAAAGAGCCGGCGGGACGCCGGCGTCACGGAATTGCACGGATGCCGCGTGGCAGGCGAAAGCTGGGCTAGTCCGAACTTCGGCTGGAGGAAGGCGAGAATTTGATCGGACATCGAATGCAAGGCGAGGAAGAGGCGGTGGGCAAGAATCAGCCTGCGTCGATCGCGGGGTTTCGGATTGGGTTTATTTCGCTGCTGGCGGCGGCAGTCGGAATACTCGCCGGTTTGATCGCGTATGCGCTGTACGACTTGATTGGGCTGTTCACGAACCTCGCGTACTACCACGAATGGTCGTTTCACTTTCGGAGTCCGGAGAATACGCACCTTGGATTGTGGATCATCGTTACGCCGGTGATCGGCGGCTTGATTGTTGGATTCATGGCGAAGTACGGCTCGGAGAAAATCAAAGGGCACGGAATACCGGAGGCGATGGAGGCGGTGCTGACGTCGCGAAGCCGGATCGAAGCGAAAGTGGCGATTTTGAAGCCGCTGTCGGCGGCCATCGCGATCGGGACAGGAGGACCCTTCGGCGCCGAAGGGCCCATCATTCAGACGGGAGGGGCGTTCGGGTCGCTCGTGGGGCAGTTTATTTCGACGACGGCGGCAGAACGCAAGGTGCTGCTGGCCTGCGGGGCAGGCGCGGGAATGGCGGCGACGTTCAATACGCCGATTGCGGGCGTGATTCTCGCAATTGAACTGCTTCTGTTTGAATTTCGGTCGCGATCATTTATTCCACTGGTGATTGCATGCACGCTGGCGACGAGTGTGCGGTCGGTGCTGCTGGGGCAGCGGTCGATGTTCTCCATGGGCAATGTGAGTTTCGATGCTTTGCGAGGGCTGCCGTTTTATGTGGTGCTGGGGGTGCTGTCGGGCATCGCGGCGATCGGATTCACGAAGCTACTGTACTGGGTGGAGGACCAGTTCGACCGGCTGCCGATTGATGACCTCTGGCATCCCGCGATCGGCGCCCTGGGCCTGGGAATTATCGGATTTTTCGTGCCGCGCGTGCTGGGAGTGGGCTACGACACGATTTCGGACATTCTGAATAACAATCTCGCGCTGAAACTTCTGCTGCTGGTGGCGGTATTCAAGGCTCTGGCGCTGGTGATTTCGCTTGGGTCCGGCACATCGGGCGGGTTGCTAGCGCCGATGTTCATGTCGAGCGCGGCGATGGGAGGCGCGTTTGCAATCGTGGTGAATATGATTTTTCCGTCCGCGCATCTTTCACCCGGCGCGTACGCGCTGGTAGCGATGGCGGCGGTATTCGGGGCGGCATCGCGGGCGACATTCGCGTTCATCGTCTTCACTTTTGAAATTACGCGCGACTACAACGCGATTCTGCCGCTGATGCTGGGCTGCGTGATTGCGGACATGATCGCACTGCGTTATCTGCCAAGTTCGATCATGACGCAGAAGCTGGCGCGGCGCGGCTTGTCCGTGCCTGAGTATTACGAAGCGGGCGCGCCGAACGTGGTGCGCGTCGGGGAGGTGATGCGGAAGGATGTTCTGCCGATTCCTCCCGAAATGACTGTAGGTGAGATGGCCGAACGAATGGCGCAGCGTGAGCCGGGTTATGACATCACGGAAGGACTTCCTATTGTGAGCGTCGAAGGACGTCTGGTGGGAATCGTGACGCAGGGCGACTTATTGCGCGCGCTGGAAAGAGATCCGGCGGGCCGGATGACAGTTAGTGAAGCGGGGACGGATGATCCAGTGGTCGCGTTTCCGGATGAACTTGTATCCGATGCTCTCTTCCGAATGCTGCAGCGCGATATCGGCCGGTTGCCCGTGGTAAGCCGCGAAAATCCGGCGCAAATGGTCGGGTACATGAACCGTGCGAGTGTTTTGAACGCGTGGAATCGGCAAATGCACGAAGAAGGAGTGAGAGAGCACGGGTGGTTGCGAAAGTTTTACGATAGGCCGAAGAGTGCTACGGCTGGGTGAGCGCGCGATTGGTGGCATTCGGTCGAGAGGGCACGGCATGCCGTGCCCCTACTGGAATTGGTGACGCGAATCAGCTTGGGCCGGGACCCTGCTAGAAGCCTCCACCACCGCCACCTCCGAAACCACCGCCTGAGAATCCGCCACCGCCGAAGCCTGAGCCTCCTGAACTGCTTCGCGGAGCGGAGGCCATCACGCTGCCTGCCTGAGAGGACATTACATTGAGATCGTTGACGAACATGTAGGGCACAAACCCGCTGCCATAAGGACCGGAATACCATTGCGGCGGCTGCATGGCGATTCCGGCGAATGCCGCCACCCACTTCTTTTCGCAATGCAGAGCCATCGCGTAGGGTAAAAACTTTTCAAACATCTCCGGCGTTTTTACGATGCGTTCGAGACGATCACTCTCGACGCGACCGAGGAACTGCTCAAATCCCAGAACCTTTTCGAGCGTGCGAGCGCCGCTGAGCGTGCGCGCGGGCATGAACCAGCCAAAAATGCAGATCACGGCGCCGGTGAGTACTCCGGCGATGATCCAGGTGAGGTGTGCGACGCCGGTGGCGACTCCGAGGCCGCCGCCGAAGACGAAAAGGAGAATTCCGATGACGAAGCCCGCGCCAATGTAGGCCTGGCGAACCGTGTCGGGGCGGTGGAGGTAGTAACCGTCGGCCATCAGGGCGTCGAAGATGCTGGTGCGGATCGTGGGCAGGTGGGTATAGAAGTGGTTCTGCAATTCGGAGAGCTTTATGGAAGTGAGCGAGCCGTCGTCGAAGAGCGCCGAGAGCATTTCGAGTTCATGCGGGCGGACGTCGCCCCACTCCGTTGAGGGGCGTTTGAGGTGGAAAATATATTCCTTGGAATGGCTGAGGCCGAGGAGATGGCTTTCGTCCTTCTGCTCGATGGTGAGATAGCCCTTCACGGCGAGATCGACGAGAGTGGCGGTGATGTCGCGCATGGCAGCTTCGTTATCGACAAGCGTGCCGCATTCGCCGGGAGTGAGTTTATCGGGCGGCTCGTATTGCACGGCGATGGCGCCGCGCTCGGGATCGCGGCCTCGCGTCCACCAGAGCCAGAGCATGATGAAGAATGCGACGACGGGAAGAAACAAAGGCCAGTTGCTGCGAAAGAAAAGAATGATTTTCGCGGCCGCGGACGGCGGATGGACAACGCCTTTGTCCCAGCCGATCACGACGGTGAGGCCCTCGCGATAGGAAAGTGGATGAGTGGAGCGGATTTCGACGAGATTCGCTTTCGATTCCACCTGCGCGTCGTGCTCGCGGGAGCCGTAGGCGCCGGTGAAAGCGAGGGCGTGAAGTCCGGTGACGCCGGCGGGGAATTCGATTCTTGCGGAAACGGAGTTGATGGGAACTGCCCATTCGTCGCCGGTGACGTTCCAGTAGAGCTCGTCGTGATCGTCGAAGAAACGGATCGCGTCGAGGATCCGGTAGTGGAGCATGACGGTCTTGGTGGTGTCCTGCGCGCCGGGAATCCATATTTTGAATTTCAGGTTGCGGCCGTCGCGTTTTTGATCGTATTTCAGGGGGTGGCCGTCGTCGTCGGTGACGGAGAGCGGTTCGAGCAGCAACGAGTAGTTCAGATGCTGGGGCGTGTCGTACTCGACGGGAATCGTGCGGTAGATTCCGTTCCAGGAGCCGGTGAAGCGCGCTTCGATGATTTCGGTGACTTCGATGGTGCCGTCGGCATTCACTGTGACGGTCTCATCGAAATGCTGGATGGTGAGTTCGCGAGCGGCGATGGGCTGCGCCAGCAGAAACGCCGCGAGGAACGCAAGCAAGCACGGAACGAACGCGCGGCGTGAGCGGAGCATCGCGCCTAGCCGGCCTAGGATGTTGCGCCGCCGAAGCTAACCTTGGGAACTTCGCGTTCGGCGGGTGTGCTGATCTCGAAAAATTCGCGCGGCTTGAAGTTGAACATGCCGGCGATGATGTTGGAAGGGAACTGGGCGATTTTCGTGTTGAGGTCGCGGACCACGGCATTGTAGTAGCGGCGCGCGTTCTGGACGCTGTCTTCGATTTGGTTGAGGGTGGCTTGAAGCTGCGTGAAGCTCTCGACGGCGCGCAGTTGTGGGTACGCTTCGGCCAACGCGAATACCTGACGCAACGCAGCGGTGAGAGCACCTTCGGCTTCGGCTTTGGCGGCGGGGCCTTCGCTGGTCATCGCGCGATTGCGGGCGGCGATGACTCCTTCGAGCGTGCCTTTTTCGTGCGCGGCATAGCCTTTGACAGTTTCAACGAGATTGGGGATCAGATCGTAGCGCCGCTTAAGCTGGACGTCGATGTCCGACCACGCGTTGTCGCACTGGACCTTCAGGCTGACCAGGCCGTTGTACATTCCAACGATGATGAAGACCAGGAGTACGAGAACGACTGCGACAGCGATCAGCATTGCGCGCCTCCGCGACTGGCCGGGGTGGACTCTGGACCGTGAACCTTGCGGCTCAGGATACGGCGGGATGAGAACGGAGTAAAGCGCATACCGCAGGATTTGCTTTTGCGAACGGAGCTACTTTGGCGGAGTGAGGCTGGGGTCGAGGCGGGCGGCTTCTTTGAATTCGTCGATGGCAGCGTCTGTTTCGTTGAGCCACTGAAGGCAGATGGCGAGATTGTAGTGTGCGTGCGCGAGATCGGGACGAAGACGAATGGCTTCGCGATAGGCGTCCGCAGCGGGGCCGTAGCGATGCTTGGTGAATAGGGCGTTGCCGAGATTGAAGTAGGCGTCGGCGTTATTCGGCTGCTCGGCGATCGCTTTTCTGTATGCGCTCTCCGAACCCTCGACGTCGCCCGATTGCAAAAGCGTTGCGCCGAGAGCGATCTGCGCTTCGGGGAAATTAGGTTGCGCCGCCAATGCTTTGTTGAAGCTGTCGGCGGCGCGCTGCAGATCCTTCTGGCTCACGTAGGCGTTTCCAAGATTGTAGAGAGCGTGAGCATCTTTGGGATTGAGTGCGAGGCCTTTCTGATATTCGGCGATGGCTTCAGGAAACTTTTGCTGGTCCTGATAGGCGCGCGCGAGATTGAATTCCGCTTCGGGCTGATCGGGTTTCAGCTCGAGGCTTTTTTGCAGGCTGGTGATTGCCTCGTCGAGATGATTTTGGCCGTAGAGCAGATGGCCGAGAGCAAACCAGGAATGGGCGTCTTTGGGATTATCGGCGACGACCTGGCGATAGGCTGCGACGGCGTCTTCGGTGCGGCCGGAATTCTGGAGAGCGGCGGCATAGTTCGCGCGGACATCGGCCGCCTTCGGCTGAAGTTCCAGGGCTTGCTCGTAGAGCTTTATTGCGTTACGCCAATCGTGTTTGGAGGCGTACAAAGCGGCGAGGTTGTTCATCGCATCGGCATACTTGGGTGAAAGCGCCAATGCTTTGCCGTAAGCGTCGATGGCGTCATCGCTACGATCGAGTGCGAACAGGGCGACGCCCAGGCCGTTGAAGGCTTGCGGGGAATTGGGGCTGAGCGCGAGGGCCTTTTGATAAGCCGCGAGCGCGTCGGCGTACTTGCCTTTGTGGTAGAGCGCGAGGCCGAGATTGCTTTCGGTGACCGAGTCGGTGGGCTTCAGCTTCAGGGCTTTCGTAAAATCTTCGATGGCTTCGTCATCGTTTCCCTTGGCGTCGAGGGCGAGGCCGAGGTTGCTGAGGGCTTCGGGGAAAGCGGGGTCGATGGCGAGCGCTTGGCGGAACTGCTTGATGGCCTCGTCGAGGTTTCCCTTGCCGTAAAGTTCGAGACCGTGGTTATTGAAAGCGACTGCAGAATTGTGCGAGTCAACTTGTGATTGGGCGCGGAGGGTGCGGGGCCCCACGACGAGGCTCGACAGAGCAAGGCAGTACGCGCAGATCAAAACCGTCTTCAACGAGCCCGGCCTCCGAGAGAGAAACGCCGTGTGAAAGCATAGCACAGTCAAAAGGGCATCGAGCGCGATGGGTTCGAGTATCGCTAGTGTTACGTTCTATTTTCGGTTACGCTATCTGTTCCGCAGGCGGTTTGGATCCCCTTCCAGCCACTTGGGATGCTTTTTAAGACATTCAGCGCGGCGGTTTTTGGCATCGATGCCTACCTCGTCGAAGTCGAGGTGGATATTGGTCCGGGCTACCAGGGCAATTTCAGCGTTGTGGGATTGCCGGACATAGCCGTCAAGGAAAGCCGCGAGCGAATCAAGTCAGCCGTTCGAAATTGCGGATTTGATTTTCCCTTCAGCTCGATCGTCACCGTGAACCTGGCTCCCGCAGATATTCGCAAGGAAGGCTCCGCGTTCGATCTGCCGATGGCGCTCGGAATTCTCGGATGCCAGGGGACGTTCTTCGGCAAGATTCTGAATTCGCACGTTTTCCTGGGCGAGCTTTCGCTTGATGGCGGCGTGCGGTCCGTGCGCGGTGCGCTTTCGGCGGCGCTGGCGGCGCGCGAGCGGGGAATCCAGAATCTGGTGGTGCCGGAGGCGAATGCCCGGGAGGCGGCGGTGGTGGAGGGCGTGAAAGTATTCGCGGTGAAGTCGCTGCCGCAGGCCGTGGATCTGATGAACTCGCCGGAATCTTTTCACCCGGTGGAAGTGGATACGCAGCAGATGCTGGCGGAGGCGAGCCAATACTGCGTGGACTTGCGCGACGTGCGCGGGCAGATGGCGGCGAAGCGGGCGCTGGAGGTTTCTTGCGCGGGAAGCCACAACATCCTTCTGATTGGTCCGCCGGGCGCGGGCAAGACGATGCTTGCGAAACGCATTCCCACCGTGCTGCCGCCGATGTCACTGGAAGAAGCGATCGAGACGACGCGCATTCACAGCGTCGCCGGCGTTCTGGAAGACAAACGCGGTCTCGTCGGGACGCGGCCGTTTCGATCGCCGCACCATACGATCAGCGATGCAGGATTAATCGGCGGAGGAGCGATTCCGCGGCCGGGAGAAGTTTCGCTGGGGCACAACGGAGTTTTGTTTCTGGACGAGCTGCCAGAATTTCAGAGGAACGTGTTGGAAGTGATGCGGCAGCCGCTGGAGGACGGGTCGGTGACGATTTCGCGGGCGGCGGTTTCGGTGACATTTCCGTCGCGGTTCATGCTGGCGGCAGCGATGAATC
>JBOGNA010000067.1:0-73023 GCA_050746925.1 Candidatus Acidiferrales bacterium
GGAGGGAGACATCCAGGCGGAGTTGGAGGTTCCCAATTCCACCCTCTCTCATCATCTCGACAAACTGAAGAATGAGGGACTGGTGACCGTTCGGCGGGAAGGAACCTATCTATGGTATCGCGCCAACATTGAGGCGCTGAAGGATCTGCTCAGCTTTCTGTATGCAGAGTGCTGCACGCGAAACCGGGTGGTGGCTGCGAAAGAGATTGTGTCGCTTTGCAGATGAAAAGGAGAGGTGCATGAGCGCGGAGAATATCAAGACAGTTGTAGAGGAAAGATATGGCGCGGCGGCGCGGCGCGTGACGGCCGGGACGCGCCCGGCGACAGATGCTTCCGAGTGCTGCGGAAGCGGGCCAAGCGCGGTGCCGTGCTGCGATCCAATCTCGTCGAACCTCTACACAGCGAGCGAAGTGGCTGGGTTGCCGAAGGATGCAGTGGCTGCGTCGCTTGGATGCGGGAATCCGACGGCTTTGGCACAGCTGAACGCGGGCGAGACGGTGCTCGACCTGGGCTCAGGCGGCGGGATTGACGTTCTGCTATCCGCAAAGCGTGTCGGACCGCAGGGAAAGGCATATGGGCTCGACATGACAGACGAGATGCTGGCGCTGGCGCGCGAGAACCAGCGCAAGGCGGGCGTGGAGAACGTGGAATTCCTGAAGGGCGAAATTGAGAACATTCCGCTACCGGAGATTTCGGTGGACGTGGTGATCTCCAATTGTGTGATCAATCTATCGGGAGACAAGGATCGAGTGCTGCGCGAGGCGTTTCGAGTGTTGCGGCCGGGCGGGAGATTTGCGGTTTCAGATGTGGTGGTGCGCGGGGCAGTTCCAGCGGAGATCCGGCACAGCGTGGAGCTGTGGGTGGGCTGCGTCGCGGGCGCGCTCGACGAATCCGAGTATCGGGCAAAGCTCGCGGCGGCAGGCTTTGAAGACATCGAAATCGAACCGACACGGGTGTACAGCGTGGCAGATGCGCGTCAGTTCTTGACGGCGCAAGGAATCGACGTGGATACGATCGCTCCGCACGTGGAGGGAAAGTTTGCGAGCGCGTTCATTCGGGCGAAAAAGCCTGCTACCGCAACGAGCGGCGCAGAAAAACCCTGTTGTGGTCCGAGCTGTTGTGCAACGAAGGGGTGATCGCGATGACCGGACAATACAACGTGCTTTTCCTTTGCACCGGCAATTCCGCGCGTTCGATCATGGCGGAAGCGATTCTCAATCGAAAGGGCCGGCCCAACTTCCAGGCGTACAGCGCCGGCAGTCAGCCGTCCGGTCGCGTGCGCCCGGAAGCGTTGCGGCAACTGGAGCTCGCACACCTGCCAGTTGATGGATTGCGCAGCAAGAACTGGGACGAATTTGCGCAGCTGGACGCGCCGAAAATGAATTTCGTCTTTACTGTGTGCGACAACGCAGCCAAAGAAGTTTGTCCCGTGTGGCCGGGCCAGCCGATGACGGCGCACTGGGGCATTCCGGATCCCGCAGCTGTCGAAGGGACACCAGAAGAGATCGAACGCGCATTTCGTGACGCGTTCTTGACTCTCGATCGAAGGATCGGGCTATTGCTGTGCTTGCCGATCGCGAGCCTCGATAAGCTGGCGCTCAAGCGGGAGATCGATCGGATCGGGAAACAGTGAACTCATCCTTCGCGCGGAGGCTGGTCGCGGAGCTGCTGGGGACCGGGTTCCTAGTGGCCACCGTGATCGGCTCGGGAATTATGGGCGAGCGGCTGGCGGGCGGGAACGTAGCGATCGCGCTTCTCGCGAACACGATTGCCACGGGAGCGGGATTGGTGGCGCTGATCCTCGCATTCGGGCCGATATCCGGCGCGCATTTCAACCCCGTCGTGACGCTCAGCACTGCGATGGAAGGCGGGATTCGGCGGGCAGAAGCTTGGGGGTACGCGGGAGCGCAACTGCTGGGAGCCGTCGGGGGCGCCGTCGTGGCGCACGGGATGTTCGGGCTGCCAGCGATGTCGCTCTCGCAGCACGCACGAGGCGGAGCAGCACAGCTGTTCAGCGAATTCGTGGCGACATTCGGATTGATGTGCGTGATTTGGGGATGTTCCAGACGGCCGGAGGCGGTGGCGTTCGCGGTTGGTGCGTACATTACGGCAGCCTATTGGTTCACGGCATCAACCTCGTTTGCAAATCCGGCGGTGACGATTGGGCGAACTCTGAGCGACACATTTGCAGGAATACGCCCGCAGGATGCGCCGGGATTCGTAGTGGCACAGATCGCGGGTGGAATCTCGGCGACGTGGCTGTTTCGATGGCTGGGACCAGCGACCGCGTTCACAAGCGATCGTGCGTGAGAAAGCGGACCGGGAGAATTATTTGGCTGCGGAGGATTTGGCCGGTGCAGGGACGATGTCGAAGACGTAGCGGATCGTGACGGCGCCGAGATGCGCATTGGTGAGAACTACGGACTCTTCGAGTTGCTTGCCGTCGGTGGTGATGTCGTAGGAGCGGGAGATGTCTCCGCCATGCAGGCCCGTTCCGTGCGAAACCAGGCGCGTGCCGTCCCATCGAGCCGTGGCTTCCTGGTAGTTCTCGCCGGTGGGTTTCTGGGGCGTCCGCGCGTCGGTAAAAAAAACGCGCTTGCGGCCCTGTTCGTCGGTGACGTCCACCTCGCCTTCCTTCTGCGTAAACGTGAGTGACGTGGCGGGCTCGATGAGATCTTGCATCTGCTCGCGATCCTCAAGAGTGGGCTCGCTCGAGTACGGGCCGCGGCGCGAGCTGGGAGCAGGATTGCACGGGCGGCCGCTTCCCGGTCCGCCACCGGGAGAAGGCTGGCCGTTGCAGGGGCGGCCGTTGGGATTGCCGCTACCAGGTCCACTACCTGGACCGCTGCCGGGATAGGGATTGTTTCCAGAATTCGGTGGATTGCCGCTGCCGGAGGAGGGCTTGTTGGCAGATGCTTTGCTGCCGGGCAGGTGGCCACGGGCTTCCGCGATTATTTGGTGCGCATTGTCGCTCTCGTCGGGATTGATGCTCCAGGTGCCGGTGTAATTTTCCTTTTTTATCGGCGGATATCGTTTGACGGGGGCGAGTGGCCTGGCCGAGGTGTCTTCGGCGGCGTCTGCAGCAGGATGAAGCGGGCCCGGGCCGGCTTGCGCGCACAGCGGGGCGGAAAAGGCGAGGCTGGCGGCGGCTGCCAGGCCGACTGCGAAAAGTAGTCTTGCGGCGGTTGATCTCATCGATGCCTCAGCGTAACGCGCGGTGAAACTCTCACAGGGATCAGTGTAAGGGATGCTGGGGGATTGGGAAAAGATGTCAGAGCCCTTGTTCGCACTTTGTTTCGCGCGGCAACCGGAAGGCGAGGAGAGGTCTGACGCCGAAGTGGTCTTACAAACATGTGGTATGCCTACGCAAGGAACCTCAGGGGTTAAAACCCCTGAATTGCGGAGACTTTTTCGGCACGGCTGAAGCCGTGCCCTGACGTAAATCGCTTATGAGATAACATCAGCTGCAAGCAGCTAACATCGTGGTTTGGGAAGAATGCAAGGAACGCCCGCCTGCCCTTCGTGCCTCAGGGTAAAAAGGCGGCCGCTACAAAGTCATCGGAGGCTGTGCTACTGTCGGCGGACATGGAAAACGGGCGCATGAGCGAGCTGCGATTGAAAATCCCCTTCCTTCAGGGGACCTGGACGAGCGACAAGGGGATGACTTTGTTTCTGGGCATCCTGATTGTGGTGATTTTTGTTGTGTTTCCGCTCGCGGGCATGGGAATCCTGGAACGGTTTCTGGTGGATATCGGGTTTTCGGCGCTACTGATTTCCGGGGCGCTGGCGAACCGCCAGAATCGAGTGCTGACGGGCATCGTGATCGTACTGACGATCGGAGTGGTGACGCTGCATTGGATCACCCTGTACCTTTCGGGGAAGCCGCATCCGCTGCTGGATGCAAGCTTCGTGATGGGTCTGTTCGCGTGCTTCGTTTTGATCATGCTCATGGAGGTATTTCGCCCAGGGGCGATTACGTTGCACCGCGTGCAGGGAGCCGTAGCCGGGTATTTGTCGTTCGGGATTACCTGGGGCTACGCCTACTACATTGCGGGCTTGCTCTCGCCGGGAGCGCTGCGATTCAATTCACCGCCGACGCCGAATGAAATTCCGGTGGCGCGTTACATCTACTTCAGCTTCATGACGCTGACGACGGTGGGATACGGCGATGTGTTCCCGGTGCATCCGATCGCGCGGACTCTGGCGGTATCGGAAGCGCTGATCGGGCAGCTGTATCCGGCGGTGCTGATCGCCGGTGTGCTGGGACTGGCGTTGCAAACTCGCATTCGCGGGGAGTCTTAGGCGGGGCCAGGTGGTACGGAAGACCGGCCTCGCTAGCTAGTTCCTTCGCTCTTGTAAAACCATAATTCCTGAATTGATTGGGATTGGGGCACAGGCAGGATTGCCTGTGCTACTTTGTGTTGGAATACTTCTCGGTTCCCTTCTCCACCGGATATCCCTTTTCCACCCAGTCGGATGCGAAATCGTGCGGAAGAAGCAGGACGCGCAGCTGCGTGAATCCCATTTCGCGAAGCGCGGTGAACGCGGGGCGGAGGTTGGGGCAGTGATCGAGCGGGCAGCAGCCGCAGTAAATAACCAGATTTGCGGAGCGCGGAACGCCCTGCGCCCATTTCTTCAGGTCGGCGAGCCCCTGCTCGGATTGCGCGGCACCGTGGAACACGGCTCCGGGAACGTGGGCGCCCACGTAGAGCGAACGGAAACCGACGCAGACGACGGCCGGCTTGTTGGCGCCTTTTGGCTGGCCGAGCTCTTTGATCAGATCGGAGGGCATAATCGTTTGCGAGGCGGACCAGGGATCGGATTGCCGGCCGGAGCCCGATTGTTGGGGTGAATAATGCGCCAGCGCTACTGCAGAGAGAGCGACGAGAATTATTGCGGCGGACAGAAACTTCAGCGGACGGAATGCCTTTTTGTTGCGCATTGATTGTCCCCCACTAACGAACCGCAGATTCGTAGATAAACTATCTCACAGAAAACTCAGACGGGAACGCCCTCGTATATGGCTGTGCGGGTGGTGCTCGCGACAGAGTGCACGGCATGCCGTGCCCCTACTGGAAACCCTGAAGCCGACGGCGGCTCGGCGGCTTGCGTTGAATGTGAATAAGCGCCAAAAAAAGGCGGGCCTTTTGGGGGTCCGCCGGTTTGCTTTGCGAATGCTTGTATAGCGCTGCGGTTAGGATGCCGGCGGCGCCGTCATTTTCCGCTGCTTGATGGCTTTGACCTTGTCGACGAGATCGTCGGCGAGCTTGACGTCGTTGTCGCGCGCGTCGGGAGTCATTTCCATGTCGGCCTTCTGGCGGTAAAGCAGGTTCAGATACGCCATCGCGTCGTCGTAATCGGGGCGGCGGTCCATGGCCATCTGGAGATTCTTTAAACCTTCGTCCACGATAGGGCCGTACTTCTGCTGGAACTGCGTGGCGAGAGCCGGAGGCATCGGATCGGTGTCTTTAATCTGCTTCTTGGCGGTCTTGTTGTAGTCCTCGCGGGCATCCTTATTGCCGCGGTAGGCGAGCGACCAATCGATGACGCCGATCCAGTAATAAGGCTCGGGATCCTCGGGTTTCAGAGCGATATGCTTTTCATGGTAGGTCTTGGATTCCTCGAGCTTCTTGGCGTCGAAAGGAGTGCCGCCCATGTTGTAAATGATCGAGCCGATCCCATCAATGGCCGAGAGATTGCTCGGTTCCTTCTCGAGGACCTGCTGGAATTCGGTGATCGCCTGCTGGCCCATGCGGATATTGTCGTCGGAAGGCGCGCCGGGAATGTACTGGTTGGCGTAGGCGGTGGCCAGATAGAGGCGCGCGTTCATCAAGTTGGGATCGAGATCCTTGGCTTGCTTGAAGTCCTCGACGGCTTGATCAAACTGGGCGTTCTTGAAGGCTTGCACGCCCTTGTTGAGCTTGTCGCGAGCGCGGAGCTTATCGCAGCCCGCACCGGAAGCGAGCGCGGCGAGAACGACGGCCAAAAGAATACGTGTGTGGGGCTTGCGGTGCATCCCTATCTCCTTGACGGTGGCTGCGCCGGCCCTCGGATGATCGCCCTGGCCAGCTGGAAACGATACGCTATCGTGCTGTTGCAGTCGCGCCTGAAATCAAGCCGATTTTTTCAATCCCGGCCGCCCGCATGATGTCGATCGCACGAGCGACCTCCGTGAATTCAACGGTAGTCCCACCCTGCACGAAAGCGACTTTTTCGGCGCGTTCGTTGAAGATCGATTGAAGCCGGGCGCCCAACTGCTCCCATGAAATAACGTCTTGATTGATGAGAACAACGTCCGGCGCCATAACGCGAACTACGCTCGCGCCGGCCGGCGAAGGAGCCGAATCATGGGCTGAAGCGGGTTGCGGAATCTGCGCGGATAATCCCACCGGCTTCACCGGCGAAATCACCATGAAAATGATCAGAAGAACGAGCAGGATATCAATCAGCGGCACGATATTCATCGCCGCGATCACGTCTCTCGGTTCTCCAGAATCAACGTCCATGGCCGCCTCCGCAATCCCATGCACAAATCCGGCAACGCTGAACGAACTACTGCCCCGCTTCGACCTTGGCGGTGATCAGGCCAACTTTTTCGATTCCCGAGCCGCGCATGACGTCGATGGCACGAGCCACCTGGGCAAACTCGACCGCATCATCGCCCTTGACGAACGCCACTTTCTCGGCCCGCTGCTTGAAAATATCTTCCAGCCGCGGACCCAGCTCGTCCCAGGTTGTTTTGTCCTGATTGATCATCACATCTCCGCCGGCCGTGACTTGAACGACGATCGTCTTGGCCAGCAGCGCCGGATCTTCTTTCTGGTTGGGCGGAGCAGGCTGCGGAACGAGCGCGTCCAAACCGTGCGGAGTGGTCGGCGTAATCACCATGAAGATGATGATGAGCACGAGAAGCACATCGATCAGAGGAACGATGTTCGGCTCCGACATCGAGCCTTTATTTCCACCAACTGCCATCCCCATGAGAAGACTCCTTGAAAACTACGCGAAGCTAGTCCGTGCCGCCCGTTGCGCCCGGTGGCGGCGGAGGAGCTGCCCCGCTCTTTTGATTTTTCTCGGTCAGCAAACCGAGGTTGTCCACACCCGCCGAGCGGACTTCATCGACCGCTTTGACCACATCGCCGTACTTCGCGCGGGCATCGGACCGGACGAAAACGGTCTTATCGAGGCGATTGGAGATCTGGTCCTTGACGGAGGTGGTGATCTCCGAGAGAGCGATCTTCTTGCTCCCCATGAAGGTTTCGCCGCTGCGCGTGACGGCGATGATGATGGCATCGTCCTTGTCGGCGTTCTGCATGTCTTCGGCGTTGTTCACCTTAGCCATGTCCACCGAAACGCCCTTCTGCAACATGGGCGTGACGACCATGAAGATGATGAGCAGCACCAGCATGATGTCCGCCATCGGAATCACGTTCGGTGCAGCCATCACCGGCGGCGCTTTGGGTTTGTAAGCCATGTGTTACTTCTTTCCGCCTCGACGAGTAATGAAGTAGTTGATCAGCTCCATCGAGGAGTTGTCCATCTCCACGTCGAATGCTTCCACTTTGTTGGTGAAATAGTTGAAGGTCCACACGGCAGGCACGGCCACGAGAAGACCAAGAGCCGTGGTGACGAGGGCTTCCGCGATACCACCGGCGACGGCCGAGAGACCGGTTGCCTTGGACGCCGAAATTCCTTTGAATGCGTTGATGATGCCCATCACGGTGCCGAACAGACCGACGAAGGGAGCCGTCGAGCCGATCGTCGCGAGGCCAGAGAGGCCGCGCTTCATTTCCGCGTGAACGATCGCGACCGAGCGCTCAAGACCGCGCTTTGCCGCTTCGATCACTTCTTCATCGCTCACCTGTGCGGACGCCGCCTGAAACTCCGAGAGGCCCGTCGCGACGACCTTGGCGATGTGGCTCTTCTTGTTGCGCTCGGCAATCGAGATGGCTTCGTCGAGCTTGTTATCTTTCAGCGCGCCGGCCACCTGCTGCACGAATACGCGGGACTGCTTGCGAGCCGCGCTGTACATCAGGGCCCGGTCGATCATGATGCCCACCGACCAGGCGGACATGATGAATAGAATCGACACGACCAGCTTCGCCGGAATGCCCATGTTGTGCCACATGCTGACCAGGTCCCAGCCGACTTCGGGCTGTCCCTGAAACATCACCACCCCTGCCAGTAGTAAATTCGAAAGCATAGTCTTGCTCCTCCTCCATTCCTACGAAACGATCGCGGCAGCCAGAGTCTGCCGGTCGGCAATTCTCACTGAACCGGCTCCGTCCCCCCCAACGGCAGGGCTGAGCCGCGCCCTGCTTAACCGCCTAGAGTAAAGACGACGGAAATCGTTGTGTCCACTTCCACCGGATCGCCGTTGAGCTGCGTCGGCTGATAGCGCCATAGCTTCACAGCGTCCATCGCTGACTTCATCAGCAGCGGCGGACCGGAGACATACTGAAGATCTTGAACGGTGCCGTCCTTGCCGATCACGGCGTGAAGAATCACGGTGCCGGAAATGTGCGCGGTCTTCGCGATCGGAGGATAGATGGGCATAATCTGCCGCACCATTCTCGCGGCCTGCACGTTGCCGCCGACGCGGATTCGCGATGGCGTGGCTTTCGGCGGAGGCGGAAGGTTCGAGCCAACGCCGCCGATGATGCCGCCCAGCACGCCACCGGCCGAGCCGCCCGCGATACCGCCGGGCACGCCGCCCGTGACGCCGACCGATCCAACGTCCGGAGGCAGCTCTTCTTCCTTAATCATTTCCACTTTCTTGGGGATCACAGTCGGAGCCATCATCTGGCCGTTGTGAATCAGGCGCACGACGGGCTTCACGATCCGCTGAATCGCCGCAGCAGGCGGAGGAGGCGGAGGAGGGGGCGCCGGCGCCACGAGGAACGTGGTGAGCGTCTCCTTCGGCAGCGCTTCGGTGTAGATGAGCGGGATCAGAATCAGGATGCCCAGGATTCCGGCCTGGACGATCGAAGAGAGAATCACGGTCCACGAAGTATTCGTTCTCTTCGGATTCGCACTGGAGACTACGAGATCGTCAAACATACCTACCTCCTCGCTACTGCTGTCACGCGCGCTTGGCGGCTGCGGATCCGGCGCGAATGGCAGCTCCCTGACCCCGGTACTTGTTCCAAACCACGACGATTGGGGCTGCGATTCCGAAACTGGAGTACGTTCCTACCACAACTCCCACCACCATGGCAAAAGCGAAAGCACGGAGCACCTCGCCCCCCATGATGTAGAGAACCACCACGGTGAGGAAGGTTAAGCCGCTTGTCAAAATCGTCCGCGAAAGAGTCTGGTTGATCGATTTATTGACGACATCCGGGAAAGGCTCGCGCCGCATCAACCGGAGATTTTCACGCACACGGTCGAAAATCACGATCGTGTCGTTCATCGAATAACCGACCAGAGTCAACAACGCCGCGATCACCGTCAGCGAAATCTCGTAATGAAAAAGCGAGAAGAAGCCGAGCGTGATCAGCACGTCGTGGAAGACGGCGATTACCGCCGCCGCCCCGTACACCCATTCAAATCTGAACGCAATATATACCAACATGCCCGCCAAGGCATAGAGAGTTGCGAGCACGGCCTGGCGCTGCAATTGGGCGCCGACTTTCGGGCCGACGATCTCGACGTTTCGAATCGTAAAATTGCCGAGAGAGAAGCCGCCCGTCAGCGCGTTCAACACGGGTTGCGTGGCGCCGTCCACAGTCTTGAGCTCGTCAAAACTCGTGACGATGCCGCCATGATCCTTGTCGCGCGCGTCCGTCAGTCTCTGCGCGAGCTGCTTGTAGCGCTCGCCGGCATTCGTTCCCAGCGCGAGCGGATCCTTCAACGTGAGAAAGTCCGCGAGAGCCGAAGGCGTGATGGAATTGAAATCCTGCTTGCCGGATGTATCGGTGCCGAAGGTTTTGTGCAGGACGCCCAGAATTGCGTTCTTCCCTGCATCGAGCGATTCATCGCCCGTACCGTGCTGCTCGACGCCAATCACCACGTCTCTTTCCGAACTCGCATTTCCGATGTCGCTGATCGCCTGAATGGTGCTGTTGGCCAGGCCCGCGGTTTGCAGCCCTTTACGAATCTGATCGATCGGCGGCGGACCCGAGAACCTCACATAGACCAGCGTGCCGCCGCGGAAGTCGATTCCGTAGCGGATGCCGCCGTTCTTCAGGATCGAAGCCCACCCGATCGCCAGCAGCACGACGGACAAGGTGACGAAGTATTTCGCCTTCCCCATCCAATCGACGTTTACGCCTTTGAAGAATTCCATCGAGTCCTATCCGTCTTTATTGGACACCGCACGGTCCGGGTTTGTTCCCCGTTCCGGTGTGCCGCCAAATACCGGCTAAATGCTCAGTTCCGCCTGCCGCTCCATGTGCTGCAGGTGATAATCGAAAATCGCTCGCGATACGTAAATCGAAGTAAAAATGTTGGCGAGCAAACCGATGACTAAGGTTACCGCAAAGCCGCGTACCGGCCCCGTCCCGAAAAGGAAGAGGAAGACAGCCGAGACGATGGTGGTGACGTGCGTATCAATGATCGTCAGGAAAGCGCGATCGAAGCCCAAAGCCACGGCTGACGCCGGAGCCTTGCCGTTGCGCAGTTCTTCCCGGATGCGCTCAAACACGAGCACGTTGGAATCGACGCCCATGCCGATCGTTAAAATCACCCCGGCGATGCCGGGCAGCGTGAGTACCGCTCCGGCATAAGCCATGAACGCTACGAGGATCACCAGGTTCAGCATTAGCGCCACAACTGCATTGACACCGCTGAGCCGGTAATAGATCACCAGAAAAATCATTACGACCACAAGGCTGGCGATCGACGCCCGCACGCCTTCGCGGATCGAATCGGCGCCGAGCGAAGGTCCTACGGTGCGCTCTTCGAGATACTTGATCGAAGCCGGCAGCGCGCCGGCGCGCAAAACGAGCGCCAGGTCCTGCGCCGATTCCTGGCTGAAATTTCCTTCGATGATTCCGGAATCTTCGATGCGGCTGTTGATCACCGGAGCGGTGTAAACCTTGTGATCGAGCACGATGGCCATGCGCCGGCCCACGTTCGCTTCCGTGAACGGGCCGAAACGCGCTGCCGCGGATGTGGAGAGCTGAAAGCGGACTTCGTACTGTCCAGGATTGTTGCCGCTCGGTGAGGGAGTGGCGCCGCGGAGGTCCTGGCCCGTGACGATCGGCGCGCGATCGAGAACGTAGTAAGCCTGCTGGGGCGCCTGGCCCGTTTGACCCTCCGCTCGGCCGGGAACGATTTCGGTGCCGGGAGGAAGGACGCCGCCGTGCGATGCCAGGGCTGCGGCTTCGGACGGATACGTCTGATCGTCGGCGACTCGGTTCAATGCGAGCTGGCCACCGGCCTGAATCACGGACTTGGCGCGGGTCGGGTCGCCTTCGCCCGGAAGCTGCACGAGAATTTCATTTTCGCCGCGGCCGGTAAACGCGATGGTCGGCTCGGTGAGACCGAGCGCGTTGATACGGCGCGCAATCGTTTCCAGCGATTGATCCATCGTGTCGCGGCGGAGATCGGCGACCACGGAAGGCTTCATCGACAGCAAGTAGCCGTTCTGCTCGCCTGCGGCAGGCGCCATGGTCCAGTCGGTGAATTGGTTGGTGACGATGTCGCGGAAAGTTCCCGATGTGGCCGGATCCACGTTGCGCACCAGGATATGCGTATCGTCCACGCGGCGCAGTTCCCCGAAGGTGACGGTCTTTTCGTGAAGTGCCTTCGTGAGCGCGTCCACTGTCTGGTCGCAACGCTGCCCGATCGCTTCGTCCACTTGCACTTGCAGCACGAGGTGGCTGCCGCCTTTCAGGTCAAGCCCGAGCTTGATGCGGTCGGCGAGGTTATCTTTTACCTGCCTGGCGGACGTCGGAAATTGCGGCATTCCTATAATGCCGAAAACGCAAAGAAGGATGATGATCGCGATGAAAATGAACTTCCATCTGAGATCGGAACTCATGCGGGCTGGTTAACTCTCCTTCGGAGGTTCGGCCTGCAGGCCTGCGATGGCGCTGCGCGACACCTTGATTTTTACCTGCTCGGCAATGCGCAATTGGACCGAATCGTCTTCCAGCCCTACGATCGTCCCGTACATGCCGCCATTGGTGATCACCTTGTCGCCATTCTTCAGATTACGAAGCATTTCGGCGACCTTCTTCTGGCGCCGCTGAGCCGGCATGATCATCAAGAAGTAAAAAATGACCATTATGAGGATTAAGGGGAGAATTCCTCCCAATAGGCCGGGAGACGCGGACGCTTGCGTCAGGAGGACCAGGGTCCCCGAACACATCAATCCAACTGCACCGATCATTTTCGCCTTTCCCGCCCAGGCGGGCCGTCACCTGCCGTGGCCGGCAGGCTCTACTTCCACTACCCCAGAACCACCCCACTGCCACTCAAGAAACTGCTCCGGCCCGTACCGCGCCTAGCCCCGTTTAATTTTGCCCAGTGAGGCGTGCCTGAAGGTCAGAGCGGAATCTTTCGAGACTCCCAAAACGGATAGCCTCGCGAATTTGACGCATTATGTCAAGGTAAAAGTAGATGTTGTGGTGGGTGTTCAAGATGCCCGCGAGCGGCTCTCCAGCGGCATAAAGATGCCGCAAATAGGCACGAGAATACCGCCGGCAAACCGCGCATGGACACTTTTCGTCAATGGGGCGTGGGTCGTTTGCATAGCGAGAATTCTTGATCAGCAGGCGCCCTTGCGATGTGAAAAGGCATCCGTGGCGCGCGCTGCGAGTGGGGAGCACGCAATCCATCATGTCGATTCCGAGGCTCACGTAGTCGGCGAGTTGTTCCGGCTTGCCGACGCCCATCAAGTAGCGCGGCTTATTTGCGGGAAGCCGCGACGCGGCTACCTGCGCGATTGCGCACGTTGTCTCGTGCGGTTCGCCGACGGCGAGTCCGCCGATGGCGTAGCCGGGAAAATCGAGAGCGACGAGCGCGTCGGCGTTTTCGCGGCGCAGCGAGGGGTGCGTGCCGCCCTGCACGATGGCGAAAAGCGCCTGGCGTGAAGGATCTCCATGCGTCGCGAAGTAATCGCGCGATCGCTTGGCCCAATCGAGGGTGCGTGCGGCGGCATCACGCGTGCGCGATTCAGTCGACGGCGCTTCGATACATTCGTCGAGGACCATGATGATGTCCGCGCCCAGCGCAATTTCAATTTCGAGCGCTTTCTCCGGCGAAAGAAAATGGTCGGAGCCGTCGAGGTGCGAGCGAAATGTGACGCCCTCATTCGTCACCTTCCGAAGCTCGCTCAGGCTGAACACCTGGTAGCCGCCCGAATCGGTGAGGATCGCCCGCGGCCACGACATGAACTTGTGCAGCCCGCCCATCGCGCGAATCAGCTCGTGCCCAGGTCGCAGATACAAATGATAGGTATTCGAAAGCAGGACTTGGACTCCGAGATGTTCCAGATCCTGCTGCGTCTGCGCCTTCACGGAGGCCGCGGTGCCGACGGGCATAAACGCCGGCGTATCGATCACGCCGTGTGGCGTCGTCAGCTGCCCCAACCGCGCGCCGGTGGGATCGGTAGCCAGAACTTCAAAATGAAAACTCACCGCGAAAGTGTATCAGGAAGAAGGTGGTTGCAGTCTCGTAGCGCCGGGCTTTAGACCGGCAGGGGTTGACGTGGAAGTTAGCGCGCGCAGGCGGTCCCCAAAAGTTCATCGCCAGCCAACGGTCTTCCCACGCGAACCTCGGAATCCGCTAATGCAGCGGGCGCAGCAATTGCCCGTGGACACCATCTCTCTAAGACGCTTGTAATCTGGAAGTTAAAGACGATTCCGGCAGTACCCCATTGCTCCGGGAGCGCATCTAAATTATCAGGGACAATTGATACTCTCAGACTCTGGGAGAAAGGGGCAACACGATGCGAATTTTAAGAACAGAAGAAAGAGCAGGAAGAAAACTAATAGGCACTCATTTCGTAAAGCTGGCAGCAATCGCTGCGTTGATTCTCAGCATGTTCGCTGGTTCGACGCCGGCATCCGACGAGAATTCGAAGTCCTCCGGCGAAGTACCGGTGCGCATGGTGGTGACAGCAAAACCTCACCGCGACGGAGCACAAGTTCCCGCGATCGGGCTGAATGACGTAAAGGTGTTTCAGAGCGACAAAGAGAACAGGGTGACAAGCTGGATTCCGATGCAAGGCGACCGGGCTGGCTTGGAGCTCTTTATTGTGATCGACGATTCGTCGAGAACCAACCTGGGCTTGCAACTGGATAGCATCAAGCAATTCATCGAAGCGCAACCGCCCACCACGGCCATCGGCGTCGGCTACATGCGCAACGGCACGGTCTTTACCGTTCAGAACTTGACAACCGACCATGCCTCGGCCGCAAAATCGCTTCGCTTGCCCATTGGGACCGCAGCAGACAACAGCCCCTACTTGTCGGTGACGGACCTGATGAAGAAATGGCCGGTGAGCGAAAATCGCCGCGAGATATTGATGATCACCAGCGGAGTGGATGCTCTGGATGGCAATCCGTTCAGCAATCCTTACCTCGACGCGGCTGCCGAGCGCGCGCAGCGAGGCGGGTTCATCATCTACTCGATTTACACGCCCGGAGAAGGATTTGCCGGCCGGGGCCGCTTCCGCACCAACCTGGCCCAGACGGGCCTGGAGATACTTTCTCAAAAAACCGGAGGCGAGACTTACTATCTCGGCTTCGGACCTCCTGTGAACATCACTCCGTACTTACAGGACATAGGCCACAGGCTGAGAAACCAGTATGAACTCACGTTCCTCACCAAGGGTGCCAAGAAGCCGTCGCTGGAGCGAGTGAAAGTGAAAACAGAAACGCCGAACATCGGCCTGACTGCCGCAGAACAGGGCTACGTCGGAACCGGAATGTAAGACGACCGCCCTTACCGGACATGTGGACGCCTCCAAAGCCACATGTCCGGTAAATTACCCCACAAACGCTACGCATCCATCGCACGCCAACGCTGGTTGAGTTAACAGAGCGATAGCACCCACCGTTCGGGAGCCGCCCAGTCTCTGTGAGAGAATTCTGCTGCGTTCGGCGTTTTGCGGTCGCAGCCGTGCCCCCAGCATGAAGGTAGGCCGTCGATCACACCGCGGGGATGGGTCGTGGTAACCGGATTCATCAACAGTTATCGCCCATATTCTTCTGGGTGGAGTCCCGATCGATAAAACACGCGCGAGGCCGCTATCCACGCTCTTGCGCGAATCCTCGTGAACGGATTCCAGTGTATAATCCCCCCGCATTCGCATCCGGCAAGGAGATTCATGGCTGCGGACGAAGCTTCTACGTTGTGGGTTCCTGTCTGTTGCGGGCGCGTGATGCGCTGCAACATGTTCCGGCAGGCCGATGGCAAGGGATATGCCGCCCTTGTTTGTTCGACGTGCAACAAGAACATCACGCTCGAGCAGGAGCCTCTCTCGGCTGCCAAAAGTTTCGGAGAAGGCTCGAATGTTTACAGTCTGATCGGATCACCGAAGCCGCCCAAGACGGACAGAAAAAAATCGTTCGCCGAATCCGGCCCCGACGATCCAACGCTGTAGCCTGAATCGCGGCTCACCCAAGACTTTGCCTGCCCATGATTGGCGAGACCATTTCACATTACCGCGTCCTGGAGCAGCTCGGCGCCGGCGGGATGGGAATCGTCTATAAGGCGCACGACGACCGGCTGGACCGCGCGGTCGCGCTGAAATTCCTTCCCGAAAAAATGGCGCAGGATCCCCGCGCGCTCGAGCGGTTTCGCCGGGAAGCGCGAGCCGCATCCGCTCTCAACCATCCGGGCATTTGCACCATCTACGACATCGGCGAGCAGGACGGCCGCGCCTTCATCGCCATGGAGTGCCTCGAGGGCGAAACGCTGCGCAGCCACATTCATGGCAAGCCGCTTCCTCTGCAAGAAATTCTGAGGCTGGGAATCCAGATCGCCGACGCTCTGGATGCGGCGCACACCGAAGGAATCATCCACCGCGACATCAAACCCGCGAATATTTTTGTCACCCGGCGCGGCCAGGCAAAAATACTCGATTTTGGCCTCGCAAAACTTGTTTCAAAAGAAATTGCGGCTCCAGACCCCGAGTCCGGCGCCGACTCCTCCGAATCCACTTCGATCGTCGGAATCATCAGCGGCACTCCTTCCTACATGTCGCCCGAGCAGGTCCGCGGCGACAATCTGGACGAGCGCACGGACATCTTCTCGCTCGGTCTTTCGCTCTACGAAATGGCCACCGGCCACCAGGCGTTTGGCGGCGGCACCGGCGGTGCGATCATCGAGGCCGTTCTCACTCGTCCACCTGCCCCCGCGCGAAGTATCAACCCCGAGATTCCGCCGAAGCTTGAAGAGATCATCGACAAGGCGCTTCACAAGGATCGCAACCAGCGCTATCAGCACGCCGCTGACATACGCACGGATTTGCAACAACTCGAGCGAGGCGCTGACTCCGGCTGGAAAGTGGCGGGCGCTTCCGGATCGGCTCCAATGTCCGCCGCGAATGATTCAAGCTCGACGGGGCCGCGGAGTGCGCGCAATCTATCGTCGCCGTCGGGCGCTTTTCGCAAGGAGCGCGTCTCGAAAATCATTGACTCGATCGCGGTACTCCCGTTCGAAAACGCCAGTCGCGATCCGGAACACGAATATCTGAGTGACGGAATCGCCGGCAGCCTCATCAATATTCTTGCCACCGTTCCGAGACTGCGCGTGATGGCCCAGAGCACCGTGTTTCGCTACAAGGGCCGGGAAATTGATCCGCAGGCGCTCGGGCGCGAACTGAACGTGCGCGCTGTGGTCACCGGAAGAATCATGCAGAGCGGCGGCTCGTTGCGCATCGGCACAGAATTAGTTGACGTGGCTACGGGTTCTCAACTTTGGGGAGCGCAATACGATCGCAAGCTGGGCGATATCTTTGCCATTCAAGACGAAATTTCCAATGAAATATCGGAGAAGCTGCGGCTCAAGCTCACTCGCGCGGAAAAAAGGCGCCTCACCAAGCGCCTGACGCACGATGCCGAGGCTTACCGCCTCTATCTAAAAGGCCGTCATCACTGGGACCGCTGGACCGAGGACGGCTTCTACAAGGCGATCGAATTTTTCGAGCAAGCCGTCGAGAAGGATCCCAGCTACGCCCTCGCCCATGCCGGCGCAGCCGAATCGTACGTGCTGCTCGGATGGAATAGTTATTTGCCGCCGAAGGACGCCTTTCCGAAAGCCAAACGCGCCGCGATGGAGGCACTGCGGCTCGACCCCGAGCTCGGTGAAGCCCACACTTCTCTCGCCGCTGTCTTCTGGCTTCACGATTGGCAGTGGCACGACGCTCAGACCGAATTCGAGCGCAGCCTCGCTCTGAATCCCGCTTATCCCACGGCCAATCATTGGTACGGCGAGTATTTGATGACCATGGGACGCCACGAAGACGCGATTGCGCGAATGAAAAGCTGCCAGGAGCGCGATCCCTTATGGCTCATCATCAGCGTCGCGATTGGCTGGGCTTTCTACATGGCTCGGCGCTACGACGACGCCATCGAACAACTTCGCCGAACCGTCGAACTGGACCCGAACTATCCGGTGACGTACTGGATTCTGTGCCTCCTGCTCAGAAAACTCGGCCGCTATGAAGAAGCTATCGCCGAGGGTGAGAAGGGCGTCAACCTTTCCGGCGGCAGTATTCTGATACGCGCGGCGTTGGCGCAAACCTTCGGCGCCGCGGGCAGAAGAACGGAAGCAATCGAGATTCTCGATGCGCTCACCGCACTCGCCAGGCAATCCTACGTTGCGCCGTACTTTTTCGCCGGAATCCACATCGGCCTGGGGGACGACGGCCGCGCGATGGAATACCTCGAGAAATCCTACGAAGAGCACTCCCACTGGCTGATCTACCTGCACATCGATCCCAGCATGGACGCCTTGCGTTCCAATCCGCGCTTTCAGGACCTGTTGCGCCGCATCAATCTTCCGTTGAGTCCCGCAATCTCTGCCTGACGGACGCCTCCCCGACGCGCCCTGCGATCGCTCGTTCGAGCGAGGAGTCGAATCACGACCGGCAACATCGCAGAGTCGGAATGGATCTGGTTCGATCAGCCGTCGAGAATAGAAATCCCGGCAGTAATCTCAGTGTGAGATAGGTGGTGATAACAGGATTTCCCAACATCTATCCGGACAATGCTCCGAAATGCGCCGGACTCGCACAGATAGACTGAATATCTGTTATTTCCCACAACGGGGCTTCTGTCACGGAATAACTTCCGGATTGCCCGTGACTCGGCCGGAATTAGGCACGGATCACACCTTAAGCACCTGTAAGTCCTGCAAGAAACCACACCACGGTCTGTGCTACTCCTTACCTGCCTCTTCATTTTACGTTGTGCCGCCCAAAAGACAGGACGAGGCCTGCAACAATATCGCCATGATGCAAGTCGAAGACGCTGACCGACGACTTCGTATCTTTCAGGCGGTGGTAGTCGTACTCGACGAATACGCCCACATGAGAAAAAATGGAGTGAGAAATATAGCCTCCCACAAATGGGCCCACCACCGTGTCGTGCGCGGTGGTGGAGCTGGTTGTCATGCAGCCAGCCGGGCCGCCAGTCGGCGTGCCGTTGCCACAGAAACCTGTGTTTTGCGTGATTATCGAGCTTGCAACCGTCGCGCCGCCCTGAACGCTTATCTGAAAGCCGCCAAAAGGAAAGCCAATCCGTCCGCCGAAGTTTCCTTCTTTGAAGCCGACGCTTTCATTGGCAAACGTTGAACCCGGAGTCATCGACCCGAAGTGGCTGACGATGGAACTGTCAACCCACTGGAACCCGGCTGTCGGTCCAACAAGAACCCTGTTTCCTAAGGGGAAGAGCACTGCTCCGTCAAAGCCAGCTGTGCCCGGCGTGTTGCCGTTGATGATGCTAGCGCCGCCAAACCCGCGGAACTGGAAGGCAGGCGTAAACCCGGACATGGAGACCGACTTTTCGGGAGCAGGCTGGGTTGGAGTGGGTGGCTGAATCGGCTTGTTCTCTTCAGGCTGAGGAGCCGTGCATGCGGGGCAGATGCACTCTCCGGTGGCCGCGTCGATCCACGCTTTCCTATCGTGATCATAAACGTAGTTCTTACCTGTTTCACTGTCGGAGACGCTGTCAGGGTCAGTCGGACTCCGAACCAAGGAACTGACTGTACGCGGCCGTGCTAAGTCCCCCTGAGGCACTCTCAAGATTTGTGCCCGCAAACAACAATAAAAAGCATCCTCCAAATTGTTCGCCGTCGGTGTGACTGGCTCACCCGTTTCGGCGTCCGTCCATGCGTGTTTCTCGTGGTCATAGACATAGTTTTTACCTGTTTCGCTGTCGGAGACTCTGTCAGGGTCAGTCGGACTCCGAACCAAGGAGCTGACTGTGCGCGGCCGTGTTATTTCCCCTTGAGGCACACGCAAAATTTGCGCCCTTAGGCACAAATAAAGAGCATCCTCCACCTGTGTGTCCTCGGGTGTCGGCGCCTGCTGCGCCGGTGCGGACAGGCAGCACGCTCCCGAAATCACGAGGAAAACGCAAGCAAAGCGCAGGGATGCCGTCAACAATCGCTGCGACGGTAATGAGATGCCAGAGCGGTCGGCAAACGGTAGGGCGCTCGCCGCCGGCAACACCCATGGCTCCGCTGCCAGGCGTTCCCAGCGAGTTGAATGACTCATGCTTCGATCCATGCTCTTGTCCTCCAAGCTATAAGTCAGCTTCATTATGTTAGCGGGGGTATCACTTCTGTGTCTTCGATGTGCCACTGACTGGCGCTATATCACCAGGGACTGTTGCTGCATGCGGGGTTTCCTTCGCCAATGGTTTGGGCGTCTGCTTGCCTGATTTATCGGGGCGACAGAATCCTATTGGAATCACTGTCTCTGCAATTGCGACTGTAAAGCTCACTTTGTATGTGCACTTGTTGTTGTCGGTCTCCCATGCTACATACCTCGTTTCGATACGTCGCACGAGTGGCCGAGCGGGGCCGGGGATTTCGTATCGCACACACTTACAGCCTTGGCAAGGCGGCTCCTCCACTGATTCGTGATCGTTGTGGTATCTGACCGCCGCCGCAACACGCTCCGCAGCCTCTTCATCAGACAATTTCGGACAACCAGCACCTGTAAAGAATTCTCCGTACGGCCTCTCGACCGTATAGCTCTCCCATTTCGTCACAATCCGGAAGCATTCCTGTCCACAGTCTGGCATCGTTTCTATTCTCCTTTCTTTGTCGCGATTCCCATTTGAACAAGAACTTTCAACTACAGCTCTCTTTGCACAAAACGTCGGATTCCGCTTTCTTCCGCAATTCGACAGAGTTTCCGACAGTTACGGCTTTGGAGGGGGGGCCTGTCCTTGCCGGTTTTGCAAGGGTGGTGCTCCGAGCTTCTGCCGTCCGGACTGTCTCCCCGCGAGCGCCAGTCCCGATGCTCCGAACCACAGTTTTTTCCTCAGTTTCGATGGTCACTTCTGTCGTCCTAATAGTTCTTCTCTTTCTTTTCAAGGCTGTCCCCCGAACCGCCAGTCCGACAGCTAGAACCACGACATTCGCCAGTTGCAGCTGCTCGCCCTTCGGCCTAGAATCGGCCCCAACGGACTTGGCGGAGCTTGATGCACTTGCCCCCGGTCGCACCCTGATACGCCGAGCGAGTTTGGAAGTCTTTAGGATTCGCTGAATTTTTTCTGAAGGGCCTATGAATCCAGCCATAGGACAGGAAAACAAGCACTTATACGAATTCGCGGCGTTCCGAGTGGATGCCGCTGAACGAGTGCTGGCTCGGAATGGCGAACGGATTCCGCTGGCGCCGAAGGCCTTTGACACCCTTTTGATCCTCGTTCAGCACAGCGGGCGCGTCCTGACCAAGGACGAATTACTAAGAACGGTGTGGCCCGACAGCTTCGTCGAAGAAAACAATCTCACCCAGCATATTTCGGCGCTCCGGCGCGCTCTTGGGAAAGACTCCGCCGAGCAGGCGTACATCGAGACGGTGCCCAAGCTCGGGTACCGCTTTCTGCCGGAGGTGCGCGAAATTGTAAATGGTGAAGGCGAGCTGGTGGTCACGAAGCGCACGCGCACGCGCATCGTGCTGCGCGAAGAGGTCGAGACCGAGGAGAGCGAACCGAGCCGGGCATTGGCGCTGCTGACAGCCTGGAGGCAAAAATCAGTTTTTATCGCCGCTACGCTGATTTCGCTCGCGCTCGCATCACTGGCCATTTACCGCTTTTGGAGTCCGCCCAAAGCGCCGCCCGCATCCGCTGCCACGCGCACATTGGCGGTCCTGCCGCTGCGGAACTTAAAGCCCGATCCCGAAACTGATTTTTTGAGCATGGCGTTGGCGGACGCCATCATCAGTCGCCTGGGATATGTAGGCGAGATCACCGTCGAACCTTTGTCCTCGGTTGCCAAATATCGAGGCACGGACGCCGATGCGCGGCAAATTGCGCGAGAGCTCAATGTGCAGAACGTGCTCGCGGGAAGCTTCATCAAGGAAGCCGACGATCTTCGGGTGACACTGGAGTTTATCAGTGCGGACAAGAACGCCAGCCCTCGGCGTGAGAACCTCGAACTGAAATACGAAAAACTCTTCACGGTGCAGGATCTGGTAGCCACTGGCGTGATTCACTCGATGGGTTTGCAACTTCAGCCGGAAGAAGTCCAGCGCCTGAACAAAGGCGCGCCCACCGATCCGGTGGCCTACGAGTACTATCTCCGCGGCATAGATCAGGGATTTAAATCGGATTTTGCGGGCGCGGCGAAGCTGCTGGAAAAATCGGTTGCGCTGGAACCCGGAAATGCGATGGCCTGGAACGAACTCGCCACCGTGTATATGGGTTATGGCGGAATTCAGGGCGGAGACGCGAGCTACATTGATAAGGGTTGGCAAGCATTTCATCGCGCCATGGACCTGGACCCGCAAAATCGGCTTATCACGGATCTCATGGCATTCCATCTTCTCGAGAACAATAAGGCTGAGGAGGCAATTCCTCTGCTTCGTGAGTCCCTGCGCAACAATCCAACCGATTCCTTTGCGCATTGGTATCTAAGCGAGGCCTATCGGTACGGCGGCGCGCTGGAACAATCGGTCGCCGAGGGGGAACTTGCGCTCCAGCTCAATCCCAAGGTTGGCGAGAATACGACATTCAATACGTATTTGTATACCGGCCAATACAAGAAATTTCTCGACAGCCTGGCGCGCGATGAGAATAATGCCCGGACCGTTTTCTACCGGGGACTCGCCTTCTACGGCCTGAAGGACACGCGGAAGGCCGCGGAAGAGTTCGACCGCGCGTTTGCGCTGAATTCGGCGCTATTGCATGCACAGATCGGCCGAGCCCTCACCTGCGCTCTACGCGATCAGGACGCCCAGGGGATCGAACTGATGGGCGGTGTCGAACGATCCGCTAGTGACGACGGCGAGATGCTGTACAAAATGGCACAAGCTTACGCGCAGCTCGGGGATAAACGATCGGCGCTGCGTTTATTGCGCAGAAGTATTGAGCTGAATTTTTATCCCTTCACATATTTTGTGAGCGATCCGCTGCTGGAGCCTGTGCGTGGACAGCCGGAGTATCTTGCCGTGATGGAACTGGCGCGCCAGCGTCAAGAAGCGTTTCTGGAGCGCTGGCACTGAGAATTTTGGTTCGCTGATGTATTGTCGGCAAACCGGAAGTAATCTGGGAACCTTCAGCGTTTCGTCCCGCGGTCCAGAAACGGCGTTGTGGTGTACTCGGTAGGATAGGTGCTGATGACAGGGATTATCACCAGCTATCTCACTGTGAGATAGGTGGTCGTAGCGCGATTTATCAACAACCATCCGGGCTAGAACATTCCCGCCCCGTCTGCCAAGCCTGCCTTCGAATTCACCGACACACGGTCGCTTCCCATCGTTTGAGCAGAGCTAGACCAAATGCTGAAGCTGCTCGTTCCCGATAACCCACGCGGATGCTATAAGAGTGGCCGGTGTGACCCGCAGTACATGGTGAGCCCGAATGAACGCACACGGTTATCACGGCAAGATGCTGAAGTTGGACCTGACGAGCGGAGCGTCGCGGATCGAAGAGCCGGGCGCAAATTTCTATCGGATTTATCCCGGGCCGGCACTCTACGGCACCTACTACTTGCTGAAGGAAACGGCCGGCGGCGCCGATCCGTTTGCGCCCGAGAGCCTTCTGATCTTTGGATGCGGAGTGGCGGGCGGCAACCGGGGCACGGGACTCGCGCGCTTCGGCGTGGTGGCAAAGTCGCCGCTCTCCGGCGGAATTTTCGAGAGCCGCTGCGAAGGACCATTCGCGCGCGCGTTGAAAGGGTCAGGATACGACGCCTTGATTCTGCGCGGAAAAGTGAAAGCGCCCAGCTACCTGCTGATCGATGGAGGCAATGGCGGCCATTGCAGCCTTCTGCCGGCCGGCGATATTTGGGGAAAGAACACCGCGGAAGCAACCGCCGCGCTCGAAACGCGGCACGGCAGAGAGGCGCAGGTGGCGGTGATCGGGCCGGCCGGTGAGAACCGGGTGCGATTTGCCGGCATCGTTTGCGGCGGCTCGCATCAGACGCAGCGTGGCGGCATGGGCGCGGTGATGGGCTCGAAGAATCTGAAAGCGATCGTGATCGTGAATCCGGTGTATCCCGAAGTGGCTGACCCGGCTGCAATCGCCGCGCTCGACAAGCTTTTCCGCGAGGAAGGAATCACAACCAATGCGCTGAATCTCTGGCAGAAGCAGCCGCCCGGCTGGTCCTACTGGCTCGACAACGTGCTGGAGCCGGGATATGTGTTTTCGCGGAACGGACAACGGCACGATTACACGCCTCCCGCGAGTTTCGCGAAAGACAAGTACACGTCCTACCTGCGCCTGGAAAGCGAGTGCCCGGGCTGCGCCAACGGATGCGTGAAAACTTTCAACACCGGGCGGCTCACAAGCGATGACCGGCTCGGCGGGACATCGTGGGAGACGCTGTCTTCGTTTGCCATCAATTTGGATTTGCGCGACCTCGAAGCCTATTTCGATATGAACACTCTGTGCATGCTCGAGGGACTCGACCCCGTGTCCACCGGCAATGTACTGGGCTTCGCGGCGGAGTGCGCCGAAAAAGGCGTGCTCGGAAAAGCGGAGCTCGGCTGCGAATTTGGATTCGGCGAGGCGGCAGACCGGAACGGAGGCGGGTTGATCAGCGACATTTCTCGCCGGCGTGGCCTCGGCGACGTGCTGGCCGAAGGCGTCAGGCGCGCAGCGAAAAAGATCGGCAAGGGCGCGGAGGCATTCGCACTGCATGTGAAAGGCGTCGAATGCATTGCCATCGAGGGGCGAACGCAAACGAATCTCGCGATGGGCTTCGCTACCGCGCCGGTGGGCCCGCAGGGCGACATTTGCGAGCACGACTGGGATTACGACGTGACGGTTGGGTGGAGCCACACTCTCGACCGCAGCGCCACCATGGGAATCTTCGAGCGAATTCCGATGGCGTTGCAGTCGCCCGCCAAAGTGCGAAACTACAATGCGCTGAATCTCGTTTGGAGCGGCACGGATGGATTGGGCGTGTGCCTGTACGCGTGCGCGCCGACGCGTTACCTGAAGCTCGAACAAATTGCGGAGCTCGTGAGCGCGGTGACGGGATGGGATTTCAGCAGCCACGAACTCTTTCGCATCGGCGAGCGGAGGAACGCACTGATGCGCTGGTACAACTACCGCGAAGGCTTCACGGCAGCGGACGACACACTGCCGGAGCGATTCTATTCCGAGCCGGTTCGCACCGGCCGGCACGCGGGCGCTGTGATCGACAAAGTGAAGTTCCGGCAGATGATCCAGACCTACTACGAGATGTGCGGATGGGATGCGGAGGGACGCCCGACTTTGGCAAAACTTTACGATATGCACCTAGAGTGGCTGGCAGAACGAAGTTAGTTTTTCGCGGTTGCGCGTCACCAATCGAATTTTTGTTGGCCTCCTCCCCGATGAGGACGTGAACCCGAATAAAAAAGCCAAGCGCCGGCGGCCGCAATTCGAACCGCTGTGACGGCCATCACCCCATATGGTGACCAGCGTCACTTCTCCCTCCGGAGGCACAGGACACACTCACTCCGGGCAGCAAAATCGCCAGAAATGGGAGGAGACAATGCCAGGAAGCTTCAAAATCGTTCCCCGGCCAAAAGAGAGTAGAATAGCCGCGGACAACCCAGCCATGCGCGCTCCCTATGGCCTCGAAATCATTGAGAGCTGTGTGGCCTGCCCTCACCGCGAAGAGCGGCTTTTTTGCAATCTCCCGCCAGCCGCCCTGCAGCGTCTATCGGAAATCACGTCCGCGTCGTCCTACCCCAAAGGAGCTACCCTTTTCGTCGAAGGACAGGGGGTCCGCGGCGTTTTCATCCTCTGCACCGGACGCGTGAAGCTTTCCACCTCTTCCATCGATGGACGGACGTTGATCGTCAGAATCTCGGAACCCGGAGAAGTGCTCGGGTTGCCGGCTACGGTTACCGGCACTGCGTACGAGCTCACCGCGGAGGTGATTGAGCCGACGCAGGCGAATTTTATTCCGCGCGGGCATTTTCTGAGCTTCCTCCGTGACTATGGCGAAGTCGCTCTTCGCGTCGCCCAGCAAATGGGCGAAACCTATCATGCGGCCATCGCGGAAATGCGGTCTATCGGACTCTCGCATTCGGCTGCAGAAAAACTCGCACGATTCCTGCTTGAATGGTGTGCGACCCATGGAGACGGGAACGTCGAGATCCGAGCCAAATTGACGCTCACTCACGAGGAGATCGCTCAAATGATCGGAGCGTCGCGAGAGACCGTCACCAGGCTTTTCGCTGGCTTCAAAAAGAAACAGCTGCTTCAAATCAGAGGCTCCACCCTCGTCGTTCACAACAAGGCAGAGCTAGAGCGTTTGGCGGGAATTTGATTGGACTCCGAATACCACGTTAGTACGTAAGCTTATAGTTAATTACTTCGTATAACTCGGAGAACGTAGAACGACTTAACTTCCCCCAACAAACCCTTGGAGCGACAGTCCCGGCTCGGATTGGAATCATCGCGCCTTCTGTTTCTTGTCTGATTTTCTGTTTCTAAAGCAACCTCCCCTTCCAACCGAATCCGTAGTCCGTTGTGACGCACGTCACAACTAAAAGTGACTCAAGTCACAGCCCAATACCCCCGATGAGTCGATAGTTGTCGGGTCTTTACGATTGGGGTGATCGCACGGACGGATGGAGTGGGGGAGCGTATGAATCGTCGGACGCTGACGTGTGCCATCTGCGGTTTACTTGCAAGCCTGCTCGTTTTTCTCAGCGCGCCCAGCCATCCTCTCTACGCACAGGAGAAAGGCTCCTCGCAGTCGAATACCGCATCCGCCCCGCCCGCGCGTGCCAGTGAATTCGCCGGTTCAGAAACCTGCAAGCCCTGCCACGAAGCCCTTTACAAGAGCTGGGAGACGGGCGCGCACTGGAAGCAAACGCTGAAAGAAGGCGGAATCGCGAAACACGGCTGCGAGGATTGCCACGGCGCCGCGGCTGCCCACGTGGCCGATCCGTCGGACACCTCCAAGCTGTTCCTCTTCGAAAAAGCATCGGCCAAGGAAATCAACGCCCGCTGCCTCACTTGCCACGCGGGCGGTCCGCAGCACATGAATGCGCTGAATTCCGAGCATTCGAAGAACGACGTGAGCTGCACCTCGTGCCACTCCCAGCACCACGCCGAAACGCACGAATTCCTTCTGAAGAAATCGCAGCCGGAACTTTGCTACGGCTGCCATCTGCAGCAAAAAGCGCAATTCGAAATGCCGTTCCACCATCGCGTGAACGAAGGCCTGGTTCAGTGCAGCGATTGCCACAACGTGCACGGCACCGTAGGTCCCAAGCAGGTGCGCACTTCCTCCACGCAAGATGCCGTCTGCTTCCAATGCCACACGGACAAGCAAGGCCCGTTCGTTTTCGAGCATCAGCCGGTAAAAGTGGACGGCTGCCAGTCCTGCCATCTCACACATGGAGGGCCGAATCCCCACATGCTCAAACTCAGCAACGTCAACCTGCTCTGCCTCCAGTGCCACACCGTATCCAGCTTCAGCGGGGCGCCCGGCGCACCTTCGTTCCACAATCAGGCGAGCTTCTTCCAGTCTTGCGTTCTCTGCCACTCGCAAGTGCACGGCTCTAACTTCGACCACACCTTCTTCAAATAGGAGCCGCGATGAGACTGATTAATCAGCGGAAGGCGCGGGCCACTGCTGGAATGGTGGAATCGCCGAACAGTAAGGGAGACAAGCCATGAGCGGCCGCCGGAGTGCCTACTCCATTGCTTCCGTCGTCTTTCTCGCTGTACTTTTTCTTTCGCCCGCAGCTCGCGCGCAAGATAGCGGCGATGAACTGAAAGGAATCAATTCGGGCAATTACAATATCCACTCCTCGATCGAATTCGGCTATCGCGCGAACGAGGTGAACGGCAACAAAAACACCTACGACACGTTTGAAAATCTCGGGCCCGGCGTTCGCCTGTTCGATTACACCCTCGAAATGCGCTCGCTCGATCACCACGGCTTCCTGTTTGACAATCTGAGCTTCACCAACTTCGGATACGGTGGCGACCCGAACGACGTGACCCGCCTGCGCGTCGAAAAAAACAAGTGGTACGACTTCCGCCTCCTGTTCCGCCGCGACAAGAATTTCTGGGATTACAATCTCTCCGCCAATCCGTTCAACCCCGCCGCCTTGAATCCGGCCGGCTCCACTTCCACCGGCTGCTACGTCGGTCCGCCCACTCCTACGTTCCCGCAGGGCGCTCCTTCCTTCTGCTCCAAGCCCGCCGTGCCGCAGGACAATTCACTGCACGCCCAGGATCTCGTTCGCCGCATGCAGGATTACGACCTGACCCTGCTTCCGAATTCGGCCGTCCGTTTCCGCCTCGGCTATTCGCGCGTCCGCAACGAAGGCCCCAGCTTGTTCACCACCGATTCGGGCACCATCTCCGCATTCGATCAATCCAACAGTTTCACCACCAATTCTTATCGCGCCGGAGTCGATTTCCGCCTGCTCCTCCGCACCACGCTTTCCTACGACCAGTTCCTTAGCTACTACAAGAGCGACTACTCGATCACCGATGATCCCGCCGTCAATCCCCAAAACTTCGGCTTCATCCTCGGGACGGTTCCCGGCCAGGGCACGCCCGCGGGAACTCCAGTGGACCTCGGTAATATCTGGAGCTCGCAAACTCCGTCGGAGGCTTTTCCATGCGCCACGCCGATCGTCGCTGCCACCGTCAACACCGCCACGCCCACTTGCAACGCGTACTTGTCCTACAGCCAGATTGGCAATCCGCGGAACTTCATGCCCACCGAGCGATTCCGCTTCCAATCGAACTACTTCAAGAAGCTCGAAATGTCCGGCTCGGCCGGTTACAGCTCGAGCGACTACACCTTGAACGATCTCGCCGAAGTCTTGAACGGCTTTACGTCCCGCAGCGCGGTACGTGGCGCCACCGCCGGCGGCCCGATCAAGACCAAGCGCGTTTCCGTCAATGCCGACTGGTCCGCCGTGTACTCCGTCAACGAGAAATTCCGCATCCTCGATCTCTTTCGCTACGACAACTGGAGAATTCCCGGCCAGTGGGACACGCTTGAAACCAACGTCTTCGGAACTCCTTCGCCCGCGCCCGGCGTCGTCGGCCTGTTGCTCGCGCCCGCCACATTTAATTCCACCAATTGCCCGGCCGCTCCGTACAACCAGGCGAACTGTCCGCAGCACACCGCCAGTTCCGGAGCCGATTTGACCAACGAGATCGCCACGCAGTTCTTGGGGCAGAATCTCAAGTCCAACACGCTCGAGTTTCAATACGACTTCAACCGCCGATACGGCGCCCACATCGGTTACCTTTTCACCAAACGGGTCATTTCCAGCATGGCTGCCACATTCGATATCGGCGAGTTCACCTTTCCAGGTGGCGCCCCGGGGAATGCGGGCAACCTTTTCCTGGCGGCGCGCGGCGATTGCGCCATGACGGGAACTCCGCCGACGCTTCCGGCTGCTTGCACGCTGATCACAACCGGTCCTTTGGCCGGCGCGGTCGAGGAAGGTTCACCGGCCAACCCAATTCCCGAAGCCGGCAACGACACCTCGCGTTCCATCGTTGAAATCAACGAACAGGCTCTGCTGCTGGGCCTCGTGGCGCGCCCCATCGACTCTCTTCGCATCACCGCCGATTTCGAGTTCGGCTCCAACGACCAGTCCTTCACGCGCATCGATCCGCGCGAGGTGCAGTCCTACAAAATCCACGCCAGCTACAAGCCGCGGCCGTGGGCGAATTTGGACGGCGCCATCGCAATCCACGAGAACCGCGACAACGTGACCACGGTCAACAACCTCGAGCACGACCGTTCCTACAGTTTTGCCGCGATGCTCATGCCCAATCAGCGCGTCTCCGTCGATTTCGGATACAACTACTGGAACGTCTTTACACAATCCCTGATCTGCTTCGCCTACTCCACCACCTCCGCCAATCCGGCGCCGCCTCCCACCAACCTTCCGGTTTCCACTTTTCCGATCGGCGTCCCGATGCTGCCCACGGGCCCTGCCTGCCCGATCGCAGGCTCACCCTCGCCGCTCGGCGCACTCTCCACATACGACAGTACCGATCATTTCGCCCACGCCGCCGTGATGTGGAAAGCCACCCGGCGCGTCACGGCCACCGCCGGTTATGGCGGCAGCTTCGTCCGCGGCAACACCATCTTCCTGAATCCCCTCGCGCCTTCCGGCACGCTCGACTTCAACTACCAGCGGCCCTATGCTTCGATTGACGTCGCTATCTACCGCGGCCTCTCCTACAAAATGGCCTGGAACTATTACGGCTTCAATGAGACGGGAGTCACAAATCCGTTCGGGCTCGCCCCGATTCAGTTGCAGGACTTTAACGGCAGCAACGCCACCTTCTCATTCCGCTATGCTTTCTGAGCCGCAAGGCGGCCCGCTCAGACGTGCGTCGTGATATCTTTCGCAAAGTATTTTGGGAGGAATCGATGAATCTGAGGCTGATCCGAAAAGCTTTCAACATCGCCGGGCCGCTTGCCGCTTTGATCTTTATCGCCGCCGCACCCGCTCACGCCCAGGGCGACGCACCCGCACTGTTCAAGGCGAAGTGCTCGGCCTGCCACGCGCCGGACGGCAGCGGCAATTCGCCCACCGGCAAAGCGCTCGGCACACCGGACCTGCGCTCCGACGAAGCGCAGAAGCAAACCGACGCGCAGCTGATCGATTCCACCACCAACGGCAAGGGCAAAAAAATGCCTGCGTACAAGAGCAAATTGACCGACGACCAAATCAAGCAGCTCGTCGGCTACATTCGCGAGCTGGGCAAAAAGAAGTAGCGGCCGGCCAATCGCCGCGCTTGGAAAAGTCGCAGCGTGCTTTTGAATATTCGAGCGCGGCTCGTCCAGGGGGAATCGCGTTGAATCTGCCATCGCCTGAAATGTTGCTCTACGCCCTCCTCATAATCACGGCGATTCTCATCGCCATCATCGTCGTTCGCCCGTCCACCACCGTCTCTGCTTCCGGTAAAATGCTCGCCTTCGTTGCGTTTTGCGTTCTCCCGGTTCTTTGCGGCTCCATGGCCGCCTCCACCCACATCGAACGGTCCAAGCAAACGAAATTCTGCCTTTCCTGCCACATCATGGAGCCGTACGGAAAAAGCCTTTACGTGGATGATCCTTCCTATATCCCGGCGGCGCACTTTCAAAACCATCGCGTTCCGCCCGACGAAGCCTGCTACACCTGCCACACCAACTACGGACTCTACGGCAGCGTCCGCGCTAAAATCGGCGGACTGCGCCACATCTATATCCAGTATTTCGGCACGCCGCCGAAACCCGAAGACATCACCCTCTACGTTCCCTATAACAACCGCGAATGCCTGCACTGTCACGCCGGAGCCCGCTCGTTTGAAACCAATGCGGTCCACGTCGCGATTCGCGACCAGCTCGCCGGCAACGAAATGTCCTGCATCTCAAGCGGTTGCCACGAAACGATTCACGACGTCAAAAACCAGTCGAAAATGAAATTCTGGACCCCGGGACAATGACGATGCAACAGACTCAAATCGCCGGTGCGCTTCGCCTCTCGGGAGTCCTTCTGATTCTGGGCATCGCCGTCGAGATCGTGAGCCTGCTGTGGGAAAAGCCCCTCGCGTTTCTACTTTTCGTCGGAGTAGGAGGCCTGCTCACGCTCGCCGGAATCGTCGTGTACCTCTATTCGCTGCTGCCGCCGCGTTCGCCTGCTCCGTGAGATTCTCGATCAAGAATTTCCGCAACCGGCTCTGCGACCTACGAAACCTCTGCGCGATACGACACTTGCGAGAGCGTTGCTGTGCGAAATTGCACCGACCCTCGGGTTGCGCCCCGCCCGCCGATTTACGAAAGCCTGATAGCTGTCGACAACAGAGATTATCACCAGCAATTTCAGTGTGAGATAGCTGGTGGGAACCGGATTCATCAACAGTTGTGCAAAACGAGGCAGCTCTCCGACGCTCTATCACACGTCGCTTACCTTGAGTCCGCTAATCGGGAGCTTGGCCGCGCGTGTTAGACTCCTGCCGCTTGAACTAAAGATAGAACGCGAGGAGAGCGAATGCGCAAATGGGTGCCAGTGTTGTGCTTACTTCTTGCCGTACCGGCGTGGCCGCAGAGCCAGAAGACTCCGATTCAGATCACTGCCGACCTTTCAGACGCCCCGCGCAAGCTCTATCACGCCGAGGTGGATCTGCCGGTGATCGCCGGCCCGCTCACCCTGACCACTCCCAAATGGATTCCCGGCACACACCAGCCTTTCGGTCCCGTGAGCAGCATCACGGGTGTAGTGTTCACCGCCAACGGCCAGACGCTCGCGTGGCGCCGCGACGATGTGGATCTCTACCAGTTTCACGTGACGATTCCCAAAGGTGTGACGACCCTTCATGCGCATCTCGACTGCATCGTCACCACAAATATCACGCAGAAGATGGCGCTGCTCGATTGGGAGACGCTCATGCTCTATCCGGCGAACACGCCGGTCCGCGACATTCCCATCCAGCCGTCGCTGATTGTTCCCGCTGGCTGGAGCGTCGGCACGGCGCTTTCTCCTACCGGCGATGGAGCGTATCCGCTTCCCGCGCCCGGCAGCACCACTCACTTTGCGGTCACAAATGTCGAGCAGCTCGAAGATTCCCCGGTGCTGACCGGCCAGTACTTCCAGGAATTTACCGTGGCTCCGGAAATCTCGCCGAAGCACTACGTTGACGCGGCCTCCGACGCTCCCGAAGACTCGAAACTTTCTCCGGCCGTGCTGGCTGGAATCGCAAATCTCGTTCGCGAGGCGGACGGCCTGTATCGGTCGCACCACTACAACCAGTACCACTTTCTTTTGGCTATATCGGATGCCATCGGTGGCGACGTGACTCTGGAACACGAGCAATCGTCCGAATACGGAGTCCCCGAGAAATTTTTCTCCGATGAAGGCTATCTGCTCGCGGGCGCCGACCTGCTTCCACACGAGTTCAGCCACTCCTGGAACGGCAAGTATCGCCGGCCCGTCGGACTGTACCAGCCAGATTTCGCCACGATGCAGCAGGGCGCTCTGCTGTGGGTCTACGAAGGCATGACGCAATATCTTGGCAATATCCTCGCAGCACGCGCGGGACTGAGGACGCAATCGCAGTACCGCGATATCCTTGCGCTCTCCGCGGCCAATCTCGATTACACGCCCGGGCGCGAATGGCGTTCCACGGAAGACACCGCGGTTGCCGCCAGCATTCTTCGCGGCGGTACTCAGGCGTGGTTCAACTGGAAGCGTGGCCAGGACTACTACGATGAGGGACAACTCGTGTGGCTCGATGCCGACACCCTGATTCGCAAGCTGACCAACAACCAGAAATCCCTCGACGATTTCCAGCACATTTTTCTGGGAAAAGGGGGCAACACCGGGCCGCTGATCGTTACGTATCCTTTCGAGGAACTGGTGCAAGACCTGAACGAGGTGGCGCCTTACGACTGGGCGACTTTTCTCCGCGAGCAGATTTACAAAATTACTCCCCGTGCCGATCTCGCCGGAATCGAGCGAGGCGGCTACAAACTGGTTTACGCCGAGAAGCCGAACGCTTCGGAGGTGGCGGTGCAGTCGGCCTTTGCTGCAAACGCCCCGGGAGGTCCGTCCGTGGACGTCTGGTACTCGATTGGCCTGGCCATCAACGGCGAGGGCAACATTCAAGATGTGCGCTGGAATGGTCCCGGCGATCGCGCAAAACTTGCTCCGGGATACAAGATCATCGCGATCAACGGACAGGTTTTCTCCGGCGATCGCCTTCGGGCCGCCATTCGCGACGCGAAGGGCAAATCCGAGCCGATTCACCTCGTCATTCAGAAGGACAAGTTCGTTTCGACCGCCGACATCGATTATCACGATGGCGAACGCTATCCCACGCTGGAGCGCATCCCGGGAGCGCCCGCCTATCTGGACGACATTACGAAACCACTCGCGCCGTCTCAACCAGCGCCGCCCAAATCAACAGCGAACAATCAATAAACGACCGCTGAAAGAAACCAAACACGGCTGCTTGAGTACGGCGCGTTTCGGGACTCTGGGTAATGCGCTGAGGTAGACTCTCTTTGGCCAATTTACACGTGCGTTCGACCTCTCCAACGTATCTGATATGCTTGCTTGAGCTAGCCTGGACGTGTTCGCCGAATGCGTCTCCCGGCGAAGGGACATGACGATGGCGCAACCTGCCACACATTCCACTTCGTACCCGACTCTGGTCCGTCCTGCGGTGCCCGGGGGTTTTGCAATCGGGCTCGGCTTGACCAACGAATGCAATCTTGCCTGCTCGTTCTGCTACCGCGATCCGGCGCGTATCGACCGGCTCAGCCTCGAACAAGTGCGATCCGCGATGGCAAGCCTTCCAGTCCGCTCTGTCAATCTGGGGACCGGCGAGAATGGAATGCACCCGCAGTTCCGTGAGATGCTGGCCTTCCTCCGGACTTTGCCGGTAAAGCTCACCATCACTTCGAATGGGCATAGCGCGTCTGTGCTCACAGATGACGAACTTCGAGCCTTTCACGACGTCGAGTTCTCTTTGGATTATCCCACCCAGCTTGAGCAAGATGGGCAGCGCGGCTTCGGCAACTGGGCGCTCATACATCAGCAGGCAGAACGCTGTGTGGGGTTGGGAATTCCGGTCACCTTCATCTCCGTAATGATGAAGGCCAACTATCGGCGGCTGGCGGATGTAGCGCGGGCGGCCAAACGCTACCAAGCACCACTGCGGGTGAATGTTTATCAAGCCGTGCGCTCCGACCTCTACGCCTTGAGTTACGAGGAGTATTGGCAGGGTTTTCGAGCGTTGTTTGCTGAAACTGACGTGATCGCAATTGGGGAGCCCTTGGTTCGCGCGATGGCTGGTTTGCCTCCCAGGGTGGGCGGGTGCGGGGTGAGTACAGTGCGGGTTACGCCCCGTGCCACTACTCAACCTTGCGTGTACTGGCCGGGCGCGGGAGAGCCGCTCTCACTGCTGCTGTCGCTCGGCTCGGGAGTTGTCGAATCTGCGTCTTTTGTCGAAGCGCGGACTGTCCCCGAAGTTTGCCGTTCCTGCGTTTACCTCGAGTCATGTTACGGCGGCTGCGCTGGACGGCGTCGCCTCCAGAATGCTTTGCATCAGGCGGACTTTTATTGCCCAATTGTCCGCGGAGAAATGCAGAAGCTGGAGATCCGAATGGCTCCTGCCCGCGAACTTCCGAAAGGTGAGAGCGCGTGCACCACAATTGTGATTGCGCGCAATTAGTGTCGGTTAAACTTTGAGGGCATCGGAACGGGTTGCGATAACGAGCTAAGGTGTCGATTTAATTTCGAACGCCGCGAGGTTCATCATGATGACGACGAGCACAACGCAACCGCGAGACACCATGTCCCCCGACCCGGCTCAACCAAACGCGCGAATCGGATTGGCCATGGTTCGGCTGACCATCGGCTGCATGTTTGTTGGGGTGTTCTTTGAGAATCTGGGCAAAGGTTTATACACCCCGGCCGGTTACGCGGGACTCATCAACTATTATATTCAGCACGACCACGCGCCAGCCGCATGGAAGGCGATCATGGGGCTCGCGGCGAGTCACGCTTCGATGGCCGCTCCACTTCAGGGCCTGACCGAAATCTCGCTCGGTGTCCTGTTGGTGTTGGGCCTGCTCACCCGCCCAGCTGGCCTCGTTGCATTTGGACTTCTCGCAAGCCTTTGGGTTTCGGAGTGGGGCACCAGCTGGATTTGGGAATTACTCGTCCCCACAATCGCAGCGCTTTCGCTTGCCGTGGGAAGAGCGGGCCGCACCTGGGGTGTTGATTCGCTACTCGCTGGCCGTAATTCGTCCTCGCTTTTGTGGTGAGGCAATCGTGAATTGAAACGAGGCCCATTGCGCGTCTCCGTCATCATTCCCACGAAGAACGAGGAGGCTGCAATCGGCCGCGTGCTCGCTGATCTGCCTTCCGATCTGGTCACAGAGGTAATCGTCGTGGACAGCAACTCGACGGATGGAACACCGGAGATTGCTGCGCGTATGGGTGCCCGAGTCATCCGCGAACCACGCCGCGGATACGGCCAGGCATGCTTGACCGGGCTCTCCAGCGCAAGCGATCCCGATATTGTGGTATTCCTCGACGGAGACTATAGCGATCGCCCGGCTGAACTCCCGCTTCTCATCGCCCCGATCTCCGAAGGACGCGCAGACATCACCGTGGGATCGCGGCTCGCGGGACACCGTGCCACAGGCGCCCTTCCCTGGCACGCTGCGTTCGGCAATCGCCTCGCCGCTAGCTTGATCTCGCTCCTGTATGGAATAAAGATCAGCGACCTCGGCCCGTTCCGCGCCGCACGAGTGGATGTCCTCCGCGCGCTCGCCCTCGAAGAGACCACTTACGGTTGGGCGGTAGAGATGATCCTGAAAGGAGCCCTACGCGGATTCAGGATCGTCGAGGTCCCGGTCAGTTATTATCCGCGCATTGGAAAATCAAAAATCAGCGGCACATTGCAAGGTTCCGTTGGAGCGGCGTGGTTTATTCTCAGCCTCATCGCACGATATTATTTTTGGCGCCGGCCGGCGGACGCGCGGCAATCGGCTTGAAGAGTTACCGGGAAATCGGAATAGAAACCTCGAGCCGGACAATGGATCAATCTCTCAACGGACAATGCACCCTGGTCATTATGGCCAAAGCACCGAGACCGGGCATGGTGAAAACTCGACTGGCTCGGAGCCTTCCCGTGTCTGCGGTTACCGAGCTGTACCGTTGCCTTCTTGATGATACGATCGCGCTGGCGCGTGCGCTGGATGGAATTGAAGTCGCCATCATGTGCCCGGAGGCTGACGTCGAAGAACTGGTTCGCGTCACGGGTGGCGCTGTGCCCATCGTTCCGCAAACCGGCAGCGGTCTGGAGGCAGGCCTCAACTCCGTGTTCGCGCGCTTCGCGGGTGATGCCAGCAGGCCCGTCATTGCGTTCAATAGCGACAGCCCGCACCTGCCGGCGTCCATACTTGCGATCGCATTCCGCGCGCTCGGCGAGTGCGATCTCGTCGTCGGTCCAACGCACGACGGCGGTTATTATCTCGTCGGTGCGACGACATCCCATCCGGGGCTCTTTACCGAAGACGTGATGGGAACGACAAACGCGTTTGAGTCGCTGCTGGCTCGCGCCCGTGCCCTGGGGCTTACGGTGCAGCTGACCGATCCGTGCTACGACATCGACGAGCTGCCCGATCTCAAACGACTTGCAACGGAACTGCGGCGCGCACCCGGGATCGCACCAAGAACATCTGCCTGGCTGCTGGCATCAGAGAGAGCAGAATCGAGAGCGGTGCAGAACGGCCAAGCGGCGCAGCAGGATGACGATTAGTGAAGCTCACGCCCTCTCGCCGGCTCTACGGCCTCGGGGCCCTTATATTTGTGGCGCTCGTTTTCTGCTCCCGCAGCCCGAGCGGCACGGCGGGTGTGTCCTTCCTAATTCCACTGCTCGTCGCAGGGATCGCATACCTCCTCGCCGTCCGCGAATTTCTTCAGACGCAGCGGTTCCCACGTCATGTTGTGCTCACCTGCCTCGCATTAGCCGCATTGTGGCGGATTCCATTTCTGATGATGCCGCCAGGCCCAGACGATGACATCCACCGATACTTATGGGATGGGCGGGTGCAGCGGCTCGGCTACAACCCTTACGAGGTGATTCCCGCGGATCCTGCGCTGGCGGGGCTACATACGCCGGAGACTCGCGGGCTGAACAACCCGGAGGTTCCAAGCCCCTATCCAGCCGGCGCACAGCTTTTCTTTCGAATCGTTACGGCGATTCACGAATCAATCTTCGCGTTCAAGATAGCATTTGTGGCCTGCGACTTCGCAATCGTACTTGTATTACTCAGCGTGTTGCGTCGCAGCGGCCAGGGAGAACATTGGATCCTTGCTTATGCGTGGCATCCGCTCCTCGCCACCAACGTAGCCGGCAGCGGCCACATCGATATTCTGGGCGTGCTGCTGTTGTTGGTGTCTGTCGCTGCGCTTGGACGTCGTTGGCGGAAGATCGCGGCGATCGCGTTTGGACTCGCTGTTGCCGTAAAGTTTCTGCCGATCGTGCTGACGCCACTTTACTGGCGGCGCGTGCGCATTCGTGATGCGTGCGTCGCAGCGCTCATCGTCGTGGCGTTGTACGTGCCGTTTCTGAAGGGCTGGCGCTTTCCGATCGGGTCGCTCGGAATCTTCGTGCAGCGGTTCCGCTTTAACGGCCCGGTGTTCGCCACCCTCGAGCGGGTGGCGAGCCCGCAGATCGTGGCTGGTTTGGCGGTGCTTGTCGGGCTGGCCACCGCGGCATGGCTGCGAAGCAAGCGGCCTGGATGGTGCGCGGACCAATGGGCATGGACGATGGCAGCATCGCTCTTGTGCGCGCCGGTCGTCTATCCGTGGTATCTGCTGTGGCTCCTGCCGTTCCTGCGCTCGAGAGCGACGATACCGCTCTTGGTTTGGACCGTCAGTATTTTGCCAACCTACGTCGTCTGGCACTTGCGGTCGCTAGGACGCGCGTGGCAGGTCCCGAACTGGGTTCTGTTGTTGGAGTATGGCTCCGTTGCCGTTGCCGCAATGATCGTCTGGCTTCGCCGAATGACTCGGCCGGTCGTGCAAGCCCCGCCCGATCAGACGCATAAATCCGGTTAGCAGCGCCAGGACGAGCCGTTAGTCATTTATTTCGCATCCACCCACGCATCTGACCCCGTCAACTTGACGGACACGTTCGAAAGCCTGATCCGCGCCGGCTTGCCGTCCGCCGTTCCGCGGTGGTCCGTTGAGACGAGGAGAGGGCCAGCCTTCTTGTAGTCCACCCACGTTGTGATGACGACACTCGGCTTTGCGTTTCCGCCGTGACGGAAGACAAATTCTTTGACGCGTTTGTCGGGGCCGACGAAGAGTTCCCAAGTGTCGCCAGGCGTGTAGCCGCCATCCCCGTAAGTCACCACAACCCAGTCGGCGGAGCCCTTCCCGATCGGCAGTTTGTGCATGCCCCTATCTTCCACTTTGGCGCCAGTGTCCCAGGAAACATGAAAGGGGAAGATCAGCCAATAATTATCGTTCGAAAAACTCGGATCGATTTCGCCCTTCACATTCGCGGGCTGGCTGCTGAGCTCAGAGCGCAGGTAAGTAACTTTCACCGGCTTGCCATCCTTATCTTTGCCTTCGTAGGTGACGCGGCCGGTCTTGGGCTCCCATTCCCAGGATCGCGAAAGCTTGAATGTACCTAACTCTAGGTTGAAGGTATAGCGGACCGCTTCGATTTGGCCAAACGAATCGAGACCATAGGTCTTGGCCATTTGTTCGACGATGGGCGGGCGCTGCTGCGCCCCCAAAGTCGCAGCGAGGACCAGCCCCCCGAGAACCAGAAGACAGATCAACGGAACGCGGCTCGAATTTGTCATGGAGTTCCCTCCTCAGTGGATTAAACGGATGATATGTTCGCTGATTGGCAAAGGCTTCGCGATGCACGAACCTCGTGATCGCGCGGTGCACTTCGCTCACGCGGCCGCGCCGAACGCGAAAATGCACTCCACTTCCTCGCTTGGCCGCAAATTACGCCTCTACCTCGAGCGTTCGTTGAAAGCCTACCGGCGAATACGTTACCGCGTCAAGTCGGGCTCCGGCAGCAACGAAGCATTGTAGGTAAGTCGCAGGATGCTCTTTTACGTGTTGCAGCAGACTGTGCGGACGGCTGTTGCGAACAGGGATTATCACCAGCTATCCCAGAATGCGACGATCTGCGCATTACGGGTGATACCGGGATTCAACAAACACCTATTCCGGAATCTCCGGAACCGCTGCAAGAAGCGCCTGCGTGTACGGATTCTGCGGCGAGGTCAACACCTGATCGGCCGAGCCCAGCTCGACGAAGCAGCCGGCCTGCATCACCGCGACGCGCGTGGCGAGCTGGGCGACCACCGGGAGGCTGTGGGAGATCAGGATCAGCGTCAACATGAATTCGCGCTGGAGGCGAGCCAGCAGCTCGAGGATTTGCGCGCCGACGGAAACATCGAGCGCCGAAACCGGCTCATCCGCAATCACGAGTTCCGGCTTGAGGATCAACGCGCGCGCGATTCCGATCCGCTGCCGCTGCCCGCCCGAGAATTCGTGCGGATAGCGATCGAGCGCGTCGGCTGCCATGCCGGCCGCCGCCAGAATCTCCGCAGCCCGCGCGCGGCGATCGGCGCGAGAGAGCTTCGGCTCGTGAATCGCGAGCGGCTCGCCGACGATTTCTCCCACGTGCATCCGGGGATTGAGCGACGCCACCGGATCCTGAAATACCATCTGCATCTTCTGCCGCAGGCGGCGCAGTTCTGCGCCGTGCGCGCCGAGCCAGTCCTCGCCGCGAAAACGGATTTCGCCGGAGTCGGGCTCGATCAGCCGCAGCAGCATTCGCGCGAGAGTGGTCTTGCCGCAGCCCGATTCGCCGACGATTCCCAGCGTCTCGCCGCGCGCCAGCGAAAAGCTCACGCCATCCACCGCCGCAGCTTTGCGCGACGATTGGGTGAACGCGCCGGTTGCTGCGGGGTATAGCTTTCGAAGCTCCCGCGCTTCAAGAAGAATTTCGGCGGCTGTGGATGGCGCAGCGGGCATGGTCAGATTTTCTCGGCGGCGATGAATACCACCGTGTTGACCATGTCGATCGGCCTGGTTTGGGCTCTTGTGCCGGCTTCGGACGGGCCGTAGCGCGGATGAAACGCAGCCAGATCGCCCTGAATCGTTGCTTCCATCAGGCGGCGGGTTTCGATGTACTCGGGGTCGCCGGGTTCGCGACCGGCGGTGTGCATCCACTGGTCGAAGGTGACGGGATGTTCCTCGACACGCGTGCCGGTAACGCGCAGGCCGTTCGCGGCGAACAGAGATTCGAACTCGCTGCGCGGAAGGGTGCGCGTGTGCGAGGGGTCGCGGACGCGCTCGATGCGGTCGTGCATTTCGGCGCTGCGCGGATCTTCGAGCGTGAAAATATCGATTACGCCGGCGCGCCCGCCGCGCTTCAGGACGCGCGACATTTCGCCGATCACTCGCGCGGCGTCGGGCACGTGGTGCAGTGCGTAGCTGGTCAGCGCGAGATCGAGCGAGGCGCCAGCAAACGGAATCTGCTGCGCGTTGCCAATCGCAAAGCAGGCATTGCGAGCGTTCGCGTCACGGGCTCCCCGCTGCGCCACTGCGAGCATCGCCGGGGTGAGGTCGAGGCCGCAGATCGAGCGGACATGAGGGGCAAAGGCGAGCGCGAGCGCACCGGTGCCGCAGGCGAGATCGACGGCACGGTCGGACTTCCTCGCCGCAACCATGTGCGCGAGGATTTCCGCCTCGGCTGCGCGCGTTTTGAGGATGGAATCACCGAAAATCTCCGCGGTGCGCGTGAAACGGTCGCGCACGAGGTCATGCTGCTGGACGTGATTTTCGTTTGCCATGAAACCCGCGTACCGGGTCAATTTTCGCCAAATTCAGTGTCGCAACTACAGCAAGGTGTTTGCAGCTGAAAGCTATTTTCGGGCACGTTTTGGCGCCTCACCGGGCCGCTCCGGCGGGCTGGCGCGGCGCGACCAGGATACATCGCGCCCAATGGTCTTCCGAGACGGAGTAAAGCTCCGGGACAGCCTCATCGCACTCGGGAATGTGGACGGAACAGCGCGGTCCGAAGGCGCATCCGGGCGGCAGCGCGCCGAGAGAGGGCACCGTGCCGGGAATCGGCGTAAGTTTGCCGCGTTCGAGACGAGGCGCGGCGCGCAGCAGGCCTTCCGTATAAGGATGGCGCGGATGGCGGAGAACTTCCGCGACGGGTCCTTGTTCAACGATGCGTCCCGCGTACATAACAATCACGCGATCGGCCACCTGCGCGACGACGCCGAGGTCGTGGGTGATGAAAAGCATCGAGAGCTGCAATTCGTGACGCAATTGTGCGAGAAGTTCGAGGATTTGTTTCTGCACGGTGACGTCGAGCGCGGTGGTGGGCTCGTCTGCGATCAGGATGCCGGGACCGGCGGCGAGCGCGATGGCGATCATCACGCGCTGTCGCAAGCCGCCTGAAAGCTGGTGCGGATACTGGCGCGCGCGGCGCTCGGGTTCGGGAAGAGCGGCGCGGCCGAGCGCCTGAATGGCACGCTCGCGAATTTCGGAGGCGCCGGCGCGCGCGTCGTGCACGCGGATTGCTTCTTCCACTTGCGCGCCGATGCGCATCACGGGATTGAGAGCCGTCATCGGCTCCTGAAAAATCATGGCGATATCGCGGCCGCGCAGTGCGCGAATTTCTTCGGGAGTGGCGGTGACGAGATTCGTGCGGGCGCCATCACGAGTGCAGAGCAGGGCTTCGCCGCTGCGCCGCGCGCCCGGCGGATCGAGTCCCATCAGCGCGAGCGAGAGAATCGTCTTGCCGGAGCCCGATTCGCCGACGATGCCGAGCGTCTCGCCTTCGGCGAGCGAGAACGAAACGTCGTTCACCGGGCGAATCCAGCCCGCGTCGGTGGGAAGTTCGACGGTGAGGCCGCGAACTTCCAGCTTCGCCGACATCGTAGGTGGAGCCGGAATCGTCACGACAACATCATAGGACGCGCGGCCCGCCTCGCGCCGGAATTTTCAGAAGAGATTGCTCACTCACGCAGCACAATTTTGCATGTTCGCTCGCCCCTGCAAAATGTCCTCAAACTTATTGCTTCGCTGGTCAGTTACGGTATAAGTGGAATAATGAGTGAAGCTACGTGCGAAAGCTGTGGCGCCGTTTTTGCTTCGACACCCGGCTCGCTGTGCCCGCATTGCAGGCGGAACCCTAAGTCTGCGCTTTCGAAGATCCTCTCGCAGATTCCAGACTACGTCTGGCCGATCCTTGCCTTTCTTGCGTGGGTCGTTCTGGCTGATTCAGCCGACGGAGGATGGGTAGGTCTAGCGATCATAGCGCTGGTGATTGCGTGGCCATTCCTTTCTCAGAAATCGCAGCGAGGCCTTCATGAACCTGTAACAGCGTTGAATCTCGATCCGACCGGCGCTCGGGCTCGTGCGGTCGCTGTGGGACTCACCGAAATCGCCTCTTCGCCTCCCAAGACGCCCGAGGAATGGGAGTCTCTGCTCGTGTTGCCGCGCCCGCGCGAATTGTACCTGCGAGCATCTGCCAAAGTAGACCTAGTCTTCGAGTCCATATTGTTCGTAGCAGGAATTTGGTTCGCCATTTTCATGATCGAGAGGGACTACATCGATTGGAAACGCCTCGGTAGCGGAGTGTTTCTCGCCGTGTGGCTGAGCATTTGGATCCTCGGCGAGCTTGAAAGGATTCGAAACGAGCTACAAGCGCGGCGGCTCCTGAGGGATGGCGAAGTGACGATCGGACTCATTGTTGACTGGTACTCCGGCCGTCATTCGACCCGTTTGAAATATCAATACTGGACTCGGATGGGACAAGGATTCGAGCACACCGGCAAAATTATGTCGGAGCGAAAATTCTACTTGGAAAAGGGCCCGGTTCCTGTTTTTTATCTACCAGAGGAGCCTACGAAGAGTGTCGCTCTGTGCTGCGCGGTCTCGCGCGTTCGGTATTCCGGAGAACGATCTTTCAATAGGCACAGCAGCTCGGTTCGAAATTAACGGCTTGCGAGCGGAATGAAGAGGCGAAGAGAGGGGATCTAGGTTCATCGCTTCTAGACTTGAGCACACTTCAACAAATAGAAGCTACGACCCCGCGGTTCGCAGAGAGCGCAAAACTTGTGCTATCCCACGTCCATCATTACGTGGCGGCGGACGCCGAGGTCCTCGCGGAGCACAGGCGCGAGTGCCCGTGCCAGTGAGGCGCGTAAGGCGAAGAGAGATTCCTCGACTGCGTGTGCGCGCGGCTTGGCTGCGCCAAGCCGGAAGAAAAAGCGCGCACACTGCGCTCGGAATGACAGCGGAGGGAGAGTTGGCGAGCAGAAGAGCACAGGCCCTTCGAATCTCAGGGCAGGCAAGAGTGCCTGTGCCGCTGGGGGGAAAATCCACTGCCGAACACTCGGGCGAATAAAAAGCGAAGATGATACACTCCCACGAGCGGCTCGATTTATTGAGGAGCCATTTTTCGGAGCCGCATTCCCGTTCCAATTGAGGAGAGCCCCATGAAGACTCGTTCGCGTTTCACCATACTCAGCTTCGTGATGCTTTTGCTGGGGATTGCGCTGTCGGCGCGAGTGCAGACTTCATTCACATGAACCCGGTGAAGCGGGGGCTGGTGGAGGATGCCAAGCGGTGGACGCAGAGCCGGGAGTGAAGCGGGCACGGCATGCCGTGCCCCTACTGCCGATGGGAGGCGGCAGGTGTAGGAACAGGCTCTACCGTTTGGCGAGGGGGATGACGAAGCGGAGTGCGGTGTGCGTGGCGGAGAAGCTGCAGACTTTGTTGTCGGTGAGGCCGGCGGCTTTGCCTGCGGCGATTACGTCGATTTCGCGAATTTCCTGGCGTCCTTTCGGATAGATTACCCAGATTGCGCCGTTCTTTAGGATAGATTTGCGGAGGGGTTTGAGGCGGGCGAGATCTTTTTTCTGCGTTGCGCCGAAGAATATCAGGTCGAGATCGGCGGCGGGCTTTCGTTCTGCGAATTCGGGAAGGAAAGGCTGGATGTCGTGGATGAAAGCGGCGTCGTCGATGCCGAGGATCAGGATTTTCTGGCCGGGCTTGACGCCGAGCTTGTCGAGGAGCGAACGGTGGGAGTAGTCGCGCTCGGGCGGGCGAGGAGCGGTTGGGTTTTTCTTCGGCATGGTTGAACACCTTTGAGGAGCTTCAGGGGCTAAAGCCCCGTTAGTTTGCGCGGTTATTATGTCGCCCCTGAAGGGACGACCTACAAGGTTTTTTTGAAAGTGGCGTGGAGTGGTCGGGTTTTTCTTCGGTATCGATCGAAACCGTCCGAGAGCCTCAGGGGTTAAAACCCCTGAAGCTGTGCTGCTTTTCGGCACGGCTGAAGCCGTGCCCTGACGATAGTGGCGCGGCGGAAGGTGTGCCCTGACGAAGGCGCCTTGATTCGAACCATCGGGGAACTTCAGGGGCTAAAGCCCCGTTAGTTTGCGCGGTTATTATGTCGCCCCTGAAGGGGCGACCCACAAAGCAGCTTCCAGCGCGTGACCTAGTTCTGGATGGTTACTTGCTCGCCGAATTTTTCGCCGAGCGATTTCATGTAGGAATCGAGCGTGTTGGTGTAACCGAAGACGAAGCGGGCCATGAAACGGAAAACGGGATTGCTGACGTAGCCATTCTCGGTGATGCGCATCACGGAGCCGCCAGGCGCGGGCGTGATTTCGGTGGTCCAGGTGCCGCCCCAGGGTAGCTTCGGATCGGCGATGCGAGTGACGAGGCGGCGAGAGGGAACGGCTTCGGTGACTTGCAGGGGAATCTTCATCCCGTTCGATTCGATTTCCGTCCAGCCGGGATAGCCGTTGAGAGATTCGAAAGGCTCTACGCGCGCGACGCCTTTGATCCAAGTGGGAAATTTCTGGTAGTCCATGATCGTCTGCCAGATGGCTTCGGGGGGCTGGTGGTAAGTAGCCTGGCGCGAGACGGAGTGCTGCTTCGGGAGAAGCGCGCCGATCACGACGACGAGGAGGACGATTGCGACGAGGACACCGAGGATACGAAGAATCCATTTCATGGCGGCTCCTGACGTTCCTATTTGGTGACAGCCGAGTGAGTCAACACCTGCCGGTCTGAAGCCCGGCGCTACAAAAGCGGAATTCGTGGCGGGAATTCTATCGCAGTTTACGGCGGCGAGGCATTGGAACATAATGCGGCGCGACGGGCGACTGCTTGTCACCGATCGCACATTCGGCTGCGCGTTGCCGGGGGTCGAGAGGGCACGGTTCCGCGAATTCGTCCGGGATCTTCGACATGCCGTGCCCCTACTGCAGAAAGCGCGCGGCGTGAGCGCGGGGAGGAGTTGCTGAAATGCTTCCGGGGCTTAGAGCGGCGCTGAACTATCATCCGGTGTTCGTACATTTTCCAATCGTGCTATGGCTGGCAGCGCTTTTGTTTCAATTGCTGGCTTTGTGGCGGGCGAGCGACGAGATGCAGCGGACGGCGGCGCGGATGCTGTATCTGGGTACGCTGGCTGCGATTGTGACGATTCTTTCCGGGCTTGCGGCGGCGAATTCCGTGCCGCCCGGCGAGGCGCAGCGCGCGGTGGGGATTCACGAGACGTTGATGCTGGTGGCGACGAGCCTTGCGATCGCGCTATGCATGTTCGCATTTTTTGCGCGCAAGAATTTCACGGCGCAATTCCGCAAGCTGATGCTGATCGGATTGTTTCTGCTTGCGGTGCTGCTGACGATCGGCGCGGACCGGGGAGCGCAGCTCGTTTACGGGTACGGCACGGCGGTGAACTGGTCCACGACGCAGCAGCAGAAGTAGTCTGCCAACGGAGAACATTGAAAATGAATGCACCATCCTCAAACCGAAGCTCGCTGGTCGGATTGGCGATCGGGATCGTGCTGATTCATCTGGCGCTTAACATCATTCATGGGATGGCGCACGGACGGCTGGCGATAGGGCTCGATGCGTTTCAGAAACTCTTTGTTGCGATCGTGATTCTGGTGGCGCCCTTGCTTGCGGCCTACCTGATCTGGAAAGGACGGCTGCGCGACGGCGGCGCGCTGCTGGCAATTTCGATGGCAGGAGCGCTCCTGTTCGGCGTGTACTTCCATTTTGTGCTGCCGGGGCCCGATCATGTGACGCACATCAACCTGCCTCTTTCCTTCGACATGCGCGACATCTTCGATGTGACCGCCGTGCTGCTGGCGCTCTTTGAATGCCTCGGAGTGCTGGCGGGCGTGCGATTAATTTCGAAATCCTGAGCGCAAGCTTCCGCATCCCATATCTTACCGGCCGATTCTTTGAGAGTAAGGAGATGTCTGCCATGAAAATATTTATTGCGGGCGCAACGGGGGTTCTGGGACGGCAACTGATTCAACAATTTACCGAGCGCGGGAACGCGGTGATCTGCCTGGCGCGGAGCGCTGCCAATGAGATCACGATTCGCAAGCAGCGAGGGGAAAGCAGGCAGGCGGATTTGTTTGATGCGGATTCGCTGGCGCGCGCGGCCGAAGGCGCGGACGTGGTGATTCATGCGGCGACGGCGATTCCAACCAATGCGAAGCCGCGCCCGGAAGATTGGAAAACAAACGACCGAATTCGAATCGACGGCACGCGCGCCCTGGCGGAAGCAGCGGCGAAAGTGGGCGCGAAACAGTTCCTGGTGCAAAGCATTACGTGGGTGGCGCGGCCGGCGGATCAATCGGCATTCGACGAGAACACGCCGCCGCACACCGATTTCGTTACGCGCTCGACGCTTGAAATGGAAACGATCGCGCGAGAAGCGGGCAGCAAGCACGGATTCGGCGTTGGGATTCTTCGCTGCGCGTGGTTCCATTCGCCGGATGCGGCGCACACGCGCTATTTCGGCGAGCAACTGGCGGCGCGCAAGCTGCCCGTCATCGGAAAAGGCGATGCGATCTGGCAATTCATTCACGTGGACGATGCCGCGAGCGCGTTCGTGACGTTGGCGGAAGCAAAGCGGAGCGGATTGTGGCACGTGACCGACGAGCAGCCGGTGGCTTCCGGCGTGTATTTGAGCGGCTTCGCGCATCGGCTGGGCGCGCCTGCACCGCGGCACGTTCCAGCGTGGATAGCAAAGGTCGCCGCCGGCTCGGCAGCGGTGGGATTCATGACTTCGTCCACGCGAACTTCGAATGCGCGCTTCCGGCAGGATTTCAACTGGAAGCCGAGATATCCGAGTTACCGCGAGGCGCTCGATCAGATCGTGGGCGAATGGCGGCGCGAGAATTTCTTGGGACTTCGGAGTAAAATCGCGGCGTGAGAGGGCGCGCGACGATGGCGGCCAAGAAACCGAAAGAAACGAAACGCTCGAGCGATGAAGCCGTAAAGACGAAGACAGGGAAGGTGTGGGCCGAGTGGTTCAAGATCCTCGACAAAGCCGGCGCGAAAAAATGGACGCACAAGGAAATCGCGGCATACCTCTACGAGAAGCAAAAGGTGCCCGGGTGGTGGGTGCAGATGGTGGCGGTGGGGTACGAGCACGAGCGTGGCCTGAGAAAACAATTTCAAGACTGTAACGGTAATTTTGCGGCGAACAGCAGCCGCACGATCGCCACGCCGATAGGGAAAATCTTTCAGGCCTGGACCGACGAGTAGACGCGGCGACGCTGGTTGCACGGAGCAAATATCGAGATCACAAAGGCAACGAAGGGAAAATCAATTCGCGCGAAGTGCAACGGCGACACTCGACTAAGCGTCTATTTCTATCCGAGCGGCGGCAAGAAGACGCGCGTGGCGGTGGATCATATGAAACTCGCGACTTCGAAGGACGTCTTGAAGATGAAAAGCTTTTGGTTTGAAGCGTTGAATCGCCTCGAATCGCTGCTTGTGTCTGTCGGCATTTGAGCTTTGACGTTGCCGGGAACTTCGCAGAGGTCAACCGGAATATTTTTGAACTACTATAGGCAATAGCCGAGTTTGGACTCAAAAAAGCCGGCAGGATGCCGGCGCTACGAAAGCGAAGCGGGGCGCGGCAAGCAGCGCCCCTACGTCGCAGAACATTTCATCGTAAGCCATTCAATCAGGCTCGGCACAAGGTTAGCGCAAAGCTAGTAATCGTTGGCTGAGCCTTCGAGGAAAGCGCGGAGCTTGCGCGAGCGCGACGGATGGCGCAGCTTGCGCAGGGCCTTCGCTTCGATCTGGCGAATGCGCTCGCGCGTGACGGCGAAAGATTGGCCGACTTCTTCGAGCGTGTGCTCGCTACCATCGTCCAAGCCGAAACGCATCTTGATCACTTTTTCTTCGCGAGGCGTGAGCGTCTTCAGCACCGAGGAAGTTTGTTCCTTCAAGCTGAGATTGATTACGGCGTCGGAAGGCGAGACGACGGCTTTGTCCTCGATGAAATCGCCGAGATGCGAATCTTCTTCTTCGCCGATAGGAGTTTCGAGCGAAATCGGCTCCTGCGCGATTTTCAGAATCTTCCGGACTTTCGCAACCGGAATGTCCATGCGCTTGGCGATTTCTTCCGAAGTGGGCTCGCGGCCGAGTTCCTGAACGAGCTGGCGCTGGGTGCGGACGAGTTTGTTGATCGTCTCGATCATGTGCACCGGGATGCGGATGGTGCGAGCCTGGTCGGCGATGGCGCGCGTGATGGCCTGGCGAATCCACCAGGTGGCGTAGGTGGAGAATTTGTAGCCGCGGCGCCATTCGAATTTATCGACGGCTTTCATCAAGCCGATGTTGCCTTCCTGAATCAGGTCGAGGAACTGCAAGCCGCGGTTGGTATATTTTTTTGCGATGGAAACGACGAGGCGGAGGTTCGCTTCGATTAATTCCTTCTTGGCTTGCTCGGCTTCCGCTTCGCCCCGAAGAATCACCTGAAGGGCGCGCTTCAGCTCGGTGGGGCTGACTTCGCTGGCGATTTCGATTTCGCCGAGTTCCTGGCGGCGGGCCCGGAGATCTTTGCGCGCTTCGGCCTGGACGTCGGCTTTGGAGGCTTCGACGCGGCGTTCGAGCTTGACGACGTCGCGTTCAAGGAAATGGACGCGTTCGACCGTCTGGCGAATCTTGTCGATCAGGCGCTTCTTTTCGAGCGGATTGAAATCGAGTTCGCGGAAGCGGTTGGACATTTCGACGCGGGTGCGGCCGAGAGCGTAACGCGCGTGCAGGAAGGGGCGCTTCTTCGAGCGCGGAATCTTGTCGAGCTTCTGCGCCTGCTTCATCGCGACGAGGTAGAGCTTGGCGACTTTGTCAATCTGCTTGAGAGTTTCCTTGGTCTTAGCTTCGATTTTTTCTTCGGTGAGCTCTTCGTCGTCGAACTGAACGATTTCCTTAATGGAGCGCGAGCCGGTGCGGAGATCTTCGCCGACCTGGAGAAGTTCTTTCAGGATCAGCGGAGCGCGCGTGATGGTTTTCAGGACGAGCAACTGCCCGCGCTCGATGCGCTTGGCGATGGCTACTTCGCCTTCGCGCGTGAGCAGCGGAACAGTGCCCATTTCGCGGAGGTACATGCGAACGGGGTCATTCGTTTTTTCGAGCGTGCCAGGAGTGAGATCGAGATCGCCGTCTTCGGAAGCGGCTTCTTCCTTTACGACGACTTCGGGAGAATCGCTGGCGTCGGCGGCGGCAAGCGCGGCTTTCGCGCTGGAGAGATCCTCGTACACATCGATGCCGTAGCGCTCGAACGTCGAGAGCAAGTCGTCAATTTCTTCCGAGGAGTGCACCTCGGCGGGCAGGATATCGTTCACCTCATCGTAGAGCAGGTAGCCGCGTTCCTTGCCCATGGCGATGAGTTGCCGTACCTGATCGTATTTTTCCTCAAGAGCCAAACTCACACTGCCTCCGATGGAGAAGTCGAGCGAATGCGCATGAACGGGTACCAAAGAAATACGCGCCCGGAATTAGACACCCCGGCGCGACTTGTCAAATAAACTGCATTTGAACGGAAATTAAGACGTTGGAACCCGTTACCAGCCTGCGTCCGCGCCAGCCACGCCCGCGTCCCCCAAGTATATGATGCAGGACACGTGCCGCCCGTTTCCTCCAAAACCCATGAATTTTACATTATCAGGCAAGCCTAAGTCAATCGAATGCTGTGACTTGGCGGGCGTCTCCGTGTGCGGCCCAATATTTCGCGATTGCCCGGGCGAGCTGACGACTCCGGGACGCCGTAGGAACCGGCACCTCGCGGAATCTCGGTTGCTAGCGCGTAGCGAGGATTTTCTGAAGTTCGAGGCGGCGGGTGAGTAGGGTGCGGAGCTCGTCGCTGGATGGCTTCGCTTCGATTTTTCGCTGGAGTTCCGCCATTTCCTCCTCCACTCGACGGCTGCGGAGGACGCTGAGGCAGCTCTCGGCATCGTCCCAGGTGGGTTCGGGGACGGGCTCGAAGAGAACTTCAAACAGCAGGCGGCGATCCTTTTCTTCAAGCGCCGCGGCCAGCGATGCTGGGTCCGGCCGCTCGCCCACTTTCGAAATCAGAAGCTCGAGCAGCCGTTCGCTCTCGAGCCCGCGATGCAGCGAATAGGTCGAGAGTGCTTCGGCCAGCTTTTCGCGAAATCCCTCGGCTTCGACGAGCATGCGAATGATTCCGCGCTCGGCGGGTTTCACAGCCGGGCCGAGAAGTTCGGCTTTCGGCTTCACCTCGCTGCGGCGCTCGGCGGCGGCGCGACGGAGGGCTTCGCGAAGCACAGGCTCGTCGACGCGGAGTTCGGACGCAATACGTGTGGCCCACTCCGAGCGAAGCAGCCGATTGGGGAGGCGTTGCACATAGGGCATCAGGAAATTGAGGGCGGCCACTTTGCCGGCGGCGGTGGTGCGGTCCATCTGGCGCGCGCGGCCGATGAGGTAATCGAGATAAGGCGGCGATTGCGCGAGGAGCTTGCGATAAGCGTCGGCGCCCTGTTCCTTCAGGAATTTATCGGGATCGGCTTTTCCGGGGAGGGCGAGGACGCGAACGTCGAATTCGCTTTCGAGAAGAAGCGAGATGGAGCGTTCGGTAGCAACCTGGCCGGCATTGTCCGGGTCGTAGTTGACGATTACGCGGCGGGTGAAGCGGCCGAGCAATTTGATTTGCGGCTCGGCAAGGCTGGTGCCGCAGCTTGCGACGACATTGGCAATGCCGGCGCGCGCGACCGCGATGGCGTCCATGTAACCCTCGACCAGGACGGCGAAATCGCTTTGGCGGAGAGCTTCTTTCGCGCGATCGACGTGGTAGAGAACATTGCTCTTCGTATAGATGGGCGTCTCGGGAGAATTCATATATTTGGGCATGTCGTCGCCCATCGCGCGGCCGCCGAAAGCAATCACTTTGCCGGATTCATTCGCGATCGGGAACATGATGCGGCGGCGGAAGCGATCGTAGGCGCGTCCGCCCTGGTCGCGCGAGATCAGGCCGGACACGTCGAGAAGCTTTTCCGGATATTTCTGCTTCAGAAAACGGAGAAGCGCGTCACCGGAGGATGGGGCAAAGCCGAGGCCGAAGCGCTTCATCGTTTCGGGATCGAGGCCGCGGTCTTCGAGGTAAGCCGTCGCGACTTTGCCTTCGGGACTGTCGTGGAGCGCGCGCGAAAAGTAAGCCGCGGCTTCGCGATGCATTTCGACCAGGGCCGAACGCTGCTGATTTTCTTTGCGCTCTTCCGGGGAACGCTCGCGCGGCTTGGGAATTGCAATGCCGCACTTTTCGGCGACGGTGCGAATCGCTTCCGGGAACGTGGACCTCTCCATCTCCATCACGAATTTGAAAACGTCGCCCCCGACGCCGCAGCCGAAGCAGTGATAGATCTGCTTTACGGGATGGACGGCGAAGGAGGGCGACTTCTCCTGATGGAAGGGGCAGAGGCCGGTAAAATTCGCGCCGGATTTTTTCAGGCGCACATATTCGCCGACGACGCGGACGATGTCCGCCTGCTGCTTGACGCGTTCTGCGAAACTACCGGCTTCTGCCATGGTTTTTCAGCTCAGTCAATTTGGCAGAGTTCTGAATCCGAACCCCACCTGATTGAAATGAGGGTCGCCCGTGAGAATGTCCGAGACCTTGAGTTCCATCATGATTGCCATACTGCTGAGATCCGTGAACGAGATCCGCGGCTTGTCGGAGAATTTCCTTCTGAGTTCGAACGCCCTCAGAAATCGATGCTCCGTAACCGTCTCAATCCGGATGAACGGAGACTGCAACAAACCTTCGGAAAAGTGAAGAGCTTCCTTGTGTGGGCGGCGTCGAAACAAGAGAGTGAAAGTCTCATTCAGTATGAAATTCGATGTCACGACGCGTCCCGTGCGACCGCTGAATTCTTCATAGCAACCGACGGCTTCCGAGTGGAGAGGATCTTTCGGATCAGCCAGTACCAGCCAACCCCACGTATCGACGAAAATCTTCAAGCCTGATCTTCTCCGTACAATTCTTTGTCGATTTCGGCGGACAATTTTCCGTCACCGGTTGTTCCAATTACATCCAGAAACGGATCTCGCCTAGCCCCTAGGATGTTCCGAAAATCTCGAAGGGCGGAATCGGAAAACACTCCGTTTTCGACGGCGCTGCGGAAGAGTTCGACAAAATTCTCCTCCTCGATCACCAAGTGAACCCGATTGTGGCGCCCGTGCTTGTTCTTGCAGAACCGAAGAGCTTCCCGACTACGCCCATTCAGCGCAAAGAGGTTCCGCTCGATCCGCGCTTGCTCGGGTGTACCCTCCCAATCGAAGGTGCCGACTGCGCGCTGTTCGATTGTAACCATCTTAGTTTTGGTCATCGAAACCTCCACAACGGAGCCACTGGACTACCAGTAGATTCTACTAGATAAAACAGTTAAAAACAACATCTTAGACTTTCAGATCCGCTACAGTAATGGCCGTACCTCCTCGGTCCTCGGCCTCGGCGTGAATTCTCTCGACCAGCGGGTGCGAGCCAAGAAATTCGGCGAGGCCTCGGCGAAGTGCGCCGGTGCCGTGGCCGTGAATGATGCGGACGGCAGGCTTGCCGGCGAGGGCAGCCTGGTCGATAAACTTGTCCACGCGACGCGTGGCTTCTTCGACGGTGGCGCCGATCACGTTGATTTCTTCCGATGCGGGCTCGTCGCTGGGCTGCGAGTGCACGGTAACGCCGCGAGGACGCGCGGCTCCGCTTGCGTCTGTCGCCTTCGCGGGTTTCGCGTCGTCTTCGATTCCTACGATATCGGCGAGCGGGACTTTCATGCGCATCGGACCAGCTTCGACTTCGGCCGCGCGTCCATCGTGACGGCGGAACAAAAGAGGCTGCTTGAATCCCTTCACCACCACGCGCTGGCCTTCGGATAACTGAGCGGGAGAAACGGGCTGCGCGGCTCGCGCCGAGTTGACGCCCAGATCGGATTGCGACGCGGCGAGGGTTTCGACCACAGCCGCGTCGGTTTCCGCACGCGCGTCGCCGGCAATTTTTCCCAGGCGGCGGCCGGATTGCTTTTCGATTTGCGCGCGCAGCGTGCGGTCTTGAATATCGGTGGCGAGGCGCGCCACTTCCGCTTCAAGCTTCTTCCGCGTCGCCTCGAAATTCTTCTCCAGCTCTGCGATGCGCTTTTTCTGGCGCTCGATCCATTCGGTCTGAAGCGAGCGACGCTCCGATTCCAGCTGCAGCAGCTCGTCGCGAGCCTGTCGCTTGATTTCGTCCATCTCATCGCGGCTGCGGTGCAAGTAAGCGATCAAGCCGCGCGCCTCGCGCGATTCCGGCGAAAGGCTGGCACGCGCGTGATCCACGATGCGTGACGACAATCCCAAGCGGCGAGCGATTTCGAGGCCGCTCGATGTGCCGGGCACGCCGACGAGCAGGCGGTAGGTAGGCCGCAGGTGCTCTTCGTCGAATTCCATGGCGGCGTTGACGATTCCGGGCGTGGTGGAAGCGTAGGCTTTCAGGCGATCGTGGTGCGTGGTGGCAATCGTCAGTGCACGCAAGGCGCGAAATTCTTCGAGCAGCGCGACGGCGAGCGCGGCGCCTTCTTCCGGCGCCGTCCCTGTGCCCATTTCATCAACGAGAATAAGCGAGCGCTCAGTGGCCGTCTCGAGCATTGATTTCAGATTCAGCATGTGCGCGGAAAATGTGGAAAGGTCGGCAGCGATGGATTGTTCGTCGCCGATGTCGGCGAGCACATGATCGAATACAGGCAGTTCGGCGCGTTCGGCGGCGACGGGAATGGCGGACTGCGCGGCGAGCGCGGCGAGGCCCACGTTTTTGAGGGCGACCGTTTTGCCACCCGTGTTGGGCCCGCTGATCACCATGACGGTCTCCGAGCCGCCGAGCGCGAGCGTCAGCGGAACGGCCTTGCGGTTCTGCGGCCGCAGTGTGTGCTCGAGAACCGGATTGCGCGCGGCATCGAGGCGCAGCGAATTTCCGAAGGAGAATTCCGGCATCACGCAGTCGAACTCCCTTGCAAATCCCGCGCGAGCAAAAATGGAATCGAGATGCGCGATGCCGGCCGCAGCGGCTTCGAGCGGTCCGTGATGACCGCGTAATTGCTCGGTGAGCTCGCCGAGAATCCGCGCGATCTCCGCGATTTCTTCTTCGGAGAGCTGCACGAGGCGATTGTTGAGATCGATGGCCTCCAGGGGCTCGACGAAGACGGTCTGTCCCGTGGCGCTCGCGGCATGAACGACACCGGGTACCGCGCGGCGATCGCCGGCGCGAACCGGAATGACGAAGCGGTCGTTGCGGAGCGTGATGTAGTCCTCACCGGTGGGCTCGCCTCGAGCGCGAAGAATGCCTTCGAGCGACTTTTGAATCTTGTCGCGCGCCTGCCCGATGCCGGAGCGGACGCGTTTCAATTGCGGAGAAGCATCGTCGCTGACTTCGCCATTCGGCAGAATCGCGCGGCGAATGGCGGTGAGGAGGTGGCGGAAGTCGGCGAAGGACGCGGCGCGTTCCGCGAGCCGCGGATACTTTGCGGCGTCGCCCTTGAACGTCTGGCGCACGCCGTTGACGGTTTCCATCAGCGTGGCGGCGTCGAGGAATTCCGCGATCGAAAGAACAGACGCGGGAACCGCGAGGCGCGCGAGCCACCGCTCAGGATCGGCGAGCGAGCCGAAGCCGAGCTCGGAGCCAGGGCGCAAGTAGGCAACCGCCTCGCGGACGAAATCGAATTCCGTGTTGAGCGCGGCAACATCTTGCTGGGGCACGAGCGAAAGGATTGCGCGGCGCCCGGGCGCGCACGTAGTAAAGCCGCTGACGATTTCTTTCAGCCGGTCGAATTCGAGGATCTGTTCAGCGTGACGGGACACGGAGGCCTCAAAAGAGGATTGTAGCTTGGTTGGGTGTGGAAATCAGAATCGCGCCTTAATGCGCGGACGCACAATCGCGCTTGATGGATCAGCGGCGGACACAGCGCGAGAGGGCACGGCATGCCGTGCCCCTACTGGGATGTTATTTCGATCGCAACTTCGTTTTCTTTTGTTGCTCGGGTGCGCCGAGGACTTCGACCATTGCTGCGGCAATTTCGTCGAGCGCTGCGGTTGCTTCGCGGCCGTGCTGGGGATTGTTGTTGGCGAAAATCGAGAAGACGAGATATTCACCGCTCAGCGTAGTGGCATAGCCGGAGAGCGCGTGGACGTGCTCGAGGCCGCCGGTCTTGGCCTGCACGAGGCCGACGGCGCGTGTGTTCTTCATGCGATCTTCGAGAGTGCCGTCCACTCCTGCAATCGGTAGCGTAGCGAGGAAATCGGCGCCCCAGGGCTGCCGATTGATGTATTGCAGAAGAACCACGACCGCGCGCGGCGTGACGAGGTTGTCGCCTGAAAGGCCGGAGCCGTCGGTCAGAACGGCATCACCGTCGGCGATGCCCGCGGATTTCAGAAAGTCCTGTTCGAGCTTCAGGCCAATTTCGGTGGAACCGATTCCCGTTTTTTCCCGCGCCACCGCTCGCAGAAACAGTTCCGCATGAAGATTTTGGCTGATTTTGTTTGTGACGCGGACGCTTTCGAGGAGCGGCGGCGAGATGTGTTCGGCGAGTACCAACGCGTTTGCGGACGGAACCGTTGGCGCATTCTGAGTCATTAGCGGCGGCGGCACGGACAGGAGCACCGGCGCCTCTCCAGGCTTTAGTGCCTGCGGAGGAGGCGCTTCTTCGAGACGAGCGCGGCCGGTGACGCGGACTCCACGCGCTTCCAGCAATTGCTTCAGAGCGCGCGCCGCAGATGCCGTCGGGTCCGTCATCGCAAGATCGAGTTTCAGAGGCGAGTGCCCAATCGGGATCGATCCGCGCAACAAAAGAAAATTCGCTCCCGGCTGGCGGACAACCGCAAGGTCGGGGCGCGGATCCGCTTTTGCGGGTTCGGCAACCGTCGAAATCTGCCACGTGACACCCTCCGCGGCTGCGACTGGATCGACGCTGACCATAGCGGGATCGCCGACGCGAGCGCCCGGTGAAATTTCGATCGAGACGATGTTGTCGTTGAACGTAATGGCCGTGACTGGCGCGCCATAGCTGAAGAAAAGGTCGCCGACGCTCCAGCCAGCGGGATATGGATCGTAGGGAATCGAGCGATCGTCGGCGACGATGTCGCCGTCCACCTCCCGCAAGCCGCGCGCGAAGGCAGCGTCCGCGAGTTCCGCCAGGATTTTCTCCGCGGGCCCGTCATGTTCCACTGGTGCGGCGAATGGAAACTTGCGATTCGAGAGATCGGGATCGCCGCGTCCCACGAGAATCAAATCGCCGGCGAGCTTGCCGTCGCCGCCAAGCGGAATCCTCGATTCGAGAGTGGTATGAAAACGATAAGAAGGGCCGAGGCTCGCGAGCGCGAAAGCGGTGGTGAAGATCTTTGCGTTCGAAGCCGGGGTGAAGAAACGATCGGAATTCAATTCAAAGAGCGTTTGGCCCGTATCGCGGTCTGCCACCAGCACTCCCCAACTGGCCTTCTGCGCGTGGATTTCCGCCAGGGCGGCTTCCACACGAGCGCGAAAACGCACCACGTCCGGCCGCGACGCGGCTTCGGAAGCTCCGGTCGTTGACTGCTTGGAGTGTTTTTGCGCGGCAAGCGGAGTTACAAATAGGAGCAACGCGACGATCGGAGCGATCGCCGAAACTGCGGAACTTTTCGCTCGGAAGCTGCGTGGCCAGATGGCGGAATTCATTTCGGCCCAGCCGGTTCGCGGGGCGGCCGATTATATTCCATTCTTCGCGCGAACCCTCCTGTTTGATATAGTCGTTGGGTAGGCATCGGCCTGAATCCGCCGTTCGCGCGTCCATCCTGAGGAGGAAATCCAGATGAAGAGAGTTTGGCACCTATCTATCGCAGCATCACTCGTAGGCTTGCTTGCCTTCGCCGTTCCGGCGCCGCTGAGCGCGGACGACGCGGCGAAGGAACAAGATCGCGTCGAGAACGCCGGTAAAGTGGCCCGAGAAATCATGAACATCCCCGACGATATCCCGCAGAGTTTGCTCGACAAGGCGGACTGCGTGATTGTCCTGCCGTCGGTGCTGAAGGCCGCCTTCATCGTGGGCGCCAGCTACGGGCGCGGAGTGATGTCGTGCCGCGGTGGCGATAACTTCCGCGGTCGCTGGAGCGCCCCGTCAATGATGGCCCTCGAAGGCGGAAGCTTTGGATTCCAGATCGGCGGACAGGCGACCGACTTCGTTTTGCTCATCATGAACGAGCGCGGAGCGGGCGCGATTCTGAGCAGCAAAGTGAAACTCGGCGCCGATGCGGCCGCAGCCGCGGGCCCCGTGGGCCGCAATGCGCAGGCGGCCACCGACGTCACGCTGCGAGCGGAAGTTCTGACCTATTCGCGTTCGCGCGGCTTGTTTGCGGGCGTCTCGCTCGAAGGCTCCACTCTGCGCCCCGACAACGATGCAAACGAGCGTCTCTACGGGAAGAAACTCGACGCGAAGGATATCGTTCTTCATAAGGCCGTCCCGGCGCCCCCGTCGGCCAAGCTCTTGCTTGCGACGCTGACGAAACACTCACCGCACCACTCGAAGTAGAGTTTCGCGGAGCCCCGCGCCGGAGCGAGTGAATCCGGCGCGGCGGCTTCCGCTCACCAGCCCTCCGCCGGCCCCAAACGATTCCCGCCATAGGCCCTCCGCCGCCCAGCTATTGACTTACACTCAATAGTGACTTAAAGTCAGATATGCCCAATAGTCATGAGTAGAGCCATCCAGCAACGAATTTCTCTCGAGCCCGTTCACGACTCCGCCGCCGCGCCGCGGTCGAATCGCCGCGAGCGCCACCGCCTGGAAACCCGTGAACGGCTCTATCGCGCCGCGCTAAACCTTTTCGGCGAACGCGGATTCATGGAGACGACGGTGGAAGACATCACCAACGCCGCCGACGTAGGCAAGGGCACATTTTTCAATTACTTCCCAACGAAGGAGCATGTGCTGGCGGCGTATGGCGGGGAACGGATCGCAGCCGTGGAGCGTGCACTCGAAAAGGCGCGCTCCAGCGAGGGTTCGGTTCTCGAAGTGCTGGGAGAGCTTGCGACTGATTCAGCGGGCCAGTCGCACGAAAATCCCGCTATTCTTCGAGCAATTTACGCGGCGCATGCATCCTGCGCCCCGGTGCGAGCCGAGCTTCAGAAACGGATGGAAACCAGCCGTAAGATTCTCGCCGAAATTATCTCCCTGGCCCAGAAGCGAGGCGAGATGCGGCGCGACATGCCTTCCATCGAAATGGCGAGGCTGGTTCAAACGGTCGTGATCGGAATGACGATGGCATGGGCGCTCAATCCGGATCGGCAATTTCAAAAAACAGCGAAGCAGGTGTGGGACTTGATTTGCCCCACGCTGCGCGCCAATGGAGCGGCTCGGTACCGAGCGCAACGCAAGAGTTCGAAAGGTTGATGCCTCCGGGGGCACCCGGGGCGTTTCCGGCACCGGCGCTGAGTCGTTCGAACCCGGAATTTCATCCATTGATAGACGGAGGAGGCGAGTTCATGAACGGCTATTTTTTCAAATCGTTCCTTACCGTGGCGATCGCGTTGTTCGGCGCGATCGGAGCCGCAACGGCGCAATTGCCGCCTCCCGGATTGCCGAGCCCCCAGGGCGGACCATCGGCGCGGCAAGGCTCGTCCGCCGGAAGCCAAACGCAAACTCCGACAGCACCGCAGCCGCAGAGCGCCTTCGCGGGAAGCGTTCCCGGTAAATTGGTGCCGGGAATTCTGCCCATAACGCTTCAGGACGCGATCGATCGCGGACTCAAGCAGAATTTGGGCGCGTTGCTTTCGAGCCAGGACGTGCAGGCTGCGCGCGGCAAACGCTGGCAGGAATTGAGCGCGCTGCTTCCGCACGTGACGGCGTCGCCGCTGGTGGATGTGTCGCAGGTGAATTTGAAGGAGTTCGGCTTCAACTTCAATTTTCCGGGCGTCAATGTTCCAAGCGTCGTCGGGCCGTTTTCCTATTTCGATGCGCGCGCATTTCTCAATCAACAGCTTTTCGATTGGAAAGCGATCAACAAGACGCGGTCGGCGACGGAGAGCGTGAAATCCGCGCAGTATTCGTACAAAGACGCGCGGGATCTGGTGGTGCTCGCAGTGGGCTACAACTATCTGCAAGCCATCGCAGACGAAGCACGGATCGAAACGGCGGCCGCGCAGGTGAAGACGGCGCAAGCGCTGTACGATCAAGCGAACGACCGGTTCAATGCCGGGACATCACCTTCGATCGATCCGCTGCGAACCAAGGTGGAGCTGCAAACGCGCCAGCAGCAGTTGATCCAGGCCAAGAACGATCTTGCGATTCAAAAATTGACCGTGGCGCGTGTGATCGGGCTCGCGCCGGGGCAGCAGTATGAATTGACGGACAAATCTCCGTACGCGCCGCTCGAGAGCATCACACCAGACGAAGCAATCGCGCGCGCTTACGCCGCGAGGTCGGACTATCAGGCTGCGCTGGCGGACGTGCGAGCGACGGAATTTTCCCGCAAGGCCGCTGCGGCCGGTTATCTTCCCTCCGTTTCGTTCGCCGCTGATTACGGCGTGGCCGGGCAGCACGCCTCGTCCAATCACGGCGTGTTCGACGTGCGCGGGACGGTAAACATTCCGATCTTCCAGGGCGGCAGCGTGCACGGTGACGTATTGGATGCCGACGCGCGACTACAGCAGAGCCGCGACCGGATGGAGAATCTGCGCGCGCAGATCGATACGGATGTTCGCACGGCTCTTTTGAATCTGGAATCCTCGGCGCAACAGGTAGAGGTGGCGCGGAGCAATATCGATCTGGCCGGGCAAACGCTGACGCAGTCGATCGATCGCTTCGCCGCCGGCGTGACGGACAGCGTGGAAGTGGTGCAATCGCAGGAAGCGGTTGCGAGCGCGAACGAACAGTACATCTCGAGCCTGTACAACTATAACTATTCCAAGATTTCTCTCGCCCGCGCCATCGGACAAGCCGAAGAGGGCGTGAAGCAGTACTTCAAAGGAAAATAGCCATGGCACAACGAACTGACGTGGAAGTTCCGTTCAATCCTCCGGCGACGGCCACTCCTGCGCCAGACTCTGAAACTCATTCGGCGGCGCCTCCGCCACCAACCGGGCAGAAATCGTTTCGCAGAAATCCGGCGGCGCGACGATTTGCCATTGTGGCGGTATTGGTACTGCTGGTCGGGGGATTCTTTGCGTGGCGCTACTTCGCGAGTTACGAGAGCACGGACGACGCGCAGGTGGACGGGCATTTGATGCCCTTGAGCGCGCGAATCTCCGGCTACATTACGAAAGTGAACGTGGACGACAACCAGATGGTGAAGGCGGGCGCCGTGCTTGCGGAGATCGATCCGCGAGATTACCAGGTGGCGGTGGATCAGGCGCGAGCGAATCTGGCGGACGCGGAAGCGCAGGCGCAGTCGCAGGGCATCAACGTCCCGATCACCTCGATCAATACGAGCAGTCAAACTTCGGCGAGCGAAGCCGACGTGGAAAGCGCTAAGGCCGGCATCTCCGGCGCTCAACAGCAATACGACGCGGCGCAAGCGCAGCTCGTGCAGGCGCAAGCGAACGACGTAAAAGCCCAGAACGATCTCGTGCGCTACAAACAGCTTGTCGATAAGCAAGAAGTATCGCAGCAGCAATACGACCAGGCGCTGGCGTCCGCGCGGGCGAGCACTGCGGGCGTGGCATCCGCGGCGGCATCCGCCTCCGCAGCGGAACAACAGGTGCACCAAGCGCGCGCAAGGCTTTTGCAGGCCGAGGCCAATTGGCGGGCTTCGCAGACGGGGCCGCAGCAAGTGGCTGCCTCTCAGGCTCACGCGCGAGCAGCGGTCGCCACCGTGGCGCAGAAGCGCGCGGCTCTCGATCAGGCGGAGTTGAATTTGCAATATACGAAGATCCTGGCGCCGGTTGACGGCATTGTGACGAAAAATGCGGAAGTCGGCATGAACGTCCAGCCTGGGCAGCAGCTATTTACGATCGTGCCGCTCGATACCGTTTGGTTCACGGCAAACTTCAAGGAGACGCAATTGAAGTTGATGAGGCCGGGCCAAGCGGCGAAAATTCACGTCGATGCGAACGGCCGCGATTACAAGGGACATGTGGACAGCATCGCGGGCTCGAGCGGCGCGCGCACCAGCCTGCTGCCTCCTGAAAACGCAACCGGCAACTATGTAAAGGTAGTGCAGCGCGTGCCGGTAAAGATCGTTCTCGATCCGGGCGAAAACAGCGATCACTATTTGCGGCTGGGCATGTCCGCCGATCCCAAAGTGTACGTGAAGTGAGCATCAGCGCGGCCATATCGGCACCGCGCGAATTCGAGCGGCCTGCAGTCAACCCCTGGATTATTGCGCTCACGGTCACGCTCGCGACGTTCATGGAAGTGCTCGACACGAGCGTCGCAAACGTGGCCCTGCCGCACATATCGGGCAGCCTTTCCGCGGGGCAGGATGAAAGCACCTGGATCCTCACGTCGTACCTCGTTTCCAACGCGATCGTCCTGCCGATGAGCGGATGGTTTTCCGCGCTGATCGGGCGCAAACGCTTTTATATGTCGTGCGTGGCACTCTTCACGATCAGCTCGTGCCTGTGCGGCTTTGCCCCGTCGCTCGGGTCGCTTATTTTTTTCCGCGTGTTGCAAGGCGTGGGGGGGGGCGGCCTGCAGCCGAGCGAGCAAGCTATTCTCGCGGATACGTTTTCACCCAAGCAGCGCGGGATGGCGTTTGCCGTGTACGGAATGGCTGTCGTGCTCGCGCCGGCCATCGGGCCTACTCTTGGCGGTTGGATCACCGACAATTTTTCGTGGCGCTGGATTTTCTTTATCAATATTCCCGTCGGACTGATTTCGCTATTCCTCACGAACCGATTGATTTCCGATCCTCCGTATATGAAGCGCGAGAAGAGAGCCGGCTTCCGGATCGACTACATCGGGTTAAGCCTGCTGGCGCTCGGCCTGGGCTCGCTGCAGGTGGTGCTCGACAAGGGCCAGCGCGACGATTGGTTCGGCTCGCACTTCATCGTCGCGATGACAACGATTGCCGTGGTCGCTCTCGTCGCGGTGATTTTCTGGGAATGGCGGCACAAGAACCCGATCATCGATCTCCACCTGTTTCGCGACCGTTCCTTCGGCATTGGCAACATGCTGATGTTCATGGTGGGCTTCGCGCTGCTTTCGAGCACGGTCCTGATTCCGCTTTTCCTGCAAACCATCATGGGATACACCGCGCAGCAATCGGGGCTGGCGCTGATGCCGGGCGGATTCGCGATCATCCTGGCGATGCCGCTGGTGGGATATCTGCTCGGCCACTACGACGCGCGCATCCTGCTCCTGTTTGGGCTTTCGGTTGTCGGCCTGTCGCTTTTTCATATGACGAATTTCGATGTGACGATCGACTTCCGCACCGTTGCAAACGCTCGCGCTTTCCAGGCGCTCGGTCTCGCGTTCCTTTTCGTTCCCATTAACACCGTCGCGTATGCGTTCTTGCCCAAAGACAAGAACAACGCGGCGTCTGGACTGATCAATCTGGCGCGCAACATCGGCGGCAGCGTGGGAATTTCGTTCGTCACGACGATGCTCGAGCGGCGAAGCCAATATCATCAGAACCAGATGGTGGACCACGTGAATGCGGGCAGCGGAAGATTGCACGCGATGATCAACGCGATGACTCACCTCTTTGTATCCCGCGGGTCGAGCAGCTACCAGGCGACTCACCGAGCTTACGGAATGATCTCGAATCTCGTCACCCAGCAGGCCACCATGCTGGCCTACATCGACAACTTCAAGTTGCTCGGAATCGCCGTGCTGGCAATGATTCCGTTCGTGTTCCTGATGAAAAAAGTAAGGCCGGGCGGCCCGATCGCAGTACACTAGCCGCTGGGGCGCCAGGCAATGCAGGTCCGGATCATCACTCTCGAGCGGGAATACGGCAGCGGCGGAGCTATGATCGCCAAGCGCCTGGCCGAGCGCCTGGACTGGAAGCTGTGGGACGAGCAGCTCACCTGCGAGATTGCGCGCGTCGCTCGAGTGGACGAGAAGGCTGCCCGCCGCTGCGATGAGCGCAGAGATTCCTTCCTCTACAGACTATTTCGGGTTTACGCGCGGGGAAGCTACGAAAGGACGCTGCCGCTCGAAGGCGAATCGCGCTCGTTCGACGCCGATCAGATGGTCGCGGTACTTCACAAAGTGGTCGAAGACGTCGCCTCGCGCGGCAATTGCGTGATCGTCGGCCGCGGCGCTCCTTATATATTGCGCAATCGCCCGGACGCGTTTCACGTTTTCATTTACGCGCCGGAAGATGAAAAAATCCGCCGCATCAAGACGCTGGGAAAATCCGAACGAGAGGCCGTCCAACTGGTGGAAGAGGTGGACGCGGAGCGTGCCGCGTTTATTCGCCACTATTTCGGCAAAGAATGGCCTTTGCGTTCTCTCTACAATCTGATGATCAATTCGAAATTCGGCGACGAGCATACGGTCGACACGATTCTTCAGGAGATCGCGTTGCTCGAAGCGCGCGGCGTTCCCCAAGCCGCCCATCGCTAGACGGTCGCGACCATTCGGGCGCGAACTTTTGGCCGCTGCACTTGCCGCCCTTCGATTCTTCCCTTACTCTGATTCTTCTCCACGAGATTCATTTTCCGCTATGAGGAGCCTGGATGAGTTGTGCGATCTGCGAGAAACGGCCGCCGAAACGGTTCTGCCCTGCGAAGGGCGAGAAAATCTGCGCGGTGTGCTGCGGCGAGGGACGCGAAGTCACGATCGATTGCCCCACGGATTGTTCGTACTTGATCTCTGCGCACCGCTACGAAGCCGAGCACCGCAAGCCGCTCCCGCAGGATGCGTTTCCCTATCGCGACGTGCAGTTCCCGGTGGAATTTGTTTACGAGCGCTGGCCCGTGGTCGCCGGACTCGGCGGCACGCTTCATCGCTTCCAGCTCGAAAATAAGGAACTGAATGATGTTGCGGCGCTGGCCGCTCTCGAAGCTCTCGCGGAAACGTACCGCACCTTGGGAACCGGGATTTATTACGAGCGGCCGCCCGACGCTCCGATTGCGCGGGCTCTTTACGCACAGATTGCTGAGTTTCTGCAGGCGGTAAAGAAAGAAGAAGCGAGCCGCGCCGGCTTCCCGACGCTGAAAGATTCGGAGATTTTCTACCTGCTGGTGTTCCTGCTGCGCGTGGGGAAACAGGAGACCAACGGCCGCCCGCTCTCGCGCGCATTTCTTAGTTTTCTGCGCGCCCGGTTTCCGCTTCCCGCCGAAGCGGCTCAGGAAGCGCCGCGCATCATCGCTCCGTAAGGAAATTCCTGGAGCGGTGGATAGAGCCTAGATTTGCTCCGACGCTTCCATAATCCTTTCGACCTCTCTCACGGCAATCTCCGCAGCTTCTCTATCAATGTGAGGCTTTAAATCGCTGATTTCCTCTGCCCGTTCCTCTTCCGACCGATCGTGATCCTCAAGGGTTACGAAAAGGGCAGTAGCGAGTCGTTCTAGATCAGCCACATTCTTGTCACCCAACTGATCAGCGACGAACGTGACAGCTCGATGGTGCTGTGCAACAGTTTTTGGATATTCGTGCATTAGCTGATGTCCAGCGCCAGTCGCGACAAGAGTCGGCCCATACGGCAATTGTGAACGCAATTCGAGAAGGTCATCTGCTCGCATTGACGTCAATTCGTCACGAAGTTCGAAAGAAAATGGGCCATGTTTGTAAAGAATAAAATCAAACCCAGTTGGAACTCCGACCAATTCCTGCAGAAAATAGGTGGCCTTCTGCAAGTGCGTTTCTCCGCACCAGCTTCCTCTCGCAGTAAGCTCATCGACCAGATCTAACAGCACTGCTGCTCTTTGGAACTTCTTCAATTCTCAGCCTCCCTCTTCTCAAGAATGCTCCTGCGATTTGATTCAAGCCACTTGTGAGCTTCGTCGCGCTTTTCACGAACAATGTAGATGTAATCTACCGCAACGACTGGCATTTTGCCCAAGGTCCCAGAGACTAGAAGCGATGACACCGTACGGTCATCTTTTCTTTGAACTGGAAAGTCGAAGACCCCGCTGCGCTGGGTATATGAATCTCTGCGAATATTCTTCTCTCCAAATTTATCTGCAACCGCCTCAAATATTAACTTGCCTGCATCTCGATTCTGCGCTACATCGCTTGGATGACGCTCATAAAGCAATCTAAAATGATCGTGACTCACAATACGTCGAGCTGGATCGCTCGCCTTTGATCCAGGATTTCTTGATTCTTTCAAAAGCGCAGCCATCACTTCATTGTCAGTCATTTGTAGGTGCTGTCGAATGTCGGTGGAGAACTTACCACCATCTAACCAAGAAACAAGAAAATCCTTTAGATGTATGTCGTAAATTCGCCTCACCTGATGAAAATACACCTGTGAATACATAAAGTATCGCGCCCAAAGCATGGCTTCTGCAGATTGAACACCGCCTTGTTCGACTCCAAGTGCTGGTTCCCCAGAATCAGGCGTCGAAAGTATCCTTAGTGTGTCGATAAGACGATGATGATCAAATCGTCCATATAAGACTCCAGAATGATGCGAGTCCCTAATCAGGTAGTCCATGCGATCGACGCCGAATGCATCGCCAACAATGATTTCCGAGAGAATCGTCTCCCAAACAGAAAATTTAACGCCTTTCGCTTCCTTCGGTCCGAGCGCGATCTTAGCAATGTCTTCAGCGCGCAATGGGGGCGTCATCGAATCCCATATTCCGCGCATGTCGGCGCCCAGAATTATCTCGCGGCTAAGCTGTTCGTGACCATGACCCTCCGGCAGCAACTCTTTCTCCGCAGCGTGAGAAAACGGTAGGTGGCCAACATCATGGCACAACGCCGCCATCCTGAGCACTCGGCGCCAATACCTTAGCTCGTCGGGCTTAGTTAGCTGCGGGAGTTGCTCGCGGATGTTATCGCTAACATTTTCTTGCCTCGTGACAATGTCGAATACATGTCCCGAAAGTTCCATAACACCTAGTGAATGCTCGAACCGCCTATGAGTCGCCCCGGGATAGACCAGGTACGACATCGCCAGCTGGTGAATATGACGAAGTCGTTGCACTGCTGCCGAATCAATCACCACTCGCTCTGCCGAATCGTAGCGGATAAAGACGTGAATTGGATCTCGAACCTCGTGAGTATTCTTGTCCATGCGTACATATTAGATATCACATTATATAACGCAGAGATATATAAACGTGCCGGCATCTAGACGAGTACTTTGCGCGCACATGAGCGTCTTTTTTCCCCCCACAATCATCTATTCAACGCCAGCGCGAGTTGCGGCGAACGCCACTGCTTTTCGGCGCTGGGTCGATCGGGGCGCGAGCCTAACCCGTACTTGGTGCGCAGCGCGTTGAACCGCGCGGAAATTTCCTTGCGGTACGCTTCCGGCGCGTAGCCATTGTGGGCGTACCATTCGCGGTAACGCTTGGCGAGCTTCGGAAATTTCGCGTCGAGGAACGGCAAAAACTCCTTGAGCGACGAGGGCATCAGGAACAGAGCGCTGGCGGCAATCCACTGCGCTCCGGCATCCCGCGAGGCGCGCGCGAGCGCGTCGAGATCCTCCTCACGATCGGTAAGGCCGGGCAGCACAGGCATCGCGTTCACTCCGGCATTGATCCCGGCGTCGCGCAACTGACGAAGCGCCGCCAGGCGCAAATCCGGACGAGGAGCGCGCGGCTCGAGCATTCGCGCGAGGCGCGTCCGCAGCGTCGTCACCGTCATGTGAATGGTGATCGAGGAACGCTCGGCAATCCGCTTGATTACGTCGATGTCGCGCACTACCTGGTTCGATTTCGTGGTAATCGAAAGGCTCAGGCCCTCGCGCTCCGCCATTTTTTCCAGAATCGCGCGCGTGGCTCCGAATTCCTTTTCGGCGGGCTGATAGGGATCGGTGGCTGTGCCAATCGCGATGTGCTCGCCCCAAATCTTTTCGCTGGCAAGATCGCGCTCGGCCAACGGACCGGCGTTCTGCTTCACGTAAATCTTGGACTCAAAATCGCCGCCATCGAGGTCCATGTATTCGTGCGTGTAGCGCGCGTAACAGTATTTGCAGCCGAATTCGCAGCCGCGGTAAGGGTTTACGGTCCAACTGAACGGAACGCGTTCGGAATCGCAGTGGTTCAGGATCGAGCGAACAGGCAGCAGGAAATACTCCGTCCCGCGCTTGGTATCGGCGCAGGGGGAGGAAGCAGCGAGGCGAGCAATGCCGACCAGTTCCGTGGCAGGGCTTCGTTCTCCGGTTGGTACCGGAGTGGGCGCGGAAGTGCTGCCAGGTGACTCACAAGTGCCGTGGCGAGCGGCTGTGGGGAATAGGGTGAGACTGGTCTGATTCGGCCGAGTCCGGCGGCGCGGGAGCGTCTTCGGATCGGCTCGAAGTATGGGAGAAGTGGCCATTGAATGCCTCGCTGCACGGGCACGAATATATTCGCCTTTTGTTCGCTTTGTCAAGCACAATCTTTCGCTTTTATTTCGCCTGTACGGAAAGGCAGGATGCCTCTGGGCACGGCTCGGACTGAATCCCGCGCTCCGTCGTTCTGCCCGGCTTATACTCGACGAATCTGCCGATAGACCTTATGGAAGCGCCAAACGAGGGGTCGTTCCGTGGCCGAAGTCGGAATCCTGATCATCGACGACGATATCGTCAGCCAGCGCGCGCTCAAGAATGTTCTCGATTCTGAGGGTTGGCGCGTGCGGATCGTTCCATTGGCGTCGCACGCCATGGCCGAAATTGCGAGCGGCGTCTGGAGCCTGGTAATCGTCAACGTCGCGCTTACCGACGTGCGCGGGCCCATCTTCACGACGCTGAGGGATCTGTCGCAAGGCCAGGCCGACGCGCCCGACGACATAGAAGTGGACGCGACCCGCCCGAAACGAATCCGCGTGCTGTTCCTCGTACCGGTTCTGGCAGCCAAGGAAGTGCAGCCCGTGCTTGAGCGCGAAGGGCTTCCCTACTCGCTCAAGCCGTACCATTTGAATGAGTTTCTCGAGAAGGTAGGCGACCTGCTGGTGGAGGCGGGGGCGCTCGGAGCCCCCATTCGCAGCATGGACTTCTCGGTTCGCAAGCGGCGCTCCGGCTCGCGCTCGGCGCGCGACAAGCGCAACGGAGCCATGTTCGCCTCTCGCGAGGATTATCAGATGAGCGAGGAAGAAATGGTCGATTACGAGCGCCAGGAAGAGGAAGACCGCAAGAAGCGTGAGAAAGCGCTGAAAGACCGCGAACACCTCTAGCTTACTTGCCGCCCGCCCCGGTAATCCTGCCCTAAAAACACTGCAAGGAATTCCCCGCCCTTCGTTCTCATCACAGTAGGCCGCGCAGCGCCGCTCCGGTGCGGTGAGGCCGGCCGAAGGGGGACTCCATGGGACCCAGACCCAAGAGCAACGTCGTTTTCGGGATTCTCGCTTTGACCGTTCTCGCCTTCGCGGCGGGAGTAATTCTAATGACCAATGTGGATTCCAATGTTCGAGCCGCCACGGGCGGCGATGAAAAGTCCGCGCAAGGCTGGAGGCTGGGAGATCCCGTAACGTACGAAAATCTGACGGTGTTTCCGGTGCTCGCATCGCAGCAAGCCGATACGAGCGGATTCGCCACGCTTGACGAAGCTCTCGCCTCGGGCGACGCGGTCGTCACCGAGCAAGGCAGTTACCTGCGCCGCACGCGCGACGGTGGCGGCGAAGAAGTCTCATCCGGCAACGCGCAAGTGAATCAACTCGTGCTCGTAAATCGCGGCAAGCGTCCGCTGCTGCTTCTCGCGGGCGAAGTGGTATCCGGCGGCAAGCAGGATCGCATCATCGGCAAGGACCGCATCGTTCCCATCGGCGCCGACCCGCTGCCGCTCAGCGTATTTTGCGTGGAGCACGGGCGCTGGACGGGGGGCTCGGATAAATTCAGAGCTGCCGATACGATGGTGCATCCAAGCGTGCGCGAAAAAGCGGCCGTTGCGCAAAGCCAGACGGAAGTCTGGGCGGCCGTGCGCGGCGCCAATTCGACGGCTGCCGGCCACGGTGCCGGCGCCGCAGCGCCGCCGGTGCTTTCGCGCAACGCGCTGGACGCCGCCATTGCGACGAGCGCTCCCACAATGTCGTACAAGCAGATCTATGAATCGCCGCGCGTAGGAAAATCGGTAGAGGAATTCGCGGGACAACTGCAACGCCGCTTCGAGCGTGCCACAAAAGGCGAGCACGTGGTGGGCGTCGTAATCGCATTCGGCGGCGAAGTGGCGTGGAGCGATATCTTCGCGTCGTCGCCACTGTTCGAAACGTATTGGCCGAAGCTTCTGCGGAGCTATGCCGTGGAAGCGCTTTCGCGACCAGCAACGAAGGAAACAGCTTCGCTCGACGATGCGCCCGATTTCCTGCGTCCCGCCAATGGCCGCGTCCGCGAAGAGACCGAGCCGGGCGTCTATCGCTGGCGCGAAAGGACCGAGGGGCAAACCGCAGAAATCGAGATTGAAGCGCTCGACCCCAAACCCGTCACATTGCACTGGCTGAAAGTCCTGCGGGCGAGCTAATGAATCGCACGATTCATTTTCGGAGTGGGGAGTTTGTGCGCGAGGCGGCTAGCGTCCGAGGAGCTTGCCGAGCTTTTCAAGCTCCGCTTTCGCCTGATCCATATATTTCTTCGCCAATTGGACGTCGGCGTTCTTCAGCGCGCTATCGGCCTGGCTCAAATAGCTTTGCAATCGTTGCTGAGAGAAAACCAGATCGATGCGCCGCTGCTGGTCGGGAGCGGGTTGCTGCCTTTGCGTCGCATCGACGCGATCGTTCATTGCACGCGTGCGGTCGGACAGGTGGTCCAGCTCTTCCCGCTCCAGAGCCACGAGCTGTGCTGCGGATTCTTCCATCGTACGCAATTTCTCCTCGGCGGCACGGGCATCCTCGGAAGCGGCTCCGGTGGCGGCCGGATCGGCGGGAGCATCGCTGGATAGTGGTGCGCCGGCTGGCGGCGAGGGTCGTCGCGCTTGCGCCACTTCGTTCGCGGGAGGCTTGCTCGGACTTGCATGCGCGCGGCCGGCTCCGCACGGCGCGACTCCTGATTTACACCCGTTCGTTCTCGACGCGGAAGGGGCTGGACCGGCAATCGGCGCTGCGTTTTGGCCTTCGCCGGGATTGCCCGCCGATCCGCCTCGGGTTACCGGTGCGGCCGCGGGAGCGGGCGCGACAGGCGCATGCGTCGGAGCATTCGACGAATAAAATGGGCCGCCATTCGCTCCGGGAGAAACCCAACGCTCGAACACAAACTCCGCGCCCGCGAGAAACGCCATGACGCCCAGCGCAACGAGTATGCCGAGAACGAGTGTGCTGCGTTTGCGATCGCCGTTCATGATCTTGAATATTTTCCCTGCCGCGAATCAACGCGCGCTAATTGCGGCCGTATTCCCGGCTGCTTCAAATCATAGCCGACGGAAAAGGGCCAGGCAACGCGCGAACGCAGCCGTTAATCTGATTGTGATGCCCCCAGCAGGCGAAACGTACACCCGTCTGGACCGCTCCCGGCGGGGATTCGCGCCTTATCCGGCCCGAAAAGTTTCTCGGAGACCGATGACGGAACAGAGCCAAGGAATTCGCAATGCGTACTGGAAGCCGTCCCGATTGATTGACAGATTGATCGGCCGGATGGATCGATCGAATAACACGACTGGGCAAGTTGCTCTGATGGAACTGGCGAATCACCAGAACGCAGACCTTCTTAGGATCGGGTGGTATCGTGGCGGTCCGGTGGATCGGTCCGGAAGGCGCGACCGGCCCGTTGGGGTTGACATGGCAGTTACAGTGCCCTATTGTTTGCTCACGTTCCCGGTCACAGCGGGGAGTCCTTCGTGTTCATGGCCTGCGCGAGTTTCGGCGGTCTCTATGTCAACCGGCACATCTAGAAACGGCTCCCGCCCAAAAGAGGATGCTCGGAGCCCATCCGCCGCAACCTAAAAAACAAAAGCCGCGGCGGAAGCGTTTGGTTCGACGCTTGAAAATTTATTCGCTCTAGTAGTAAGACGGAAAAGCTTTGCGAATATCAGGAGGAAGTGATGAATTTGGCCGACGCAAATAGAAAGCTCTTTCAGCTGTTTATCGTTTTGGTCGCTCTGCTAATCATTCCGGGCATGGCTCGTGCCCAGAAACACGGCGGTGGCGGAGGCGGCGGCTCGCATGCGGCGCCCGCGCAGCATTCCGCGCCGGCACAACGCGCCCCGGCACAGCATTCGTCCGCACCGGCGGGCCGCACGACCTCGGGCGGCGGCAGAACCACGACCAACTCCAGAACTACCTCCGGAGCCGGTGGCGGCAGGACGACGACATCTTCCGGAAGGACCACCACCAGCACAGCCGGCGGCAGAACCACGACGTCTTCCGGAAGAACCACCACAACGACCAACTCTAGAACTACCACTGGCGCGGGTGGCGGCAGGACGACGACATCTTCCGGAAGGACCACCACCAGCACGGCCGGCGGCAGAACCACCACCACATCCACGCAGAAAACCGGTACGACCACCGGCGGTAAGGGTGCCACGACGGGCGCAGGCAAGGGCGGCGCGACGGGTGCAGGTGCCGGTAAAGGCGGCACGACGAGCGCGGCCAGTGGCAAGGGCGGCGCAACGGGTGCAGGTGCCGGTAAGGGCGGCACGACGAGCGCGGCCAGCGGCAAGGGCGGCGCAACGGGTGCAGGTGCCGGTAAGGGTGCAGGTGCCGGAAAGGGTGGCACGACCAGCGCATCCGGTGGTAAGGGTGGCGCGACGGGCGCAGGTGCCGGAAAGGGCGGGGCAGCAGGTGGCAAAGGCGGAGCGTCGAATGCCAGCAATCGAGGCGGCCCACCGAGAGGCGGCAAGACGGTCAGCACGAAGAGCGGAGCTAGCGCGCGCGTCAATTCCAACGGCCGCGTAACTCAGGTCCACACGGCCAAGGGTGCAACGATCAATCGCAACGCGCACGGCGGACGCACCGTCTCCTCCATGCACACCAACGCGCGCGGCGAGCACATTCGCACCGTCAGCACCGGCCGCGGCCGAGGCTACTCCGATCATCACTACGCGCGCGGTGGCCACGCCTACATGCGCCGCAGTTACTATGACCATGGCCGTCGCTACGGCTATGCCTATCGCGGCTACGGCTACCGCGGTTACTGCTGCTACTACGGCTACGTTTCGCCCTACTACTACAATCCCGGCTTCTACGGCTGGGCGTATAACCCGTGGGCCGCGCCGGTCAGCTACGCCTGGGGTTGGGGCGGGGCGCCGTGGTACGGATCCTATGGCTACTATTTCAATCCGTATCCCGTTTACGCCAGCGCAGCTTTGTGGATGACCGACTACGTGATCAGCCAGAACCTGCAGGCCGCCTACGCGGCGCAGGCTCAGGCGAATGCGAATGCAAATGCTGCCGCAAACGCAGCGGCCGAAGGCGACTACGCCGGCGGCGGCCAACAATCGGCCGATTCCGGCGGCAGTCCCGCGCTCACTCCCGAAGTGAAGCAGGCCATTGCCGACGAAGTGCGCGCCCAGCTCGAACAGGAGAAGGCCGCAGCAGCCTCGGCGCCGGCTGCCGGTGCAGGAGCCTCGGCGGCCAACCAGCCGGACTCGAATGATGGTTCCTCCGATACCACCACGGAAGAAC
>JBOGNA010000068.1:0-2989 GCA_050746925.1 Candidatus Acidiferrales bacterium
GTTGGAGGGCGATCGAGAGAACGCGAAAGCCCTCCGCGTGGCTTCCATGAAAACGCACGGTCGGCTCGTGGAATGCGTGCCCTTCCCCACCTTCGCACGATTCGAATGTTTCTACTCCGTTGCGCACAAGAATCTCTACGACAGGGAGAATCCCACCGTCCAGACCCTCCAGTTCAGGGAGCGGAGATTGTAACGTCCGAGTCTCCATTAGCGAAGTCATTTAACCATGCCGCGCAAGCGAATCATCCCTTTTACACAAGCTGGGTGCCATACAGATTAACGGGCACCTTCAAACTGCACCACTACCAGAAATTCGGCGCCATTCAGCTCTCGATAGCTCCCTCGCCCTGACCAGTTCAGCGTCATCATTCGTTACTCCTCCAGCGACGGTAGCACGGAGGCCGGGGCGATTTCAACTCGCTGTTGGTGTGAAGATTTGCAAGGACTGGATGCTTGCAGCCGGAAGGTCGATCTATCGGGCATAGAGAAGTCCGACTGGGCCGGACGAGCGAACGATCGCGCAGCCGGACGGCGCCTAATTCATTGACGTTTGTCGATGAATCGAGTAGGCTCAATGGCTAGTGGTATTGGGGAGGCGGTCGATTCGATGGCTCGAACGAGAAATTCCGGGAGTGCGGGCGAAATTTGCTGCCGGACGGCGACCGGACCCAAGCTCAGCCGCGGGCGGGCGCGGGAGTATGCGGGGTGGTTCAAGGCGCTGGGCGATCCCACGCGGGTGCGGATTTTGAATCTGCTAGCGGCGAACCGCGAGCCGGTGTGTGTGTGCGAAATCGTGAAGCATTTTTCGATCGGGCAGCCGACCATTTCGCACCACCTAAAGATTCTGCGGGCCACACGCTTCGTGCTGGCGGAGCGGCGCGGGACATTCATGTACTACCGCGTGAACCGGAATTGCCTGGGGGAGTTTCCGCACGCGGCCAGGCTTATCATGAACGTTTAAGCGAAAGTGGAGCGAGCCTGATTGGCACGGTTCATTCCATCGAATATCGTCAATGTTCGATTAATTGAGAGCAGGCGAGAGATCGGTCCAATCGCTGGGTGCCGCTGAGCGGCGAAAACATTTTTTCGGAGGAATCATGAACACAACGGGTCTGAGCAGGAGAGCATTTTTGACCACGGCCAGCGCCGCGGCCCTCGGCGCAGCGGCGGCAACGGGCGACGATATTCCGCGAGAACTGGGAGCACCGCGGCGTGCCTATGGCGAGCGCTCGCCGTTTGAGAAATCCACGCGCTTGTTTCGCGACTCGCCGACGCCGGCGACGAGCTCCAGCCGCACGCCGCTGCAGGATCAATTCGGCATCATCACCCCGTCTTCGCTGCACTACGAGATGCATCATTCGGGAGTGCCGGAAATTGATCCGCGCCGGCACGATGTAATGATCCACGGCCTGGTAGAACGAGCGTTGGTTTTCAGCATGGGGGATTTGCACCGGCTGCCATCTGTCTCGCGTATTCACTTTCTGGAGTGCGCCGGCAACAGCGGCGGAGATCATATGGGAAGACCGGGTTCCACTCCGCAGAGAAGCCACGGGCTGGTGAGCTGCAGCGAGTGGACGGGAGTCACACTGGGCACCCTGCTGGAGGAAGCGGGGCTGAAACCGGCGGCGCGCTGGATTGTGGCCGAGGGCACCGACGCGGGGCGGATGGCGCGAAGCATTCCGTTGGAGAAAGCCCTCGACGACGTGCTGTTGGCGTATGGACAGAATGGAGAAGCGCTTCGTCCGGAGCAGGGATATCCCGTGCGGCTGGTGGTTCCGGGCTGGGAGGGCAACGTAAGCATTAAATGGCTCGGAAGAATTCATGTTGTGGACCAACCTTACATGACGCCCTATGAGACGGCATATTACACCGACTTGATGCCCGACGGAACGGCGCGGCAGTTCACTTTCGTGATGGAAGCCAAATCAGTAATTACACGCCCGGCAGGCGGGCAGCAGCTTTTTGGACCAGGCTTCTACGAGATCACCGGACTGGCGTGGTCCGGCCGGGGGCGAATCACCGGGGTGGAAGTTTCGACCGACGGTGGAAAGAACTGGCAGGCAGGACGCTTGAATGAGCCGGTGCTTTCAAAAGCACTGACCAGCTTCCATTTCCAGTGGCGATGGAACGGGAAAGCGGCGGTTTTGCAGTCGCGATGCACGGACGAGACCGGTTACGTGCAACCGAAAAGAGAACAGATCCTGGCGGTCCGCGGAGTGAATGCAACGGACCACTACAACGGAATCAAGGTATGGCACGTGGGTGAGGATGGGAAGGTAAGTCATGAATAGGATCACGGTTTGGGCAATCGCGGCGATGATGGCGCTGCTCGGCGGAGCGATGGCGCAATCAGGCCGATATGGAATAGGAAGGACTGCTACTCCGGAAGAGATCCGCAGACGCGACATCTCGGTTGCGCCCGATGGCTCCGGACTCCCAACAGGGCACGGAGCGGTGACGAAAGGTCGGGCTGTCTATGAGGAACGCTGCGCGAATTGTCACGGGAACCGCGGCGAAGGGTCTCCGCCGTATCCGGCGTTGGTGGGAGGCCGGGGCACGTTGGCCAGCAGAGACCCGGTCCTGACTGTGGGCAGCTATTGGCCGTATGCAACAACGGTGTGGGACTACATCCACCGAACCATGCCGTATTCGCGGCCGGGAAGCCTGAGCACGGCCGAAACATATGAGGTAACAACATTCATTCTGTATCTGAACGGGATCGTGGACGAAAGGGCGGACCTAAACGAGAAGACGCTGCCGCAGGTGAAGATGCCGAACCGCGAGGGGTTTGTGGGGGATCCGCGGCCGGACGTGGGGAAGGAGCAAAGGAAATCCAAGGATTGACACATTTTCCATATTTCTAGTAATATCGAAATATGAAGAACTTGAGCACACTCGAAATCGCGCGCTATGCGGACATGTTCGCGGCCATGGGCATCGAAGCGCGGCTGCGAATTATGCGGCTACTGATGACCGCGGAGCCAAAGGG
>JBOGNA010000069.1:0-23091 GCA_050746925.1 Candidatus Acidiferrales bacterium
CAAGGGGGCAGGCGCTCAAGGTATGATTCACAATTGGGGTGAAGTCGTAACAAGGTAGCCGTAGGAGAACCTGCGGCTGGATCACCTCCTTTCTAAAAGAAAAGGGAGCACGAACCGCCTCTGGCGGTCACGGCTCTTCACCCGGCCTAACTGGCTGGGCGTTCGGCTCTCAGCCGGCCCTTCGGAACCGCCACTGGCGGTTTCTCAGGGCAAGAACGGGTTCTGGCAAGTCTCATCCGATCTCCCTTTTGTTCGTGCAAGCGGACGAGGGGCTGTTAAAGAGCAATCCATGACCCTGAAGAATCCTTACCGGGATTTTTCAGGGCGAGCAAACGCAGGGCCCGGTCCGATGTGAATCGGATCGGGCCTTTTTTTTTTGCGGCTCCTCGATTAATCACATCCAAAATCAAAAGAGCCGACGAGACGCCCATTCCTTCGTCAGGACAAGCCGGCGTTACGGAACTGCATCCGCGGCCCGATTGAGGCGCGAAGTCTCTTTCGGCTTCGAAGCGCTGGCGGGGAGAGCGGGCACGGCATGCCGTGCCCCTGCTGAAAACGTGTAGGATTGCGCGAGAGGCAGAGGCGATGAGCGACGAGTTGGAGCGAGAGCAGAGAGTGCGTGACAGTTTTGCGCGGCAGGGATTGATGCGGCACCTGGGCGCGGAGGTGACGGCGCTGGTTCCCGGCGGGTGCGAGATTCGAGTTCCCTACCGGCAGGAGCTGACGCAGCAGCACGGATATTTCCACGCGGGCGTAACGGCGGCGATTGCCGACACCGCGTGCGGCTACGCCGCCTACAGCTTAATGCCGTCGAATTATTCGGTGCTGACAGTCGAATACAAGATCAACCTGGTGGCACCGGCTGTAGGAGAACTGCTGATCGCTCGAGCGCGTGTGGTGCGCTCGGGAAAAACGCTGAAGATCTGCGCCGCGGACGTCTTCGCGTCGAAGGCCGGGCACGAGACGCTGTGCGCGACCTCGCTATCGACGATCATGGCGATGCAGGACCGATCGGACATGCCTGCATCGTCGTGACGCCTCGCCCGAGATGACGCGGGACGACGGCAAGGATTGCGCCAATCAACGACAGCTTGTCACGAGCCGCCGACCGCAGCTATATGCGGCCGGCGTTCGCCTAGCTGGAAATTACTCTGCTCCACCCGGCACGGGCACTCTGGAGGCCGAGGAGATATCCACATCGCGCTGCTCGGTGCGAACACGGATGCTGCGAAGCTCGCCGCCCTTCTTCTTGCTGCGGGGCGTTTCGAACTTGAGCCAATACTGGTTGTTCAGCACCACGTTCAGCTGATCGAGGTAGGGAGCGAAGGAAATCGGCGTTTGGAGTCCCTGGAAGAAGGCTTCGCCGCCCGTCGCATCCGCCATTTTCGCAAGGTTGCTCTGGCCGTAGTTGACCTGGAACATGTTGCGGGCGAAGCGGCCTACGCCGGTCGCGTAGAGCGTATGAATCATCACGCCGGCACGCTGCGCTCTTTCAATCGTAGAATCCACGTCGGGGCTGAACGGATCGCCGCGGAAGCGGTCGATTCCATCGGCGATCAGCAAAATTTCGCGCCGCGCGCCCTTCACCGGCCAGCGCTTGATCAGGTCCATCACGGAGAGGTAGATGCTGGAATACGCCCCGATATTTCCGAACGGCATCCGGACGGTCTTGGCGACGGCGTCGTGATCGGTGTTGAATTGAGAGGCGGCCTGCACGGTACCGTTACTGGCGTAGAAGACTCCCACGCCGCAGGTCTTCGGCTGCGATTTGATGAAGCTCGTGATGTCGTTGATTTGATTGCCGAGATCAACGCGATCGGAATCGTCGATGACGATGGCGAGTTCGAGGGCGGCTTTGTCGCCCTGCGCAGGGACCCACGAAGTGACGGCTTGCTTGTCCTTGCCGGAATACACGCCGATATCGTCTTTGCTGATCGCAGGCGGTGCGGTGTATTTCGGGCCGAGAACCGTGACTACGGTGGTGACCGGAACGGCGCCGGATGATGCTTCCTGCTGAGCACCTGCAGGAACTGCGGCGATCAAAATCGAAACGGCAAGTAGCAGGAACCCAAGTTTGCGAAACGGCCTGACCATCGAAGCCTCCTCAGTCGGGATATCCACATCATCCGGTTTCCGCGCGAATGGGAATGAGTTGTGGAACGACGACGCCCAAGGCTCACTACGTTATTTGCCGTGGCACGCTTTTGTCAAGGATTACAAGTGGAGATTCGCCGGATCACAGCTCGCTCTGGTGAGCATGCGCCCGATGGCCCGGTACGTCCATCGGAGGACGATCCACCGAGAAATTTCCCAGCTACTTCCCGCCTCCCGGCACGAAGACGTTGTCCGCGGCCTTGATCTCGACGTCGCGGCGCTCGGTCAGCACCTTGATCCCGCGGTAATCGCCCTTGTCGCTCTTGCTGCGATTCGTGGCAAACGTCAGGAAATATTGGTTTTTCAACATCAGGCTCAGTTGAGACAGATAGGGCGAAGCGGAAAGCGGCGCTGCATTCACGCGCGGGGTATCGCTGGCAAAGGTCACGAAGCCACCGGTCCCGTCGGTAATCCGGTTGAGGTTTCCCTGGCCGACGCTGACAACATATTTGCTGAAGCCGGGGCGCCCTGCCGAGGCGGCGTAAATGGCGTGGATCACGATTCCGGCTTGTTGCGCTTTGTCGATCGTGAGTTGAACGTCGGGGCTAAAGCGATCCTTGCGGAGGTAGTCGAATCCGTCGCTAAACAGCAAGATTTCCCGCCGCGCACCCGTGACCGGCCAACCGGCAATCAGCTGCATCAGCGACTGGTAGATACTCGAAGCAGCGCCGTACGTTCCGCTAGGTACTCGGACCGTTTTTGCCACCGCCGCTAAGTCCGGATTGAACTGAGACGCCACCTGTACAGTCCCGCTGCTGGCGTAGAAAACGCCTACGCTGGTTGACTGAGGCTGAGAAGTGATGAATTCGGTCAGAGGTTGAATCTGGGCGCCGAACGTCTTTCTCAGGGAATCGTCGATTACGATGGCCAGCTGGAGCCCGGCTTTGTCTCCCTGCGCCGGAATCCAGTTCAAGACCTCTCGGCGAACCTGCCCCTCACGGACGGTGATGTCGTCCTTACTGAGAACAGGAGGCGGCGCGGAATTCTTGCCGAGAACTGTGACCACCGTGGTGATTGGAACCGTATTCGGCGATGCGGCTTGCGGTCTCGCTTGCGGGGAGACCGCTGCTGCGAGAACTGCAATAGATATGGCTAAAAATCCGCCACGACCAAACCTACGCATAGTTGCCTCCTCCGTATAGCGACATTCAGTTAGATGCTTGGAACGTGACGCGTGGGTACGGGCCAGCGAATGATTGCGTCACTGCAATGAGAGGAAGTTTCGATGTCAAGACTTGACGGCCCGATGAACGCAGCGGCCGAGTCACACTTCTTGCTCAGTGCAAAACGGGGTTACCGGCCGGCCGCTAGTACGTAAGCGTGAGCCGTTTGCGGCGCTCGACCCACTCTTCGCTCCGGAAAATTCGCGGCGTGAGTTCGATCAAGCGCGGAAGCATGTTGAAGACGGCGACCGGGCCCCACTCGGTTCCTTTGCGCGTGCGGTAGCCCTTGCGAGTGAGTTCTTCGGCGACTTTCGTAAGCGAAATGTCCTGGATGATCAACTCCATCATCGAGAGCAGGAACTGCATCTCCTGGGGATTTTCCTCGAGGTGCTCGCAGTCTCCTCCCACGCGGACTCCAAAGGGAGGTTCTTCGGCACGCAGCTCGCGCTCCGGCGCAGGCGCAGATCCCGCAGCGGATTCGCGCTCCCATTCGACGCCGACGAGACGCCAGCCGGCCTTCTCGCGCAACTTGAAGTATTCCGGGTCCAGCGAGCCTTCCACCGATTCGCGAATGCGTTCCAATGCCATGGCTCCTCCTCACGTTTCAAAATAGACTTTTGGCCCGAAAACTTTTCTCTCGCGCTCTATTCGTAGCGCAGCGCGACGATCGGATCCACGCGCGTGGCGCGCCTGGCCGGAATCAGGCACGCGACGAGCGCGACAATCGCGAGCAGACCCGCGACGCTGACGAAGGTGAGGCCGTCGGTCGCCGTCACTCCGTACAGCAAGCTCGCCATCACGCGCGTGAGCGCAAAGCCTGCCACGACTCCCAGAGCGATTCCCGCGAGCGCGGCTCCGCTTCCCTGCGCGATCACCATTCGCAAGATATCCGAGCGCTGCGCGCCGAGCGCGACGCGAATGCCGATCTCGCGAGTGCGTTGAGTGACACCATATGAAATCAACCCGTACAATCCGACCATCGCGAGAACCAACGCCAGCGCGGCAAAGCTGCCAATGATGTAGGAAGGATAGCGCCGCAAGAAAACGGAGGGCGATTCACTGGCGATTCTTGCCATCGGCTGCGGCTGCACGAGCGCGAGTTGCGGATCGATTTCGGCGAGCGCAGCGCGAGCGGCGCCGATGAACGCGAGCGGATCGCCCGCGGTGCGAAGCACGTAGCTGTGCGACGACGACGGATTCTGATCGACAGAAACGTAGATCACCGCCGGTGGTGGAGCGGCGAGATCATCCTCAGCGATATTTCCGACGACTCCGACGATTTCGCGGTAAGGTTCCTTCGCGTTGTACGTAAATCGCACGCGCTTGCCGAGCGGGTTTTCGTTCGGGAAGTATTGCTTTACGAAAGACTCGTTGACGATCATGCTCCAGGGAATATCTTCCGTGTCCGTCTTCGCGAAGTACCGGCCTGCCACGAAGCGGACTTTCATCGTCGAGAAGTAGTTGAAGTCCGCGCCCCGGATATCGCATTCATCGTCGTGGCCGACGGGCTTCGGCCGTCCCTCGATCAAAAAGCGGATCGAGCCCCCCGAACTCATCGGAATTCCGTCCACCACGCCGACGCTTTGCACGCCGGGCAAGTCGCTGAGCCTCTCGGTGAACACTTTCTTGAATTCCGCCGACTTGGGGCTGTCGTTCGGCCATTCCAGCTGCGTCGGGTAGGAATCGGTCGGCAGGTTGACGCTAAACGTGAGTACGTGCGAGGAGTCGAACCCGGGATTCTGGTGCAGCAGCGTCCGCAAACTCCGCAGCAGCAAACCGGCGCCGATCAGCAGGACCAGCGAAATCGCGATCTCGGCGACGACGAACGCATTTCGGAGCCGCGAATGTCCGAGGCTGGTGCCGCCGCGCGATTCATTTTTCAGCACATCATTCACCGGCGAGCGCGAAGCGGAGATCGCAGGAGCGATACCGAACACAACGGCCGTAAGCAGAGTGGCGCCGCACAGAAACAAAAGCACCGGCCCATTGAATCCAGCGTCGCGCAAGAACGGCATGGCTTGCAGTTGAGACTCGGGAATCGCGTCGACGAGAAAGCGCACGCCCCATTGAGCCGCGAGGAGTCCGAAACCGGCACCGACGGCCGCCAGAAGAACGCTTTCCACGAGCAACTGCGAAACGATATTTTCGCGGCTCGCTCCAAGCGCCGTTCGGATCGCGAATTCCTTGCGCCGGTTGATGGAGCGCGACATCAGAAGATTCGCAACATTCGCGCAGGCAATCAAGAGCACGAACCCGACCGCGCCGAACAAGACCAGCAGCACCGGACGGACGGGGCCGATGATTGACTCACGCAGTCCTTGCATTCCCACGAACGTGGAGCCGTCCTCCTTGGGATATTCGCGGGCCAGTTGCGCCGTAATTCCGTCCATTTCCGCGCGCGCTTGCTGAAAACTGACGCCGGGCGCGAGGCGGCCGATCACCTGCATCCAGCGCAGGCTGCGGCGCGTATCCATATCCGGCGAGAGGTGCAGGGGCACCCACAGGGGCGCGGAGCGTGAAGGAGCAAACTCAAATTCGCGCGGGAGAATTCCAATCACCGTGGCGGGCTTGCTGTCGAGCCGGATCGTGCGACCGACAATTCCCGGGTCGCCGCCAAATTCGCTGCGCCAGAACGAATATTTAAGGAGCACCACGTGCGGACCGTCCGCCTGCTCTTCGCCGTCCACAAAGTCGCGTCCCAGCATCGGCTTCACGCCAAGCATCGAGAGAAAGTTCGAGGTCACTTGGACGGCGTTGACGGATTTCGGGTCGCCATTTCCGGTCAGCGTAAAGCCATCGCCTCCGTAACCGGCCAGCGACTGGTAACTTTTAGCGGTGCGCCGCCAATCCAGAAAATCGGGATGCGACGACACGATGGTGAGTGCGCCGACGCCGGAGGTTTGCTGGCGTCCTTCGGCGAGGGTAACGAGCCGACCGGCGTCGTGATACGGCAAACCGCGCAGCAACGTGGAGTACACGATGGAAAATATGGCGGTGTTGGCGCCGATGCCGAGAGCGAGAGTGAGAACGGCGACGGCCGTGAAACCGACGTTGTTCGCCATCATGCGAGCGGCGTAGCGTACCTGCTGCGTCCATTTCTCGATCAACACGCCCCTCCGTTGAAAATGGCTTTTGCAGCTACTCGTAGCGCAATGCGATCATCGGATCCACTCGCATCGCGCGCCGCGCCGGCAAGTAGCAGGCGAGCATGGCTACGAATGCGAGCAGGATGGGGACCGCGATAAACGTCAGTGGATCGGTGGCGCTTACTCCGAACAGCAGGCTCGCCAGCGCTCGCGTCACAAAGAGCGATGCCACCAGGCCCAGCGCGGCGCCCATCAGCGTCAGCCGCACACCCTGGCCGAGGATCAGCCGCAATATATCGCTTGGCGATGCACCGACGGCGATCCGGATGCCGAGTTCGTGCGCGCGCTGCGTCACGGAATATGCCATCACGCTGTAGAGCCCGATCGACGCGAGCGTCAACGCGATCGCACCGAAGATGCCGATGAGAATCAGGTTGAACCGCATCGGCGCTCGCGCGTCATCGACGTAGCTTTCGAGCGGCTTCAGATTTCGCACGGCGATTCCCGGATCGAGCGACCGCACCTGCTGTTCCACCTGCTTCATCACGCCGCTCGGGTCGCCCGTTGTTTTGAGCACCATGCCGATGCGGCCGAAAGTCTCCTGCGCGTAGGGGACGTAGATCTGTTCCCGTACGTTGCGCGTGAGGTCGTGGGTTCGCAGGTGAGCCACCACTCCCACTACAACCGCGAACACGCGCGGGTTGTTGTTCCGGCTGAGCAGTTCCACTTCCAGCCTCTTCCCAAGCGCGCTCTCGCCCGGCCACGCCCGGCGGGCCAGCATTTCATCCACAATCACGACAATCGGATGATTCAAATCATCCGCGTCGTTGAAATTCCGGCCTTCGAGCAATCGCGCGCCGACCGTTGGCAGGAATCCGGGAGTGATGGGCCGCCAATCGGCGGAAAGGCTCTCCCACTTCTGTGAAGTCTCGGCATTGTAGGCGTACGGCATCTGTGCGCCGCTGCCTGTGAAAGGCAGCTGGAAGATCGATCCCGCCGACTGCACGCCGGGAAGCGCGCTCATCTTTAGTTCGAGTTCGTGGACGAAGCGGCTCACGTCTTCATTCTTCGGGTAGCGATTGCCGGGAACTGTGACTCCGAAGGAAACGATGTTCTGCGGATTGAATCCGGGCTGCACGCGCTGCAGCGCCACGAAGCTCCGAATCAGCAGACCTGCCCCGATCAGCAGCACGAGTGACAGCGCGAACTCGCTCACCACCAAAAGCCGCCGCGCTTTCTGGCCGCGGCCATCGCTCGATCCCCGCGCCGCGTCCTTCAAGGTGTCACTCAAATTGAGCCTCACTGCCTGAATCGCCGGAATCAAACCAAAAAGCAGCGCCGTCAGGACGCACGCTCCCAGCGTGAACCCGAGCACCGCGCCATCGATGCGAATGTCATCCAGCCTTGGCAGTCCCGCCGGGTGCAGTGCGACCAGCAGGCTCAAGCCCCAATTGGCAACCAGCAGCCCTGCGAGGCCTCCCAGAATCGAGATCAACACACTCTCGATTAGAATCTGGCGGACAAGCCGGAAGCGAGACGCGCCGAGCGCTGTCCGCACCGCCATTTCTCTCTCGCGGCGCGTCGCTCGAGCCAGCAGAAGGTTTGCCACATTCCCGCACGCGATCAAGAGCACGAAGCCGACGGCCGCGAGCAACGTCAGCAGCGTGGGCCGCACATTTTTCACCACGTCAAATTGCAACGGCACTGCGCGAATCCGCAGGCCCGATTCCTTGTGAACTTCGTTTTCGTTGCGCAGTTGCTCCGCAATCCCGTCCATTTCGGCCTGCGCCTGCGGCCAGCTCACGCCCGGTTTCAACCGGCCAAAGACGCTGAGGAACGTGAGATTCCGCTCGAACGCACCATAGTTCAGTTGCTGGGGTATCCATAGATCGGCATCTTTCAGCTGAAACGCTTCGGCCGGCAACAGCATGCGGAATTGCGCGGGAAGTATGCCCACCACGGTATAGGGCTGCCCGTTCAGCTGAATCGGTTTGCCAACCAGCCCGGGGTCCGAATGGAACGTGCTGCTCCAGAGGCGAGTGCTCAGCATCACGACGCGCGGGCCGTTCAAGGCCGCCTCTTCTGTGGTGAAATTGCGCCCGAGCGCCGGTTCGACTCCGAGCACCGGGAAAAAGGTCGGCGTCACGGTGGCCATATCGAATTGCTGCGGCCGGTTGCCGCCGCCGCCCGGATCGTCGATCACCAATGTGCCACCGGGCGTTCCGCTCGCGGCGGCAAAATCGATCAGGCGGGATCGTTCGCGGTAATCCTTGAAATCCGGTGGAGACACGGCGGGTAGAGATTGGCCTTGATTGCCGTAGTCGTTCCAGATGAGGGTCAGACGCGCGGGATCGGCATAGGGCATGCCACGGAGCAGGACGCCGTTCACGACGCTGAATATCGCCGTGTTCGCGCCGATACCGAGAGCGAGCGTGAGTACGGCTACGACGGTAAAACCGGGACTTTTGCGCAACATGCGCGCGCCATACGCCAAATCCTGCCAGAGCGCTCCCACGAGGACCTCCACGGACACCGCCCCGCTTCAGTTGGGCACGTTCGATGCCTCTCTGCGGTATGCGAAACGTGCTGACGCGGCGTGGGTTAGTTGGACGCAGGGTGACGCGCCGGGAGAGCCTGTGCCCGCTTGTGGGATGGCTTGTCGCTCAACGGGACACGCCCGCGTGCGGCCCGACTAGCAAGCCGAAAATCGTCCGCTCTGGTCGCTTGACCGAAATAGCGGAGGCCGCCTATTATGGATGCACTCCTCGGAAGTTGTTCCAGCGTGGGCCTGTAGCTCAGGTGGCTAGAGCGCGCCCCTGATAAGGGCGAGGTCGGTGGTTCAAGTCCACCCAGGCCCACCAGCCTTCGCCTGCTGCGCAGGCTACGGCTCGGCGGGCCACTCACGTAGCGACGGCTCGCATGTCGCAGTGAGAAGCGAAGGCTGTCGCGCCGTAGCGTTAGCGGAGGCGGACTTCGGCTCGCAGGCCAGCTACATGGCAAATCGAAAACTCGCATGTCGCAGTGAGAAGCGAAGGCTAGCTACGGCTCGCAGGCCATCTGCAAAGCAAAGCGAAAGGTCGGAAAATACTCAAAGTAGCGAAGGCTGTCGCGCTGTGGCTTTGGCGCAGGCGGACTCCTCATGAAGTATGTTTACATCCTGCAGAGTCTTCAGGACACAGAGCATTTTTATACCGGTATCGCCGATGATTTGAAGGCCAGACTTTCGAAGCACAATTCCGGCGGGGTGACGCACACTGCGAAGTATCGACCCTGGCGTATCAAAACGTACGTCGCGTTTTCCGATGAGGGTCGCGCGACCGCGTTTGAGAAGTATCTGAAGTCGGGATCGGGGCGCGCGTTTGCCAAAGTAAGGCTGTGAAAGGGACGCTCCCGCCCAAATCGAGGTTTTTGTCCGCGGTATTTTTTCAGAGCTAATTTCCGCAGTTCATTCTTAAGCCGAGCCCTGCCGCAAACCTTAGCCGAACGCGTCGCGCATGATTATGGGTGAATACTGCGTCTGTTCCCGTGTCCAGCATTGCCGGCGCATCGCAGAACGCGATCTCAACCTTTCGATCAGAACACTGCCTGTGTCTCAATGTTCCGCCGCGTTTAACTACAGGGAAGGGGCGAGCGTTAGCAGTCAAAGTTGGAATGTGGCTCGTGAAGGCTCCGCAATCCAAGCGCATATTGACGGGTCGTCGCAACCCGACTAACCGGACAAATGTCGCGCCAGAACCCGACCCGCTTGGTCTGCAACCCCGTTTACCAGGGTCTCGTTGTTATACTGTGAAAAATGGGAAACACAGAACTCCCGCAGTGGATGGAGAAGGCCGACGTCGGCACGGTCGCCGTCCTAACGCTTGACGACGGTGAGTGTTTGACGGCGGAGGTTCGCGATTTTAATGACGAGAGGGAGGAACTCATTGTTGACGTCGTCTCCTCCAAACGCACTCATCCGAACAACAGTCAGCGAAGCCGTGCCATTGCTATTCGCCGCGTTGTCTCTTTTGAGCCTCGACCACGTGCGGAGCAACCGTGGCCATACTCCGATCCCTGCCGGAGCACGTCCTTTTCGTTTTCACGCTTTGTCTTGATGGCGACGCTGTTCCTCTGCCTGACGGTTGGCAGCTTGCCGCTATTCTTCTTCCTGACGAGAAGGCCCTATGGATTCCAAGCGGCATCGGCGATCGCCTACACGTTCTTCGTGGTGTTCTTCACATTCGCCCGCACCGGAGCCAGAACCGGAAAAGACCGGCCACCCTACATGTTCACCTGTCCTGCCGTCCAACCACAGCTTTCTCGACTGCTTTGGCGCCACCTCGGCTTTCTCGTTGCCCTCTTCGCACTCGAAACCCTGGCACTAGCCGTCCGTCCGAACTTGCCTGATTGGTGGAACACCGACAGGGGAGGGACTCCGTTCGAACTCGCCTTGCTCTTCTTGTGTATCGGTCTCGGGTTCGCTCAGGTTTTCACCAACCGGCGACTTCTCGACCGCGCGCACCGGGAGTTCTCTTCGTAATCCTGACGGCTGGATGAGCGCGGAGCGCAGTCCTCTCGGTGAGGGCTACAACTTGTTCAGGCCGTCGAGCGCGGCGACTTTGTAGGCTTCTGCAAGCGTGGGGTAGTTGAAGACCGTGTCGCGGAAATATTCGATCGAGCCGCCGTATGCGAGCACCGCCTGGCCGATGTGAATAATTTCCGTGGCGCGCTGGCCAATCGCGTGAACACCCAGAAGCTTTCGCGTGTTGCGATCGAAGAGAAGTTTCAGCATTCCGCTTTCATCGCCCAGCATCATGCTTTTCGCAAGCTCCGCGTATTTCGCGATGCCAACTTCGTAGGGAACCTTCGCCGCTGTCAGCTTTTCTTCCGTCTGCCCCACCATCGAAATTTCCGGAATCGTGTAAATTCCGTATGGAAATAACGCCGACATATTTTCCGAAGGCGCCCCGAACATGTGGCAGCTCGCGAGCCGGCCCTGCTCCATCGACGTGCTCGCCAGTGCGGGAAATCCGATCACGTCGCCCGCCGCATAAATGTGCGGCACGGCTGTCTGATACTCCGCGTTCACAGTCACTTTGCCGCGGTCATCGGGCTTCAGTCCGGCTGCTTCCAGCCGCAGTTGATCTCCATTCGCCTGCCGGCCCACGGCGTAGAGCAAGGCGTTCGCCTGCACTTTCTTGCCGCTCTCAAGCTCTGCGAAGACGCGATCGCGCTGCTCGTCGATCCCTACACGCGTCACTTTCTCGCCGAGCCGGAATGTGGTCCCCATCTGCCGCAGCTGATAGGCGAGCGCCTCGACGATTTCGCGGTCCACAAAATCCAAAAGCTGCGGGCGCTGATCGATCAGCGTCACTTCCACGCCCATCGCCGCCATGAAGGACGCATACTCGAGGCCCACCACCCCCGCGCCTACCACAATCAATTCGCGCGGCAATCCCTCCATGCCCGGGAGCTGATCGGTGTCCATCACGCGCTTGCCGTCGAAAGGAATTTCCGCACTTCCGGCGGGGCGCGTTCCGCACGCGATCAAAATATTTTCGCCGCGAATGACGGTCATTTCCGTGTCGCCGTGAATCTCGATCGTGTGCGGATCAGTGAATTGGGCAAGCCCCTGAAAGATCACCACTCCGTTGCGCTTCAACTGCGCGCGGATCACGTCCGTCTCGCGCGCCACTACCTTTTGCACCCGGAACGCAAGATCGTGCACGGTAATGTCGCCATTGCCGCGACAGTTATTCCCGTAGATGGATTTTACCGCCGGCCCGGTCAGCTGGAAAATCGCCTCGCGAACGCTCTTGCTCGGTATCGTGCCGGTGTGAACGCACACGCCGCCCATCATCACCGTGCGGTCAACCACCGCGACGCGCTTGCGCAGCTTCGCCGCGCAAATGGCGGCCTTCTGCCCGGCCGGGCCGCTTCCGATTACGACCAAATCGAATTGCTGTTCCGTCATACGCGCCATTTACTTTATCCCTGAACAAAATTGAGCACAACGCCCTAAAGCGTGCGCCACCGTACGATTGAATGCGGTATCGAAAACGCCTCTTCGGAAGGGGTGGGGCGAGGCGAGCCCGGGAGGAATATCTCCGGGTTCTACTTTACAGGAATGTGACAGCCCAGCGGAGAAGGAATATTACTCGCGGTGTCATTCCGGGCAGTAGCGAGCTTTGATGCGTAGATCGCCTTACCCGGAATGACAGCGCGTATGGATCTTGCGGCGAATTGCTACTTCGCGTTCGCGTCCGGCTGCATAACGCCAAAAATGTTTCCTTCCGTGTCCGTGCAATATGCCAGATAGCCCACGCCGGGAATCGGCATCTTCGGAACGGGATTCTTACCGCCATTCTTGGTGATCGCGGCCACCGCGTCGTCCACCGACGCGACGTCAACCGTATTGCAGGTTCCGGCGCCCGGGTGCTGGCGGCGCAGGATTCCGCCGTTGATTCCGGGCTGTCCTTCGGCGCCGGTGTTGACGAGCCAATAGTCCTGCGGCCCCGGCCATTTCTGAATCTGCCAGCCGAAGACCTTCTTGTAAAACTCCACCGCTCGCTCCGGATTGTCGGAGGGAAGTTCGAAATGTATGACGCGGTTCATGCGAGATTCTCCTTTTGATTTTGTGAATTGAGTGAAAATTTCTGCGAAAGATTGTTAGGAACGGGCCGCGGTTGCCATGCCGCTGCCGCCGTATTTCTGCGTTGCGTACCCGACGATCAATCCTACGAGCCCGCCAGGCAGCATGATCTCGAAGTAGTATTTGCCCTGCATGTGCGCCACGAAAAACGCGAAGAGAAGCCCCATGGCGAGTCCGAACAGAATGCCCAGGGGCAGCGAATGCACCTTCCGCGCGAAAAACCCGATCAGAATTCCGGCGACAACACCTTTGATCATCGAACCGATCACAATGCCAAGGATTTGCGATCTCACTTCGGGCGTAAACCATGCGGTGAGGCCGTCAAAAATCCCCAGGATCCCACCGAGAATCAATCCCAACACCACTTTGTTCATCGCTCGTCTCCCTGGCCGCCCGTTCGCGACCACTTGTTCTGTGTCGATTGTTCTTCGGCTTCATACTTCTATTAAACGCCGAACCGGATTCCTTTAGCGCCCCAACCACAAAAGCAGCAGTGCGCGAACGACAAGATAGGCAAGCACAAGGCCCACCGCCACCCGGTACCGAATCAGCCAGCGCGCCGACGTCTCGAAGATGTTTTCGCGGTACGCCGAGACCGGCTGCCCGTCCAGAAACCGGGCCACATCTTGCACCATATCGCTCACCGATGCATACCGGCCAGCGCGTTCGCCAGCCATCGCTTTCCGAGCGATCGCCGCCACGGCTTTCGGTGCAGGCGCCGTCACCATTTTCGTGGCGGAGCCGGGATTCGCCGAAGGCGGATTCGAGCCGCTTCGCTCGACCGTGGCGGGCTTGGTGCCGATGACGAGGAATTGAAGAATCGCTCCCAGGGAATAAATGTCCGCGCGTTCGTCCACCGTCTCGATTTCGCCGCGGGCCTGCTCAGGAGCCATGTAGCCGGGCGTGCCGAGTATCGTTCCATGCTCCGTTTTTAGCGGCTCAGCGGGGCCGGACGCGCTGCCTGGCGCGTTGCCCGGAATGGCTGAGACGCGCCGATCGACTGCCCCCGTTTCGCCGCGCACGATCTTCGCGACGCCCCAGTCCATCACCAGCACTTCGCCGAAAGGTCCTACCATGATGTTTTCCGGTTTCAGATCGCGGTGCAGGATTCCCCGCGCGTGCGCGAAGGCAACCGCTTCGCAGATGCGCTGGAAAATGCGAAGCCGATCAGAAAGCGCGTCCATGCGCACCACCAGGGCGTCGAGCCGTTCCCCCTCGACAAACTTCATCGCATAGAAAACGCGGCCATCCGCGAGCGTTCCTGCGTCGTGCACCGGAACGATTCCCGGGTGCTCGAGGCGCGCAAGAATGTGCGCTTCGCGAAGCAGCCGTGCGCTCAACTCACCGCGCACGTCGGGAAGGTCGAGAATTTTCAGCGCGACGCGGCGTCCTAAAATCGAATCCTCGGCCGAATAGACGGTTCCCATCCCGCCGCTTCCCACGCGCTCGATCAACCGATAGCGGGTGCCCGCAAGGTCCGGCAGCGCTCCGGCGGTTTGCAATCGCGCAATCGCTTCGTCGGAAAGCCAGTTCATTCGGGCTCGACTCCCAGGAGCGCGCGGGCTTCGCGGCGAAATTCGTCCTCGGTCGCCATCATTTCGCGAAGGCGATCGAGCGCGATGCGGCGAAATTCGCGGCGCGCAAACGCCAAATGGTTGGTCACGTCCGTGGGTGCAATCTGGAACTCCTTCGCCAAGTCGGCGTAGCTCGCGGCGCGCTTCCCGTCGCTTTCGAGATCGTAGATTTCGAACAGCCGAAAATGAAGCTGCTTCCCGCGGCTGCCGCAGTACGCGCGCAAATCCTCTACCGCCATTCCGAAAAGCGAGCGGATAAACTCTTTCTCGAGGAAGTCATCGATCGTGTCGGATGATGCTGCGGACTCCAGCGCCGGCTTTGCTCGCTCCAGTTCCGCTTCCGCAGCGTCGAAATCGAGCGAGACGTGCAGCGCGCCACCGCCGCGCTTCAATCGCTTCGCCGCCTTCGCATCGTTGGCCACGAAACGATCGGCGCAAACGCGCAGGAATGTTCGAAGCCGCGCTTTCGCCGGATCGAAATCGTCCAGATAGTCTTTCTCGAACAGCTTCGCGAAGAAATCCTGCGTCAGGTCTTTGGCGTCTTCGTTCGATTTGCTCCAGCGGATGCGCAGATATTTGTAAATCGGCTTCCAGTACGCGGTGGCAATGGCTTCGAGGGCTCTCGAACGCTCGGCAGGATCGTCGCTGCGGGCCGCGAGCACGGCGGACCAGCGCGTGGCGGGAAACTTCCCGCTCGCTCCGCCGATCTTCGTGTCCTCTGCCATTTGACGCTGCTCGTTCGAACGCGAATTCTAGGCTAGCGCGATCATGTCGATTTCGACCTTGAAATCGCGAGGGAGGCGCGCCGCTTCGATGGTCGTTCGCGCTGGCGGATTCGAGGGGAAATAACGCGCATAGACCTCATTCATAGCGGCGAAATCGTTCATGTCTTTCAGGAATACTCCCACGCGCACCGCGCGGTCGAGCGACGAGCCGGCCGCTTCCGCGATGGCTCTCAAATTCTCGAGGCAGCGTGCTGTCTGCTCCGCCACGCCTCCCTCGACGATTTTTCCGGTCGCTGGATCGCCCGCGCCTTGCCCCGAAATAAAAATGAATCCATTAGCGCGGATGGCCTGCGAATACGGGCCAAGCGCTTTCGGCCCTTTGTCGGTTGAAATTACTTCCCTCACGTTTCCTCCTCGATTTGATTCGACTGGAACAATTTGGATCGCCCCGGTTGGATGGCTAGGGCTGCGATTCGTTAGCAGGCGCATATTTCGCGCGAAAATCCTTTGGAATTCCCTTTTCGTAAAGCCAGGTGCGGAAGAATTCGGCGAGATCCTTTCCGCTGGATTGCTCGATGGCGGAGCGGATTTCGTTGTATCCAACCTCCTGGCCGCGCAGCAAGCTGACGACGCGCGCGAGCGCGGCTCGCACCGGCGCCTCCCCGCAGTAATCTTCGAGCGCGATGAAAAATAGTGGCGCCTTCGCCAGGCTGATCGCGCGCTGTTCCGGCGGATCGGTCATCTTCGCGACCCCGAGCGGCACCTCCACTGCTTTTACAGACGCCGCATCGTAGGCGCGCAGCAACCGGACTACGCGCTCGCGCCGCGCGGATTCGCCCTTGCGGGCTTCGTCGATCACGATCGACGCGTAATCCGGCAGGCCTTCGCCGAGCCCCAGCGCCGCAAACGGCGCCGGGTAAATTTGCTCGCCGAACCAACCGCGGGCGAGCGCGTGCGACACTCGGTCGAGAAATTCGTCGCTGTCGATTCCGAGCTCGAGCGCCGCGGGATTTACGAGCGCACCGCCGGGGAACGCTGCGGCTGCGGGCCCGGCTTCACCTGTCAGGTGATTGCGCAGCTCCGGCGACTCGACCACGTGCGGCGCGCGAATCTCCTTGTCGAGCGGCCCAAAATCCGTTTGCAGCGTGTTCCACGCCGAGGCGATCTGCGCGGCGCTGGCAGCGGGATCTTCCTTAAGCGGCGCGAGCGTCCAGAAGATGGCTGAGCTCGAGTCGCGCCGGGCTGACGGCGTTTCGACGTACTGGCCGGCGACGGCAAATGGCGCCAGGTCCTTGGTGCGCAACAGGTATCGATACTCGACTTCGCTTCCGATGCTTTTCTTTCCGGCCTTCGTTCCGCGCGTCAGTAGGAGGAAATTCGACGGGACGCGAATCGCCACGAGCGTGCGATCCGGGCGCTCGGGAAATGGAGAGAGCGTTTGGTTGGGCGGCTGGAGAACGGCGAACCAGCCACGGAATCCGATATTGAACGATGCGGGGCTCAGAGCAATGCGCGAACCGGAATCTTCGGGGGCGCTGAGCGCGAACTCGATCGTCATCTCGCGCTTCTGCTTCCGCTGCCAGACGGGATCGAGCGCAATCCGCAACGTATTCGGATGATCGGGCTGAAGCTCGGCAGGAAGCGCCGCGGGAGTCACGTCGCGGCCGTCGATTTGGACGTGAACATTCTTCAGGCCAAATGTTTTCTCGATCGGAAGCACCACATCGATGAACTTCAGATCGGAATTGCCGAAATTGATCAGCGTGAAATCGCCGCGGATGCGAAGAATCGGCGCGGCGCCGGAAACGAACTGAATCGAGCGGGATTCTTTGCTGATGCGATAGGCGGGCGCGAGCGGCGTGGTGCAGGCGGCGGTACAAATCGATAGGACGATTGCAGCTACGGGCGCGAGGCGCAGATGGAATCCGGTGCGGGGCAAGATGAGCGATTCTAACGGTCGGATGCCGTTTGGAGAAGGCCGAAACGCTCCGGGCACGGCGCGCGCTAAGACCCGGTGTAGCGGCGAAGGATTTCTGCGTCGGTGGCGCGGTGGCGGCCGCGGCGAGAAGCGATGATCTGGTCCGCCGCGGAATCCGGGATGCCGCGGCGGGCAAGTTCGAAGAGGGTTGATTCGCGGAGCCCGGAATTTTTCAGCCTGCCGAGCGAAAGTCCCGTGAGCGTTGGCTTGCCGTCTGCCTGATGTTTCGCCGTCTCGAGGATGATCGCATCAGAAAGCCCGGCGAGGCGCATCACTTCAAATTCTCCGGCGCCGAGTCCGAGCTGATCCATTTTAGCGAGTTCGAGGATCGTGGATTCGCTCAACGACGCGCGAGCGAGCCCGGCAACTGTCTCGCCCACGGTGAACGGTTTGCCGCGCTGGTGATAAATCTGAACGATGTTCACGCAGGCATCGTCGGAAAATCCACCGCCGCGCATTTTGGATATTTCCGCCACTTCTTCGGAAGTAATGTTGAGCGCTTCGAGTTTCTTGATCGCGGCGTAATCCACCCCGGCAGCGTCGAGTGGTTTCGTATCGAGCGGCTGGATGTGTTTACAGCCGGCTGGAAAAAACGAGAGCGCGGCCACGAGGCAAAGGAAAGCGCGGGAGCTAGACATTGTAAACGCGCTCGATGTCGAAGACGCCGGGAATGCGCTTGATGGAGGAGAGGATGCGCTCGAGCTGCTTGCGGTCGTGAACATCGAGCGCCACTTCCATGCGCGCGTGCAATTCTTCGCCGCCGCTTTCGAACGTTCGGATGTTGGCGCCCGTGTCGCTGATCGCGCTGGTGATGCTGGCGAGAATTCCAGGCCGGTCCTCAGTGAAAATTCGCAGGCGAACCGGAAAGGTGGCTTGTGTCGAGCCGGCCCATTCGACCGGAATGCGCCGCTCGATTTCATAGAGCAGATTCTGCACGTTGGGGCAGCTTTTGCTGTGGACGGCGATGCCGCGCCCGCGCGTGACGTAGCCGACGATATCGTCGCCGGGAATCGGAGTACAGCATTTCGAGCGATAAACCATCAAGTCGTCGTGGCCGCGGACGACGATCGCGCCGTCGTTCATACCGAGCATGCGCTTGACGGTGGAGACGATCTTGGGCTGCTTGTCCTCGCTCGGCTCGGCGAGCGCCTGGCCGGTGGCTTTGGCCAGTACCTGTCGCGCGGACCATTTGCCGTAGCCGAGATCGGCGTAGAGATCGTCGATGCGGCCGCAGCCGTATTCGGAGGCGACGCGCTGCCAATCTTCGTCGGAAATTTTCTTCAGCGTGATATTCGCCTGGCGCGCTTCCTTTTCGAGCAGCCGCCGGCCTACGTCGGTGGCTTGCGCGCGCTCGTGCAGATTGATCCACTGCCGGATTTTGCTGCGCGCACGGGAGGTGTGTACGAAGCTGAGCCAGTCGCGCGAAGGCTCGTGCCCTTTCTGGGTGAGGATTTCGACCACGTCACCATTGGCGAGCGCGTGCCGGAGCGGGACGATTGCGCCGTTTACTTTTGCGCCGCTGCATTGATGTCCGACTTCGGTGTGAATCGCATACGCGAAATCGACGGGAGTGGCGCTGCGCGGCAGGACAACAACGCGCCCTTTCGGCGAAAAGGTGTAAACCTCTTCGGGATAGAGGTCCACTCGCAGCGTGGACAGGAATTCGCTGGGCTCCTCCATCTCCTGCACCCACTCGATCAATTGCCGCATCCAGACGATGCGCTGATCGTCGGCCTGGGAGACCGCGTGGCCATCCTTGTACTTCCAATGGGCGGCGACGCCCTGCTCGGCGATGCGGTGCATTTCCTGCGTGCGAATTTGCACTTCGAACGGCTGGCCGGCGTGAATGACGGTGGTGTGAAGCGACTGATATAGGTTGGGCCGCGGCATGGCGATGTAATCTTTGAAGCGGCCGGGAACCGGCGGCCAGATCTGATGGATCACGCCGAGAGCGGCGTAGCAATTTTTCACGGTGTCCGTAACGACGCGCAAGGCGAGCAAATCGAAGACCTGATCGAGCGTGCGCTGCTGCTTTTGAATTTTCAGGTGCAGCGAGTAGAGGCGCTTGATCCGCGCCTGCACTTCGGCCGGAATGCCGCTTTCGATCATCTTGCTGCGGACGGCGTCCTGCACTTCGTGCAGGAACTTGTCGAAGACTTTTTGCTTGGTGCTGATCTTTTTCTGAATGTCGAGAAAAGACTCGGGCTCGAGATAGCGGAAAGCAAGGTCTTCTAGCTCGCCGCGAATCAACCCCATGCCGAGCCGGTTGGCGACGGGCGCGTAGATGTCGAGCGTCTCGCGGGCGATGCGCTGCTGTTTTTCGGAATCAAGAAATTGCAGCGTGCGCATGTTGTGGAGGCGGTCGGCCAGCTTGATCATCACGACGCGAACGTCGTTGACCATCGCCAGCAGCATCTTGCGGACGTTTTCCGCCTGCCGCGCTTCGGGAGCAAGAAGATCCAGGCGGCTGATTTTCGTGGCGCCTTCGACGAGCCGCGCCACATCCGGGCCGAATAATTCTTCAATTTGCGCCAGCGGAATTTTCGTGTCTTCCACGACGTCGTGAAGCAACGCGGCGCAGAGCGCGGTGACGTCGAGCTTCATGTCCGCGAGCAGGTGCGCCACTTCGACCGGGTGCGAGAGGAACGGCTCGCCGGAGAGGCGCGTTTGCGTCTTGTGCTGCTCGGCGGCGAAATCGAAAGCGCGGCGAAGCAGCTCGAGGTCGTCGCCGGGCCGGTTCCGGCGGACCTTGTCCATCAGCTCGACGAAGCGTAGATCGACGGCGCGCCGGGCGGCGGGAGAAATGGCGGATTTAGGCGCGGGGTCCATGAAGGGTATATCCGGCTATTCTAATGGAGGCGGCAAGTCCGGACGCTGGATTTGCAGGATTGTGCCGTACTAGCACTGTGTGAGACGCGGTGCCAGGCGAGCGTCGCCTGCGAGGCGACGGAAGGTCGAATTTGGTTACGATTCTCAATTTACAAATCGCAATCTATTTGCGATTAGAATCGGCCGCTGCCCTTTGTTTTGAGCCACTTGCGGGGATTTCTAATCGCGCATTTGCGATTAGAAATTCGGTAGTGGTGCAGTTTGAAGTTCTAGGAAGTAGCGCATTTCTGTAACCTATGGCAAGCTACGCTGATGCCGAAGAAAAAATTGACTAAATCAAAAAGTAAGAAAGCCAAACGAGAAGACTTTAGCCAGGCAGCAGTCCGGATTGTGAAAGAGGCTACCAAGGGCGGATAGTTAAACATCAAAAGACCGCTGAGATGCGGCGCTGATGGTGGCCCATTCTTCGAGAGTTTTACGATCTATTTTCCCATTAGCGAACCCCTTCATCGTCACAAAAGGTTGCATTAGGGGATTGATGAATCGGAACCTGAATTTGTGCTTCGCCCCAAATTTCTTCAGAATCGGTCCTCTCTTATTGTCCGAGAAATCGTTTAAGTGTCGAGAAAAGCTAGGTATGTCGAATCGTTTTTTCTTGATCTGACTTAATGGCTCTCTTACGTCCGCAGCGGCGAAATACCCAAGGCTATCTGTTCGCGCTAAAGCACATGCGAGAAGCACATCGCCATATAAATTATCCCGCCGTGGACTTGTCGTCGCCTTGTGGTATGCGCTCAGGGTAGTCTGTTGTGCGCCTTCGAGTGCTTTCTTAATTGCCGATTGAACATGGGCCATCGAGATACAGTCTTGGCCCTGGTCGATTGCTTCCCTTGAAGCGTAGAGCCCGAGTAGATGCGTATAGTGTGGAAGGCCCTGCGAAATTAGAGAAATGTGATTAAGGGCATCCTCATCGATTGTCATCTTGAGTCTCTCTAGCCCTTTATGAACAATCTCCCGCAGCTCTTCGACGGACATTCTCTGCATCCTGATTTGAACCAACGCTCGTTCGATTGATTGGTGCTCCTTAATCAGATCATCTATTGTGTCGGCAACGCCGACCAACACTAACGTTGCCCTGACAGCGTTATCTGATAGCGTTTTGATCGTGTCGGCGAAAAGTCGTTGAATCTGTGTTCCCGGCAATCGGTCAAATTCGTCGATTATTACGATTAGCGTTGCATGTTGCGAGATTGCAGTTAGGGACTTCCGGACGTCTTCAGGCGTAACGGTCTGCGGCAATTTTTCGGCGACCGTCGTCGTTACTGTGGTAGTAGGGCCCATAAATCCCGGCGGTTTTGCCTGTTTCGAGAGTTCGATCTGTGAAAGGATTTTCTTCCAAAGGCGACTAAAATCGTCTGTACCGTCGCAATTCACATGCGGCGCTAAGACTGGTATGTTGGGCACGGAAGACAAAAATGACGAGATAACATTCGCCAGTGAGGTTTTGCCGACCCCGCGCTCTCCGAAGATGATCGCGTGCTGCCCGCGCTGGTTCACCACATCAATGACACGTCTTAGTTGATTGATTCTGCCAGCAAATAGGTCTGCTTCATCAATAGGGGCTGCTGGACTAAACGCCCTTCCGGCTTCAATCCCCAACACACGCTGTTCGTCAGGCGTCATAGACATATAAGTCTCCCACGATAATGTCTAATCCAACGTCATCTATCGCTAGTTTAGCCTTGACAAGTACAAGTTGTCAAGCTACTATAGCTAATTAAATGGCGTTCGCATAGGAGCGAATACTAACATGAATCGCCTCCGGGTTTCGAAGCAGATACAAGTAATTGCGGCCCTAGTCGAAGGCACCTCCATAAACGCGACGTGTCGTATGACTGGAGTTGCCAAGCATACGGTGCTCAATCTTCTGCGCGATCTCGGTTGCGCTGCCGCCGCGTACCATCATTTCAACGTAAAGGGACTTCGCGTTCGACGCCTCCAGTGCGATGAAATTTGGAGTTTTGTCGGTGCAAAAAGAAAGAATGTCAGTCCGGAGAAAAAGGCCGAAGGATGGGGCGACGTGTGGACATGGACGGCAATCGATGCCGACACAAAACTTTGCGTTTCCTATCTCATGGGTGGACGCGGCAAGTCTGACGCGACGGAGTTCATGCTGGACTGCGCTTATCGTATCGTGGGGCGACCTCAAATCACGACCGATGCCTACAATGCTTATTTTCAGGCTGTAGAAGCGGCATTCGGAGCGAACGCGGACTACGCTATGCTCCACAAAATCTATGCCTCTCCCGTGGACGGAGAAGAACGGCGCTACGGTCCAGCGACGTGCATCGGATGCGATCTCAAGGTGGTGAGCGGTAAGCCCAACCCTAATCACGTTAGCACGTCTTTCGTCGAGCGCCAGAACCTCACGATGCGTATGTCAATGCGGCGATTTACGAGATTAACGAACGGATTTAGCAAGAAATTGGAGAACCACGGCCATGCCCTAGCTCTGTACTTTATGCACTATAACTTCTGTCGAGTTCACAAGACCTTGCGCGTTACTCCTGCGATGGAAGCGGGGATCGCGGACCATGTTTGGACGTTGGAGGAGGTAGTTGGATTAATCTCTAACAACGTGCAAAATGCAGCATAGGTTGGAATCAAATCCGAATGCAGTAAGTTCAAAGGAGGAAACAATGCCAAGGACAAGTGCATGGAACTCAGTGAAGGAACCTCATCACCATGACAACACGCGCTGCGGTCCCGGAAGTGAAATCCCACCGCATAACCGTCTTAGCGGGACCGGGGGGAAGCCGCTTTGCAAGGACTGTGCCGGGCTGGACCGCGAGGGGAAGTAGCTCCGATCAAGAAGGTCATTTCCCAATGCGGACCAACCGGTTCACCGTCTTCGATGCTGTAATAGCGTCGAAGTTCACAAACCCTTAACC
>JBOGNA010000070.1:0-4064 GCA_050746925.1 Candidatus Acidiferrales bacterium
GGCTGCGAGTCTATGTTTCTCTCAAAATAGCGGTCATATCGCAAGAGGCAATCACGCCACATTGGGAGATTCTAACCCAGTTGCAGCATCCTTCACGCTGTTCGCCTCGAACGCCGGGGACTGGCGCTCGCTGGAATTTCAACTGTCATTCAAGTATCTTTGTTTTGCAGCTTCGCAGCGGATTTGCAGTTTCTCCGCACGCGATCAGGAGGCCTCAATGGCCGACGAAAAATGTGCCGACAACACGCCGCCGGCGGCGCCGCAACCGGCCAGTGAATCCGTCCGCATGGTGAAATGCGTGAAATTCGGGCGCGAACTGCCCGGCCTCGACCGCATCCCGTGGAAGGGTGAAATCGGCAAGCGCGTTTACGAGAACGTTTCCAAAGACGCCTGGAAGCTCTGGCTCGAACACTCCAAAATGATCATGAACGAATACCGCCTGAATCCTCTCGACCCCAACTCCCAGAAAATCATGGAAGAGCAATTGGAGCAATTCTTCTTCGGCGAAGGCGCCAAACTTCCCGAAGGCTACGTCCCGCAGAAGGCCAAGGGCTAGAATCTGCCGTTGTAGCGGCCGCCTTTTTACCCTGAGCGAAACGAAGGGCAGGCGGGCGCTCTTGTTTTAGTTTGTTTCGCACCGCGCCGCGTTTCAACCCGCCATTTTCCCCGTCGCCGGATGCTCCACAGACAACCGCGGCGAAAATCGAAATTCCAATCTCGCATGCGCCGCCCGCAGCACATCTTCTACAAATGCCGCCGACTCGCCGCGGGCAAAAATAAATCCCAGGTAGCTCGCTCCCTCCGGCCACGCCGCCACATAATCCCGCAGACGCGCCGTAGTCCGAATCTCCGTTACGCCGGCAATCTTTTCCGCCTCCTCCAGCCCGTCCACGCCCTCAAAGATTCCGCTCCGCGGCACGGGAATCATCATCACGCCTGACGCCAACTCTTCGCGTACAAGGTCGCTTCCGGGAAAGCCCAGCGCATCGCGAAGCAGCAGCTCTTCGAGCGAAATTCGCTCCGGCCCAAATCGAAGCGCGCGCGAACACAATCCTCCTATCGGCCGCGGCGCCACTTCGAGCACCCACGGCCCAGCCTCATTCACGCGGAATTCCGCGTGCACTGGCCCCGTCTCGAGCCCGAGCGCCCGCACGGTATCCGACGCGCACGCCGCGATGGCCGCCTGCGTCTGCGCGGGCAATCGCGACGGCGTCACGTAAATCGATTCCTCGAAATACGGCCCTTCGAGCGGATCGGGTTTGTCGAAGATTGCCAGCACGCGCAGGTTGCCGCGCGTCATCAGGCCTTCCAAGGCCACTTCACGGCCGGGAATGTACGACTCCACCAGCAGCCGGTCGAGCTCCGGATCGCGCGTCACCTGAATTTCAGGTGATTCGAGCAGCAACTGAATGCGCCGCACCGCAGTCTCAAATTCCTCCACACTGTTCGCGCGAATCACTCCCTGGCTGGCCGCCAGCGACAGCGGCTTCACCACGCACGGAAATGTCGCGCGCCGCAGTACCTCGTTTAAATCATCGGCCGCTGCAAATGCAAAAAAGTCCGGCACGCGAATCCCAGCCGCCCGCAGCGCCTCTCGCTGACGCAATTTATTCCGGCAAATCTCCGCCGCTTCCGGCGGGTTTGCCGCCACTCCCAGCAATTGCGCCGCATAAGCGGCCGTGGGCGTCGGTCGGTCCCCCAGGGCAATCACAGCACTCACCAAATTCTCGCCTCGCTCGCGATCTCCACCAGTGCCACCGCTCAACGCTCGCGCGATCTCCACCGCTGCTTCCCGCGGATTCTCAAAATGCAGAGGCAGAGCTTCGTCTCCCCACGGATCGTCGAGCTGATGGCAGCGGTCGGTCCCAAACACGACTGCCACTCCCAGTTTCTCGGCTGCGTCGGCGAAGCCGCGCGTCTGATACCCCATCTTGCTGGCAAGTATCAGCACGCGCCGCAATCCCCGCGGTTTGATTTGCGCGTTTCTATCTGTGTTCATCAGTGTTTATCTGTGGTCCCGATTGAAGGTTGGAAAAACTCCCAACCTCTGCACGCCGTGGTCTCGCGCCTCACACGAACGTGTCGGCCTGCCGCAGCTTTTTTCTCGCCGCCACGATGGGAACCAACTGGTCCCCGGTTGGCTCCGCTCAACAGTACCAAGGCTCGTTCAAGTACGGGATCGTCGCGCGTGCCGCAAGCATCGGCAATGCGCTACGCGTAATTCCTCCACCGGCCAGCGCGAAGGCCGCGTCCTCCACCCGTTCGAAAATTCGCGCGCGGCCGCGGCCCGATTTTTCACCCGAATGAACGAGCGCCTGAACTTCCTCGCACAGGCGATCCACTCGCGGGTCTGCGTGTTTCCATGGATAGACCAGAGCCGCTTCGTCAAATTCTCCCACGCCTCGCCGAATTTCCTCCAGCTCGAGCAGCCGCGAGCCGGCCGGTATCAGCAGCCGAATCGCGAGCTGAATGGGCGCTACATTTTCAACGAGATCCTCGTCGCGCAAGACTTCGAGCAATTCGCAGTATCCTTCCAGCGTCGTCCACGGCGTAAACGGCACAAACGTCGGCTGCAAGGTGAGTCCGCAGTCTCGAAACATCTGCACCACACGCAAGAAATCCGCACGCGTGTGATTCTTTTCAAACCTTGCGAGCACCGCGTCGTCCACGCTCTCAACCGCGCTGGTCACAAACAAGCATCCCGTGTCGCGCAGCTTTCCGACGCAATCGGAATGCTTCAATAGATGCTCCACCTTGATCGTCGCGTCGTAGGTGAGGCGTGGAAATGCGCGGTGCAACTCTTCCACGATCGGCATCGCGTGCCCTACGCCATTGAAAAAATCCGGATCGCCAAACGTGATGTGTTCCGCACCGGCCGCCACCTGCTGGCGGATGTCCGCCATCACCACGTCGCGGTCCACTACTCGGAATGCACCGTTGTAAACCGGCACGATCGGGCAATGCCGGCACAGATGCTTGCAGCCGCGGCTCGCCTCGGTGTATCCCACCACGCGCGTTCCGCTGCCCGGCATCACGACGCGCGCATACTTCTCGAGCCCCGGCATCCCGCTGCGGTCGGGCGTGACAAATTTTTGCCGCGCGAGCGAAATCACCGGCTCTGGCTGCTCAGTCTGATCGCCGGTGGCGCTGCTCGCAGCGACTCTGTGCGCGAGCGCTCGCAAGCCCTCCTCAAATTCGCCGCCGAGAATCGTTCTTACTCCCAAGCCGCGCAGATAGCTTTCGTTCACGGGCGCATACAAACCGTAAAAACAAAGATGAGCCCCCGGATTCAATTCCCGAATCGCAGGCACCAGAGCCACCGCCAGGCGCGTCGCCGTGTGCATCGGCACGTAAAACGCAATCAGATCCGCCGCCCGCACCTGCGCTTCATCCAGGCTTGCGCGCGACAGGTCCACGCAGCTCACCACCGCGCCGTCCGCCCGCAGCCATGCCGCAGGCGACGCTAGCCCGAACGGCTGCCGCCCGAGTTCGTAAGTAGAAATAAGCAAAACGTTCATCGATTCCATCGATCCGAAATTATGTCACCCCGCGCCGCGGAATAGTACAGTTCTAGGACTGCCTGTCCTTGTTCCGCTCCAATGGCCAGTCGAATTTTTCTCGCTTCGATGGTACCGTCGGCCATGACGAGTGGCGCAGAATTCGGAATCGCGGCTGAATCGGGAGGCCTTTACCCCCGCCTGTCGCTCGCTCGGCGCAAGCCGCTGGGAATTGGCGCGCGAAACGGTGTGTCCGCGGATACGCCGTACCGTCGGAATCAGCGAGAAGGGCCCAATTTTCTAATCGGCGGTCTGCCGATTAAAACTCGGCGTAACTCACCTCGTTTCATCGCTTTCCATTTTTCTAATCGGCCCCGGACCGCGGATTTCCCATTCAGTCTCGGCGCCTGCGGCTCCTCACTTTCAGTCCTTCGCCGTTACCTTCCCCTCGCGGCTGCGCTACAATATCCTGTTACTCATACAGGAGCGTTCACTCGCGCATGAGTCCATCGCCCAAGAATTCCTTCGCCAGCCGCGCGGCCCTCAAGGTCGGCACCGAGTCGTTTG
>JBOGNA010000071.1:0-48507 GCA_050746925.1 Candidatus Acidiferrales bacterium
CGGCCGTCGTCCTTCTAATTGCGTCGCTCAACGTCGCGAATATGATGCTCGCGCGCGGCACGACGCGCGGCAGGGAAATCGCCATTCGTCTCGCGCTCGGAGGCAGCCGCGCGGACATCCTTCGCCAGCTTTTGGCCGAAGGCCTGCTGCTGGCCCTCGTCGGCGGCGCGGCCGGCATGCTGGTGGCCTATTGGAGCACGGGCGCTTTGATCCGGTCGATGGCTCGCCTGGCGCCGCTCGATCTCGTGTACACGGCCGGGCCGGACGTTCGCGTCCTCGGCGCCACGATCGGCTTCTGCTTGCTGAGCACGCTTTTGTTCGGGCTCGGCCCGGCCTGGAACCTTTCGAAGCGCAGCCTTCTTTCCGGCCTCAAGATCGGCGAGCGCGCCGACGAGACGAGCGCTCGCGGGCGAGGAGTGTTTTCGCGGCGCAACATTCTCGTGATGGGACAGATTGCGCTGTCGCTGATGCTGCTGAGCGCCGCCGGCCTCTTCATTCGCAGCTCGGTACATGCGGCCAATGTGGAGCCGGGCTTCCGCACCTCCGGCGAAATTGTCGCTGAACTGGACGCGAACCTTGCCGGTTATAACGAGGCGCGCGGCCGCGAAATTTATCGCGAGGTCGTTGACCGGCTGCGAGCGACGCCCGGCGTCGAGTCGGTCGGCTTCGCTTCCACAATTCCTTTCGGCATGGTCTCACTCGGCAAGACGGTCCAGCGCTCCGGCGAAGCACCCAACGCGCCGGGCGCCTCCGCCAGCGCCGCCACCGAAGTCGAGTGCCGCTACAACGTCGTGGGCGGCGACTACTTCCAGGCGCTCGAAATCCCGCTGCTGCGCGGACGCGCGTTCTCGCCTCTCGAAGCCGCCGGAACGAGCCACCCCGTCGCGATCCTGGATCAGTTCGCTGCGGAAAAGCTTTGGCCGGCGGGCGACGCCGTCGGAAAGCACATTCGCCTCACGTCCGGCGGCGGGAATTCACCGGCCGTTGAAGCGGAAGTCGTCGGCCTCGTGGCCAACGTGCAGGAAAGCGTCAACGGAAAAGCATGGCCGCCGCACGTGTACGTGCCGTTCGGGCAGGACTACCACTCCGATATGACCCTGCACCTGAAAACGAACGTGCCGGATGCGCAAGCCGAAGCGCGCTTGCTGGAAACCGTGCGCCGCGAAATTCAAGCCGTCGATGCGCACATTCCGGTGCTCGCTCTCAGCACCATGCGCACACAGCTCGACGAAAGCTTCGACCTCTGGGTCGTCCGCACCGGCGCCCGCATGTTCGTGATCTTCGGCGGCGTGGCGCTGCTACTTGCGGCGATCGGCCTCTACGGGGTGCGTGCCTACACGGTGGCGATGCGCACGCGCGAAATCGGCATCCGCATGGCGCTCGGCGCAAACGCGTCAGATGCGCTGCGCATGATGCTGCGTGAAGGCCTGGCGCTGACGGCGATCGGTGCAGCGGTGGGGTTGGCGCTCTCGGTGGCCGTCGGAAAACTGCTTTCGAGTCTGCTCTACCGCGTGGATAGTTTCGATCCGCTGGTCCTATCGGCGGCGCCGCTGCTGCTCGCGGCCGTCTCGCTGATTGCTTGCTACATTCCAGCGCGGAGGGCGGCGCGGCTGGACCCGATGGTGGCGCTCCGCGACGAATAGGGGTGTCCTTGAGAAGAAACGTCAACTTCGCGGGCAGGATGCCGGCGGTACAAAAGGCTACGTGACTCGGTCGACGGTGATCGGTCCAGGCTAGATTTGAGATTGATCCTTCGTATGCGTAGGGCTGCGCGTACCTTTTACGAAACAGGAATCGCAGACGCGGGTGCCGTCTTTCAGCGTGAAATCCACGCGGCGGGTCGGGTCGATATCGGCGCCGCATTTTCCGCAGCGGTCTTCGTGCTTCTCTTCGGTCGCTTCAGCCATGGACTCCCCCAAGCTCCCCACCCTAATCTATTCAAACACATTTCCCCTCGCGAAGGTTCTCCAATGTCGCGCATGGAATGCCTGCCGAAAAGCCCAAATCGTCACGCGTAGTACCCGTTGAAATCGCCGTTTCGCCCATGCTACCGTCGCCGTTGAGACATGACGATAACCACCAAGACCGGCAGAGAGAGGGGTCTTCGGGCTGGCGCTGTAGCATCATCTAGCGAGCGCTCCGAAGGACGACACGGCGGCGAGCGGTGCCATGGGCCGCTCGATATACCCTGCCGCGAATTCCCAGACGAATTTCCAATCTACCGTACCGTTATTAGAATCGCCCGTAAGTCGTTGAAAACATGACTCCGACACCATTTCTAATCTACGGTAAACGGCGATTAGCGATTGACGCCTTTGGCGGGGTTTACGATTCCGAGCGGCGCTTCTTCGCGGCAGGAACGATGTCGGTGAGCACAAAGATGTCGTGCTCGCCCCCGAGGTCGCGAGCCGATGGAGTCAGAATCGTTTTCGGCCCGATGTACAGCTTCCGATTGTGCGTAAGCGCCATCCGCACATCGTTTTCACTGAGGAACTCGGCAACCTCGACCGGAGGCGGAAGTGGATGCGCCGCCGACCTTGTAGTTGGCCCCGGAGCGCTTGCCGGCGCGGCACCCGCAGCTGCGGCCGCAGAATCCTGTGTCGGAGTTTTCACTGGCGCGGCGCTAGAGGCTACCGCCGCCGACGGCGTGGGCTCAACAGGTGGTACGCGGGCGGATCCCGCCAGAGAGCCTGCGAGCAAGCTTGGAGCCGCCCCTACTGAGGCCGACGCTGCAGCCGGAGACTGCGCCGCTGGCGCTGCACCGCGGCGCGGAATGCCTCGCGAGGTGAAGACTTGTTCGACAATGCGAGCGATTGTTTGACGATCGGGGGCGGGCGCTCCGGCCGCTGCGGCGGCCACCTCCGCCGAAACCACCGCTGAAGCCCCAGCGCCGGCCGCTCTTGACTCACCAGTAGGGGCGGGTCTCAGACCCGCCCGCTCCGCCCCAGCAGAAGCTGCGCCACTCGCCGCTGCCGCCGCGGCCGCAGCTTTGCTCGACGCAGGCATTGCCGCTGCCACCGCAGATTCCGTCATCGGCACAGACACCGCTGAGAGGCGCTGGCCGGCCGGAACCGTGCGGTGCTCGACGGCGCGCGACTCCCACGCCACACGCTTCACGTTCATCAAATGCTGCGGGCCGATATTGTCCGAAGTGATGTTGCCGCCCGGTGAGCCGCAACCAAGCGTCATCGCAGGAAATAAATTCGTGGAGTAGCCGATGGAGCCATGAACCGACGACGTATTCACGGCGATGCGGAATGCGGGCACGGCGAGGCCATACTGCTTCACCGCCGCTTCGCTCTGCGAATGGATCGACGCCGTGTGTCCTGCGCCGCCGTGATGCAGCAGCCGGACGCAAAGCTCGATCGAAGCCGCCAGATTCGGCGCGGAATAGAACGCAAGAATCGGCGAAAGTTTTTCGGCGGAGAGCGGAACGTCGCGGCCGATTCCGTCGAGCGGCGCGATCAGCACGCGCGTCGCGGGCGGCACTCTGATGCCGGCCATCTCCGCGATCGTCGTTGCGGGGCGGCCCACTACCTGCGTGTTTGGCACGTGCGCTCCACCCAGAAAAACGAGCGCGCCGAGCCGGTCGATTTCTTCCGCGGAGAGAAAATACGCGCCCTGCTTGCGGCATTCGTCGAGAACCTGCTCGCGAACGGCGTCTTCGGCGACAATGGCCTGCTCCGACGAGCAGATCGTGCCGTAGTCGAAAGTCTTTCCCGCGAAAATATCCGCGACCGCTTTTTTCACGTTGGCAGTGCGTTCGATGAAGGCAGGTACATTGCCGGGGCCCACGCCGTAGGCAGGACGCCCCGAGCTGTATGCCGCGCGCACCAGCCCGGTGCCTCCGGTCGCGAGAATCACGCCGGTCAGCCGGTTCTTCATCAATTCTTGCGTGCCCTGCATGGTGGGGTGTTCGAGGCAGACGATCAGCCCTTCTGGCGCGCCCATTTTCAGCGCCGCGCGATTCAGCACCGTGGCCGATTCGCAGATGCAGCGCATCGCGGTGGGGTGCGGGCTCAGCACGATGGCGTTCTGCGCTTTCAGAGAGATCAGCGTCTTGTAAATCGCGGTGGACGTGGGGTTCGTCGAGGGAATCACGGCAGCGACCACGCCCACGGGCGCCGCGATTTCCAGAATTCCCTTTTCGCGATCCTCGCGGATTACGCCGACCGTCTTCATCCCGCGAATCGCCCGCGGCACGTACACCGATGCGAGGCGGTTCTTCGTGATCTTGTCGGCAACGTTGCCGTAGCCGGTCTCTTCCACCGCCAATCGCGCGAGCGATTCGCCCGCTTCGGTGGCGGCGTTCGCACAAGCCTCTACGACCGCGTCCACCTGCTCCTGAGAAAATGCGGCGAACTTCTTCTGGGCTTCATGCGCCCGCTCGACGGCGTGGCGGGCTTCCTGGATGGAAATCAGGTCGCGATCGCGCAGGCTCAAAGAATCGCCCTCGGCGGATAAGACCGCATTTGCATCGCGGCACGGACGGCGCACGCGAAGAGAGCGCCAAGCATCTGCGGCTGGGATTCTTCGCTTCGCTCAGAATGACAAACGAAAGCTGCGGCTCTGAACGACACCAAGTGACGCAGCTACTTCTTGGCAGCTCGGGACAATCCGCCGCCCGGCAGAATTTCTTCCACCAGCTCGTGCGGACGCGGGATGACGTGAACGGCGACAAGTTCTCCGACGCGGCGTGCGGCAGCGGCGCCAGCATCGGTGGCGGCTTTCACGGCGCCCACATCGCCGCGCACCATCACGGTGACGTAGCCCGCGCCGATATACTCCTTGCCGATGAGAATCACGTTGGCGGCTTTCACCATGGCATCGGCCGCTTCAATCGAGCCCACCAACCCTTTGGTCTCGATCATTCCCAGCGCTTCATTAGCCATGCGTCCTCGCTCGCCTCCGCTATCTCTGTGTGCCAATTGCAAATGTTGAGGTGCGCGCAGACTAACACGGCGTCACGGGTGAATCAAGGTGCGCCATCGGACTTGTGGAAAAGTGCGCAATGCGGCGAAGCAAACCAGCTACGCGGTATGCGGGAGAAGGCCCACGCCGGCGGCGGCTACGCTGTCGCGCGTGGTGTTTTTGACGAGATACATCGCTTCATCGGCGAGGTGGAGCAGCTCGGCTTTCGTTCGGGAATCGGTGGGATACGAGGCGACGCCGACGCTCGCGGTGATCTGCACGTTGATGCCCGGCTCGGAGAGCCAAACGGCTTCGCGGATCAGCGTGTGCAAGCGGCGCGCCACGCCGAGCGCGTTCTCCTTGGAAGTTTGCGGCAGCAGGATTACGAACTCGTCGCCGCCGTAGCGGAAGGCGAGGTCAATCATGCGGCATTTCTCCTTGATGGCCGAGCCGATTTCGGCTAGGAGCTTCGAGCCCATCAAGTGGCCATAGGTGTCGTTCACGTTTTTGAAATGGTCGAGATCGATGAAGATCAGCGAAAACTCGAATGCGTAGCGATGGGAGCGGTAAAGCTCCGTATCGAGCATGAAATTCAAATGGCGCGCGTTGTAGAGGCTGGTGCAATCGTCGGTGATCGTAAGCTCGTGGATTCGCTGCACGTGCCGCGCATTCTCAATCGCAATCGCGGCATAGTCGGCCAGCGCTTCGAGCAGCGCGAGATCGCGCTGGCTGAAGCCTTCCGGGCCGATGCAGTTGATCAGCTCGATTACGCCGAGGCAGTGGTCGCGGAAGCGCACAGGGACGGCGACGATCGAGCGCGTCTCCATTTTCGTCCGCTCGTCCACCTGCGCGAAGAAGCGTGAATCTTTCGAGGTGTCGGGGACAACTACAACCTCTCCTGTCTGCGCAACCCAGCCGGCAAGTCCCTGCCCCAATTTGATACGCACATCTTTCAGCGCTTCGGCGCCTTTGCCTGTCGCGATCTGGAAGTAGAGCTCGCCCTTATCGACGTCCATCAGCAAAAGCGACCAGGTATCCGGGCGGAGAACTTCGTTGATCTTCTCCATGATGGTGCGAAGCACTTGATCGAGCTGGAGGGACGAGGTGAGGGCTTTGCCAAGCTCATGGAAAACCGTGACTTCCGTGGCTTCGGCAGGTTCAGGGACAGCGCGCGGATTTCGGCGCCGCTCGACGCCGCCGAAGGCTTTGCCGTCATTGGCTCTTCGGACCGGTTCAGTCGGCAGACTGGGGCTCGTGTCTGGAATCTTATCGGGCAACATTGTCATTATAGTGAAGCGTTTTCAGGAACTGCAATGGGCATCGCGAGGTGATTGACCTAAGGCCAATAGGGAGGCCGAAAGAGATATCCATGAGCGCGATTGACACCCCGCAAAGCGACGCCTATATTTTTCGTGGGCTCCAGGTCCCCGCACAGATGTCATCGACACCATTCGGCGCACACTTGAAGCGCGAGCGGGAAATGAGAGGGGTATCGCTGGAAGAGGTGTCGGCGGCGACGCGCATCAGCACGCGGTTCCTCGAAGCGATTGAGAACGAGCACTGGGACCTGTTGCCGGGCGGCGTGTTCAATCGCGGTTTTATCCGCTCGGTGGCGCGCTTCCTGGGCCTCGATGAAGACAGCATGGTGGCGGAATACTCGCTCGAGACGCGAGGCCGCGTGGACGCCGGCGTGGTGCCCGACCCGCCGATGGAGATGCCGCGCGATTGGAAGCCGGTGGTTCTTGCGACGGCGGTGGTGATCTTGATTCTGGCGAGCGGCGCATTCGTTTATGCGCGCTATGGAGGTCGAATCGTCGCGCACTTCCACAAAAAGCCGGCTGCGACGGAAGGGCCCGCAGCGTCCGTGATGCCGAGCGCTGCACCGAGCAGCAGCAACGGTGCAAGCACGGGTACGGCGTCTGTTGTGCCTGACCCGGGTGCTCAGAATTCCGTGGCCAATAGCGGTACTGCATCAGATCCGTTGGAACTCAAGGTGGAGACAAGCAAGGCCGTCAGCGTGATGATCGTGGCCGACGGAAAAACCGTCTTCAACGGCGCTCTCGAGGCCAGCGAGTCGAAGCAGTTCGAAGCGCGCGAGACCCTGGAAGTTACGGCGAGCGAATCGAGCGCGGTGATCCTCGAACTCAACGGCCAGCCCGTTGCAGCGTTCGGACAGCCGGGGCTGCCGGGCACCATCAAACTCACTCGAAATGATTTGAAAACTCCGGCTGGAGATTCCCATTAGCGCGGAAGTGCGACAGGAGATTCGGTCCGGGCACGCGCGGCCGGAACGCAAACTCGCCGTCTGCTCCGGCGGAATCGCTCTTTCTCCCGAAGATCGCGCGGAATTGCTTGCGGTGCTCGCCGCGGACGCGGATGCCGCGATCGCCGAGCGAGCTACCAACGTCCTTCTGACACTCACTCCCGAATCCTTCCTCGCAGCGATCGGGCGGGCGGACGCAGACGCCCACGTTTTCAAGTATTCCGCCGACCATCTCGCCGAAAAGCCGGGGATCGCCGACGCTCTTGCGAAAAACGAAGCGTGCCCGGCAAAGTTCGTGGCGAGCGTGGCGCGCCATCTGACCGCAGCGGGAATTCAAGCGCTACTCGACAACATGGAGCGGCTCAGCGACGATCCGCATCTGGCTGAAGCGCTCGCGCAATCGCAGGCGGCGTCCAAGGAGCAGCAGGCGCTGCTCGCCGAAATCCACAAGAACGAGCCGATCGCGCTGAAAGACCTCGAAGAAGCTGCCAAGGACGCGGAGCCGGACCCCGTAAAGCGCGAGACGCTGCTGGGAAAAATCGCGCACATGAACGTGGTGCAGCGGCTCACGCTGGCGCTGAAGGGAAACCGCGAGGCGCGGATGATCCTGATCAAGGATCCCAACAAGCTCGTGCAACGATGCGTGCTGCAATCGCCGCGGCTCACGGACATGGAAGTCGAGAGTTTCGCGAAAATGACGAATCTCTCGGAAGAAGTTTTCCGGGTGATTTCGCTGACCCGCAAATTCATCAAAAGCTACGTCATCATGAAAAATCTGGTCAACAATCCGAAGACGCCGCTCGATATTTCGCTCCATTTGCTGCCGCGGCTGAATGCGAACGATCTCAAGCTGTTGACTACGAACAAAAATATCCCCGATACGCTGCGGTCGATTGCGGTGAAGACCCAGCGCCAGCGAACGATTTCTAACTTGAAATGAGCGTGGCGCAAATACTGCCGCGGCAGAGACTTCGAGACCGGCGCGCGGCTGGCTTTTATTTGGGCGCCGGCGCAACCAGCGACGCTTCGACCTTCTTCTTGTACTCCTGAGCTTTCGCGAGGATTTCAGGCCCGTTGAGCGTCAGCATCCGGCGATCTTCCATCACGATTTTCCCGGCAATCACGACCGTTCTTACGTCCGCGGATTTCTGAGCGTACACGAGGTCCGAGTAGACGTTGTACATCGGCACCGAGTGTGGCGCTCCCGTATCGACCACGATTAGATCTGCTTTCTTGCCAGGTTCAAGCGAACCAATCTGCTTTTCAAGGTGCAGCGCGCGAGCGCCACCGATCGTGGCCATCTCGACCACCTCCGGTGCAGGCAGCGCGCGCGGGTCACGGCGGGCGATTTTCTGGAGCTTCGCCGCCAGATCCATTTCCTCGAACATGTCCTGATTGTTGTTGCTCGCGGCGCCGTCCGTGGCGAGTCCGATTGCTTGTCCCGCCGCGAGCATATCGACGACGGGCATAACACCCGCAGCCGTCTTCATATTGCTCGAGGGATTGTGCGTGCAGCCGACGCCGAAATGCGTGAGGATCGCGATGTCGGCCGAGTCCACCCAGATGCAATGCGCGCCGATCACGTCCGGGCCGAGAAGACCGATGCGCTCGAGATACGCGACGGGCGTGGCGCCGTGCTTCTCGCGGCTTAGCTGCAGCTCGAACGGAGCTTCGGCGATGTGGATGGCGATGGGAGCGCCATTGCGCCGCGCGAGTGCGGCGGAATCCTGCAACGCTTTCTCCGGCAGCGTGTAGATGGAGTGCGGACCAACAGCGGCGGTGATGAGCGGATCACCTTTCCAGTGGTCGATGAACTTCTGCGTGTAGTCGTAGGCTTGGGTGAGGTTTTTGTTATCAGGGGCGGGAAAGTCGATGATGGTTTCGGCGAGAATGCCGCGCATGCCGGCTTCCTTTGTGACGCGCGCGACGGCATCTTCGAAATAGTACATGTCGCAGTAGGTAGTCGTGCCGCCGCGCACCATTTCAAGCAGGCTCAGGCGCGTGGCCCAGACGACGAAATCTTCTGTCACGTTGCGAGCTTCGGCGGGAAAGATGTATTTGTTGAGCCACTCGTCGAGCGAGAGATCGTCGGCGATGCCGCGGAAGAGGCTCATTCCGGCATGGGCGTGGCCGTTGATGAGTCCCGGCATGATGATGTTGCCGCGCGCGTCAATCGTTTTCGCTGCGTCGTATTGCGATTCGAGCTCCGCGGATTTTCCGACGGCCACGATGGAATCGCCGCGGATTGCGACGGCTCCGTCTTCGATGATGCGGCGCTGCGGATCCATGGTGACAACTGTTCCATGGCTAACGAGAAGGTCGGCCCTATCTTTCGCGGAGACGGGTGACACACCGAGAAAAACGATGAAACCACAGATGAACACAGATAAACACTGATGAAAGGCGAAACGGAAAAGCGTGAAAAACGATTGAGTCGGCGCGATTGAACGGGTGTTGGAGGTCATGGACTCGGCCAATTTTGGATTTTGCCTTCGAATTTATCAGTGTTTATCTGTGTTCATTTGTGGTTAGAGGCTTCATAAGAACGACGAATCGAAGGCGCGTGGTAACAGGCCACCCATCGTTTCGTGCAGGACTTTCCCTTTGAGATTGGCGAGGATCACCGGAACGTCGCCGCAAAATTCCCAGATGATTTGGCGGCAGGCGCCGCAGGGCGGCGTGAGCGTGTCGGTGTCGGCCACGACAGCGATCGCTTCAAAGCCGCGTTCGCCTTCGGAAACGGCTTTGAAGATAGCGGTTCGTTCGGCGCAGCAGGTGAGTCCGAGAGTGGCGTTTTCGACATTGCACCCGGTGAAGACGCGGCCGGACTTGGCGCGAAGCGCGGCGCCTACGCGGAAATTCGAGTAAGGAGCGTGGGCGTTTTCGCGAGCTTGTTTTGCTGCTGCGATCAGTGCGTCGTATTCGCTCATCGTGTGGCTCTCTCGGATGCATTCATTTTATGTCGACTGCGATTCGCGGAATCATGGCGCGAAGCAACGCGATGAATTGCGTTTTCACACGCTCGCCCGTTTCCATCACTTCCGCATGATTGATCGGCTGATCGAGAATTCCGGCGGCCATGTTCGTGACGCAGGAAATTCCAAGAACGCGGATGCCCATGTGGCTTGCGACGATCGCTTCCGGAACCGTGGACATGCCGGCCAAATCGGCTCCAATCGTCCTGAGATAACGAATTTCGGCAGGCGTTTCGTAGCTGGGGCCTGAGAGCGCGGCGTACACGCCTTCGTGGAGTTCCAGGCCCAGGCGTTTTGCTTCGCTGAGCGCGATTTCCCGATACGGCTTCCAGTATGTCTGCGTCATGTCGGGAAAGCGCGGGCCGAAGCGTTCTTCATTCGGGCCGATCAAAGGATTTGTGCCCTGTAGGTTGATATGGTCGCGAATGATGACGAGCGCACCTTGCTTGTAACCGAGATCGATTCCACCTGCAGCGTTAGTAAGAATCGCAGCGCGGATGCCGAGCCTGCCGAGTACGCGCATCGGGAACACGACTTCCGGCGCGGAGTAGCCCTCATAGAAATGGACGCGGCCTTGCATGGCGGCCACGTCGATGCCGCCCACCTTGCCGATCACAAGGCGGCCGGCGTGCCCTGCGGCGGTTGAATGCGGAAACCCTGGGATTTTCTGGTACGGAATTTTCGTCGCGCCTTCGAGCTGGTCGGCAAAAGCGCCCAGGCCGGAGCCAAGAACGAGCGCGATCTTCGGGCGAAGCTTCGTTTTGGAGAGGATGAATTTTGCGGCCCGATCGGCGCGGCCGAAATCACCGGCGCGCGTTGCCGGCGTGGGACGAGCCCGCGTCATTGCAACATGACTCCGACGATCGACGCAGACATCAGGTTGGCCATCGTGCCGCAGAGCATGGCGCGGAGGCCAAGGCGGGCCAGATCTGTGCGCTTGTTGGGGGCGAGCGCGCCGATGCCACCGATCTGGATGCCGATGGAGCTGAAGTTCGCGAAGCCGCAGAGAGCGAATGTGGCGATCGTGAAAGAGCGCGGATCGATCGCGTCTTTCATAGGGCCGAGGCGCTGGAACGCGACGAGCTCGTTGGTGACCATGCGAAGGCCGAGCAAATTGCCGATGACGTGTGCGTCGTGCCAGGGAATGCCAATGAGATAGGCGATCGGAGCCAGAAACCAGCCGAGGATCTGTTCGACGCTGGTCGGAAACCACGCGACGCCGTGCAAGCCGAGGAAATTGTGAATCGCGCTGAAGATGCCGTCCACGAGATAGATCATGGCGATAAACGTGATCAGCATCGCGCCGACATTGAGCGCCAGGCTCAGGCCATCGGTGGTCCCGCGAGTCAACGCTGCGAGCACATTTTTGTCGCGTTCGATTTCAGCCATTTCGACGCGGCCTGACGTGACGGGCTTTTCGGTTTCCGGAACCAGCATCTTCGAGAGCAGGATCGTGCCCGGCGCCGTCATGATGACGGCGGCGAGAACGTGCTTCGCTTCGACACCGTAGGCGATGTAGGCAGCCATCATTCCGCCGGAGACGTGAGCCATGCCGCTGGTCATGATGGTCATCAATTCCGAGTGCGTGACTTCGGGCAGGAAGGGGCGAATCGTGAGCGGAGCTTCCGTCTGGCCCATGAAAATGCTGGCGGCCACGTTGAGCGATTCGGCGCCGCTGGCGCCCATCAGGCGCGTCATGACGATGGCAGCAATCTTGATGATGAATTGCATCACGCCAAAGTAATAGAGCACGGCGAAAAAAGCGGCGATGAAGATAATCGTGGGCAACACCTGAAAGGCGAAGAAAAAGCCCATCGGCGAGCCTTTCTTGCCAAGATCTCCGAAGACGAACGAGGAACCGTAAAATGCGAAATCCAGCATCCAGTTCACGCCTTCGCCCGCCTCGTGGAAAATCCACCGGCCGAATTCCCAGCGCATCACGAGAAACGCGAAAACGATTTGAAGGCCGAGCCCCCAGGCGACGGTTTTCCCGCGGATGGCGCGGCGGTTCGTTGAGAAAATATACGCGAACGCCATCAGCACGAGCATTCCCACGAGGCCGATCAGGCGGTGCATGCGATGCCCTCTTTTCGCCCCACGATCGGGGCTACGGCTTCCCCTCGACGCCGATCACCTTTCGAACGAGAGGCAGAACGGGCGGTGCTTTCGGTCCGATTTCAAAACTCTTCGCGAGCAGTCCCATCGAGTGCGGGAGACGGGAGTCGAGATTGTAGCGGACGGTGCAAAGCGTCTCGCCCGCTTTCACCAGATCGCCGAGCCTTTTTTCAACGATCAGGCCAACGCCGGGATCGATCGTGTCTTCTTTTCGTTCGCGGCCGCCGCCGAGCATCATGCTGGCGATGCCGACCTGCTCGCATTGAATCGCAGTGATGAATCCATCCGCCGGCGCGGTGACGCGAGCTTCGTGGCGCGCTTGCGGCAAACGCGCAGGATCATCGACAACACCGCCATCGCCACCCTGCAGGCGAACGATCTCGCGGAATGTATCACGGGCGCGGCCGGAAGCAATCATTTCCGCAGCGAGGGCGCGGCCCTCGGCGACTGTTTTGGTCCTGCCGCCCAGTTTGAACATCCAGGCGGAGAGTTCGATGGAGATCTCGCGCAGGTCTGCCGGGCCCTTCCCGTTCATCACTTCGATGCACTCTTCCACTTCGAGAGCGTTGCCGACTTTACGCCCGAGCGGCTGCTCCATATCGGTGATGAGCGCGACGACTTTTTTGCCCATGCGAGTGCCGGTTTCAACCATCAGCTCGGCGAGATATTCCGCGTCGGATTGCTTTTTCATGAATGCGCCGACGCCGGTTTTCACGTCGAGAACGAGCGCGTCGATTCCTTCCGCCATTTTTTTGCTCATGATGGAGGCGCAAATCAGGTACGGGCTTTCGACCGTCGCAGTAACGTCCCGCAGAGCATAGAGTTTCTTGTCGGCGGGAGCGATTTCGGGAGTCTGCCCGATCAGGCCGCAGCGGCACTTCTCGAGAACGCGGCGAAATTCGTCGAGCTTGAGATTGACGTTGAAACCCGGGATCGATTCGAGCTTGTCGAGCGTGCCTCCGCTGTGGCCGAGACCGCGGCCGCTGATCATCGGCACGTACAGCCCCGCCGCCGCGACGACAGGTGCGATCACGAGCGACGTCTTATCGCCCACGCCGCCGGTGGAATGCTTATCGACTTTCGGAGCAGGCAGCCCGGACCAATCGAGAACCGAGCCGGAATGCAGCATGGCTTCGGTGAGGGCGGCCAGTTCGGCGCGGGTCATGCCGCGCCAGAAGACAGCCATCAACCATGCGGCGAGCTGGTAATCGGGAATGCGGTCGTGGGTCGCGCCTTCGATGAGGAAATTGATTTCTTCGCGGGATAGTTCGACAGCGTCGCGCTTCTTGCCGATAATATCAACAGCACGCATGGGTGGAAGTCGAGCGCGAGGCTAGCATCCCGGTGGAATGGAGTCAACGAACGCCGGCAAAGCTTGTTTCTCGATTGGAGCGGGCGAGCGGAACTATTCGAGTGATTTGGCGAAGGGCGAGGCACAATGAAACGTGAGTTGGGTGGATCCGCGATTTGAGGACCTTAGTAAATTGCCGCGAGTTTCGAGTGCTCTGGGTAATTAAGGCAGGCCTCTTCGCCTGCTGTCTCTGTCTCCTCTCGCCAGCCGCGTTCGCGCAGTGGATGGGGCACCAGACCGGCTGCTATGCGCCTACGATTGAAGCGAATCCGAACCGGCCGACGGTGGCGAACCCGGCGGATATCACGCAATACGGCGTGCTCGAACTGGAATACGGCTGGGACCGGACGTCGCTCGGCGCAGGCGCCCGATTGAGCGATGGAGCGGGTCTGCTGAAATTCGGACTGCTCTGCGACGTGGAGCTGCGGTGGACGATGACGAGCGTGCTGGTTGAAAACCGGCAGGCCGGGGGACAAACGGGAACCGGAGACAACTGGTTCGGGCCGCAGATTCGCATCTACCATCAAACGGCGCACGTGCCGACACTGGCGTTCAGCTACGCCGTGAAAGCGCCGACGGCAAGCACGATGAAAGGACTGGGCTCGGGACGCGTGGACCACGCGTTTGCATTTCTCGCGAGCAAGGACATTCACGGCGTGCATTTCGATTTCAATGCGACTTATTTCCTGGTGGCCCGCCCCGCGGCGTCCGGCTTCGATTCGCGCGGGCAGATGAATCTGTCATTTTCGCGGCCGATTCATGGAAAGTTGGGATTCACCGGGGAGTTTTACGGAGACACGGAGCTGAACGCGGAAAACCCATCCTTCGCGTCGTCCCTCTGGGCGCTGACGTACAATATTTCGCCGCGGCTTGTTGTGGATGGCGGGATTGAGGTGGGACTGACGCACGGGGCGCCGCAGAAGCGCGCCTTTGCCGGCGTGACTTATGCGATCACGAATCTCTACAAAGATCTGAAGAAGAAATAAAGCGGAACAGCTAGACCGGCTGGCTTTGACTCCGCTCCGCGATATCAGCCGCAACTGCCTGCATTTCGGAGTGGATGAGGCCGTTGGAGGCGAGCATGACGCGGTCACCTGGATGGTACGGCTTGCCGGAAAAATTGGTGACCATTCCGCCGGCTTCCTTCACGAGCAAAACTCCGGCCGCGGTGTCCCAGGATTTCAGCCCGAATTCCCAGAAGGCTTCGAAGCGGCCGCAGGCCACCGAACACAAATCGAGGGCGGCCGAGCCGTCGCGCCGCACGCCGTGCGAGCGCAGCGTGTAACCGGCGTAATAAGAAATGTTCGTTTGCTGGTGGCGCTGATCGGGCGGAAAGCCGGTGGCGAGAAGACTCGTGGCGAGCGTATCGATCGGCGAAACGTGGATGCGTTTGTGGTCGAGGTAGGCACCCTCTCCGCGCGCGGCAGTGAAGAGCTCGCGGCTGACGGGATTGAAGACGGCGCCAACGACCGGCTCGCCCTCTTCGAGCAAGCCAATCGAAACGGCGAAGCACGGATATCCGTGGGCGAAGTTCGTGGTGCCGTCGAGCGGATCGACGTGCCAGCGATAGCGCGCTTTGCCGGCAGGGCCGCCGCTTCCCTCTTCAGCGACGATTTCGTGCTGCGGGAAATAGCGGCGCAGGCGGTTCACCACAATTTCTTCCGAGCGGCGGTCGGATTCCGTGACGATATCAACTTCCCCTTTGTAGGTAATGTTTTGGGGGCGATCGAACTCGGCGAGAAGCAGCGCACCTGCTTCCCGCGCCGCATCGATCGCGACTTCGAGGAACTGATTCATTACCGGGAAGCTCCCGAGGTGACGTATTCCTTGCGGTAGCGCACCATGTCTCCCGATTGTACTTTCACTTCCACGTGCCGCGTCGTGCCGGGCTTCGGAATGGGATTGGGATAGTAACCCAGCAAATATTGGGTTCGTAGCTCGCGATTGATGCGGTCGAACATGGCGTCGAGTTGCTGAAGCTCGTCGAGAATAAAGAGAGCTCCGCCGGTGCTGTCTGTAATCGTAATCAATGCGTGCTCACCGGCGGTGTTGCGTCCATTTTCGTTTTTCACGGGACGGATAATGATCGAATAGAGCAGCGTGCCCGACCGGATTGCAGCGCGGCGGGCGTCGTCGAACTTCGACATGCTCGTTGTTTCGCCGCCGTCGGTGACCAGAACAATCGCGCGCCGGCGTTCTTGCGGCAGGCGCCGGAGCGCGTTCGAACCAAGCACGACCGCATCGTAAATTGACGTGCCCGCACCCGGAGCAATTTTCTCAGCCGCTGATTGCAGAGCCGGAACATTGTCCGAGAACTCCGCAACTTGCGTGACAGAATCGGAAAATTCGAAGACTCCCAGCGTGTCGCCGGGCCGCACCACCTGTTTGATGAAGTGCGACGCGGCGTCGCACTCGAATTTCAGGTCTTTAAACGTGCTCATGCTCGAATCGATCATCAGCGCCAGATCGAGCGGCCGGCCGGTCTGCGCTTCGAAACGCTCGATCTTCTGAGGTATGCCTTCTTCCTTCAATTCGAAAGCATCCTGGGTGAGATCGGAGACCGGTCGGCCGTTCGCGTCGATCACACTCGCCAGAATGCTCACAAGATTGACATCGATGCGAATGGCCGAGGATTTTTTCTGATCCTGGTTGCTGTCCTTAGCTCGAACCGAGGAGTGCAGGCCGACACACGCCAGGATCGCTGCCAGCGGCAAGGCGCCGACCGCTTGCGAGGATGTTTTCATCTAAGAGGTAGATTCATCCGGGCGGGAAATGGCTTCCTGAGACGGCAATTCACCTTCGGCCCACACCGCTCCTCCGGTGAAGTACTCCCTTTTCCAGATGGGCACGGAGCGTTTTAGAGCGTCGATGGCGTAGCGGCAGGCGTCGAAGGCGGCGCTACGGTGCGGCGAGCTGACGCCGATCCATACGCTCGTTTCGCCGATTTCCAGGCGTCCTAGCCGATGAAAGATGGCGACGCGATGCACGGAGAATTTCTGGCGTATCTGCGCGCCAATCTCGCGCAGCTTGGCATAGGCCATCGGTTCGTAGGCTTCGTATTCGAGATACAGCGTCTGCTTTCCGCGAAAATTGTTGCGCACGAAGCCGTCGAAGGTGACGAGCGCACCGTCTTCAGGCGCCTTCAGGCTCCTTGTCAACTCGCGCGGATCGATGGGTTCGCGGACGAGCTGAAAGATGTCTTCGACGATCGCTGCCTGCTGCCCGCCGCTTACCGGAGGAAGGAACGCTACCTCATCCCCGGAGGAGAGCGGAGCGCGCCATTCCGCATACTCCTGGTTCACCGACGCGGCGATCGAAAGTCGGAATTCTGCAAGCCTGGGAAATCGCCGGCCGTATCGCTCGAAAAGATCCTCCACCCGAGCGCCGTCAGAGAGCTCGGCGTCATCTTGCGCGAGACCGACAATGTCTTTCAGCTGGCCAAAAAAGAGAACGCGAACACGCACGTCGGTATTCTATCGCGACGGCGCGCGGCGTGCGAAGGAATCAGCGCCCTGCGGGCGGCCCGGCAGCGGATTGCGCGAGACGCGTGACTTCGTCGAGGCGCGCAGCTGCCCGTCGGAGCGCCGCTGCGAGCGCATCTGCTTCGCGGTGAAATGTTGGCGCGTCGTTGCGATCGAGAGCTTCATTGACACCCGGCAAGACTTCGGCTGCATACCCTGCGTAGCTGCCGGGCGCGAAAATCGTGTGCTTGTACCAAGGGCGTCCCGCGAGGCCTTCAGGAGCGAGAAGCGATTGTTCGACGCCGGTGAGCGCGTGGTTGAGGTCTCGCTGGGCCGCGGGGCTGAGCGATGCCGGAGAAATCGCATGGAGCGCTACCGACGCATGGGATGCAGAGTTCGAGAATTGCGCGGAAGCATCGGACAGCGCCTTCAAATCGGCGGGCGCAGTTCCCTGCTGCTCGCCGACGCGCGCCGCGAGAGTGCTCTCCATGCGCGCAATTTCCGACGCGTAAGCCGCGTAATCGAACGGCAGAACGTCCGCTTCGTCGAGCCGGAGGACGACGGTGCCCAGCACGCGCGCGAGTGTGGCGTGGTAGGCAAAAGTGGGATCGCCATTCTGCTTCATCCAATTGAAATCGTCGTAGAGCGAATGATAGACGCCATAGTCGCCGCTGAAACCCATGTCCATCGACGGGATTCCGGCGAAATCAAAAAATGGGCAGAAGTCCGAGCCCGCGCCCAGAGCGCCGATCGGAACTTCTCCAGTGGATTCGGCTTTCAGTTCCGGTCGAGCGATACCGCTGGGCGTTTCTTTCGATTTTGAGGCACGCTCCCGCCACATGTCGTAGATCGGCCGCCCGGAACGGGGATCGTTCACCTCTCGCGTGACGTCGCGGATGATTTCCTTGAGCGATGGAGTCGCCGACGCGCCGAAGTTTGCACCGGTGACGCCGACATCCGTGTTGATGTACGCCACCGCCTTCGCCTGAAGCTCCGCGCGATTCGCTTCCACCCATTCCGTCGAACCGAGCAGGCCCGGCTCTTCCCCATCCCACTCGCACATCACAATCGTGCGCCGCGGCTTCCATCCGCTGCGGCTCAGCTCGCCCAGCGCTCGCGCCGTTTCGAGCATTACGGCCGTGCCGCTTCCCGGATCGACGGCGCCGAACACCCACGCGTCATGGTGATTTCCCAGCACCACCCATTGTCCGTCGTCCGTTCCGCGCAACTTTGCGATCACGTCGTAGATCGGGCGCTGCTGGTAGTCCATCACCAGCTTCATGTGGACTTGCGATGGTCCTGCGCCGATGTGATAGGTGAACGGCAATCCGCCTTGCCACGATTTTGGTACGTGCTTGCCTCCCAGGCTTTCGAGGATTGCCGCCGCATCTTGCGCGTTGATGGGCATCGTCGGGATACGCGGCAGATTCGCAGCCTCGGCAGGCGCGATCCGCTTCGCATTCGGCGTGGCGCCCGCACCGGGAGTGAGCGGATCGCCGGGATAAAATTCCGTGTAGAGGATGGAGCCGCGCTGGATTCCGCTCATCGGCCGCCACGGGCCTCGGGGATAGGAGTCGCCTGCCATGTAACCATCGTCCGCGGGATCGGAGAAAATGATCAATCCCACGGCTCTATGCTCTTCGGCCAATCTTGCCTTTATGCCGCGATAGTTCCGGCCGTATCTGGCAATTGCGACCTTGCCTTCCACGCTGATGCCGAGTGAATCTAGCTCCGCGTAGTCTTCGGGAGTTCCATAGTTCACGTACACCACAGGTGCGGTCACTTCACCGGAAGGAGAATACGTATTGAACGCCATCACGGCGCGCGAATCGAAGGTGTCCTTGTCGCTTTCGATCGGCTGTTCGGGCGTGGCGAGCGTTTTTTTCGCAGGCGCGACGAGCTCAAGCTTTACTTCGCGGGGCTGAGCCAACCACACGCTGTAGGTGACGATCTCGGCTTCGAAGCCGTAGCCCCGATACTGGTCGCGCAGCCATTCGGCCACCTTGTGGCTCGCTTCCGTGCCGGCCATGTGCGGCTGGCTCGTCAGGCGGCGGAGATCGCTTTCGGCGCGCGCGGGATCCGGAAAACCGCGGAGCTTTAGCTCGAGCTCGCGCTCCGATTTCACGCGCGCCGGGGAAAATCCTCGAATCCCGCCGTTCTCTTCCTGCGCTGTTGCAGACGACAGCCCGAGAAAGCCCAGCAGAACGACTGCGGCACCAACCCCACGCAAGGAACGATTCATCACCACCTCATCATAAGCCGATGAGTTTATCCTAGATGGACGCGCGAATCGTGGCGCCGTTTCGAGTTTTCCGATTTCATTTTTAACATTCCGAACGAAGTCGATGGCAGCCGCGAACGCTTGACGCAGGGCAACGCGAGCCGTAGGGTAGATTGTCCCGTGATCGCGGGGGAGAAACGCGGAATATGAGGATACTGATATCGGGTGCTTCCGGACTCGTTGGTTCTGCAGCTGCCGCGGCATTGCGCTCCGATGGGCACAGCGTGGGACGTCTGGTTCGCCCGGGCGGCGATTCCGCTGCGGGCGACGTCGCATGGGACCCCATGCGAGCGACGGTTGACATCGCGGGACTCGAGGGCGCTGAAACGGTGATTCATCTGAGTGGCGCGTCGGTCGCAGACGGCCGCTGGACCGGCGAGCGAATGAAGCTGCTTCGCAGCAGCCGAATCGATACGACGCGCGTCCTGGTTGATTCACTCCTGCGGCTCAAGCAGAAGCCGCGCACGCTGCTGGTCGCCTCCGCCATCGGCTACTACGGAAATTGCGGCGACGAAATACTCACCGAATCGAGTGCGAACGGAACGGATTTTCTAGCTTTGCTTTGCCGGGACTGGGAAGCGGAGGCAAGGCGCGCGGCAACGGCGGGTATCCGCACGGTGATGCTGCGCTTCGGGATCGTACTCTCCGGCAAAGGCGGCGCGCTCCCGAAGATGCTGACGCCTTTTAAGCTCGGCCTCGGCGGGCGGCTCGGCAGCGGGCAGCAATGGATGTCGTGGATTGGGATCGAGGACGTGGTGGGAATCATTCGCTACGCGATTGCCAATGAGCAAATCAGCGGGCCGATAAATCTTGTGGCTCCGGCACCCGTGCGAAACAAAGAGTTCACTCGCCTTCTCGCCCGCATGCTGCATCGGCCGGCGATATTTCCGGCACCGGCATTCATGCTGAGGTTGGCTCTCGGTGAAATGGCGGACGCGATGTTGCTGGCAAGCGAGCGCGTGCAACCGGAGAAACTGCTGTCGGCCGGTTATTCCTTTCGCTTTCAGATCCTGGAGCCGGCATTGCGTGCGGCCGTGCTTTCGCGGATGTAACGGCGACGAACGGCTACAGATCGAGGCGTTCGAGTAGCGCGTTGAGATTGGAGTCGTCGACTACGAGCGCCGGGCTCGTCGCGGAAAGTTCCGCCCCTTCATCGAACGCTTGAAACAGCCTCATCTTTGCCGCTGCGTACTCCTCCGTGCCCGTCAGTGACCGACCTGTCGATTTGATCCATTTTTCGACAGCATCGCGCCGCACGAAGATGCGGACCGGAAACATTTTCTTGCGGTCGGCGGAGATGTAATACACGTATTCGTTTCCTTCCGTGCTTCCCTGCTTCGCGGGATGAGCGTCCTGGAACTGATACTGGTAGACGAAACCGCTTTCCGCAGAATAGCTTTTGATTCGTCGTACTGTCTCCGGCTTGGCCATTCCGGCATTATTCGGCGTTAGCTGCGCGGGTGTCAACCTTCGGCCCGCTGTGGCCGCACCGCTGGGATAGGCGGAGCCTAATTTCGAATGCCGAATTGAATCTTGCGCGTTCCGATCTGGGACGCGGCAACGCCACAACAATTGGAGTTGGCATAGGCGGAACGAAAGCTACGCCTGCTCTTTGAGTGTGCTCGGTCCGGAAGTCCATGAGGTCAAGATGCTTACGGATTCGGTGACGGCGTAACGTAATTCGTCATCGAACTTCGTTGCCCGTGCTCCGCGATGGCACATCTCGTGCGATAAGCCGTCGCGACGATGAAGCAGCTGCTAAATCGGCGGTGGCTGAAAACGGCGCTTTTGAGTCGGGCGGCCACCGGTCTCGCACATAATACGAATTCCGCTTATGCGTTTCTGCTGATCGTATTCTGCTCGATCGCTGTGGCCATGCCCGGCTGCGCGGGCAGCACGAGCCGCTCCACAGGACCCGGCAGCGTGACCATCAAGATCGTGCCGGCCAGCGCAAATTTGTTCCTAGGCCAGACGCAACAGTTTCAGGCGAGCGTGACGGGCGCCTCGAACACTACCGTCACGTGGTTTGCGGGCGGCGTGCTCGGGGGAAACGCCAGCACGGGAACAATTTCGCCAACTGGGCTGTACGCAGCTCCGAGCGTTATGCCCGCGGCGCCCACAATCACGGTCACAGCGTCGAGCAACGCGAATCCGGAAGCGACGGACTCGGTCGCCGTATCGCTAAAGGACGACGTCGCCGTCGGTATCTCGCCGACCACCGCTATGATTTCGACAAACGCCGGACAAGCGTTTACGGCAACCGTCTCCGGAACGGGAAGCCCGTCAACGGCCGTAACGTGGAGCGTGAACGGCATCGCCGGCGGTAACTCGACCGTCGGCACGGTTGCGTCGAACGGAATCGCCTCTGCGCTATACGTCGCGCCGGCCGTGCCACCGTCTCCACCCGTGGTCAGTCTCATCGCAACCAGCGTGGCCGACCCCACGAAAGCCGCCACCGCGAGCGTTACGATCACCTGCCCCGCGACAAATTCGATTTCGCCGCCTTCCGCAACCGTCGCGCTCGCGCAAACGCAATCCTTCACCGCATCATTCTGCCTGGCACCGGGCGCATCGATATCCTGGGACGTGAACGGAATATCTGGTGGCAATTCAACGGTTGGGACAATTGTGCCGAGCGGTGCAAACGCAGCGCTTTATTCCGCACCCACGTTGCTGCCTTCGCCGAATACCGTCACGATTCACGCTGCGAATGGCTCAACAACAGCGGCTGCATCCGTGACACTCACCAGCAACATCGGCGTGACCGTCGCGCCGGCCTCGGCTACGATGGCGCTCAGCCAGCGCAAATCATTCGCAGCGGCCCTGACGAACACCGCCGACACAACCGTCACCTGGCTCGTGAACGGGATCTCGAACGGCAACCCGGCAACGGGGCAAATCTGCCAATCCGGCTCAAATCCCTGCATTCCGCCGGCGGCTCCCATTTCCGGAAGCATCGACTACCTGGCGCCCGCTTCCGTTCCTCCCACCGATCCGGTCACTCTCACCGCCGTGAGCCACGCCGATCCTTCCAAGAGCGGAAGCGCGATCGTTGCCATCACCGGTATCGCCGGTCCAGTGTCCCTAACCGTTTCGCCACTCTATGCGTTCGTGCCGCACTCGACGGGCACGCTCAGCAGTCGCCAGTTTTTCGCCACGGTGAGCGGCAACGGCGACCTGAATGTAACGTGGAGCGTTCAATCCGCAGTCGCCGGGCAAGGATGTAGCGGCACAGCATGCGGATCGGTCGACGGGAACGGCCTCTTCACCGCGCCTTCCGTGGCGCCGTCGCCGAACGCCATCTCGATTGTCGCCACGAGCGAGGCAGACAACACTAAGTCAGCCGCAGCAACGATCGCCATCACATCAGGTCCCACAATCGAAGTGATCCTGCCTTCGAGCGTGATGGCCGGCGCCGTGGAAGGATTTCCGCTGGCGGTCCAGGGCGTGAATTTCGCGGCGGGGAGCGGCAGCTCGGGCTCCGTGATTCTGGTCAATGGCACGGCGCGGGGAACCGCTTGCGCCACAAAGACAAGTTGTGCGACAGCGCTGAATCCGGCCGATGTCCAGTCCGCCACGACTCTCACGGTGCAGGTGAAAAATCCCAATTCCCCTGGCTTGCTCTCCAACCCAGTCCCGTTCGTGATCGTACCGTTTAATGTCTCCGAGGATTTGATTGCACTCAGTCCCTCACAACCGTCCGCCACCACCAAGGACATCACGGTCGTAGAACCGACCACAGCCGCGGCGTCAGCAGCCCTCGATGTGGATTTCGACGGATTTCTGATGGACTCTACTTGCGAGGTCGAGGGAACACCACTCTCGGTGACGCACCCGTCCTCCGGCTCAACTACGGTAAGCATCTGCATCCACGGAAACGGCCTCGATCCGACGTTCACGTACGCTTTCACAGGTCCCGGCGCAGCTCCCGGCGACATTCCCGTCACTGCATCCGCCATCACCGGACTCTTCCCCAACACGATTGAGCTCGATTTTCAGATATCCAGCACGACGCTCCCCGGCGTCCGCACGCTCTTCATCACCACTCTGAACAACGATCAGGCGTCCGCCACGGGAATTCTAGAGGTGAAATGATGCTCCAAGTTCGAATGTATGCCGTCTTCTTCCCCGCCGTCCTGATTTGCGCAAGCGCCCCCGTTCACGCGACCACGTTGAAGCGAATGTCGGTAGGAGATTTATCACGGGCAGCTCACGCGATCGTACGGGCGCGCTGCGTCACAAACTCGACTCGTTGGGACGCAGGCGAAATTTTCACTTTCACTACGTTCGATGTCGAGGAAGTGTGGAAGGGATCTCCGCCCGCGAATGTAACCGTTCGGCTCATCGGCGGCCACGCGGACGATTTGACATCGACCGTTTCCGGCGTTCCCCGCTTCCAGCCCGGCGAGCAGCTCGTACTGTTTCTCGAGGAAACTGCTGTTGGTGATTATTCCGTGGTCAGTTGGGTGCAGGGAACGTTCCGCATCGATCGTGATCGCGCCACGGGAGAAGAAATCGTCACGCAGGACACCGCCGCCTTCGCGGTATTCGATCCGGCGTCGCACCGGTTCGAGACGACCGGCATTCGCAGAATGCGAGCCGATTCATTTCGCGCGTTGGTCTCCGCTTCCGTCATTCAGACCACAGGAAAGCATCCATGAAGCGCTCCGCCACGATCGCCACACTAGTGCTCTTCCTGCTTTCTGCGGTTCAAGTGCCGGAAGCGCTGAGCTACTCCACCGACTCAACCGTTCCGCTCGCGGGCGGCTGCCCGCAGCCGGATCGCTGGAATCTGTCGCTCGCTTCGCCGTTGAACCGGCGGTGGAGCACTTCGCTCTCAACCATCGGCGTTACGATTCTCACAGTAGCCGCGCAGAACACGCCGGCGCAGCTCAACGAAATCGAGCAGGTGATTTCGGCCTCGTTTGGAGTTTGGGCGGGCGTCACTGGCACCACCTTCAACGGCACGGCCAATCCCGGGTTCATCGCGCCGCTCGCGCGCACTAGCGTCGTAAGCGCCTGCTCGAACGACCAAGGGAGCAATGCGGACGGCCTGAACACGATCTGCTTCAATCAGTCGAGCACGGCGTTCACGACCGGCGTGCTTGCGTTTACGCGCGTGATCACCGCCAATGCGGCGGGAGCTTCCGTCGGAGCGAGCGGTCCAGCGGCATTCGCTGGCCAAATTCTCGACGCCGACACACTCTTCCGAAATGATCGGCAGGTATTGTTCGCAACCCCTGACGCGCTCGCCACACCACAAGGCCAGGGCGCGTACGATCTGGAGTCGCTGCTCGCTCATGAACTCGGGCACTGGTTTGGCCTCGACCATTCGGCCGTCTGGCGCGCGCTAATGTTTCCGTTTTCACCGCCGCCCGGACAATTTCTCGGCGACCGGCCCACGCCGCAAACACCCGATGGTCCGCTCTCGGACGACGATCGTGCCGGAATCCGCTCGCTTTATCCTGATCCGGGTGACACCATGAACGTAGGATCGATTTCCGGACGGATTCTTTCCGCCAATCCGTTCGCGCTCGCGAATATTCCCGCCCCCGCGACTAGTTCATTTGTGACGGGAATTTTCGGTGCGCACGTGGTAGCGCTCGATTCCGATTCCGGCGCAGTAGCCGCGGCAGCGCTCGGCGGCTGGAGCTGCAACGCGACAAGCCAGCGGTTGCAGTTCGACGGCTCGTACCAAATTCAGCGTCTTCCCGTAAATCACAACTACACGATTTATACGGAGCCGATGCAGGGATTGGTAACGCCGGCGAACTTCAGCGATGCCCTCGCGGACTTGTGCAGCAAGAACTCACCCTCGCCGTGCTCGACCCCCGCGGCAAATACAAACTTCAACGTCCGCATCCGGCCCGCTTCGCCGTAGCCCCGTGCCGTCTTGCGCCCCAAAATAAAAGCGGCTCCCGGGGGGAACGGGAGCCGCTGGGGTGTTGCGGGGTGAACCTGTATTTACTGCGTCGGCAGAATCAGCTGCGTGAAGCCGATGGTGTTGATGTCGCGGAACATCGGCGTTCGCGGCGGCAGCAGGCTCGGAGTCAAGAACTCCGTCTGGAAGCTGTAACCGCGAGTCGGCGGGCTGTACACCGTGTTGCAACACTTAAAGGTGCCGACGCCCTGGTGACTGTAGAAGAGGGCCACGATCGAACCCTTGTAGAAAAGGGTCTGGCCGCCCCAGTTCTCGATATACCGCAAGAAGTTGTGGACGCCGCCGTCGGTACCGAAGTCCTGCCCGATGGTGCCGCCACCCGGTTGCTTGAATGGAATCGTCTTGCCGCCGACGATTGCCGTGCGGTAGGTCGTGGTTGCTGCGGCCCTGCTTCCGGTCGCATAAGGAAACGCGAATGAGTTCACGTCGTTCCAGTTGTTGGAGAGAAGCGTCACCGCGTCTCCCATTACGGAAGCTGCAACGAACGCGGTCCCGAAATTGCCGTTAGCTCCTGCGTTGTAATCGCCCTGCAAGTACGCAGGATTTTCCGAAACGATGGTCAATCCGCACGCCACGCCGTCACAGTTTCCCAGCGTGAGAGTTCCACCGTTCACGATCTTCAGTGCGCGGCGGAAATAGACCGGCGGATTCAAGCGCAGGTCGCCGGAATTCAGAGCGATCGCGAACGGCCATGAATTGCCGGGCCCCGCACACTTCGGGGAATTCTGAATCGGCGTCCCAGCGACTGCCGGTACAAAGACGTTGGAAACCTGGATCGGAGTTAGAGCGTTGCTAACCGTCCAGAGCGTGGGATTCACGCCCGATACGCCAAGATTCGACGGAAACAGGCTGTCATAGGTTTTAGGTACCAGCGGGGGATGCAAGTCCGTGCCGTGGACAAAATCCGACTCGAAATCTTCGGCGTTGTCCAATGCTCCGTCGGGGCAGGAGTTGTTGTCGCCCCGGTTGACGATATCGTCGTATCCAAAGGCTCCCGTCTTTAGCGTACCGACGCCCACGGATGCCGGTGGATTCGGATCCTTGCGGTCGCCGCGGCGATCGGAGAAGTACACCGTGTAGCCGGTCGTGTTATTCGCCTGCGCACCACTTCCGGCGATCGCTCCGGTAAACCACTTGTCCAAATTCGTAACGTCCAGCTCGACGTAGCTCATCGCTCCCGCGAGAGGAAGCTGAGTGGCGGCAAGCGCATCATCGCGAAGCAAAGCTTCCCGCGTGTCGAAAAGCACGTTTGGCGTGTAGTCGGTGCCGTTCGTGGTGTAGGGAGCTCCGCAACCACCAGCATTATTGGCGGAAGAAGGATTGTCGCGGACACGAGCCAGACGAATTACGGCGTTCGGGCTCGGGTCGGCACAAGCGGATGCCGCTAGCTGAGCTCCCGGCAAAGCGTACCGGAAGGGCACTTTGTTCGCCGCGATGCTCATGTTTGCTTTGGACTGCGGGTTCAGGTTGCGGCCGGTGAAGCCCAGATTCAGAATCTGCTGGGTCACGTCCACCCAGACGAGACCTGCTGTCGTCTGATAGTCGATCTTGATGCAGCCCGTCTCGACGGGGAACCACTTTTGCACCCAATAGCCGTCGGTTGCCGTATAAATCGGAGGCACAACGGCGCTCTGCGCGGCGGAGACCGGCAGAGGGAACACGGAGACGCCTTTGTTGGCGAGCCAGGCTGCCATCGGAGCGGGACCAACGGGACCTAGACCGTTCGCCTTGGGCGACGTCGCATCCCAGGCCAGTGAGGCCAAGTCAACCGGATCGTTGGGCGAAGAATAGTCCAAAGCCTTCAATTCGCTCGTCGCGCAGGTCCCGCCCGGGCCGTAATCAGATAACATGATTCGCAAGCTAGCCTGGCTGTAGTAGCGTTCGGCGAGCTTTCCAGGGTTCGTATTGAGCTCGTTGGGCTGTGGCTGGCGGAGCATGTCGATCGCGGTGCCCCCAATTGCGGGGGTCGCAATCGTAAGATCCAGCGCTTTCACGCCGGTTGCCACGTCACCGACGTTGCCGTTGTAGGTGGCCGAAACTGCCTGGAAAGCCGTTTCCTGGGTTCCGGCAATACTTCCAAACCAGCTTGTGCCGGTGGTGCTTCCCTGGCCCTGACCCAGGGAGCCGAAGTTGGTGGAACCCGGGTTCTTCGTGATGCTGACGGTCCCGTTATAAGCGGTCGCGAGCGGCCAGCCGTTCTCGAGGTTCGTACGAACCACTTCGCCGGCAGCCGTCACTTTGTCCCGCATCGTGAGAGTGCTGCCGTCGCCTTCGGCCAGCCAAAGGTTTCCGTTGGTGTGGACGCGGCCGCCGAAATCGAAATTCGGACCAGCGAAAAAGCTAAGGTCGGTGTCTGAGAAGATTCCGAACTGGAACACAGGAATTGCAACCGTCTGAACGGTTCGCTGAAGCCTGGCTTCCGATCCGGCGGCAGTCCTTGACGTAACTTCCAACGTGTAGGGAGTCAGAAGACCTACCAGGCCTGCGTAGGTGCCTGAAAGAATCGTGTGGTTTGTGGCCAGCGGATTATTGAGGTTTCCCGGATTCGGATCTTTCGTGTAACTGATCATGAGGCCGTTGGACCCGTCGGGATTCAGGAATTGCATGTTGGGGAGGTTGTAAGTCGTTTGTCCCGTTGTGGTGATGATCGTGTTGATATCCGCGGCGCTCAAGGCGTAATTGTTGTCGAAGGAATTCGACAGCGTAGTCGTCAACGCTTCCATTCCGGCTTCCGCGCCGTAAAAGGCGTTCTGCCGGTCGGCATTGTTACCGCCGAGCTTCTGGTCTGTTAGCACCAGCCAGGACATTCCCACAATCATCGATGAAATCAGCAGTAGCACCAGGAGTGCAGTTACCAGCGCCATGCCTTGTTCGCGACGGTTGCTCACGGTGATTCTCCTTTGCAACGATTACCGGTAGTCTGAGAAATAGGCCAGGCTGCGGACGCTGACCTGGGTCTGTAAATTATTCCGAAAGTACGTTTTGTTCTGGCTGTAGGCGTTGTCCGCCCGAGCCGCCAGCGAAAGATTCACCTTGCGGATAGAGTTCGGCGAATACAGCGGTTCAATTACATTCGTGCTCGGAGGACCCCCGTTGATGTCGTAGGAAATCGCCAGATCCTCGATGACTTCTGCCACTGGCGTCGCCGGGCGGAAATTCACCTGGCGCATCAACATGGGACGCGAGGGGTTGGCCGTGTTCAGGTAGTACGTAACCATCCAGAGCCGCGAGGCGGTTGTGGGAGGAAACGGTCCGCCCGCCGACGCAATGCCGTTTTGAATGTTGACGATTGTCCCGCTGGGCTGCGCCGATGCGTTCAGCGCGAAAGAATCGCCGGCCCCACCACCCGCAAAAGTGAGAACTTGGCCGGCTACCCCGGTTACCGTCTCGACGGTCGAGCCGTTGGCATTTTGAAGCATGATCAGGTCGCCCGGGGTGATCGCAGTGTTGCCAACCGGCAGCGTTATACAGGTTGGGTCAAACGTCACAGTGAGGCCTGTGGCGGAAATCGTGCCCGCCGGGCAACCCGGATTCCCACCACCCGCAGCTAGATATACCGGAAGGGTATTGAGTGAATTGTTGTTGTGAGCCGGATCGACGATCGTATTGTCCACGTAAAGCAGCGTGATGAAATCCGTCTTTGCGCCCAATAGAATCCCGCCGGGAACATTGGGATTGGGGCTGACGGCCTGAGGGCCCAAGCTCGAGCCTTCGGTGACGGCGGGGAGCGTCAGATAGCTCGGTGGAAACGTCACTGGGCCTCCAACGGGGCCAGGACGGTTCACCGCAGAGGCAATCGCAGGATTCAGGTTGAACTGTGTCGCGGCGTTGGGAATCGAAACGCCACCCTGGGGAAGGCCTTCGCCGGCTTCCACGATGTCCTTCACCATGTAGTTCATCGCCGCTCGCAGGTTTTCCTGCGAGTCTGCCATCAGCGTGACTGCTTCATTCGCATGGATGGCATCAGAAAGTGCACGCAGCGTCGAGCCCACGATGAGAACCATCAGGGCGGTCGCCACGAGCACTTCGATCAGGCTGAATCCAGCTTGGCGTTTCATCTTCGATCTCCTCGCTGTTCTCTATGAGAACGCCGAAATGAACGTGTTCAATGTGTAGGATCGATTGAACCGGCGGAACGTGTAGGTGATGGTCACTGTAATTTGGCGCAGGGCGGAATTGCCCGGGATCGATGTGACCGCGATCGTGCGTCGGAAACTCGAAAGTGGAATTAGGACGTCGTCCGCAGTTCCAAGTTTCCCGTCGGGGCCGGGGGTGACAATGCTATCCATAATGGCGCAATTGTCGTCGGCCGTTCCCACAATCCCGTCCGGTCCGGGATCGCACAGCTGCGTCGGTATAGCCGTGAAGATCCCCGCAGGACAGATCGGCGATCCAATGTTGCAAATCGTATTCCAGGTCTGTTGGCCCGTATTGCGGGCCGTGTAAATCGATTCGATCGCTTCCGCGGCTTTTTGCTGGGCGATGTAATCTTCCTGCGAGGCGCTCATATAGGCCACGCTGCTTCCAAGCATCGCCGCCAGGCCCAACACACCGATCGCCAGAACGACGACCGCAACCATCGTTTCGACCAGTGAAAATCCCGCGCTAGAATTCCGGCGCATTTGTGCCTCCGTCTCGATTCTCATGTCGGTTAGTAGTCGAACCATGTGGTCGTTGAAATGTGATAGGACCGAACTCGCCCGGTCGTTCCTAGAACGGTGATGGCGCGCGCTGTGGACGGCTGACCCGGGATGCCCAGGAACACCGTCCCGTTGATCGGAATTCCGGTGCTCGTAATGAACGTCCCATCGCTCTGATAAAACATTCCGGCCGCCGGGCCGTTTGCCACTCCGCCGAAGTAGATTGGTGCAGCGTTGCCATACCCGTCTGGAGTGTCGGGCACGCCATTGAAAGTCGTAAAAACCACGCTATTCTGAATGGCTAGGAATTGAATAACCGTGTCGGGACCGAAACCGCCGCCCTGGCGCGTAAGCCTGACGTAAGAACCCGCCGGATTCCCTGCCGGGTTGACCAGGAACTCTACCTTTACAGACCGACGATCGGAAATTGCCATTTCCCGGGCCGTCCTTAACGCGCTCTGTATTTGGTCCTTGGCAGTGTTCGCCCGGATCTGCAACAGCGCCGGCTGCGCTTGAAGCGTCACGATCGCCATCAGCGTCATCGCCACGGCGACGACGACAACCATCTCGACCATCGAAAAGCCGCGTGTTCTGTCCCCACGTCCGCACGCTTTCAATCTTGATTGCTGCTCTTTCACGCTGACACCCTCGGGTCGCCCGTAATCGGGGGGCGAGCCCTGTAGTCAGCGGCTAAAGTGCATGTGGAAGGCCAGCTTGAGTGCCGTGTAAGTTGCTTTCTAACTTTGGTTTGCAGCGATGGACGGAAACTGTCGAGGCCCGGGTTGGTTTTAGTGGGGTGGAAACGTTACCAAATTGGATGCTCCCTACAGGATTCGGAAGTCCCCGGAATCCGCGGCGGCCTAGGCTCTGCAGGCGGCAAGAATTGCGTGGGAGAGGACTTCTGCGCATTGGACTACCGACTCGATCCCCACATACTCCTCTCTGCCGTGCAACCCTCGGCCGCTGGGGCCGAATACCACGCCCGGAATGCCGGCGGAGCTGAGAAGAGCTGTGTCCGTCCAGGCCGCCATGCCTGCTAACGGGCTGGTTGCAGCCGGGCCGAGCGTACTTCGAATCGCTTCGCTGACGAGTTTCACGATCGAGGCTTCCGGAGCGATTTCGTACGAGGGCCGCGAACCAAGGCCACGCACGGTGGCGCGAAAGTCCGGATCCCGCGTTGCAAGCCCGGCGACGAGGCTGCGAAGTTCGGCTTCGATCTCGCCGGCGTATTCGCCAGGCAGCATACGCCGCTCGAGCTGCAGATGGCATTCCGCCGGATAGCTCGAAAGTTCCTGGCCGCCGCGAATCAGAGAAGCGTGGAGCGAGCCATGGCCGAGAAGCGGGTGCGGCGTGAGCGACGCGAGCTTGCGGTCGAGCGCGTCGAGGATATTCAGCACGCGGCCCATCATCCGAATCGCGTCGCGGCCTTCTTCCGGCAAGCTGCCGTGCGCCGCGCGGCCGTGCGTCACAATTTCAAACCACGCGTAACCTTTGTGCGCGATCGTGAGGCGCAAGTCGGTCGGCTCAAGAACAATGGCCGCGTCCGCGGTATAACGACGCAGCAGCGCTTCAGTGCCGATGCTGTTGCATTCTTCGTCCACCACAGCAGCAATCAAAAGCGGCCGCTTGATTGCACCCGCGTCGCGCGCTGCTATCGCCGCAGCGCACATCGCAGCCACACCGCTCTTGATGTCGAGAGCGCCACGTCCGTAGAGACGTCCATCGCGTTCGCACGGAGTGAACGGGTCCGGCATGTCGGCGACACCGACCGTGTCAATGTGCGCGAGAATCGCGAGCGCGGCTGATTTCTTCTGGCCGCCCGGAGGCGCTTTACCTTTGGGAGGAACTAGCGCGACGACATTCGGTCTGCCAGGGGCTGCTTCCTCGAGTTCCGCAGCGATTCCCTGCTGGCGGAGAAAGCTATGCAGAAACTTAGAAGCAGCGGCTTCGCCTTGCGCACCGGGAACGAGCGTGGGATTTACGGAGTCGATCGCAACGAGATCGCACAGCAGCTTTTTTGCGAGGTCTGCGTTGACAGCCATCGGTCTAGCGCCGCAGAGCGGTCATCAATCGCGGCTGCGAAGCTTCGAAAGCAGGCGTAGGATTTCAAAGTACAGCCAGATAAGAGTGACCATCAGCCCGAAGGCGCTGTACCACTCCATATATTTTGGCGCGCCCATGCGAACGCCGGTCTCGATGAAATCAAAATCGAGCACCAAATTGAGCGACGCGACAATCACGACGAAAACGCTGAAGCCGATGCCAATCGCTCCCGATCCATTCACGGCCGTGAAATGGACGCCGAACAAACCGAGCACGATTTGAAGGACGTAGAAAAGCGCAATTCCACCCGTGGCCGCGACGATGCCGAGCCGGAATTTTTCGGTGACAGGAATCAACCCGGAGCGGTAGGCAAGCAACAGGATAACGAGCGTTCCGAACGTGAGGCTGACAGCTTGAATCGCAATTCCCGGATACTTCAGCTCAAGCATGGCCGAAATGCTGCCGAGGACGAGACCTTCCAGCAGGGCGTAGATCGGCGCCGTGACGCCCGCCCAGGTTTTCTTGAAAATCGTGATCAGTGCGAAGACAAGTCCGCCGATGCCGCCGAGAAGCGCGAGCGGAAGCACCGTCTGCTGCGAATGCGAATGAAGAAATAGATTCCACGTCCAGGCGGCTGTGGCGATGACGCAGATCAACAGGACGCCTGTCTTGTTGACGGTGCCCTGCAGGGTCATTGCCTCGCCGGTGGCGGCGTGCTCTCCCTGGAATATTTTTTCATTCAACGCGGGGTTGGAAGTTCTCATCAAATCTGCCACGGATTGTCTCCCTGGCGCGAAAAAAGCCGCGCGCGCAAAGTGCTGTTTCTGCGCCGATTAGAATCTCGCAAGTAATTCAAAATTATACCCTTACTCGAAATTCTGATCGGGGATGTACCGATTAGAAGCTGCGACCTAATCGGGACAATTGGCCTGCTCGATCGCCGGATTGTCTCTCTAGACCAGCGGCGGGCGAGCGTTGGAAGCGCGCAACTACAGCGCGCGTCTCCGGAAGAAGCGTATCAGAATGCGCGGAAAATGGAAGGAGGCAGGCCCTGCGTGCATCCGCATGCGGCGATTCTTCGGGGCGCAGGCAAGATTGCCTGTACGACTTGAAGGCTGGAAATGAACTCAAGCACGTGCGGGGCAAGCATCGGTGATAGTGCTTGGGGATACTTGTGGCACAGGCTGAAGCCTGTGCTACTTAGGGGTTTATCTCCGCTGAGAATGCGTTGGTGGCGGAAGGATCGAATTCGAAACGCAGGAGCCATTGGCTTGCTACGTTTTCGCCGTTGGATTTGGCGGGCGCGAACGTCCAATTTCTGGCAGCGTGCAGGGCTGCGTCGGCGAAATATTTGCTTGGGCCGGGAGCTTCGAAGGATGCGTCGATTACTTTGCCGGTGGGATCGACGGTGACCTTTATGTTGACGCGCACCTTGCCGTGAATGGTATCGCGCGCTTTTTGCGAAACGTCGGGCATGACCTGGTGAGCGACCTGACCGCGAACGGCGATTGCGGACGGCGACTTCGCGGGCATAGCAGATTTCGGCGCGACCGTTGATGCTCGCGCAGGCGAAGGAGCTGGAGTTGCCACCGGCTTGACTGGAGTGACCGCGACCGGTTTTGCGGCAGCCGCGTGGTGTTCGATTGCCTTGGGCTCGGAGCTCGGCACGGACTTCGGCTGGGCAGCGGGTTCGCTGATTGCCTTCGCGGCGGGCTCTGATTTCGGCTGCTCGGTCGAAGGGCCTGGCGAAGACGCTGGCGTGGCGGCTGCGACGGGATCGGATTCGAGCGACTTAGGCGCGTGGCGGAAGAATCTTGGGACCGCAATCACGGCGGCGAGCGCCAGCACGAACGCGGCGGCTTGCACCACGTAGCGAGAGTTTGACCGATGCGGCAACGGGTTCTCGGGCGGCGTCCACTCCGCGCGCGATGCAGCGACAGGCTTCGATCGAGTGGCGTAGGCGGGAAGCGATTCGCTGCCCGTCGCGGTTGGGTAGGATGGGACGTTCGAAACGGCCGGCGGATTGAGATTCTCGGAGATTTCCCGCAGCGTACAGCGCATCGCAGGATCGCGGCGCAGGCAATTGCGCGTGATTTCCAGAAACGGCGCAGGCAGCGTTCGCGGCGCGGGGGGATCGGCGTGCCCCGTCCATTCCCAGACGGGCAGGCGCTGCGTAAGCACCTCGACGAGAGTCATGCCGAGCGACCAGGCGTCGCCGGCAATCGAGGGTCCAGTGGGTGCGAGTTCGGGCGGATCGTACGCGCTGGCCTTTTCGCCGGGAGAGCCCCGTTCGCCAGGCGCGCAGACGCCGTCGATTGAAAGCTTCATCTGCTCGTTGACAGCGAGGACGTTTGACGGTTTCAAGCGCGCGTGGACGAAGCCCTGGGAGTGCAGATAGTGGAGAGCTTCGAGAATCTGCGGGAGCATCTCGCGCACTTCGTCGGGGCGGAGCGCTCGATCGGGAAGAACCTGCGCCAAATCCTCTTCCGCATACTCGGTGACAACGTAGAGAACGGACGCGTTGCCCACTTGCGCGCGGCCGGATTGGAAAATTCGCGCGAGATGGGGATGCGAGAGCTTCGCGGCGCGACGCAAGCGCGCGAGTTGCGAATCGGCGCCGGCCGGGTCCGCACCGATCAATTTAATAGCGAAGCGGAGGCGCTTATCGCCAAATTCGGTGAGAAAGACGGCGCTGTGTTCCGTACCGCCGAGATATTGAATCAGGCGGAATTGCCCGTCGATGGTCTGGCCTTCTTGCTGCTTCCAGGCATCGGTCATATGGCACCTACGGCTTTCGGGCGGCGCGGAATCTTGCCGGTCCCGATGGTGAAAATACGCGGACACGTCCCGCCCGAAAACGGCGAGAGCGGCGCGTCAAGCGCGTACGAGTTTGCTAGGTCCTGAGAGGGCTAGGGCAGATATTGTGATTCGGTTCGAGGGGAAAGGCAAAGAAAACCTTCAAATGAGGTAACGAATATGGAAAAGGGGAAATAAAAGCGGGTGGGGATCAGCCGCGAGAATTGGTAGCGCTAACGGGAATCGAACCCGTATTTCAGCCTTGAAAGGCGAAGGTGCCTCGAAAAATCCCCTGTAGTTTTGCGAGTTTTTAGGATTCGTGCACCGTCGTTGTACCGTCGCTCGGCGGCCTGGCTATCAGCTCGTCGAGCTTGAAAGAGGCGACCTGTGTTTCTAGGAAGTCAATGAACATCCCGACGACCGTGTTGTTCTCGTCGGAGTAGTTCAGAAACTCGGTAAGGAACGCGCCCGCCAAGAAGATGATAGGCATCGTTTCGAGCACAAGCTCGCGAATGTCGTCGTTGGCATAGTTCGGGGCGATGTTCGAGCTTCCGTCAGGCAGCTTAGTGAGCTGCCGAACCAACTGTTCAAAACCACTGTGAGTGAATCCATGCAGCGCCTTGACTTGGCGTTTTAGTTTTGGGCCGAAGAGAGGTTCCTTGCCGATTTTCTCGTCCAGTTGCGCTCCGATAGCCGCGAAGTCCGTGTTGTAGGTTCCTTCCCAAATCGCTTGGACTTGCCTATCAGTTCCGCAGATAACGAGGAACAGTTTCAGGAACGCTTCTTCGAATACACGGAGCAAGGCAAACCCCGAAGTTGGATTTCCAGTTCGGACCAGCGTCAGGATTCCGTGATGGTACTCAAACAGGATTGTCCAATACGCCAGTGCAAGCGTGTCGCGATGTGTCTTGGTCACATGCTCGCGGTTGTTGCTGACGAGCAACTGGACTCGCTCGCTGGCTTTGCCCGCGTGCGCGACCAGTAGCTCCGTCGTGTATGGATTCTTCAGCGGAGGCAGAACGAACTTCGTGGCCATAGGGTTACCCTTAGAACCTGGTAGCGCTAACGGGAATCGAACCCGTATTTCAGCCTTGAAAGGGCCGCGTGCTAACCGTTGCACCATAGCGCCACTGTGGAGAAATCAGAGAGATGAGACGCTCAATTATCGGGGATTGGGGAGGAATTGACAAGGAGCAGGGGCGGGGGATTCGGGAGTCGGAATTGAATTCAAAGGCGCCGACGGGGATGGCGGCACGTGAAATCAAATTCGAAAAGCTGGCGGGGATGGCGGCGGTGCGTAGATCAAAATCAGAGGCACCGGCTGGAAGCCGGCGGTACATAAATTCAAATTCAAAAAGCCGGCTGGGATGGCGGCGGTGCATAAATCAAATTCGAAGGCGCCGGCCTGAAGGCCGCCGCTACAAAACCGTAAGAAGATGGCACGTGTGTGCTTGAAGGGTACGCGGGCGGGTCTTAGACCCGCCCCTACTTTCGCGGGGGGATGGGCGCGGGGCGAGATGGTTAGCGCCGGGAACTGTGAGCGCAGAGAGAGGCAGAGCGAGTGCGCTAGCGCCAGGAGTTGCGGTCGCGGAGCGAGGTGATATGGGCGGTGTGGTGGCGGCCGTGCCAGGAGTAGAGGGCGAGAGTCTGGTCGAGGGACATTTTTCTGCCGTGCTCGGGGTGGACGTAGCCGAGAGTCCAATCGGCGGGGGCGAAGCTTCGGAAAAGCGCGGTCCAGCGCTGGTGGAGGCCGTCGAGAATATCGAGTGACGGGCCGATGGGAACTTTCGAATCGGCCAGCTCGGCCCAGCGGGCTTCGAGGTAGGGCTTGATGGTGGGCGTGTCCTCGGTGAGCGCGAGCTTCACGCGCGTGAAAGCGTTCATGTGGCTATCGGCAACGTGGTGGACGGTCTGCCGGACGGTCCAGCCGCCGGGGCGGTAGGGCGTATCGAGCTGCTGGTCGGAGAGGCCGGCGACGGCGGCGCGCAATTTCGCGGAGGCTTCTTCGATTTGCCGGATTGCGGCGCGGCGCTGGTCGGCGGTGAGACTTTCGGGGCGCTCGAACTTTCCGATGGGATAGCGGAGATCGGTTTCGGTGGCAAAAGCCATGATGCCCTCCTGGCAGACTGGGAGATTGACGTCTGGCCGCGCGTTGAGTTTATTTGGATGCGGGGCGGGGATGCAAGACTCGGGAAAATGGAAAAGAGAAAATTGAAAATGGGATTCGCGCGTGATTCGCGGGGAGGTGATTCTGGCTCGGACGGCGCGGCTCGATCGGGAGCTTACGACGGGGGCTGCCAGTAGCTGGCTGAAAGAGCTCTACGACTGGCGGTCGATGTATTCTTCGTGCCAGGCCATTTGGATGCCTTCGAGCTTGCCTTCGTTCGAGAGCTTGGGATCGCCGGTAAAATTCGGCAGCTCGCAAATCCATTTGTGGAGATCCGTGAAGCGGACAGTGAGCGGATCGATGTCGGGGTATTTGTCGGCGAGCTGGATGCCGATTTCTTCCACGTCGTCCCAATCGAATGTGTTTGGCATTGGTGGCGCGGCTCCTTTTTATTTGTGTGGGGCGAAAAAAAAAGCCTCGGGTCTGAAGACCCGAGCTACATTCACCAACCGAATTTGCCGAGCGCGGAGTGGATGGCTCGGGATTGGCCGCGGTTACGGAGGGCACGGCATGCCGTGCCCCTACGGCTGGAAATAAAAGCTGCAATCAGTGGTCGGCTTCTTTGGCGTAATTTTTGTTCCACTCGGGAATTTCTACGACGATATCTTTTGTGCCGTCGGGGACGCACTGGCAGCCGAGGCGCGATTTCGGCGTGACGCCCGGAGCTTCGTCGAGCTGGTCGAGTTCGGCATCGGTGGCTTCATTGCAGGAATCGAGGCCTTCGTGAACGATCACGTGGCAGGTGGAGCAGGCGCAGACGCCGCCGCAGGCGTGGTCGAGACCTTTGTGGAAGCCCTGCGAGATATCGAGAAGGCTGCCGGGCAGGCCGTCGTGGCCGTAGGGAATTTTTTCCGGGTCGATCTCGATCGGGTGGCCATCCTTGATGAAGGTGACCTTGAATTTTTTTGTTGCGGGCGTGAATTTTGTTTCTTCGATGTAGGGGTTCTTGCCGCCCATGTTTGCTCCTTGTTGCGAAACGAAAGTCTGGATCGCCGGCCTGAAGGCCGCCGCTACAAAACCGAAAGTCAAAGGCTGCCGCCCTGAAGGGCGGCGCTACGAATTCAACGGCCAAATCGAAAGTCAAAAATTGCCGGCTGGAAGCCGGCGGTACAAAGAACTAGACGTCTTCTAGGCGCTTGCCTTCGAGCGCGGTTTGCAGCGCGCTGTTCATTAGTAGCTCCGCTAGGTTCGTTGTTGCTTGATTCAGGTCGTCGATGCGCTGGCGGACCTGCTTGTAGTCGGCGCCGGCCATTGCGCTGCGAAGGGCCGCGGCGGAATTTTCAATCGCGCGACGCTCGTCTGAGGCGATTTCGGCGGAACGCGGATCGCGGAATGCCTTCTCGGTGGCCGTGAGGATTGCTTCGGCTTCCGTGCGCGCTTCGATCAACTGGCGCTCGGCAAAATCCTGTTCGGCGAATTCGATCGATTCTTCGAGCATATGTTCGACTTCGGCGTCGGTAAGGCCGTAGCTGGGCTGCACTTCGATCGAGTGCTCGCCGCCGGCGCGCAGATCTTTCGCGGCGACCTGGAGGATGCCGTTCGCGTCGATCAGGAATTTCACTTCGATGCGCGCGAGGCCTGCGGGGCCGGGCGGAACTTTGAGCTGAAAACGCGCGAGCGAGCGGCAATCTTTCGCGAGTTCGCGCTCGCCTTGCAGGACGTGGACGTCGATGCCGGTTTGGTTCTCGACGCCGGTGGTGAACATTTCCTGGGCGCTCGCGGGAATCGTGGAATTGCGCGGGATGATTTTCGCAATTACGCCACCCATCGTCTCGATGCCGAGCGAGAGCGGAGTGACGTCGAGGAGCAGCATCGTTTTGACGCCGCTTTCGAGGATGTCGGCTTGCACAGCGGCGCCGAGCGCGACGACTTCGTCGGGATCGAGCTCGCAATGCGGCGGGCGCTCGAAATATTCGCCGACGGTCTTGCGAACGAGCGGAATGCGGGTGGAGCCGCCAACGAGAACGACTTCGTCCATGGCGGCGGGGGCGAGCTTCGCATCGGCGAGCGCCATTTTCACGGGCGCCATGGTGCGGGCGACGATCGGGCGGATTAATTCCTCGAACTCCGCGCGAGAGATTTCGCGAGTGTACATTTGGCCGGGCGCGACCGGGTAATGCACGGTAGTTTTTTCGGCGGACGAAAGCTCGTGTTTCGCGCGGATCAGTGAGCGGCGCAATTCCTGTATGGCTTCTCCGCGGTGGCCGAGTTCGACGCCGAACTTCATGTGAATTTCACGGCGCGCGACGTCCATCATGGCATTGTCGATGTCGTCGCCGCCGAGATGCGTGTCGCCATTCGTCGAGAGGACCTGGTAGATGTCGCCCTCGCTGGTGCTGATGAGTTTCAGGATCGAAATGTCGAACGTGCCGCCGCCGAAATCGTACACGGCGACGTGGCCGCGCTTCTGCTTGTGCAGGCCGTAGGCGAGCGCGGCGGCGGTAGGCTCGTTGACGAGACGCAGAACCTCGAGGCCGGCGAGGCGGCCGGCGTCTTTCGTTGCCTGGCGCTGGGCGTCGTTGAAGTACGCGGGGACGGTGATCACCGCGCGATCAACCGGCTCGTTGAAATGAAGCTCGGCCCATGACTTCAACTCGCGGAGGATGTAGGCGGAAATTTCGGGCGCGGTGAAGAGCTTGTCGCCGAGACGGACGCGAATGACGCTGCTGCTTGCTTCGTCGATTCGAAACGGAAAGCGCGTGAGTTCGTCCTGCACATCGGATGCGCCGCGGCCCATCAGGCGCTTCACGGAGTATATCGTGCGGTCGGGCTGGGTGAGCAGGCGCTGGCGGGCGGGTTCGCCTACCAATATTTTGCCATCGGGATCGACGCTTACGACTGAGGGGCAGAGCGTCGAGCCATACGGGCCCGGGATACACTTCGGCGCGACCGTTTGCGGATCCATGTACGCAATCAGGCTGTACGTTGTGCCGAGGTCGATTCCTACCGTGCGTCCCATCGTTTCCTTTGATTCAAAAAGCGGCCCACCTGCCCTTCGCTTCGCTCAGGGTGAAAAGGCGGCCGCTACAAGTGCTATGACAATTCTTTTTGCACGCCGGCTACGAGATTGCGGATGTAGCTGCGGCGGTTGAGGATTTCATTCATGCTCGCGAGCAGCTCCGCACGTTTCAGGTCGTCCGCGTTCGCATCGAGTGCCGCGTCCCACTTGCCGGCTACGACGGCGAGTTCTTCATCGAGACTGGCAAGCTTTTCCTGAAAACTATTTTGCGCTTCGATGAGCCGTTCGCGAAGAGCAGCCACGTCGCCGCCATCGGCGCGGGCTTCGCGGAGCTCGTCGAGCGATTCATTCAGCTCGAAGACTTCTTCGAGGAGCTCGGGAGGCGCCTGCTGCTTGGTCGCTCCTTCCTTTCGAAGGCCGAGGCGCAGGAGGAGGTATTCAATCCGCGAGAGCGGGTGGCGCAAGGTGCGGTAGGCGTCGTTTAACTGCGAGGAACGCTCGAGCGAGAGATTGCGCTCGTGTTCCGACGCGCGCGTGAAATTATCGGGATGCAACTTCCAGCTGAGCTTGTGAAACTGGCCTTCGAGCGCAACCGCATCGATCGTCAATTTCTGCGGAAGGGCGAAAAACGCGAAGTAGTCCGTTCCATCCGGCAGCGGCTGAATTTTGCCGCAGGCGGGGCAAAAATGCTCGGCCGAGACGGCCGCCTGACAGCTCCAGCAGGCGGAGCCGGCGGCGGATTGCGATTGGGTTTTCGTCACACTCATGGCAATTCACTCGCTACTGGATACCCATCCTTGGATGGGCCGCAGACGGGCCGCGATTCGCAGGGCGCCAAGACGCGCGAATCGCCGCGAGGAGAAAATTCTAAGCGGTAAAGGAACTTCCGCAGCCGCAGCTACGCGCCGCCTGAGGATTCTGGAAGACGAAACCCTGCTTCATCAGATCCTCGAGATAATCGAGCGTGGTGTTGTGGAGATAGAGGTAGCTCTTGGGATCCACAAAAATTCGCGCGCCGTTTTCTTCGAATACTTTGTCGCGGTTACGCGCCTCGGTATCGAGCCGCATCGCGTACGTGAGCCCCGAACACCCGCCGCCCTGCACACCCACGCGCAACCCGCCGGACTCGGCGGGCACGCCGTCCTTTTGCAACAGCTCGCGAATTTTCGCAGCCGCTTTTTCGGTAACGTGAATCATGTCCATTCTCGATTCATCGCGGAGCGAGCGCCTCTCTGCTCGATGGCAGGCGGTTCGCGTACGATGAAAACTAGTGCGAGCTCGTGGCGGATTCGGCCGGCTTCGCGTCCGCTTCGCCCTGCTTCTGCTTCCAGTCGCCCAGCGCGGCCTTGATCGCATCCTCGGCCAGAACCGAGCAGTGAATCTTGACCGGCGGCAGAGAAAGCTCGCGGACGATGTCCGTATTCTTGATCGCCAGCGCTTCTTCGACCGTCTTGCCCTTCACCCATTCGGTGGCGAGCGAAGAGCTGGCGATGGCCGAGCCGCAGCCGAAGGTCTTGAATTTCGCCTCTTCGATGATGCGCGTCTGAGGGTTGACCTTCATCTGCAGCTTCATGACGTCGCCACATTCAGGCGCGCCGACAAGTCCGGTGCCGACGTTGGGGTCTTTCTTGTCGAGTGAGCCGACGTTGCGCGGATTGTTGTAGTGTTCCACTACTTTGTCTGAGTAAGCCATGTTCCCTTTGCTCCTTTGAAATCCTAAATTCGTTTAGTGTGAGTCGGATGCTGCCAGCCACTTCATCTTGCTGATATCGACGCCTTCTTTCGCCATTTCGTAGAGCGGCGAAAGCTCGCGCAGGCGCGTGACGGTGTCAACCACGCGGTCAGCAACGTAGTCCACTTCCTCCTGGGTATTGAAGCGGCCGATGCCGAAACGAATCGACGTGTGGGCCAGATCTTCGCCAACGCCCAGCGCCTTCAACACGTAGCTGGGCTCGAGCGTGGCCGAGGTGCAAGCCGAGCCGCTCGAAACGGCAACGTCGTTGATACCCATCAGAAGCGATTCACCTTCCACATACGCGAAACTGATGTTGATGTTGTGCGGCAAGCGACTGGTCATCGAGCCGTTGATATAGGTTTCATCGAGCCGCGACATGATCGATTCTTTCAGCCGGTCGCGCAGGCGGCCCAGCTTGGTCGCTTCTTCGGCCATTTCGTTCTGGCAGATTTCGCAGGCTTTGCCGAGGCCGACGATACCCGGAACATTGAGCGTGCCGGAACGCATTCCGCGCTCGTGGCCGCCGCCGTCGATGATGGCGGCAAGCTGCACGCGCGGATTCTTGCGGCGAACGTAGAGGGCGCCAACACCTTTCGGGCCGTAGATCTTGTGACCGGAGATCGACATCAGGTCGATGCCGTCTTGTTGGACGTCAACGGGAATCTTGCCCACAGCTTGCACCGCGTCCACGTGAAAGAAGACGCCCTTTTCCTTGGCGAGCTTGCCGATTTCCGCGATCGGCTGCACGACGCCGATTTCATTGTTCGCGTACATGATCGAGATCAGGATCGTCTTCGGCGTGATGGCGCGGCGCAGATCATCGAGATTGATGCGCCCGTCTTTCTCAACCGGCAGATAGGTGACCTCGTAGCCGTATTTCTCGAGGCGCTTGCAGGTGTCGAGCGTAGCTTTGTGCTCCGTCACCTGCGTGATGATGTGATTGCCCTTTTCGCGGTACATCTCGGCGACGCCCTTGATCGCGAGATTGGTCGATTCGGTGGCGCCGCTCGTGAACACGATCTCTTTCGGAGTCGCGTTGATGAGCTTGGCGATCTGGCCGCGAGCGTTTTCCACCGCCTCTTCGGCCTTCCAGCCAAACTCGTGGTTACGGCTCGCCGCGTTGCCGAATTTCTCCGTGAAATAAGGGAGCATGGCGTCCACGACGCGCGGATCCACGGGCGTGGTGGCGTGATTATCAAAATAAACGGGAAGCTTAATTGCCATTCGATTTCTCCTGATCGGATGATTCCATAAATCTCAAACTCGAAGCTCGACGACTTCAAACAGCGGCGAGTCGTCGGTCATATGCGAAATTTTCACTTTCTCGAGCACTTCCAAAATACTGTCGTTGACGCGACGCAAAGGTTCGCGAATCGAGCAAGTCGTGGTCAGGTCGCACGTCCCGTGCGAGGTGACGCACGAAGTGATGAATAGCGGACCGTCAATCGCACGAATCACATCGAGCGCGCTGATGTGCGCCGCATCGCGCGCCAGGATGTAGCCTCCGCTGGAACCGTGTCGCGCCGCGACCAGGCCGCCCTTGGCCAGCTTTTGCAGCACCTTTGCCATTAGCGGTGCGGAGAGTTTATAAATTTCCGAGATATCCGCCGCGCTGCAGGAAGCTCCGCCGTGGTGCATCGCAAGGTGCTTGAGCGCGATCAACCCGTAGTCGGCCTTTTTGGAAAGCTTCATCATGGCGGCATATACGACTGAATCAGTCGCAGATAGATTCTAGCGTCTCCCGGCGCCGGATGTCAAGTATCGTAGCTCCGGCAACTCTATATCAGCCAATAGGTTAAACAACGACCATTTTAGTCGTATTGGTCAAACAGGGATCAGCGGGAGGCGTGAAATAAGGGCTGAACGGCTGATTCGGCACATTAAACGGCCAAACGATCCCGCCGCGGTGCGCGAACCGGCTTACCTCTTTTTGTCGGGGCGGCGCCAGAAATTCTAGGTTAGAATCAGCAACCGATGGCTCAAGAAATCAGCCGGCCGGTTGTCGCGATTTATCCCGGCACATTCGACCCGGTAACGAACGGCCACCTCGACCTAATCGCCCGCGGCGCCGCTATTTTCGATAAATTGATCGTCGCCATCTCGCAAAGCCTCGAAAAAGATCCGCTCTTCGATCTGAAAGAGCGCGTCGATATGCTCGAAGCGGTGACGTATGAATGGAAGAACGTCGAAGTAGAGATTTTCGACGGGCTCTTGATGGACTACGCGCGCGCGAAAAATGCGCGGGTGATCTTGCGAGGGATTCGGGCCGTTTCCGACTATGAATACGAGCTGCAAATGGCGATGATGAACCGCAAGATCGAGCCACAAATCGAGACAGTTTTCATGCTGCCGGCGGTGGCGTACAGCTTTTTGAGTTCGCGGCTCGTGAGAGAATTGGCGCGGCTGGGTGCTCCGGTGGTGAAAGATCTGGTGCCGCCACTCGTTGAGGAGAGGTTGCGCGCCAAGGTTGGTTGATTCAGGCAATCGAGGCTGGGAAAGAGGAAGAAGAATGGAGACTGCCGCGGGGATGAAAATGGAAGAAGCGTTCGAGCTTGCAGACCGCGTGAACCGCATCAGCGTTTCACAAACGATGATGGTGCTGCAGGAAGCGGAGCGCTACAAAGCGCGCGGTGTGGACGTGGCGGACTTCGGCCCCGGCGAGCCGGATTTTCCGACGCCGGAACACATCAAGCGCGCGGCAATCAAGGCGCTGGAAGAAAATCGAACGAAGTACACAGCAACACCTGGAATCGCGCCATTGCGGCAAGCCGTGTGCGACTGGCACGCCGCACAACTCGGCTCGTCGTATCAACCGGCCGAGTGCATCGTCACGTCCGGCGGAAAGCACGCGATCTATAATGCGGCTTGCTCGCTGCTGAATACGGGCGACGAGGTAATCATTCCCGCGCCGTACTGGGTGAGCTATCCGGACATCGTGAAGGTGGCGGACGGGACGCCCGTGTTCCTGCCCACGCGCGCGGAAGATGGCTTTCGACTGCGCGCGGCCGACCTGGAAAAAGCACTCACTCCTCGCACGAAAATGGTCATCGCCAATTCGCCGAGCAATCCAACCGGCGCCGTGATTCCTTCGGATGAGTTTGCCAGGATTCTCGACGTCTGCAAGCACCACGGCGTGTGGCTGCTCACCGACGAATGCTACTCGCATTTCACCTACGGAGACGCGCGGCCGTACTCGGTGGCGAGCCTGCCGGGATCGAAGGATCGGTTGATCGTTGCGGGCTCCCTCTCGAAAACGTTCGCAATGACGGGGTGGCGGATCGGATACGCGCTGGCACCGAAGCCACTCGTCGATGCGATGACGAAATTGCAGAGCCAATCCACATCGAATCCGAACTCCATCACGCAGTACGCGGCGCTCGAGGCGCTGCGCGGGCCGATGGATTCCGTGACGGCGATGCTGGCGGAGTATGCGCGGCGGCGCGAGCGCATCCTTGCCGGAGTCCGCGCGATTCCGGGAGTTACATGCACGACGCCGGAAGGCGCGTTTTATGCTTTTCCAAATGTGTCCGCGCATCTGAATGCGCAAGCGCCGGACAGCACGGCGATGGCGCGCGAACTGCTCGAGCGAGAACACGTCGCGGTGGTGCCCGGCGATGCGTTCGGGGCTCCGGGACATTTGAGATTTTCCTACGCAACGTCGATGGAGCGAATCGAAGAAGGCTTGCGGCGATTGGCGCGCTTCTTCGGTCGAAGCGCGTGATTCTCTGCCCGGCGCGACTGGAGCCGGTATTCAGTCCGCGCCCGTGGGGCTCCCTTTCGCTCGCGCCATTCTTTCCTGGAAAATCGAATCTCACGGAACCACTGGGCGAAGCCTGGATGACGGGCAGCGAGTGCCGGTTTGCTTCCGGGCCTTTTGAAGGACAGAATTTGGGAGATGCGTGGCCTGCGATGCCCGTCGAGTGGACGGGCACGGCTCTGGATCGGAGCAGCGGTGTGTTCCCTCTCCTGGTGAAATTCATTTTCGCCGAAGAGAAGCTTTCCGTGCAGGTGCATCCCAACGACGATTACGCCCGCAAGGACGAAAAAGCGGCAGGCGGGCGCGGGAAGACGGAGATGTGGTACGCGCTGCGTGCCCGGGCGGGCGCGGAAGTGCTCGTGGGATTAAAGCCCGGGGTCACGCGCGAGGGATTTCAACGCGCGATCGCCGACGGTTCTGCGGAGGATTGCCTGAAACACGTGCCTGTGAGCGCGGGCGAAGCTATTTTTGTTCCTGCCGGAACCGCTCATACGATCGGTCCGGGACTGGTGCTCTGTGAGATTCAAGAACATTCCGACCTTACCTACCGTGTGTACGATTACAATCGCCGCGACGCGCAGGGCCGATCGCGCGAGTTGCATATCGAAAAAGCGCTCGACGTAATTGAGTTCGGAGAGCAGAGGGGCGAGAAGATCGAGCCGGTGCGGATCGAGCGAGGCGGGGTGCAAGAGACTTACTTCGTCGCGTGCCGCCATTTCGCCACCGAAAAATGGGAATTTGGCGAACGCGTGGCGGCGAAAGCGACGCGCAACCATTTTGATCTGATGATTATTCTCGAAGGCAGCGGAAGTTTTGGCTGGAATGATTCGCGCGCGGAATACGAACCGGCGCAGGTGTGGATGATTCCGGCAGCGCTAGGCGCGTATCGGATCGAGCCTGCGTCTCGTACTTCTTTACTTCGTACGTATGTCCCGAGCGAGATCAATGAATTTGTCCCGCGATTGAAAGAGAACGACGTTCCGGAACAGGCGTGGTCGCGATTGGTGCACCCGTGAAAGATTCCGCGATGCCAGCGTGTGCGGTGTTGCTTGCCGGCGGGCGAGGCACGCGTTTCTGGCCGCGCAGCCGGATGCGCACGCCGAAACAACTATTGAATATCGCGGGGCGCGACACGATGCTGCGCGAGACGGTGGCGCGGTTGGAGCCACTGTTTCCTCGCCGCAATTTCTGGGCGATAACGAACGTGGAGCAAGCACTCGCGGTGCGTCGCGAAATGGGCGGCGTGCCCCCTCGCCAGATTCTTGCCGAACCTGTGGGCCGCAATACGGCTGCTGCAATCGGTCTTGCAGCGATTCACCTGCAGCACGCGCACGGCGACGCGCTAATGGCTGTGCTTCCATCCGACAGTTACATCGCCGACGCGGCGCGTTATCGATCGCTCGTCCGCGCGGCGCTGGAACTTGCGCGGACGCCCGGCCAACTTGTCGTTCTCGGAATTCCGCCGACGCGACCGGAAACCGGATATGGCTATATCGAACGCGGCGGCGTCACTGCACGCCCGCTCGGCATCGCAGCATTTGCGGTGCGGCGATTCACCGAGAAGCCCCTTCTGCCGGTCGCGAGGAAATACGTGGCGTCGCGGCGATACTTCTGGAACGCGGGGATGTTTTTCTGGCGCGTTTCCACGTTTCTTGACGCCTTGAGGCGGTTTCTTCCTGCCACGCATGATGCGCTTATCGAGCTGAGCCGTTTCATCGGCACGCGCCAATATGAGTCACGGCTGAAGAGGATTTACCCGAAACTTGAAAACATGTCCGTTGACTATGCCGTGATGGAGAAAGCAACGAGGGTGACCGGCGCGGCGCGCGTGTCCGTGATACCCGCGAGAGTGGGCTGGAGCGATATCGGCTCCTGGGCCGCCGTCTACGGGCTGCTCGCGGAGAAGAGCGGCGCAAACGTTTCGGCGGGATCGTTTCATGCGATCGATTCTGCCGGAAATTATTTCTGGAGTCCGAAGAAATTTGTCGCCGCCATCGGCGTTCGGGATCTCGTGCTCGTCGAAACGGATGATGCATTGCTGTTATGCACCCGCGAGCGAACGCAAGACGTCGGAAAGATCGTAAGGTGGATCGAGAACGAGCGTCGAAAAGAGCTGTTGTAGAGGAAGGCCACGCCTATGGGAATGAGCATCCGACGGGAAGATCGACAGGGGAAAGTGATTGAAGAGATCCCCGACCTGGAAAGTTTGCTAAGCCGGTTCTTTCCTTCCTGGGACGATGAGAGCTATCACTTTCTTCGTTATATCGACCCTTGGGGCGAGACGGTTTTCAATCACTTGCAAATGGACGAACTCATTTCAGAACTGAAGCGCGTGCGCCTGAAAGCTTCGACAGAAGAGCAACGCGCGTTTGTCGATGCCATCGAAGGCCTCGCTTCGCGGTGCAAAGAAGGCGACGGCTTGTATCTGAAATTCTTCGGCGACTAACCGAATCCAGCATCTTGCAAATGCTTCTCCCCTGTTTGCGCATCGCTTATACTGCTCGCAGATGACCTCGATTCGATTCGGCACGGATGGCTGGCGCGGTGTGATCGCCGAAGATTTCACGTACGAGAACGTGCGCAGAGTGGCGCACGCGATTGCGCGGTACGTCATCCGCGCGGAGAAGCCCGGCAGCGGCGTGCTCGTCGGATTTGACACGCGCTTCGGATCAGAACGCTTCGCGCGGGTTGCGGCGGAAACAGTAGCCGCAACGGGCACGCCGGTGTGGCTGGCTGCGGCCGCGTGTCCTACACCGGCGCTGTCGCTTCTCGTGCGGTTGCGCGGCGCTGCCGGCGGAATTCAGATTACCGCGAGCCACAATCCGTATCAGTGGAATGGCATGAAATTCAAGGCGAGTTACGGGAGTTCCGCATCGCCTGCAATCGTTGCGCAGATTGAAGCTGACCTTGGAGAGGTTGCGCTCCACGGAGTGCCGGCGTTGCCGCCTCGGGACGACCTGGTTCACTCGCTTGACGTTCGAACGCCATATCTTGAGACGCTGGGCGGACTGGTTGATTGGGATCGGTTGCGAGCAGCGAAATTCCGGTTTGTTGTCGATCCGATGCACGGCGCGGGACGAGGACTGCTGTGCGAGTTGATGCGCCGCAATAG
>JBOGNA010000072.1:0-65978 GCA_050746925.1 Candidatus Acidiferrales bacterium
CACCACTCCCGACGACGTCAACGGTTTCGGCGACGGCGCCGACGATCGCGCCATCGTCAACGGGGTCCAAACCTCCATGGACCAGCTTCGCGGCACCCCCTACATCCAGGTCGATCTCCGCGTTAGCCGTCCCTTCACCTTCCACGACCGCTTCACTGCCACTCCTTTCATCGAATTCTTCAACCTCTTCAATCGCAATAATCCCGGCGCCAATTTCGTCACCGACATCTCCGCCCTCCCCGTCCCGGTAAACGACACTTCCAACGCCACCGCTCTCTGCCCCACGCCTGCCTGTAGCGTGCCGATCACCAGGCTCAGCCAGTTGCGTGCCCCGGCCGGCGCCCTCGGCGATTTCTTCGGTCCAGGCACAACCGTAGGAATTCCCTTTGCAGCCCAGGTAGGTTTTCGTTTGATGTTCTAAGATGTTTTAAAGAGACGCCCGTTCGGAAGGGAATTCGCCTTCCCATCGCGCCACCACCACAGTTGCGAGACAATTCCCCAGCACATTCACCGCAGTCCGAGGCATATCCATCAACTGATCGATCCCAAACAAAAGAAAAAACGCCTCCACCGGCAAATGAAACTGCGTAGCCGCCGCCAGCACGATCACCAGCGACGCCCTCGCCACACCCGCCGTCCCCTTGCTGCTCAAAAGCAGCGTCAGCATCATCACAATCTGCTGCCCGAGCGTCAGCCGCATCCCCGCCGCCTGCGCCATAAAAATAAGCGCCAGCGATTGGTACAGCCCCGAGCCCGTGAGATTGAAGCTGTATCCGGTGGGCATCACGAACGCCACCGTCCCGCGCGGTGCGCCCAGCGCCTCCATATTCTCCATCGCGCGCGGCAGCGCCGCTTCCGAGCTCGCCGTCGCAAACGCAATCGTCACCGGCTCGGTAATCGCCCGCGTGAATCGCGCAATCGGAATTTTCGCGAAATACGCGATCGGCAGCAGCACGAACACCACAAAAACCACCAGCGCCACATACATCGTCGCCAGCAGCTTCACCAGCGGTAGCAGGATCCCCAGTCCCATGTGCCCGACCGTGTACGCAATCGCACCGAACACTCCGATCGGCGCCGCCAGCATCACGATGTTCGTGAACTTGAACATCGTTTCGGAAAGGCTTTCCGCCAGCCCGATAAGCGGCCGCCGTTTCGCCTCCGGCACCAGCGCCAGCGCAATGCCAAACAAAATGCTGAACACCACCACTTGCAGAATTTGCCCTTCGGCCACCGACTTCGCGATGTTTTCCGGAAACGAGTTCAAAATTAGTTCGCCCGCCGAATGAGGAACCACGCCTTGCACATTTTCCGTCGCCGCCGCCGGCATCTGTATTCCCACGCCCGCCCGGCTGATGTTGATCGCCGCCAGTCCGATGAATATCGCGATCGTCGATACGATCTCGAAAAAGATGAGCGCCTTGATTCCCATCCGCCCCACTTTTTTCAAATCCGCATGCCCGGCAATCCCCACCACCAAAGTTCCAAAAATCAGCGGCGCAATAATCGCCTTGATCAACCGCAGGAAAATCGACCCCAGCACCTGAAACTGCACGGCCACACCAGGCGCGTCATACCCAAGCTCCGCCCCCGCCGCCATCCCCACCACGATCCAAGCCGTCAGCGACCGCCGCACCGTCGCGTAAGCCACAAGCAGCACAATCGCAATCCACCGCACGCTCATCGCAAACCCACCAGAAATCCCCGCAACCCCAAGCTGCCGCGCAACCCCGAGCACAGCCGCCGCCAGCACTGCCGCCATCAACCCAATCATCACCCCGCGATCTCTCATCTCAATTCCCAGTAGGGGCGGATCTAAGATCCGCCCGCGCAGCCCGCATCACCGGCGAGCCACGCATCGCCGCTGCCCAAACTCGCAACTCGCATGTTTGCTCCGCCACATTGCCCCAACCCGCGGCGAACGTTATGCTCCCAGAACCCCACTGTCAACCATTCCAACCTCCCAACTTCAATCCGCCCCCAAAAGTCACACCAACAAGCGGTTGCACTCCGCCCGACGTTTTTGCTAGCGTCATAGTCGAAGTTTTCTGTACGCGAGGAGAAAGGAGAACATGGGCAGGGCGAGCCGAACCGGGATAAAACGAATGCACGCCGGACCGCGGCCGGGGCGGGAAGCGTGGCGTCCAACACCCGATCGCGCAATTTCTAATCTACGGTACCGCGATTAGAAATCACCGTAAGTCATTGAAAACATGGCACCGACACCCTTTCTAATCTACGGTAAAAGAAGCTTTTTCGTTTGTGGTGTTGCGCCATTCCGGCACCGCCACAAATGGTGGGCTCCGTCGCGGGGCCGCCGCCCCGCCTTCGGTTCTCCCTCCGCCTGTTTTCAATTTGACCGGATTTTTAGTATAAAGGTCGGTTCAGTAGCAACCCGGCAATCCTGCTGGTTCCCGTTTATAACGAAGCGATACGCAGCCGCGGAGGAATGCCTTGATCGAAGTTCAGGACCTGACAAAAGTCTTCGGCTCAGCCACCGCTGTGGACCACATTTCCTTCGCCGTCAACAAAGGCGAGATTCTCGGTTTCCTCGGTCCCAACGGCGCCGGCAAGACCACCACCATGCGCATCCTCACCGGCTATATGCCCGCAACGTCCGGCACCGCCCTCGTCGCCGGCTTTGACGTCTTCAACGACTCGCTCGAAGTCCGCCGCCGCATCGGATATCTACCCGAGAGCCCGCCGGTATATCCCGACATGAGCGTCGGCACCTACCTCGATTTCGTCGCCCGCATCAAAGGCGTGGCGGCGGAGAAGCGCGCGGCGCGCGTCACCGATGCGCTCGAAAAAACAAACATCACCGATAAGCGCGACGAATTGATCAAGCGCCTCTCGCGCGGATACAAACAGCGCGTAGGCCTGGCGCAGGCGCTCGTCCACGATCCCGATGTGATTATCCTTGACGAGCCCACCGTGGGCCTCGACCCCAAGCAGATCATCGAAGTCCGCCATCTGATCAAGGGCCTGGCCGGGAATCACACCATCATTCTGTCCACCCACATTCTTCCCGAAGTCAGCATGACGTGCGATCGCGTCGTAATCATCAACAAAGGCAAAGTCGCTGCCGTGGACACGCCGCAAAATCTCACCTCGCAGCTCGAGGGCGGGCAGCGCGTTCGCGTCGAAGTCCAGGCACCCGATCAGCCGCTCCGCGATTTGCTCGCGCAGATTCCCGGCGCAAGTCAGGTCCAGGTGGAGCCGGCGCAGGCCAATGGCCGCGTCTCGGCCACCGTGGAATCCGCGCAGGGGAAAGATCTTCGCAGCGCCATCGCCGCCAGGATTGTCGAGAAAGGGTGGCCGCTTTTCGAATTGCGCGGCGTTAGCTTGAGCCTGGAGGAAATTTTCCTCGAGCTCACAACGGACGACGCCGCTCACGCGCAGCCGTCCGGTAAATCGGAATGAACCGGCGGAATGAACAAGCTGAAATGAGCAAGCTGAAATGAACAAGCTGAAATGAACGAGGTGGAATGAACATCGTCGAACGAACCAAGGAGTGATGCAAACGATGCGGAGCTTCTACGCTGTCTATCGCAAAGAAATGGGCCACTACTTCGTCTCGCCCATCGCCTACGTGCTCGTCGGCGTGTTCCTCCTGCTCAGCGCGTTTTTCTTTGACCGCATCCTCACCATCTTCATTCAGAACGCGATGGAGCAGGAAATGCAGTCGATGCGCTTCGGGATGCCGCCCCAGATCGATGTTCCCAGCCTGGTGATGCGCAATTTCTTCGGGCTGCTTTCCTCGCTGATTCTCTTTCTGACGCCGATGCTGACGATGGGCGTCTATGCCGAGGAGCGCAAACGCGGAACCATGGAATTGCTGATGACGTCACCCATCACGGATCTCGAAATCGTCCTCGGCAAGTTCCTCGCCTCGCTCTCGCTTTTCGCCATCATGCTGCTGCCCACTGCCAGCTATCTCGTGTTCATGTATTTCCACAGCGATCCAATGCCGTCCTGGAAGCTGCTGGCCGCGGGTTATCTCGGCGTGATGCTTCTGGGCGGCTCGCTCCTTTCGCTGGGTTCGTTCCTCTCCTCGCTCACGGAAAATCAGCTCATCGCCGCCGTCCTCACGTTTGGCGCGATTTTGATTCTGTGGGTTCTCGATTTCGGAGGAAGCGGAGCGGGCACGGTCCTTGGCCAGGTGTTGCAGTATCTCTCGGTGATTCGCCATTACGACGATTTCACGCGCGGAATTGTGGACACATCCGCGCTCATCTATTACGGCAGCTTCATTTTTCTTTGCATTTTTCTGACGGTGCGTTCGCTCGAGTCGATGCGCTGGCGCAGGGCCTGATGGATTGCTCGATGATTCGGCTGATGGATGGGAGGGAATCGTAGGATGAAATTGGAGCGCAAAGAACTGGCGCGATTTCTCTGGACGCTGGCGGCGGCGATGCTGATCGCCGGGTATCTGCGCTATTCGATTCAGGGGGAACTTCTCCGGTTCAGCAAGATCCTGCTGATCGCAGGCGGCGTTCTCACTGTCGTCGCCGTCGTGCTCGGCTTCCGGTACATCCTGGAATTCTTTTCCAAGCGTTCCTCTAAACTGGGCACGAACACAGCGATCCTGGCGGTGGCCGTGATCGCCATCCTGGCGCTCCTTAACTTCGCCGGACTTCGACATCACAAGCGCTTCGATCTCACCAACGAAAAGCTCTTCACGCTCTCGGACCAGTCGAAGAAAGTTGTGGGCGGCCTTCAAAATGACATCACAATCGTTCGCTTCGCGAAATCGAGCGATACGCCGCTCGACGATTTGATGTCCGAGTACACCAACCTCAGCCGTCACCTGCAATTTAAGAACGTCGATCCGCAGGAAAAACCGGACGTCGCCAAACAGTACGGAGCCACTCATACGGGCGACGTGATCGCTTCCTCGGGCTCTCGCACCGAACATATCGAATCCGGAACGCGCGGCCAAATCTCCGAAGAAGACGTCACCACCGCGCTTTTGAAGCTCACCCGCGACAAGTCGAAAACAGTCTGCTTCGTCACCGGCCACGGCGAGAAATCCATCACCGACAGCTCCGGAACGGGCTATAGCGCCGCCGATCAGGGCTTGAAAAAGGAAACCTATTCCGACAAGTCTGTGAATCTGGTTTCGGAGAACGGCGTCCCCTCCGATTGCGATGTACTTGTGATTGCCGGACCCGCGCAATCCTACTTTCCGCAGGAAACGGCGATGATTTCGAAGTATCTCGATGCGGGCGGCAAAGCTCTGATAGAAGTCGATCCGGAAACCGACCCGAAGCTCGACGCTGTCTTCAAGGCGTGGAACATCGCCGTCGGCAACAACATCGTGATCGACGCCAGCGGAATGGGCCGGCTGATTGGCGCAGGGCCCGGGATTCCTCTGGTCACCGAGTACGGAGCGAGCCCGATCACGAAGGGTTTCGACGGGAGCATGACTTTCTTCCCGCTCGCGCGCACCGTTTCGATCGCTGAAAAATCGAAATCCGATCCCCAAGCGGTTGAGCTGTTGAAGACTTCGCCGCGAAGTTTCACGACGGCGAGTCTCAAATCGAAAGAGATCAAATTCGATCCCAAGACGGACACGCTCGGACCGCTTTCGCTGGGAGTCGCCGCTGATCGCAAGACGGGGGACAAAAGCGCGCGCGTCGTCGTGATCGGCGATTCCGATTTCGCTGCCAATCAGGCGATTAACCAGGCTCGGAACGGCGACCTTTTCTACAATACGATTGATTGGCTTGCCCAGGACGAGAGCCTGATCTCGATTCGTCCGAAGTCCGCGGCCAACCGCCGCGTGACGATGACCGAGGCACAATCCGCCGCGCTGAAATGGATCGATCTGGTTTTCCTGCCCGGGATTGTGATTCTTTCCGGAGTCTATATCTGGTGGAAACGGCGGTAGAAATCGCCACGCGACATCTGGCCGCGGCGAATGGAATCAGCCGAGTTTACAAAAAATGATCAAGAAGTCCACACTTTTCATTCTGCTTGCGGCCATCGCCTTGGGTGCCGCCGTCTATTTCTTCGATTGGAAGCGCGGCCAGAAGGATGAGGAAAAATCCGCCGCCGACTCGACGAAGCCCGCGTTTTCGATTCCCACAGGATCGGAGATCGTTTCCCTCGTTCTCGCCCGGCCGCAGATGGCCGGTGAGCCCGCCATCCACTTCGAAAAACAGAACGGCTTTTGGCAAATCACCGCGCCCCTTCAGACGGGAGCGGAGCAACACGCGCTGCAGACCATCGTCGAGGGGATCGGCAGCGCGCACATCGAGACGACGGTACCCGGCACACCCGATCGTCTTAAAGTGTACGGCCTCGATCCGCCTGCGATCTCCCTCGACTTCAAACTAAAGGACGGCGCGCAGCATTCGCTCAAGCTCGGCAACAAGGACTTCACGAATTCTTCCGTGTACGGAATCGTGGATGGCGGAAAGGACGTCGCCCTGCTTCCGCTGGCGCTGCGCACTCAATCCGATCTCCCCATCGACGATTTGCGCGATCATGATGTGCTTCACTTCGTGAGTACGGAAGTCGTCTCGCTGGCGCTCAAGAATTCCGCAGGAGAGATCGAGCTGAAGAAAGAGAAGGCGGGATGGACGTTCGCGAAGCCGGCGGCGGGTTCGCTCGCGGATGATTCCGACGTAACCGCGCTATTGAATGCGGTGGCGAGCGCGAAAATGGCGGCGATTGTGGCCGAGTCCGCGGACAACCTGGGCAAGTATGGGCTCGCGGCACCTGCGATCACGTTCACACAAACGGACGACAAGGGCCAGATCGCGTCGCTGTTGGTGGGCAGGAAAGACGGAGACGGTTTCTTCGCGAAGGATTCATCGCGCCCCTTGATTTTCCAGATCAATGACAGCCTGCAGAAAAAGCTCGCGACGAGTTACAACGGCTTGCGCGACAAGAAATTAGTTCATCTCACCCAGAGCGACTTCACTCGAGCCGAAATCCACAATGCGAACGCCACCGTCGTGGTAACTCCGAAGTCCGAACAGGAATGGGTTGCCGAAGCGCCACCGGAATTGAAAGGAAAGGCAGTTGCGACCTGGAAGATTTTCACTCCGATCACGACAGCGCGAGCCGAAGAGATCGTGGACCGTCCGAGTGCCAACATTCTGGCCAAGCTCGCCAAGCCGCTCGTTCAGGTAACATTCACCGAGAAGGACGGAAAAAATCTGACCGTGAGCCTGACTTCCGCATTCGGCGAATTCGTCTACGCGCGGACGAGCGACTCGCCTGCAGTTTACAAGCTCAAGAAAAATATCTTGGACGATTTGAATTCAAAGCCGCTGGATTATACCTACTGAGATGCGACCGACGGTCAGGGCGTTACGCGGCAGCGCCGGAACGCGCGAATTCGTTCTCGCTGGGCCAGGTGGCCAGCAGCGTCACTTTTCCGTTCATCGTAGGCGCGTAAATGTAGTAAACGGTCGAGCGGCTCTCTACCTCGTAGAATCCAGCGCGTTTGGGATCGGGCGTAACTCGGGCTCCGCACGACAGCACACGCCGAAGCGTCATCACCGTCTCGGGGCTATGATTTCGCAGATCTTCGATTTGTATGTTTCGTTCCCGGCACATCACCATGGCACCCTCCTCGCCCGGCTTCGTTTCTCATCTAGTGATACGTTGCGACCTCGGCGAAAGTTGCAGTCTTGCGACCAAATTTCGAGTTGCACATCCAATGATTGGACGTTCGTAACAGCACAAAGTCGCATCAATTTCGCAGTTCATAATGCGAAAGTTACCCCCCAATTTGTTACTTGCGCGGGCGTTCGGGAATTGCGATAGTCCTGTCACATTAGTCCCATCTCGAGGAGTTATGGCGAAAACGAAAAAGCCCGCAAAGTCGAGCCGCATGCGACGAGACCGTCGCCGGAAGCACCGTCACTGGCAAGTCACGATCTACTACAGGGACGGAGAAAAGTTCGCGCGCGTTTATATCGACCGCGAGCGGGCGTCGCGTTTCGCCGAACGCCAGAGGCGATCGCCGGTGGTCAAGTCCACGCGCATCATGGAAGTGGACTAGCCGCTCAGCCAGCCGCAGACACCCTGAAAACAGATGCGCACAAGACCCCTCGCGGGAACTTGTCCGAGTGTGTGCGCCATGCTATAAACGTAAATTCGCTTTTGCGGGATTCGTATAGTGGTAGTACGCGACCTTGCCAAGGTCGAGGCGAGGGTTCGATTCCCTCATCCCGCTCCATTCTTTTGTTTCCCCGTGTTTCATCGCATGATTTCGTCGATCTCATAATGTTTGACCTGTGGTTCCGGAGGCTGCGTTGGCATTTCCGTTCTATCAGAAAGACGATTTCATGATCGTCACCGACCCGTCGAGGCTCGACGTCGCCGCAATTCATTCCTATCTTTCGCGGGCGTACTGGTCGGAAGGGATTCCGCGCGCCCTCGTTGAAAAGGCGATTGCGAATTCGCTGTGCTTCGGCCTGCTCCACGGCCAACAGCAGATCGGACTTGCGCGAGTCGTCACCGACCGAGCCACTTACGCTTATCTCTGTGATGTGTATGTCCTCGAAGAATTCCGCGGCAAAGGCCTCGGCGTCTGGCTGATGAAATGCGTCATGAGCCATCCGGATCTGCAGGGACTCCGCCGTTTCAGCCTCGCCACGCGCGACGCGCACAGCCTCTATCGCAAGTTCGGTTTCTCCGAATTGAAAAAGCTGCAGTCGCAGATGGAAATAACGAAGCCCGATATTTATCTACTGTCGTGCTGTTGAGGCGCACGGGCCGCAGATTGCGAGGCCTGGCGCGTCGTGCTAGAGTTTCGCTGCCCAACTCACATGCTTGCGTATCTGTGTGGCCCCATCGAGTTTGCTCAGGACGGCGGAAGGCTTTGGCGGCGCAAGCTGGCACCGTTCCTCGCCGAGCAGCTAGGCCATCGCGTCTATGATCCCGCGGAAGACGAAAAAAAGAACCTCTCTGATGATGAGTGCGCCCACTTTCGCGATTGGAAGAAGACGGACCTCGATCGATTTCGCCGTGTCGTCCGGAAGATCATCGCGTTCGATCTCGACCTGATCGAAAACCGGGCCGACTACGTGATCTGTTACTGGGACTCAACCGGCGCACAGAGCGGCGGAACGCCGGCCGAGTTGACGGTGGCGCATCGCAAGGGCATTCCGGTGTATCTCGTCACGCCTCTGCCGGTGGAGCAGATCAGCGGCTGGATGCTGGCGTGTTCCGACCAGGTGTTTTCGTCGATTGAGCAGCTGAAGGAATTTCTTGCCGCGCGCTTCGCGAGGGAGAAACAGACGCAGCTTTGGAAAGACTGATAAGACCTAATCACGACCGAATGGGAAAAATCATCATCGCCGTCGGCAGCACCCGCAATCCAAAAGTGGAAGCCGTCCGGGAAGCTCTCGCCGCATTTGGGCCCTCGCTCGGCGGCGCGGCCGAGTTTGAAATTGTTTCCGTCGAAGTTCCCAGCGGCGTCCGCCACACGCCCCTTTCGCGCGAAGATCTGATGGCCGGGGCTCGTCAACGGGCCGAAGCTCTCGTTCGAATCGCCCGCGAGAGAAATGAGCCATGGAGTTACTTCGTGGGCCTCGAAGGCGGGCTCGATGTGATTCAGGATGGCGCGGAGCGTTTGGTGTTTCTCGAGAGCTGGGCGTACGTCAGCGACGGCGCTGGCCGTGGCGCGTTCGGACGATCGGGCGCGGTAATGGTTCCGGAGACTCTCGCGGCGCGAGTGGTGGACGAAGGAGTAGAGCTTTCGGAAGCAATCGACGCGTTCGCCGGTGGCCGGGGGATTCGCGACGCGCAGGGGGCTTGGGGCGTGCTGACCCAAAACAAGATCACGCGCCAGGATGCGTTTCGCGTCGCCGCGATCAGCGCGTTCGCTCCATTTTTTAACCGGGAAATCCATGCGAAGCCGTGAAGCTTTTCGGCGAAACGGTCGACCGATGAAGCTGTTCTCGGCTTTGAGTGTTTTCGCCGTCCTTGTTGTCTTCCCGGCCTCCTTCTATTCGCAAATGGATGCTGGCCGGTTTAAGGGTTTTGCAAAATCCCATCCGCAAGAAATTCTGAATGAGGTTCGTCAAACATTTGTGGTGCGCGACATTCGAGGTGAGATTCGTGACGGCGATGGCAATCCGCGGCCCGGGGTAATTTTCCAGATACGCTTGCAATCGTCTTCGAGAATTCAAGGAACAAAGACAGATCAGTCCGGGCGGTTTCGTATTAAGGGCACTCCTGAAGGAACCTATGACTTCAAGACGACGCTCGACGGATTTCAGTCGCTGGTTGGTAAGATTCAAGTTTCGAAAGTGGCTAGTCCCAAACCAAGAATCAATCTGACTTTGAGCCTTGGCTTTTAGAAACAGGTGCGGACATCCGAACACTGATTGGAATCCGAATCAAGCGGTGTGTTAGCCTAAGCGCAGGAGGCAACGAGTGGACATCGTCAAGGGCAACATGGGTTGGATCGAGGTGGTGGTCGGACCGATGTTTTCCGGCAAGAGCGAAGAGCTGATTCGTCGCCTGCGGCGCGCCGAAATTGGAAAGCAGCGCGTGCAAATCTTCAAGCCGCTGATTGACCAGCGCTACGCGAAGAATGGAATCGTTTCTCACTCCGGCCTTGAGATTGCTTCCGATCTCGTGCAGACCGGCGACGACATTTTCGAAAAAGTCGCAGCCCGCACCGAGGTAGTGGGTGTGGACGAAGCGCAATTCCTTGGCGAAACGGTCGTCGAAGCTTGCGTGAAGCTCGCCGATCTCGGCAAACGCGTGATCGTCGCCGGCCTTGATACGGATTTCATGGGCCGCCCGTTTGAGCCGATTCCCCGGCTTCTGGCAGTGGCGGAGGAAATTACGAAGCTGCTCGCGATCTGTATGCGCTGCGGGAATCCAGCCGTGCATACGCAGCGGCTCGTGGCGTCGGAAGAGCTGATCATTGTAGGCGCGGGCGGAATGTATGAGGCGCGTTGCCGCCGGTGCTTTGAGCCGCAGCTCGCGCACGATAAAATCAACCAGCAGATGGAAGAACAGCTCGAGGAACAGAAGGAAAAACCGGGCGATGCCTCCCGCGCGCGCGCCGCTTCCAACTAGTCCGAGTGTGTGAATAGAGACGGGCAAGGCTCGCTGGCTCGTTTTCCGGCAACCGCCGGTCGCGGTCTTGCAACCCCTCGCTCCCGCCAGGAATCCTTATTCACCTAAAGGCCAAAAAGCTCTAAAATAGGGCGAGGCTAGCGTCTGCTCATGTACTTCCGAACCACGATCGTGATTGCGGCCGTGCTCGCGATTTGCGCGGATGCACCGGACACGACGCGTGCCCGGATGGCCCTGCCGATCGTTTCCGACCTCGGTCCTCTCCCGGCAATATCGACCCCACTTCCCGTCACCGATATTTTCGTGTCGGTGGTGCAGCATCCAGACAAGCCTTCTGATTTGCAACCTCAGTCACGCCTCGAGATCATCCGATATGTCTCCGGCGAGTTCGCGAAGGTAGTGAAGCCTCTCCCGGGAGGCAAGAAGGGCTACAAGATCGCTGTAGGAAAGCCGATCGATACCAAGAATTTTCAAACGGCCCTGCGTTTTCAGGGAATCGCGGCAAGTCCCGGCGACACCGTGCAGATTACGAGCATCGAGTTCCATCCGAAAGAAATCGTGGTGCTGGTCAATGGCGGCGGCCACAAGAAATTCCATTTGAGGGATCATCTGCAGATCGGGCTTGGGGGATCGACGAGTCCAACGTCCACGACCCCGACACCTGTCGCGCCGCCTCCCGGCGGAGGATTGCAAGAAGGCGCTGGGGCCGAGATAATCCTTGAATATGGCCGCTCGGTGCCGGACATGAGCGCGGAAGACTTGATGCACGACCTGAATTTCTTCCTGGATTTTTCGAAGGAGCACTCGGCCGCGGTCGATTGGGTGGAGTCGCTGCCGCCGCAGTTCAAGCAGGCGATCAAGGATCATGCGGCGGTCGAGGGAATGGATCACGAAATGGTATTGGCTTCGCTGGGGCGTCCGGATCATAAGGTGCGGGAACGCGATCCCAACGGCGGCCAGACCGAGGACTGGATCTACGGCACGCCTCCCGCGAAGACGGTCTTCGTGACTTTTTCGGGCGACAAAGTGGTGAAGGTGAAGCAATACGACTGAGCTGCGTTGACTTTTTGTTGCTCGCGCCCTAGCATCTCCCGTCTAAGAAAAGCCTGCCGGTTTCAGCACCGGGTCCGAATTCTTAACAAGCTTCCGGAGGAACTATGCCAGTGAAAGTGGGAATCAACGGTTTCGGGCGAATCGGCCGCAACATTTTCCGTGCGGCGCTAGGCGATGCTGCAATTGAAATCGTGGCGGTGAACGACATCACCGACTCGAAGACTCTCGCGCACCTGCTGAAGTACGATTCCATTCTTGGCAATCTTCCGAATAAGGTTACGTATACGGACGACACGATCTCCGTGGACGGCAAAAGCTTCAAAGTGTTTCGTGTGAAGGATCCGGCGCAGCTCGACTGGGCTTCGGTGGGCGCCACGATTGTCGTCGAATCGACTGGGCTTTTCACGACGGGCGCAGACGCGCGCAAGCACATTCGTGGTCCAGTGAAAAAAGTGATTATTTCCGCGCCGGCTACCGATCCGGACGGCACATTCGTGCTGGGTGTGAACGACAAGACGTATGACACATCGAAACATCATGTGATTTCCAATGCATCCTGCACCACGAACTGCCTGGCGCCGGTGGCGAAGGTTATTCAGGATGCGTTTGGGATCGTCGTGGGGACGATGACGACGATTCACTCGTACACGAACGATCAAAAGCTGCTCGATTTGCCGCACAAGGATCTGCGCCGGGCGCGTGCCGCGGCTTTGTCGATGATTCCTACGTCCACCGGAGCGGCAAAGGCATTGCACCTGGTCATCCCCGAACTCAAGGGCAAGCTGGACGGCTACGCGATGCGGGTGCCGACACCGAATGTAAGCGTCGTCGATCTCACTGTGATCACGGAGAAGCCAGCAACCGTCGAATCAGTGAACGCAGCCCTGAAGCGCGCCGCCGAAGGGCCTATGAAGGGCATCCTCGATTACACCGAGGAAGAACTGGTCTCGATCGATTTCAAAGGAAATCCTCATTCTTCCATCGTGGACGCCGGCTACACACGGCTCGTCGGCACGAACTGCGTGAAGGTTCTTGCGTGGTACGACAACGAGTGGGGATACTCGAGCCGCTGCCGCGATTTGATCAAATTTCTGGCTTCGAAATTGTAGGAGCGCGTTCTTCCGGTCGCGCCACTGCGCCGTCTCCCTATCACGAACATGAACAAGCTCTTGATTCGCGACCTCGACATGAAGGGCCGGCGCGTTTTCATTCGCGTGGATTTCAATGTCCCGCTCGATGCCGGCAAGGTCGGGGACGATACGCGTATCCGAGAAACCCTCCCCACACTGCAATTGGCGATGAACCGCGGCGCGCGGCTCGTGCTGGCGTCGCACCTCGGCCGGCCGAAGGGCAAAGTAGATTCAAAGTACAGCCTCGCGCCGGTGGCTGCGCGCCTTCGGGAGCTGCTGGGGAAGCCGGTGGTTTTTGTATCCGATTGCGTCGGCGCCGAAGCGGAATCGAAGTCGAAAGCGCTTCGCGACGGGGAAGTGATGCTTCTTGAAAACGTTCGCTTTCATCCGGAGGAGGAAGCGAACGATCCCGAGTTCTCCCGGCAGCTGGCCGCGCTCTGCGATCAGATGTTTGTTTGCGACGCATTCGGTTCCGCGCATCGCGCGCACGCTTCCGTCGTTGGCATTACGAAGTACGTGAGCCAGGCCGCAGCGGGCTTGCTGATGGAAAAAGAACTGAACTATCTCGGCAAGGCCATTTCGAATCCCGACCGCCCTTTCATCTCCGTGCTGGGGGGCGCGAAAGTTTCCGACAAGATTGAAGTGGTGCAGAATCTGATGAAGCTCGCCGACGGAATGCTGATCGGCGGCGCGATGGCGTATACGTTTTTGAAAGCCCAAGGCCTGCCAATAGGGAAATCGCTCGTCGAGAACGACAAACTCGATCTCGCGCGCGATTTGATGAAGCAAGCGGAGCAGCGGAAGTTTCGGCTGCGATTGCCGGTTGACCACGTACTTGCCGAATCCCCCGATTCGGCGGCGACGAAAATCACGGACATCGCGAGCACACCCGATGGCTGGATGGGACTCGACATCGGCCCGAAAACGATCGAGCAGTTCAGCCAGGAAATTGCCGCCGCGCGCACCATCGTATGGAATGGGCCGCTCGGAATGTTTGAAAGGCCCGCGTTCGCGCAGGGAACGCTTGGCATCGCGCGCGCTGTGGCTGAGGTGACGCGCAACGGTGCCACATCGATCATCGGCGGTGGCGATTCCGTCGCAGCGGTCGAACAGGCCGGCGTTGCCTCGCAGATCTCACACATCTCCACCGGCGGTGGCGCGTCACTCGAGTTTCTTGCCGGCGATAAACTGCCTGGGGTTGAAGCCCTCACGAATGCTGCTGCTCCGTCCGCGCAGAAGGAGAACTGATTGCGCCGCCCCGTGATTGCCGGCAACTGGAAAATGTACAAGACGCAAGCGGAGACGCGCGCGTTCTTCGAAGCGTTCAAGCCGCTCGTTGCGGCTTCCCATCATTGCGAAATCATCGTCACTCCACCATTCACTTCGCTCCCGACGGCGGTCGAGGCCGCGCGCGGAAGCGCAATCACGATTGCCGGGCAAAATGTCGACTGGCATCCGGATGGCGCATTCACCGGTGAAATCTCGATGCGAATGCTCGTCGAGGCTGGTTGCCGCGCCGTCCTGATCGGGCATTCCGAGCGCCGCCAGTATTTCGGCGAAACGGACGAATCCGTGAATCGCAAGGTGAAAGCCGCGCTGGAGGCCGGGCTCACGCCGATCGTCTGCATCGGCGAGTCGCTTGCCGAGCGCGAAGCGAACCTCACGCACGCCGTCCTGAAGCGCCAATTCGAGGGAGGGCTCGCTGCGTTGACCGGCGCGGAGTTCTCGCGTATTCTTTTGGCTTACGAGCCAGTCTGGGCAATTGGCACGGGGCGCACGGCTACTCCCGAAATCGCGGCCGATGCGCATCGGTTCATCCGCGAGCTTGCAGATACCCGGTTCACGTCCGAACGGGCTTCCGCGCTCCGGATCCTCTACGGCGGCAGCGTCAAACCCGACAACATACGGGGACTGATGGCGCAGGTGGAGATTGATGGCGCGCTGGTGGGCGGAGCGAGCCTCGACCCGCAGTCGTTCGCCTCGATCGTGAATTTCTGAATAGAATCGCTTTCCGCGCGGATAAGGAGAAGTGGAAATGCCTTGGTGGGGTAAATGGGGTTTGTCGCTGCTGATCGCCGTCGGCCTGATCTATATCGGCTGGCACTACACGTTTATTTTGGTGACGTTGCACGTGCTCGTGTGCTTCGTGCTGGTTATCGTAATCATGCTGCAGAGCGGCTCCGCAGCTGATTTGGCGGGTGCATTCGGCGGCGCGGGAAGCCAGACGGCTTTCGGTCCGCGCGGTGCAGCGTCGTTTCTCTCTCGCGCAACCACTTGGTGCGCCATCGTGTTCATGATGACTTCGCTTACGTTGTCCGTGAAACGCTCGCCGACAGAGGCAGCGTCAACCGGATCGATTCTGGAGCAGACCCAGAAGTCGGGTGCAGCTCCGAAGCCAGCCGCGCCGACGACACCGCTTCAGATTCCGGTGCAGCCGGTTCCCGCGCCGACCCAGAATCAAACGCCACCGCCGGCGCCTGCACCAGCGCAGAATCCGCCACCTAAGAAGTAGCAAACTCGGCGACGGCAACTCCTTTCAACAAAAAAGCCCCGGCGCGATGCACCGGGGCTTTTTTATTTTGGAATCAATCTTGGTGCGGTCGAGTGGATTCGAACCACCACGGTATTGCTACCGCCAGCCCCTCAAGCTGGTGCGTCTGCCAGTTCCGCCACGACCGCAAATTGCCAAACAGAAGTTCCAATTATCAGGGGGATTCCCGTCCGGGTCAACATCCTCGCGCACAAGTCTTGCAGACCGTCGAGTTGGGCGACTCGGACTCGATCTTGGCAGGTCACGCTGTGTCCCCACCGTAGCGCCTCTCGTGCGACGATTGCTTTGCGCTATTCTTTCTTCACAATCGTCCTTGAAATTCGGTCGGGCTTATATATGATGACGTGTTTCATGCAGTCTGGCTGAACGCTTATTCCCAACGAAGCTTCGGGGAGCAAGAGCGAATGCGAATGAGCAAGTCCGAGAGCGGTTCCGCAGCAACGGCAGCTCTGCTGGCACTCCTGCAGGTGATTTTGGTGGGCGTCACGGTGTACGTGTTCGCCGCCAAGCTCTTCAGTCCGCCCGCGGCTATCACGTCCGTCGGACGCGCCGTCGATGAGCAATACAACCTGACGCTGTACGTCACCGCCACGGTATTTATCCTCTCGCAGCTGGGCCTTGCCTACGCCGTCTTCCGCTTCCGCGATCACGGCCAGCGCGCACATTTTTCCCGCGGCAACAACACGATGGAATTCGTTTGGACAACCGCGACGATCGTTTTGTTCCTCGGCCTGGGAATTCTGGGGCGCAGGGCGTGGGCCGACGTTCGATTTACGCCGCCGGCTGCGAATGCGATTCGTGTGGAAGTGACGACGAACCAATTCGTCTTCAACTTCCGTTATCCCGGCCCGGACGGCAAATTCGGCCGCCTGGATCCGAAACAGATCAGCGCTTCGACCGGTAATCCGCTCGGCCTCGATTCGAACGATCCTGTGGGGAAGGACGATATCGTCGTCCCAACGCTGACGGTGCCCGTGAATCACCAGGTGGAGCTGCAAATCACATCACAGGACGTGATTCACAATTTCTACGTGCGCGAATTGCGATTGCAGCAGGACGCGGTGCCCGGCCTGATCATTCCCATCCATTTCACGGCGGAAAAGATCGGGCAGTATGAAATCGTCTGCACCCAATTGTGCGGGCTGGGACATTCCCGCATGCACAGCTACTTAAACGTCGTTTCCGACGCCGATTACGAAGCGTTTCTGAAGTCCGGCGGCCAATGATCGTGGAAACGCTCGAGCCGATGCACCGCACAAAATTACCAGGAGGCCACGCATGAGTTCGCACGCCCATGGCGGGCACGCCGCGCATGGCGCGATGGAAGCGCCGACGGGCTTCATCCGGAAGTACATCTTCAGCGTCGACCACAAGGTGATCGGCATCCAGTATTTCCTGCTGGCGCTCACGGCGGTGTTGGTCGGCATCGTGCTTTCCGTGCTGATGCGCCTGCATCTCGTCTGGCCCAACATGCATTTGCCGTTTTTCAGCGGCGGCCTGATGACCCAGGAGCAGTATCTTTCGCTCGTCACGATGCACGGCACGATCATGGTTTTCTTCGTGCTCACCACCGCGCCGCAGGGCGGCTTCGGCAACTATTTCCTGCCGATTCAAATCGGCGCGCCGGACATGGCGTTTCCGCGGCTCAACATGCTGTCGTTCTGGGTCACATTTCTTGCGTTCGTCGCGATTCTGGCCGCCTTCGTTGTTCCCGGCGGCGCTCCTATCAGCGGGTGGACGGGCTATACGCCTCTCAGCGGTTTGGGTGAGATCACAGGCCCCGGCGAGGGTTGGGGCCAGACGATGTGGATCATCAGCATTTCACTCTTTTGCCTGGCATCGCTATTGGGCGCGCTGAATTTCATCGCTACCACGATCGACATGCGCGCTCCGGGCATGAGCCTGTTTCGGATGCCGCTGACCTGCTGGGGTTGGTTTGTGACCGCGATTCTCGGCTTGCTCGCCTTCGGAGTGCTTCTCGCGGGAGGGATCCTGCTGCTACTGGATCGCTCGGCGGGCACCAGCTTCTTCATTCCCGCAGGCTTGGTTGTGAACGACCAGATTCAAAACCACGCTGGCGGCTCGCCGCTGCTCTGGCAGCATCTATTCTGGTTCTTCGGACATCCGGAAGTTTATATTGCGATTCTGCCCGGCATGGGCGTCGCTTCGCACGTGCTCTCGACCTTCTCTCGCAAGCCGGTCTTCGGATATCGTGCGATGGCCATGGCCCTCTGCGCGATCGGTTTTCTCGGTTTCATGGTTTGGGGCCATCACATGTTTGTCAGCGGTATGAGCCCCTATTCGGGGTTTGCGTTTTCTGTGCTGACAATGTCGATCGGCGTCCCTTCCGCGATCAAGACATTCAACTGGCTGGGCACTCTCTGGGGCGGCAAGATTCAGTTCAAGACGCCGATGCTTTTCGCGATCGGCTTCGTTTCGCTCTTCGTTTCCGGTGGACTTTCGGGATTGTTTCTCGCGCAGCCGGCGGTCGATAACCTGCTCCACGCTACCTACTACGTCGTCGCCCACTTCCATCTCGTGATGGGCGTCGCGGCCATCTTCGGGATTTTCGCCGCGACGTATTTCTGGTTTCCGAAGATGTTCGGCCGGATGATGAACGAGCCGCTGGGCAAAGTTCATTTTTGGTTTACCTTTGTCGGCGCCTACTGCATTTTCATGCCGATGCACTGGGTGGGAATCGCCGGCGGCATTCGCCGGTATGCGGACGCCAGTGCCGTTGCCTTCTTGCAGCCCCTTCAGCCGGTGCATCATTTCATAACGATTGCTGCGTTCATTACGGCGGGCGCGCAGATTCTCTTCCTGATTAACTTTTTCTGGAGCCTCAAGAGCGGCCCGAAGGCCTCAAAAAATCCGTGGGACGCGACGACCCTTGAATGGATCACGGATTCACCTCCGCCTCACGACAATTTCGCCGGCAATTATCCCAGCGTCTATCGTGGACCGTACGAATTTAGCGTCCCGGGGGTGAAGGAAGACTTCGTTCCCCAGAATCTTCAGCCTCAAGAAGTCGGGCGAATTAAGGAATAAATGGCGCGGGAGCTTTTTATGGCTGGCATCGTTACCGACGAAATCGAGCTGATCCAAACCGGTCGAGGCCGGGGCGGTGGTTCGTCGTCCGGTGGTGGCGGCGGCGATGACGGAAGCGGATTCGGCGGCAGCGGCTCGGTTCCTCAGAGAACGTACGTGACGGGAATGACCGTCGGCCTGGGCGGCATCCTGATGTTTTTCATGGCGCTGGTGAGCGCCTACATCGTTCGGAGAGACATTCCCAATAGCGGCTGGCATCCGCTGGTGGTGCCGCGCATTCTTTGGCTCAATACGGCCATCCTCATCGCCAGCAGCTTCACGCTCGTTCGCGCCCGCAAGCTTTTCCGAGCGAACGATCAGCAAGGTTTCCGGCACTGGTGGGGAATTACGACGGCCCTCGGTGTTTTCTTTCTCGTGGGGCAGGTGATCGCGTGGCGCCAGCTGGCTGCAGCCGGGCTCTTTCTTTCGACGAACCCGAGCAGCAGCTTCTTCTACGTTTTTACGGCTGCGCACGGATTGCACCTGCTCGGAGGCGTGTTTGCGCTAGCCTACATTTTGTTTCGTCCGACGCACCGGCTGACGACGAGCACCGCCACAGAAGTGGCTTCGATGTACTGGCATTTCATGGACGGTTTGTGGGTTTTCCTGTTTTTACTTTTCCTCCAGGGACGGTGAATCGTGAGCGACACTGAATTCGAGGGCATAGTCGAGTCGCCGTGGTCGGGCGGCGCGTCTCCCTTCGGGATCAATTCCAAGAAACTGGGGATGTGGCTGTTCATCGTCTCGGACACGCTGACGTTCTCGGCCCTGCTCGTCAGCTACGCCTACGTGCGGCTCGCCACGCCCAACTGGCCCAGGCCCTTCGAGATCTGGCCCGCTATCGCGAAATCGTCGTTCATGACCTTCGTGCTGCTTTCGAGCAGCCTGACGATGGTGCTGGCCGTCGCCGCCGCGCACCGGCACGACGTAAAGAAAGCCACGCGCTACCTGATTGCTACCATGATTTGCGGCGCGGCGTTCGTTCTCATTCACGCAACCGAATGGGTCACGCTCTTTCACGAAGGCGTCACGCCGTGGTCGAATCCCTGGGGCGTGCCTCTGTTCGGCGGAACCTTCTTCGGACTCACGGGCCTGCACATGGTGCACGTCACGATCGGCGTTGCGTATCTCGGAATTATTTGCGCGGGCTACAGCAAAGGGAAGTGGACGGCGGATCACGTGGAAGTCAGCGGCCTTTACTGGCACTTCGTCGATCTGGTCTGGATGTTTATTTTCCCGCTGGTCTATTTGCTCGACGTCAACCCGAAGTAACAACGAAAGCCTGGTTTTCGTCAGGGCACAGCTTCAGCGGCTGAGGCCCGAAGCCGGAACAAACGGAGCGAGAGACTCAATGACCCAACCCGCATACATGCACACCGAAGCTGAGGACGACCACGCCGTAGGTAGCGCCAAACTTTTCGGCTGGGTGTGGGTCTGGCTGCTGCTGTTGACGGCGCTCGAAGTTTTCCTCGCCTACGAGCGCGTGGAAGTCCACATCATGATCACGATCCTGCTCGGGCTTTCGCTGATCAAGTCGGCGCTGATCATGTCGTATTTCATGCACCTGCGCTTTGAACGCCTCGGTTTGTTTCTGATTCTCGTCCCCGCGATGGTGTTCTGCATCTGCATGATGCTGATCATGTTTTATCCGGACAGCATGCGGCTGCTCGATATGCGGCCGCACTAATCCAGCACCGGCATCGACCGGCTTCGAAAGAAATCGTCAACTGATAATGAAAACAGGGCGGGTTGCACACCCGCCCTGTTTTTTTTTTGCGCGTGAAATCTGCGAATGGCTATCCGTGCGGCTTGTGTAGCCCGGTGCAGACGGAGACCGCGCTATTGGGATCCACGGCGCTGTCACCCTGCTCCACGTGCTGAATTTTCCCTTCCTTATCGACGACGATGGTTGTGCGCTGCGCCCACTGATACTTGCCGCCCTTCACGTCGTAGGGCTTCAAGATCTGATAAGCCGTAAGCACGTCCTTATTCATGTCGCTCAGGAGGGGAAACGTAACTCCGATCTGTTTTGCAAAGGCAGCGTTGGCGGCGGGACTGTCGATACTGATTCCGAGGACGACTGTATCGCTTGCTTCGAGTTTGGCCAGATCAGCCTGATAGGCCTGAAGTTCTTTCGTTCAACCACCCGTGAATGCCAGGACGTAGAAGGCCAGGATGACGTTTTTCTTGCTGCGGTACTCGCTCAATTTCACCTGCTCCCATTTGTCGCTCAGGAGCGTGAAATCGGGCGCCACGTCGCCCACCTTCAGATTCGTCTTGGCGACGGCCTCTTCCTGCGCTGTGACGGCTGGTGCAATCGATCCCGCCAGACCCAGCAACAGGAGCAAGCCGGTGAGTGCCGTAACGATCCGTTTCATCAGCTTCTCCCTGAATTGAAATTCGACAACAGGCGAGCATTATAGACACACTTACTCGCCGCCGGTACGGCCCATTCGGTCGCGCGAGTTTTGACCAACGATCCGCGGATTTGGATGCCACTTTGTTGTACGCTGATGCCGAGTTTACGTTCCGAGAGCGCATCCGATGTTCGCAGACCGGACAAACTGGAATCTCGCCCCGAACCGCCTGAGCGAAGCGCTTAGCCGCCATCGCGCCTCGCGAAAGTCTCTCCTCGATTTGAGCGCTTCCAATCCCACCGAGTGCGGCTTCGCCTGTGATTCTCAGGCAATCCTGCGAGCACTCGCAAATCCCGCCTCGCTTGCTTACCAGCCGGAGCCGCAAGGCCTCCTGATCGCCCGCGAAGCGATTGCCGCCTACTATGCCGAACGCGCAGAAACCGTTCCGCCCAGTGACATCGTGCTGACGACCAGCACAAGCGAAGCTTACACCTTTGTCTTTCGCATTCTGTGCAATCCCGGTGCAGAAATCCTGATTCCCACACCGAGTTATCCGCTCTTCGATCTACTTGCCGATATTCAGGACGTCCGGCTCGTCCGCTATCCGCTTGTCCACGACCACGGCTGGCAAATTGATTTTCACGCGCTGGAAGCCGCTATTACGCCGCGTACGCGCGGGATCATCCTGGTGCACCCCAATAATCCCACTGGCCATTTCACGAAGCTCGAAGAACGCGACAGGATCAATCGAATCTGCGCGGACAGAGAAATCGCAGCGATCGTCGACGAAGTATTCTTGGATTTTTCTCTCACTGCGAAATCGCCGTCCACCTGGGCGGCGAATGGCGAGGCGCTCACGTTTACGATGAGCGGTCTCTCCAAGATTTGCGGCTTGCCGCAAATGAAAATCGCCTGGCTCGTCACCAGCGGGCCGACGAACCTGAAAACGCAGGCTCTCAACCGTCTCGAAGTGATCGCGGATACGTATCTCTCGATGAATGCGCCGGTGCAGCACGCAGTCCCCACCTTCCTCGGTGAGCGCCACTCCTTTCAAAAACAATTGAAGGATCGCGTCCGCGTAAATCTCGCCGAGCTCGATCGGCTGCTGGCCGGCCAGAAGTTCTGCAGCCGTCTCGAACTGGAGGGCGGCTGGTATGCGGTCCTTCGAGTTCCGGCCACGGGGCCGGACGAGGATCTCGCCATTGACCTCCTCGCAAAGCACGACGTGTACATCCACCCCGGCCGTTTCTATGATTTCGACGTCGAGGGGTTTCTAATGGTCAGTCTGATCGTGCCGGAACAGGATTTTAGGGAGGGAATCCGCCGTGTGCTCTCGAATTTCTAAGGCAGCGGGAAATCGGTCCCTCGCGGAGGAAAAAGCGGTTATCGCAGCCGGCCCGGAGGATCAGCAGTTTCGGGCATCGCCAGCGGCGGAGAAGTAGTGTCCCCGTCCGGGAGTTTCGAGGGCGCCAACTGAGGAAGGCCGACGCCGCTATTCAGCTCCAGATGCTCTTTCGCGCAGCGCGGACAATAACCCTTGCCGGTTTCGTCATCCCTCTGGCTCGCCAGTTCGTAGCACCCGCATATGCAATCGCAATAGCCGGTGATCGACGCGGTCTTGATGGGTACCAGAGCCATTCGGCGTTCCTCCGAATCCGAAATACTACCTGTGCGCGTTAGGTTTCGCAAGTTGACCATAAGCGGTCCGCGTCTGGTGAACGGACACCGCGACGGTCAAAGAACTTGGTGGGTATCGAAGATGCTATGCCGGTTCGAGCTGAGCGAGCCGGAACGGATCGCCAATTTTGTCGTGCAGCGCGATCCATACACTATCGGGATGCGAGAGGAATACCTCCACCACCCGCGGATCGAATTGCCTGCCTGCGTATCTCTGGATTTCCTCGCGCGCCGCTGTAATGGGCAGCGCCTTACGGTACGGCCGGTCGGAGATCATTGCGTCGAGTGTATCCGCCACGGCGAATATTCGCGCTCCCAGTGGAATCTGTTCGCCGCGCAGCCCTCGCGGATATCCCGAACCGTCGTAGCACTCCTGGTGCGACAGCACAATCTCCGCCGCTTCTTTGAGAAAGGGGATTCGTTCGAGCACGGCATAGCCGATGTCGCAATGCCGCCGCATGATCTCGCGCTCTTCCGCCGTCAATGGGCCGGGTTTTCGCAGGATGCTGTCGGGCACGCCCATCTTCCCAATGTCGTGAAGAAACGCGCCGCGCGCGATGTGGCGCAGCAAGCCCTTATCCACGCCCATTGCCTTCGCGATTGTGATTGTGAAAGCGGTCACGCGCTGGCAGTGGCCTTCCGTCTCGGCGTCTTTCGCGTCCAGCGCCCCGCCCAGCGCCTCGAGCGTGTAGTCGTAGGACTGTTCGAGATCCTGCAGCGCGATCGAAAGTTGCTGCGTGCGCTCGGCGACCAGGTGCTCCAAGTCGCTCTGATACGTCCGATTCTCAATCACGAGTCTGCGGTGTTCCAGCGCGCGCCGCACGCTCAGGTACAGCTGATCTTTTTCGAATGGTTTCAGGATGTAGTCGTAAGCCCCCGCGCGGATCGCCTCGAGAGCGATGGCGATATCGTGCATCGCCGTCACCATGATCACCGGCACGTCGGGGTCGTCTCTTCGCAGCTCGGAAAGCAGTTTGAGCCCGTCCATTTCCGGCATCACGATGTCGCTCAGCACCAGATCAAACGTATCAGCCCGGAAACTGTCGAGTGCGAGCCGTCCGTTGGCGCAGATCGTGCAGCGATACCCTTGCGCTTCGAGCAGCGTGGAAACTACCTCTCGAATCGCTTCTTCGTCATCTACAACCAGGACCTTTTCTTTGTCCACAGTGGGCTCCGAGGTCTCACCATTATAAAGCAGGGCACAGCTGTACAACGGGCTCGTTGCCCAACTTCTAACCCTCATGCTAATTTTTCGAGTGGCCTCTCACTACCTCCTATTCCATCTTGCCGAGCCTCAGGGCGGCTAGGCGTCGCTAAAACAGGACCGGATGCCCTTTGTTTCCAACCCGGGTTTTCTCGCCGTGGCCTTCATCGAAGGCTCCGCCGCCTTTATTTTGCTTGTCCTCTACTCGTTGCTGGCTCCGGGTTTCCCGGCTCGATTCTTCCGATTTTGGATCGCCGGTTGGACCGCCTACGTAGTCTGGGGCGGACTCCGGATGCTCGCGCTCTGGCAGGGCGTTCCGGACGGTCACTTTCAGGCCGGCGCTGCTCTGTCGCTGCTGGCAGCGGCCTTGTTTTTCGCGGCGATTCTGGAATGTACGGGCCGAAGCAGCAAGGTTCGATGGCTCTTGTCGCTCGGCATTCTTGCCGTGCTGGCTATTTATGGCGTCAACGCAATCGGCAAGATGCCCAGCCAGGCGCTCTGGGGCGAACGCCTCCTGGAATGCGGGTTCTATCTAATCGCGGGCTGGCTGCTTTGGCGTTCCAGTTCACGCCATCAGGGAGTCGGCTGGAAACTTCTAGCCGGGGCGCTGATGCTGCGCGGACTGCACGGCTTCGATCGCGCCGCCTGGACCACCGAGGAATTCGGTCTATTCCGAATGTCGTTCCACGGTTTGTTCGGGATTGCCATGGGAATTGCCATGGCCGTCCTCGTCCTAGAGGCGGGCCGCTCCCGAACGGAAGATCTCAATGAAAAGCTGCGCCGTCTGGCGATTATTACCGCCGAGGCCACGCAGTCCTTTCGAGTCCATGAAACGCTCGAAGGAGTCTTGCGTCATGTGGTCGAGAGTCTCGGAGCGAGTCACGGACTGGTGTTCCTGTTTGACGGCTCTGGAGATTCCCGGTCGCTCCTTGTTCGTGCGTCCGTCGGATTTAGCGACGATTTCCTCAAGCTGTATTCCCGCATTTCGCCGCGCGTTCTGTGGGCTCAAAGCGTTCTCGAGCAAAAAACCCCGTTTGCGGCGTTTGACGTTTCGATTGATTCCGGTGTGCGGGACTGGATGCAGACCGAAAAACTTTCAAAGCTGGTTCTCGTGCGCATCCCAGGAAAAGACTCTCCGCTCGGCTTTCTCGGGATCGGTGCCTCTTCAGCGCGCGGTTTCGCGAGCGACGAGGAGAACTTCCTCGTCAATGTCGCGAATCTGTTGGGACTTACGGTGCAAAACGTCTCGCTCTTTGAGAGCGCCGCCACCTCTCGGCGGCAATGGCTCGACACCTTCGACTCAATCGGCGATCTGATCCTCGTTCATTCTCCGGATGGCGGCGTGTTGCGCGCCAATCGCGCGCTCGCCTGGCATCTCGGAGTGGATCCCGGAGCGCTCGAAGGCCAGCTTCTTCGGAATCTTCTGCAGCAAGCCGATATTCGCTGGACGAACTGTCCCTATTGCGAAGGTGCGGCAGGGAAGCCCGAGCAGATCGACCCGACCTTCGGCGGATATTTTCTCGTCACGAATTCCGATTTCCACGATTCGGCCGGCCAACCCCTCGGCACAATTCACGTCCTGAAAGATTTTACCGAGCGCCGCCAGGCCGAGAACAAGTTCCGCATGCTCTTTGAAAATGTCCAGGAGGGGATTTTCATCTCCACTCCGGACGGCCGCTTCCTCGACTTCAACAAGGCGCTGATGAGCATCCTCGGCTACGAGTCGCATGAAGATTTGATGGCGGTCAATATCCCATCCACACTTTATCTGGATTCCGAGGAGCGCGAGCGCTTAAAGCGCCTCCTTCGCGAGCACGGCCAGGTGAGCGATTTCGAATTTCACTTCCGCCGGCATGATGGCGAAATTCGAATCGCGCATGAATCCAGTTTCGTGACCCGTGACGATTCCGGAGCCATCGTCGCCTATCAAGGTTTCCTGCTGGACGTCACCGACCGCAAGCACGCGGAACTGGAAATTCGCCGCCGCAATCGCGAATTGCTGGCCCTCAACTCGATCGGCAGCATGCTCGGGCAGTCGGCAGGTCTCGAAGAAATCTTCAATCGCGTTCTGCCAGATGTTGCCGAGCTGTTCAAGGTCGAAACTTCCTCCATCTATCTGCTCGATGAGCCGTTGCACACCCTGAAGCGCTTGGCTGCCGTGGGTTACGAAACGGAGTTCGCTCGCAACCTGCCGCCGGTTGAAATTTCCCCAGCCCTCCTCGATCAGGTGAAGCAAGCGCGCGCCACGCTACTCTCCGGTTCGGCCGTTGTGGTGCCGGAAGTTCTCCGCGAGCTTCAAAAGCGGGAGAACATCCGCGAGTCGAGGGTGGTCGTTCTCTGGTCGAAAGATCGGATCATGGGTGTCCTCGTCATCGGTTGCCGCGAGGAGCGTGAATTTTCCACCGCTGAACTCAATCTGCTGGTGGCTGTGGGAAATCAAATAGCCACGACGATCGACAAAGCGCTCCTTTTGAAAGAAACGCAGGACGCCTACCAAAGCCTTCACCTCGCCCAGGAACAGCTCCTGCAGAGCGAGAAGATGGCCGCCGTCGGCCAGCTGATTTCCGGTGTTGCGCATGAGCTCAATAATCCCCTCACCGCGATCCTCGGTTACAGCCAGCTCCTGCAGGCCGAGGAACTTACTAATTCGCGCGGCGCCGACTACATCGAAAAGCTCTACAAACAGGCGCAGCGCACCCACCACATCGTTCAGAGCCTGCTCAGCTTTGCCCGCCAGCACAAACCCGAACGCAAGTCCGTGGACCTGAATCAAATTCTCGAAGACACCCTGATCCTTCGCGAATACGACATGAAACTCAACAGCATTCGCATCCACCGCGAGTTCGAACCGGAGTTGCCACTGACGGCAGGAGATTTTCACCAGTTGCAACAGGTTTTCCTGAACATCCTCAACAATGCGGTGGACGCTGTCGTCGAAAAAGGCGGAAAAGGAGAAATCTGGATTCGCACGGTCCTCGCGGGAAATCGGCTGCGAGTCGAAATCACCGACAACGGCCCGGGAGTCAAAGACCCGCACCGCGTCTTCGATCCTTTCTACACCACGAAGCCCGTCGGGAAGGGAACTGGCCTCGGCCTCAGCATCTGCTACGGAATCGTCAAAGAACACGGCGGGGAAATTCAGGTGCGGAACTCGCCGCCTCGTGGCGCCACGTTCGCGATCGTCCTGCCGATTCTTGCGATCGGCGACTCGCCTCAGAAAGAGAACGCTTCACCATTCAAATCCAGTGCGACGGGGACCGTTCTGCTGGTAGACCATGAAGAATCCGTGCTCCAATTGGAGCAGGAAATTTTGCGCGCGCGCGGAATAGCTGTCCGCGCCGCCCGCACCGCGGAGGACGCCATCGCTCTGCTTCGCCGCGAATCGGTCGATGCCGTCGTCGCCGACATGAAGATTCCCGGAGAGACTACCGCCGCCGGATTGTATCGCTGGATTGAAGAAAACCGCACCGAGCTGGCGGGCCGCATCGTCTTTACAGTTTCGAATGCGCGTGACGGAGAGGTCAGCGCGACCTTGCGAGACTCCGGCTGCGCGATTCTTGAAAAGCCTTTCTCGATCGATGCTTTCTGCTCCGCCGTTCTCAAGACTCTCCGCAGCGAAACACCGATTCCCGTCAAACGCTGACATTCCCGGGTCGTTCTGCCGCCTGCTTCCCGCTGAGCCGTCGCCCCGGCCGTTGGCCACCCCTTGTTTACCGGAAGTGGTGTTGACTTCAGATGCTATACGCGGTAGCATCCCATCCAGAAATTCAAGGAGCGCCGAGTGGATTCCCTTGAGCGGTTCGCTCAGAACCAGCGCATCATTGAGGAATATGTCTCCGAATGGCTCGCTGATATTCCCAGCGATTTCGGACGCCTCGCCCATGTGGCATCGTTCCGTGATGTCACTGCCGGCCGCTATCATCATCCGGCTCTCGAGGAAGTGTATTCCGAGGCGGGTGTCCATCAGGCTCTTCTCTATTGTCACGAAGAGCTGTTCGAGAAGGTTCTCGAGACGCCGGTCGAGCTTCAGGAATGGGACTTGCGAATGCATTTTGTGCGCATGGATGCCCCGGTGGAGGAAATCGCGTTCCGGTGGCTCGAACTCGAATATTTTCGCTCTTTCGTGCCCCTTGGTACCCCACCCTACCTCCGCGACCTCTTCCTATCGAATACCCGCGTAATACTCGGATTGCTCGCCGCTGATCGAACCCCCGTCGAAGCTACCGTCTAGCAAACGAGTTCGGTTCACGGCAATCGCGGCTTTCGCCCGCCGGTGAATCCCCAAGAAACCTGTTACCCTAAATGTTCATCCAAGTTTCTGGGAGGCGCGACGGATGAAGCGATTCGCAGGCGTGGTTTGCGTTTGCATGTTGGTGGCGGCTGCTGCGCACGCGCAGCAATCAGTTACTCCGCCTACGGCCGTTCCCACTCCGGCGGTTCCGCAGGCCGGGCCGGGCGCCAGCGCTGATTTCATCAAGGCTGCCGACGAAGTCCTCGCCCAGATGAGCAAGCTTCTTGCGCTGCCCATCAAGGAGCCGCTGAAAAAAAGTCTCCGCTCCAAGCAGGAGATTCGCGAGTACTTGATTCGCGAAGAGAAAGAAGACCGCACGGACGCGCAACGCCACGCCGATACGAAAGCGCTCGAAGCGTTCGGCCTGATCCCCAAAGACTTTCCCCTCGATTCCTTCATGCTCGACGTTCTCACCGATCAGGTTGCCGGCCTCTACGATCCCAAATCGAAAGAGTTCTACATCGCCGATTGGATTGCCGCGGACGAGCAGCGCGCGGTCATGTCCCACGAACTAACGCACGCGCTCGAAGATCAGTCCTTCCATATCGATCCATGGATCAAGGCCGCGCGGCCGAATGACGATGCCGAACTCGCCCGCGAAGCCGTCAGCGAAGGCTCCGCGCTCGCCGCCATGGTCGACTACACGCTCCGCGATCAGCAGGTCAGCGTGCGTGATCTGCCCGATGTCTCGCTTCTGATCCGCTCAGGCGCCGTTGAAGAGATGGACAAGGATCCCAATCTGGCGAAAGCGCCCGGCTACATCCGCGACGAACTGCTTTTCCCCTACCTCGCCGGCACCAGCTTTTCACAGCAGTTCCTCAAAGCGCACGAGGGATGGGCCGACCTCGCCCTGCTCTTCCAGAATCCTCCCGTCTCCACGCAGCAGATACTTCATCCGCAGCTGTATCTCACAGGAGTAAAACCGGCTGACGTGACGCTACCCGAATGGAAGGGGCTGGTTCCGGCGGATTGGAAGTTGCTGGAAGAAAATGTGATTGGCGAATTCGGATTGCAGGAAGTCTTGAAGCAGTTCCTCGGCCAGGATCGCGCCGAGCCGATCGCTGCGGCATGGACCGGCGATCGTTACGCCATTTTCGAAAATCAGAAAACGAAGGACACCCCGCTGGTATTCCGCCTCGTGTTGGACAATGCAGATGACGCAGCGCGTTTTTTCGGGCAGTACAGCGAACTACTGGAGCGGAAGTACAACACTCGAACGGCGCTTCTCCGCCGTCCGAACTATTTTCAATTTCAGACGGACACGGGCGGCGTTTTCTTGCGCTGCATCGGCACCACTTGTTTGACCGTCGAGCATGCCACCCGGGATACCTACGACAATATCAATCGCGCCCTCAACTGGCCGGTCGCGCCCGTGCCGCCCGAATCGCGGACGGGCAAGTCCTTCACTGAGCTTCAGCCTCGGTCGGGCGACTCGTCCTATTCCACTCTCGCCGCGAAATAGAATCGCCGCAAGAAAAGCTCTACTCGCTCAGCGATATCCCCGCATTGTGATTTCGGTGAAGCACCATCAGAGTTTGATCGTCCGCCTGTTTCGTGCCCGACGAATAGCCGTCGATGTCCCTCAAGCAAGCCGCCAGCAATTCCTGAGGCACCCATCCGTGCCGCTCGCCGGCGACGCTCGAGAGCCGCTTCACGCCGTATTCGGCGCCCTTCGCGTTGCGCGCTTCGGAAATCCCATCGGTATATAGCAGCAGGGAATCGCCCGGCTCGAGCCGCACGCATTGCACCGCATAGGGACTCTTCGCAAACATTCCGAGCGGCAGGCCGGTGGCGTGGATGTGCTTCACGCCTTCTTTCGTAACGAGCACCAGGGGCATATGCCCTGCGCTGGCAATTTCCAATTCGCCGCGCCGGCTGGCTCGGCCGCAGATCAGCGTCGCGTACTGTCCCGCAAACGTGCTTTCGCAAAACACGCGGTTGGCGCGCTCGAGAAGCTTTTCAAGCGCCAGCGCGCTGCCCGGCGCGGGGTACGAATCCGGGCTGGCAAGACTGCGAAACATCGCGTGCAGATGAGTCATCAGCAGCGCGGCCGCCATTCCTTTGCCGGCCACGTCGCCGAGCAAGAACACGAGCTTTCCGTCACCGTCCTCCGGGAAGATCAAGTCGCAATAGTCGCCGCTCACCATGCCCGCCGGCTTGTATTCGTACTGAATGTGCCATTCGCCGAATCGCACGGCTTTTTTCGGCAGCAGTCCGCGCTGCACCTGCGAGGCAAGCTCCAGGTCGCCTTCGAGTGAGCGCTTCTCCTCGATCGTCAGGCAATCCAGGCACACGCGAACCAGCGGATCGGCGATCAACCGTTCCTGCTCCACGGTTCCCTGGCAGGCGACGCACGTCCCGTACGTTCCGTCGTGAATGTGCTGGATGGCCGAGTCCACTTCGTGCAGCAGTTCCATGAACGGAGCTGCTTGGACCGCAGCGGGCATTGCCGAGATCGCGGATTGAAGCTCCACGCGCCGTCTTTCGAGTTGTTCGCGGATGTAGGGTTCGGTGACTTCTGGCATGGCACTCATCTCCACTCGACTTCTGATTTCGAGATCTCGTCCATTCGATCTTCCCGCCGTTCCGACGGTGCCGCTGTCCGTTTCGCGCATGCGAATCCCCCTGAGTTTTGCCTGCTCAATTGGATTCGCCAGCCTTGGTCCGCGATTCGGATTCCATTGTATCGAGAAGCGCCCGCCGGGCGTTTTTCTCCCGGCGTTTTTCCAGTGTCCGCTCGAGCCTCGCCAGCCTGTGCTCGAAGCGCACGCGGGTTCGGCGATGCAGACTCGGTGCGACCGTACGTGAGTGACTCGCGCGGCGCAGCTCTCCTAGCGCCTTCTTCGTAAGAGCGGCAGCCGTGTGAGGCTCTCTTGCGTGGCGCTCGTAGTAAATCGCCATTTGCTCATAGGCTTCTAAGCCTTCGCGCGAATTTCCCAACATGCTTTCCCACAAACCCAGCGCGCGCGTGAAATCCCCGTCGCGCTTGGCCATCAGGGCCAGCGATCGTCGCGCCGCGCGCTCGGTCTCCACGGGCAATTCTCCATCGATCGATTGCTGAAACAAGATCCGCGCCCGCGCGGCCTCGCCCCTCCGCTCGCAAATACGCGACACGCCGAATAATTCAAAGGCATCCTTGCTTTCCGTCTCGGCCGCGGCCAGCAGCGATAGCACCCGCGTCGAAAGTCCCGCCAGCCCGCGGAGATCCATCTGGTTGTGATAGAAAATCGGAACCAGCGGCTCGGACGGTCCGCCGCGCAGAAAGTCAAAGTAGAGCGACGGAATCAGCTCGGACATCACGTCCGTTCCGCGATTCCAGCCCAGCACGTGCCGCTCGAGTTCGGCGAGGCGCACCGAACCCAAGCGCAGCCGCCACAGATTCCGCGCCGGATGCAGAAAATCGAGATGCGCCCGCAATTCTGGCGCCCGGATTTTCCGCGTCATTCGGTAGCGCGTCTCGAGCAGCGGCCAGTCGAACGATTTGCCATTGAAGGTCACCAGCACTGGCCGCTCGGCCATTCGCTCGGCCAGCGCGACGAGCACGGAATGCTCCTCGCTATGCTCGCGCATGAAAAATTGTTCCACCTCGAGCCCGCCCGCATCCCACCAGGCGATTCCAATGAGGAACGGGTACGTGCCCGTCCCGCCGCACAGCCCCGTCGTTTCCGTGTCAAGGAAAAGCCATTGGCTCGGGTCGCTCACATCGTCCACCGCGCCGGGTGCCAGCAAGCGCAGCGCTGTAGCGCCTAGGTGACTCTCCGGCGGCGCGCAATCAATCGTGTCCGCGAACCAGCGCCGCAGCCCCAAATGCTCTCCGAATCGATTGCGCTTCACTCCAGCGCCCAGAATGCGGGCCAGCCGTTCTGCACCTTCCGGGACATCCGGCGATGAACCAGGCAGCGTGGCGCCGAGTGTTTCGTACGTGCGCGCCTCCTGGCGCAAGCTCTCGCCGGACGAAGCGCCAGCCGCCGCCGGCCGACGCAGCGCCTTCAATCTCGCGAATCGATCCTGTGTGGTTGCGCTCAACTCCGTATCTCCGCGCTCCCGTTGAGATCCCTCATGCGCGCAATTTCTCCAGGATCGCGAGCGCCGCGTCTTTCGTCTTCTCGCTTTTCTCCCCCGCCGGCCCCACGCAGGAGGGGCAGCCGTTCTCGCAGGGGCACGCCGCGACCAACTCGCTGGTTCGGCGCAGCAAGAGATCGTGGGCGCGATAGAGCGGCTCGCTGAATCCGATTCCGCCCGGATAGGCATCGTAGAGATACAAGTTCGGCTCGAAAAATTCCTTCGTCTCTGCCAGCTCATCCGTTGAGCCCGGAGATTCCACCCACTCCGTTTCCATCCCTGGGCTGGCCGGCCGCTCTCCCACGGCTGTGCCCAAATCGCGCCGGTCGCACATCAGCAGCAGCGTGGCCATCGACTCCAGCGCGTACAACAACCCGAAGATGCCACTCTGGCGATCGCTCAGAGCAAACGGCAAACTCGCCAGCAGTTCCCGCTGGAGAGTGATCCAGAAAGCCGTCGTGTGCATCTCGTTTTCCGGCAGCTCGAGTTTTCCGGCGCCCACATTCTCGTTGGTGAAGAATTTGATTTTCTTGAATCCCACCACCTGCGACCGCACGAGAACGTCGCCGTGCACGCGAGCCGCGGGACCCGCGATCCGCTCCTCCTCCGCAATTTCGAGAACGCGCACCTGCGTATAGCGAATCGCGTCCGTGTAGTAATCCACGTTCACGCTTTTCACGTACGCTTTGCGCTGTTCGAACTCCAGGCGCTCCACGTGATACTGCTGGCCCTGGTGGATGTAGATAGCCTTCGGATGCAGCGTCGTCAGCGCCGAAGAAAAATCCACCTCGCCAATTACTTCGGGTTCGCCATCGTCTCCATGGCCTGTCGTGTTAACGATCACGAAATTATCGGAAGTGACCGACCGCAGGCTCACTGCATCCGCCGGGTAGGCCTGCTGCACCCAGTGCCAGTTGCCGCCGCTGCGGTGAATGAATCCGGCTTCCGCCAATCGCTCGCACAATTCCGGCAGGTCCACGTCGCCGAAGCGTTCATCCGGTGAAAGCGGCAGCTCGAACGCCGCGCATTTCAGATGATTCACCAGGATCTCGAGATTGTCCGGCTGAACGAAAGCGTGCTCCGGCGAACGTCCGAAAAAATAATCCGGATGCTGCACGATAAACTGATCGAGCGGCGCCGATGACGCCACCAGCACGGCGCACGAGGTTCCGCTCCGCCGCCCCGCGCGTCCGGCGCGCTGCCACGTGGATGCGATGGACCCCGCATAACCGGCCATCACGCACGCATCGAGCGACCCGATATCGATTCCGAGTTCGAGCGCATTCGTCGCCACCACTCCGCGAACTCGGCCCTCGCGCAACCCGCGCTCAATTTCCCGCCGCTCGCCCGGCAGATAGCCGCCGCGGTATCCGCGCACGGGCTCGGGCTGGCCCGGTTGCGGAGGATTCGCCTGCTGCAAATACGTGAGTAGAACTTCGGTGTGCAAACGGCTGTTCGCAAATACGATCGTCTGCAGCTTTCGCGCGAGCAGTTCTTTGGCCACGCGCGTAGTCTCGTTCAGATAGCTGCGCCGGATTCCGAGGTTGCGGTTGACCATCGGCGGGTTGTAAAACACGAACAATTTCTCCGCGGTCGGCGCGCCGTTTTCCGCCACCACTTCCACCTCGCGCTCGATTAGCTGCGAAGCCAGTTCTCCCGGATTAGCGATCGTCGCCGAGCAGCAGATGAACTGCGGCCTCGAGCCATAAAATTCCGCAATCCGCTGCAGTCGCCGCAGCACGTTCGCCAGATGGCTGCCGAAGACTCCGCGGTAGGTATGCAGTTCGTCGAGGACGATGTAGCGGAGGTTTTCAAACAGCCGCGTCCATTTCGTGTGGTGCGGCAGAATACCCGTGTGCAGCATGTCCGGGTTCGTCAGCACGATGTGTCCGCGCTCGCGAATCGCCTTGCGCGCGTCGGCGGGCGTATCGCCGTCGTAGGTGAACACGCCAAACCGGTCGTCAAGCCGCGTGGCCAGATCGTGCAGCTCGGCGAGCTGGTCCTGCGCCAACGCCTTGGTGGGGAATAGGTAGAGCGCCCGCGAGTCCGCCTGCTCGAGCACGGAATTCAGCACCGGCAGGTTGTAGCAGAGCGTCTTGCCGGAAGCTGTGGGCGTGACAACCACAAAATCCTTGCCCGCATGAGCCAGATTCGCGGCCGCAGCCTGATGCGAGAACAACCGCTCGATCCCTTTGGCACGGTAGGCGTCGAGAAGCTCCAGCTGTACCCAATCCGGCATGGGACGGAAGTCCGCCGCGCGCGCCGGGAGGTGCTTGATAGCCGTCAGCACCTCGTCGGTCTTGTGGCGCGCGGCAAGGGTCCCCAGGACGTCCTGGAAGGTATCCAGGGTCGTCTTTGACCTGACGACCGCGAGCCCACGCGTTCCGACCGCCATGCTGCGCCTCCGAAAAAAGTTTCTTCGCTTTTTGTTCGCCAAACGTAACACGGGCCGGGATCGCAATGCAATACAGAAGATGGGCAGCAGCCGAAATCACAGAGGTGCTAGGAGGGGGGGCGCGATCCAGGAAGGGCATTCAACACCAACGATCGCGGTGGTCAATACCAGCAGGGTGCCGGCGATGCGAAAGGCGGCAGGCACCGTGCTCAACCGCTGCGCTGGAGTTGCGTTCCGCCTAGGCTTGACACACCCGGCGCGAAGCCGCTAAATAGCATGTATGGCTCATTCGTATCTGGTATTCGACTTCGGCAACAACGAAGAAACGGCGCAGCAGGCGCGGCACAAGATCGAGGCGTGGAAACAGGGGTTTCGCCTGGGGAATAAGCTTCTGCTGAAGTTCGAGCGCGCCGAGCCCGAGGAAAAGGAAGACGGTGCCGGCAAAGCGCCCGCCGCCAAGAAGAAGTCCTCCAAAGAAGAAAAGAGCGACTCAGCAACTCACGTTCGCCTTCTCGTGCGGCTGGACTTTTCCGATCACGAGAAACTTTCGCAGCAGCGCTGGCTCGACCGCATCCCGGCCGAGGATCCCTTCAAATCCGCGGAATGCGAAATCATCCGGCCGCCGGATGCCGAATTCGAAGAAACTGCCGAGCTGTTCGAGTCTCTGGACTAACCCGTACCGAACTTGAATTTCGAGGAGCGCCCGTGAAACTCCGCCTCGTTCTTGCAATATCTGGTGTCATGGCGCTATGCGCCGCGCCGGCGTCCCTCGCGCAGGCTCGCCGAGTCCCTCCGATCACCACTTTTCTCAATACCAATGCCGACCCCGTGAAACTCACTCCGCTCTATCACGCTTCCATGCTTTTGGAAGTTGGCGGCAAACATATCTATGTGGACCCCGCGAAGCCTGCCGATTTCACCGGACTTCCGAAGGCGGATCTCATCCTCATCACGGATATTCACGGCGACCACATGGACCCGGAAGCCATCGCTGCCATCAGCCAGCCCGGCACGCAAATCTTCGCTCCTCCGGCGGTCGTCAAGACCGTCACCACGGCAACTCCGATCTCGAACGGCGAATCCAAGTCGTGGGGTGACTGGACCATCGAAGCCATCCCCATGTACAACCTCAAGCGAGGCCCTGCGCCCGGCCAGCTCTATCATGACAAAGGCCGCGGCAACGGTTACATCCTCACCTACGGCGGCAAGCGCTTTTACATTTCGGGCGACACCGAAGGCATCCCCGAAATGCGCGCGCTCAAAAATATCGATTTCGCTTTCGTCTGCATGAATCTGCCGTACACGATGCCTCCCGACGAAGCCGCCGACGCGGTCAAAGCTTTCCACCCGAAAGTCGTGATCCCCTATCACTACCACGGCTCCGATCTCGCCATTTTCGAAAACGCCTTGAAGGGAAGCGGGATCGAGGTGCGCATTCTGGACTGGTATCCGAAGAGTTCGTAAAGTTTCGCGGGAACTTTTCGAGGCGATCTTTGACGGATACGGAAATCACCTCTACCAATCTATCGAAGCGGTGTGGCAGGCTGACTTCAGCGGAACCAGCCTGAATCGGCGCCGGCTTTGCGGCCCTCGTCTTCCAGCGCTTCGAGCTGGCCTTGCAACTTTTCCTTCTGCGCTTCGAGCTGCTTGATCTGGGCGTTGCGGTCTTCCACGTAAATTACATTTTGGCGATAACCGCTCGAGGGGTCGATGCTGACCGCGCCGTACTTCTGGATTTCTTCCTGGATTTTGGCGATGCGATCGTCGATTTGCGACATCGCATCGTGAATCTGTCGTGCTTTCTGGCGCCAGTATTGTTCTTCGTTCCTGCCGCCGGGTGCGGCGCCACCGGCTTCGCTCGATCCATTCGCTCCGGGTGCGGCGTAGGAATTCGACGCATCCGAGGAACCGCCGCTTCCCTCATTCCCGTCGCCGACGACGGAAACACCGTGGCCAGAGAGCCCGGCGATCTTGTCCTCCGTGTAAACCTTTGCACCGGTAGCCTTGGCTTTTTGCGCGCGGGCTTTGCGAGCGGCCTCGCCCAGCGAATCCGGTGGCGGAGCTTCTTGCGACTGCATCTGTGGCTCGGTGGAGTTTGCAGTCTGTGACTGGCCGGTTGGCTTGGCGGCAGGCTGCGATTGAGATTGGGGCTGAGGCTGCGCGCCTGCCTGCGATTGCGCCTGCGCCAACGCCGGGGGCGCGAGGTACAGCGCCAACACGAGCGCACCGAAAGCGAATTTGGCCTCGTAGTTATTGCTCATGGCAGATCTCCCGTTTTGCACCGTCTCTTTAGCAACGGTAAGCCGCCGCGAGAGGCCGGTCAACGCGCGCGGCGGCGCGGGTATCGTCGGGATAACCTGTACGGAGGGCCAGTGGCGCAGGTGCGGTTTGAGCACAAAAACCAGTCGTACCATTGGCGGTGGCGTTACCTCCGTCTAATTTGGTGAGATAGCGCGCTTGCTTCCGGCGCCGCTTCTTCACGCGGAACGAGGCACTGCCATGGCTGCCCCGATGCAAAACTCGACGCGAAACTTGACGCGAAAATTGCGTTTTTCAATCGCTTCGCTTGCGCTCGTCACGGCTTTCGCGGGCATCGCGGCGGCGCAGAACGCGTCGCAGCCCCCATCGCAAGACGCCGCGAAGAATTCAGCCCAGGCTACAGCGCAAACATCTGTGCAGTCTCCCGCACAAATTCCTGCACATTCGCCCGCTCCGCAACAGGCTGCTCAGAACAATCTCGTAGCCCAAACAAATCAGCCGATGTCGCTCGGAGAGATTGCGCGTCTGGCGCGTGCCAAGAAATCGAACGAAACCAAGGCAAGCAAAGTTATTGACGACGAAAACATGCCGCGCGGCGGAATCTACATAGGTGGCAGCGCTCCCGATTCGAGCGGATCACCTTCGAAGCTGGGCGGCAAGCTGGTTCTGCTGGATTTCTGGGCGTCCTGGTGCGGACCGTGCCGCGAATCGCTGCCTGACTTGAAGCGCCTGCAGGCGGCGTACGGCGATCAGCTGGACGTGATCAGCATCAGCGAGGATGAAGACGAACATGCGTGGAGCAATTTCGTCTCGCAGAATCAGATGAACTGGGAACAGCGCTTCGACGCCGGCAGCGAGATGATGCGCCGGTACGGAGGGCACGTCCTGCCAACCTACATTCTTACGGACGGCAATGGGACGGTGCTGCAGCGCTACGAGGGTGAGGATACGCAGCAGTCGCTCAGCGAACGCATCGCTCCTGACGTGAAAAAAGCACAGGAGCCCAAGCAAGCCCCGCCAGCCAGTTGAGCAAGCTGATTTCGTCCCGCCCATCGCGCTATTTCAATTTCGCGTATTCGGCCTTCGCGGCGATGAGGATCGGGATATCAGGATCGGCGTTCTGCCACACGGCGAAGAATTCCTGATAGGCAGCGCGCGTCTTCGTCTGGTCAGACTGCAGATCGAGAGACCTGGCCAATCCCAGACGCGCGAGAGCGCCCAGATGGCACGCCAGCATGAAACCGGGATGGTCCACGATCTTCTGATACTCCGCGGCCGCTTCCCCCCCGCGACGCAGTTGAAGATAGGCCTCGCCACGCAAGTAGGCCGGATAGAAAGGCCCGCCAAGCCCCGGCCATGTGCCTGGACTTGCGAGTTCATAGGGCATTGCCGGCTCGAGCAATTTGATGGCTTGCTCGGGGCGGCGACGATTCAGCTCGACGCTGGCTCGAATCACGGGAAGCCAGTAATCGTTCACCAGCGTGTCGAGCGGATAGCGCTTCTGCAGATCATCGGCTAGCTTCAGCGCGTCCCCGGTGTTGCCAGTCCGCGCCAGAGCGAGCGCGGCGAGAATCTGGGTGTCGTGGCTAGGCGTGAGAGCGCGCGCGGCGGCGGTATCCTTGAGTGCGATCTGGGAATATCCGAACTCAGCCTCGCGCAGGGCCTGGTCCATCTTCCACTGGGCAGCGGCCTCCTTTTCATCATTTCGAAGGGCCGAATCAACCGCTCTTCGCGAGAAATCTCGCGCTTTCAGCAGGCGGCCGAAGTAACCCTCAGCGTCGGACTTCGCGGCCAGGAAATTATCTTCGCCCTCGGGTTTTCCGGAGGACCAAGCCATCTGCTTGTCCATTTCCTGCGTATCCCCGCGCACGAACGCGACGCCGAACCAATTCACGCGCAAGATGGCGTCTTCCAACTTTCTCTCTGTCGCAAGTTGAAATGTCTTTGCCGCATCGTCCAGCCGGTCGAGCGCCGCCTGAGCGAGAATCAAGTTGGAATAGTTCGCGCCCCCGTCGGGATCCAGGCGCAAAGCGACCAGAGTCTCTTCGATGGATTTTTCATACTGCGCGGTGGCGCCATAGAGAGTGCCAAGGTTTCCGTGAGCGCCGGCGTCACGAGGGTAGGCCTGAATCCATAGCTGGTACGTGTCGATGGCTTTCGGCAGTTCGCCGGTCACATAGTTGTAATAGCGGGCGGAGATCAAGAGTTTCTCGCGCTCGCTTACATGCCCGCGGAGATCGAAGGCCTTCGAGAAATTCTCGCTGGCGAGGCCGGACTCGCCCATATTCCGGTAGCAAACGGCAAGAGCTGAATACGCTGAGGCAAACTCCGGATCGAGTTCAATCGCCCGCTTCAGGAAAGGGATCGGGGTGGCGTCATTCAGTTCACTCTTATGCAACCCGAGTGAATACGATTTCAAAGCCTCCAGAGAGGGAGTGGTGGCTTCAACTAACGGCGTATCGAATTCCTGAACGGTTCGAAGTGACTCGCCGAGCTTCTGGCGGAGGGTATTTCCCGCGCGATCCAGCGCGTTGAGGACGCCGTCTTTGCTTCCCGCTTTTACCTGATCCCTGGCGATGGAGTCGCCGGTACGGCAATCAACGGCGTTGAGGCCGACCACGTACTCGGAATCGAGCTTGGCAATCGATCCGGTGATGTAGGCTTTGCCGCCCGCCCGTTGGCAAACTTCTCGAGCCACTTCTCCGGTCAATTGCGTACCAGCCGGGCGCGTCATCAATTTCAACGTCCCGCGGACTCTCGAATCGGAAAGGATGTTGAGATAGGGCGACTGGGAGAGATCGACGGAGAGCGCCTGTTTGAGGGTGTCGTCAAATACGATGTCTCCGGTCGCGTTCGAAAAATCGCCGATGAGGATTCGGTCGTTCGCGGTCAACACTTGCCTGGGGCGAACGGCCCTGGCGTAGTACAAACCGATCCCCACAACGCTCGCGGCAACCGCAGCGGCAGCCCACATGTACCGCTTCCTCACCATCTGCGCGTGAACGGCCGGAGAGCGCAAAATCAGAGGGGTTGACGAGATCGGGCGCAATCCGACCTCGCGGCTGCGATTGTCGGCAATGAAATCGAGGCTGTCACTTCGCCCTCTGCCGTCGTGCCGGGTGGTTACGGACGGCTCATCGAATGCCTCCCGCACTTCCGCCACAAATTGATATCCGCGCCCCGGCACGGTGACGATGTAGTGATGATCGTTCGGTGATTCGCCCAGCGTCTTCCTCAATGTGGAAATGTGGCGATTGAGGTTGCCTTCCTCGACGGCCGTATCCTGCCAGACCGCCTCCATCAATTCTTCTTTTACGAGCACCTCACCGGCGTGCTCGACCAGCACCAGCAGGACCTCGAAACATTTGGGCGTGAGCGCGACCGGAACGCCATCCCGGAAGACCATTCGTTTCTGAGGGTTAAGAGAGAAGGGGCCGAACTCGTACCGGCGCGAGGGAAGCGCACTTTCGGTTTTTTTCGGGAATTTTCGGGACTCCTGCATAGACACCGTCCCCGACCGAAGTGTACGAACGCCCAGACAAACGCTTGCTGCAGTTGCCGGGATTCTAGCACCGATTCCCAGCGGGCGTTAGCTGCGCCGTGAGCGTAGCTGCGTTCGCTACTTTGCGGGAGTTCCCGTCACCGAGCGCCAATCCATCATGGAGGAAACACGACGATGAAGGCGGACCAAAATCGCACCACTCTCAATACTAGCTCTCCGCTCGGTACGCGGCTCTTTTCTTGTTTCGCAGTCCTTTGTTTGATGGCACCCGTGTTTTTTGGTTGCGGTGGTGGGAGCGGAGGGTCTCAGCTCACTCTTCCGCAGGCCGGCGCCCTGCCGGAATCGTGCACTGCGGCCACGACCGGTTCGAACTATTCGTGCGACATTACGGTTACGGGCGGCACCGCGCCGTTCGCGTGGACGGTGAGCGGACTACCTGCCGGGCTGAGTTCCAACGCAGACACGGACACTACATCCACGCTCGTCATTTCCGGGACGCCGCAGGCGGCCGCCTCTCCGCGGAGTGCTTCGGTGCCTCGCGCTGCAGGGTCGTCCGCTGGGAGTACGGCAAACGTCGTGATTACCGTGACGGACTCAAGGCATCACATGGGGCATTTGCCGTTTACGATTACGGTATCTGCGCCCGTTGCCTTGGCGATCACCACAGCTTCGCCGCTTTCCGGCGGAACGGCAGGGACTCCGTACTCGGCAACGGTGGCCGCCGGTGGCGGCACGACTCCCTACTCATGGAAGTTTACCGGCCTGCCTACCGGGCTCACGTTTACTTCCGGCACACCGAGTGCCAGCATCTCCGGCACAACGGACAGCGTTGGCACATTCGCGGTCATGGCGTCGGTAACCGATTCCGCAGCGTCGCCCGCGACCGTCTCCGCGAATCTCAGCCTTACGATTGCGCCAGCAGCTCCGTTGGGGTTCAACGCAGCGACGCTGCCCGCGGCATCCGACGGCGCTCTGTACCCCAGCCAAACTGTGTCTGCTTCCGGCGGAATCCAGCCTTACACCTATACGGTGACTGGAGGCGCTTTACCGCACGGGATGAACGGAGCGCAGTCGGCAAATTCGTTCCAATTTTCCGGAACGCCCAACGACACCGCGCAGATGTACTCACTCACGGTACAGGCGAAGGACAGCAGCAATCCCCAGCAGTCGAAATCCGCTACTTTCAATTTGACCGTGAATCCCGCGGCACCCGTGGCGCTTGCACCCTCAAGCCCCTCGCTTCCCGCCGCAACCGTAAACGATCCATACTCCCAGGCGATTACAGCGAGCGGAGGAATCCCGCCCTACACATTTACGATTTCAAATAACACGCTCCCCGCCGCCATGTCGGTCCTGCCAGGAAACGGTCCCGGGTCCGGAACGAACAAAGCTACCGAGACGATCTCCGGGACGCCCACGGCCACCGAAACCGGCGATGGAGTCACCATCGAAGTCGCAGACTCGAGTCTCCCCACACCGCTGACGCATTCGATTATCTACACTCTCGACGTTAACGCCGTGGCCGCCTGCGTCCTGGCTGGAAAACAGCTCGCATTGGAGCTGACCGGATCGGACAGCACCGGCACAGGGGTGATGCTGGGCAGCGTCAGCGTTGCAGCCGACGGATCCCTCTCGGGGGCGCTCGACTTTCGGAACCAATCGACGCTCTCCGCAAATAAAGCCATCAGCGGAGCGGCAGGAAGCTGCAAGAACGGGACGATCGCCAACACCGGCACCCTGGCGTTTATGGCCGGCGGAGTGGCCCGGACGCTCGATTTTGCCATCCCTGCAAACTTCGCGAACGGAGCGACGGGGCACGTCGCAGAGAAAGATTCATCCGGCTTTTCGGCCGCCGGCCAGATGGTGGTTCAGGACGCTTCCACTGCCAGTCTGGAAGGAAGCCGCGCCTTCGGCCTGGAAGGATTCAGCTCGGCCGCTCAGGCCCTTTCGATCGGCGCGGTCTGCTTGAACTCTCAATCTTCCATCAGTTTCTTGCAAGGCGATTTTGCCGTGAACGGAGTGGAAGTCAACACGATCAGCGGCAATGCGGGAACGTTCTCCGCTCCGGACTCGAACGGCCGCGCCGCGACGACCGCGGCTGTCACCTTCTCCAACGGCACCACGCTCGACAACACGCTCTACGTCCTGAACGGTCGCAAGGCTTTCATGATGGTTTCCAGCGGGGCCGCTCCCGTGCTCGGGGCCCTGCCTCCGATGGCCGGATTTCTCAGCGGCGTGCCGGGTTCAAGTTGTCTTCCGATCGGCCAAGGCGGCTCGTTCACAAACTCTTCGCTCTCTCCCTCCACGTTCTTTGCGCACGGAGTGAGCGGATCGGGAGGCACCGTCAATGGAACCGGCGAGTTCGCTGGTGCGATTCTCAGCGTCAATGCCAGCGCGGGCACCCTGACGTACGAAGCCGATCAAAACATCGCCGGCGCGGCTGGCGCCTCCGGCGTGCAACCGGCCACCTACTCGATCCCGGTCACAAACAATGGCCGCGGCACACTCACCACTTTGGACTCGCAGAACAGGCCGAGTGTTGACGAGTTCTATCTCGACGGAAACAGCAATGCCTACGTCATTTTCGGCGACCACAGGGGCGAGGGCATCGCTTTCGGCCTCGTGCGGGCACGCTCCGCCGCCACCATCGCGACCGGGACGTACGCGTTCGGCACGCAATTGCTGGTGCTGGGCGACCCCGTCCTCTCCGTCACCGAGGTTCACATCACAGCCACAACCATCACCGATCTCGCTCCCGGAGGTTCGACCGGATCCTATTCCTGTGATGCAACCGGCCGCTGCACCGCTCCTTCTCTCAACGACAGCGTCACTTTCGGTGATACAAACATTGCGTTCTACATCAACGGCAACACGGACTCGGCCACCACGCAGAATGCGATCAACGTGATCCAACTCTCGACCACCACACCAGTGGGTGGAGGGATGGAGCAATAACGCAAGGCTCGCGTCGTAGTCGATACCAGGATCCCGGAGAACGATGGGATCCCGGGACGAAGGCAGATTCCGGGATTCCCAGGTTGGGCGGGTTATTTCGAGCTGGCGAACAACGCTGCGTCGCTTTCGCTTGCCCCTCGGGCAATCGCGATCTGTTTTCCGTCGTGCGACCACACAAAATAACAGAGGATGCCCGACGTACCACTCGCGCCCGCAGATGCTTTGTCCGCAACATAAGCTCGCAGGCAACTTTGAAAGCGTGGCGTGAATCTCTCTATAGCCGATGCAAAAGGGAATTAGCGCCTGGATCAAGCGCCGCGCGGGGCGTTGCGACCCGCGCGCTGCTGCTTTTGTCGTCGCGGTTTTCGTTGCGCTCGTCTTGCTATCCGGCCGCTCGCTCTGGAGCGGGCAGCAACAAGCGCAGGCGCCGCAGCAGAAGCAGGCGCCCGCGCCGCAACCGCAAGCGGCGCCATCTGGTGCTCCAGCGCAGCCGCCGCAAGCGCAATTGAAAATCACCACGGAAGTGAGATTGGTGACGGTGTATGCGACCGTCCGCGATAAACACGGCAAGATCATCGCCAACCTGAACCAATCCGATTTTGCGCTCAATGAAGACGGCCGGCCGCAGGCGCTCACCTATTTCGCGCACGAGAGCAACTTGCCGCTTACGCTCGGCCTGCTGGTCGATACCAGCCGGAGCCAGCGGCGCGTTCTGGATCAGGAGCGCGATGCGAGTTATTCCTTCCTGGATCACTTGCTGCGCGACGCGAATGACAAGACCGCCGACAAGGACAAAGACAAAGCGTTCGTGATTCATTTCGATCACGAAGTGGAGTTGCTGCAGGATTTGACGACCTCCCGTGAAAAGCTGCGCGCCGCACTCGAACATCTCGACGAGCCGGAATTCGCGAACACCAGTGGCGGAGGAGGAGGCAGTTCGGGCCGCGGACACGGCCACGGTGGCGGTGGCGGCGGCACTCTGCTCTACGATTCGATCTATCTCGCTTCGAACGAGCTCATGCAGAAGCAGAAAGGCCGCAAAGCGCTCATCCTTCTTACCGACGGAGTTGACAACGGCAGCAAGGAATCGCTGCTGAGCGCGATCGAATCGGCCCAGCGCTCCAACACGGCGGTGTACTCGATTTTATTCGCGGACGAGGAAAGCTACGGACACGGCGGAGGGTACGGTGGTGGCCATGGCGGCTACGGAGGCGGCGGCATGGGCCGCGGCGGTCCCGGCGGCGGTGGACGGCGCTCTCCGCCTGAAAACCGGCCCGACGGAAAGAAAGTGCTCGCTCGAATCTCGAAGGAAACCGGCGGAGAGCTCTATCAGGTTTCGAAGAAACTACCGATCGAACAGATTTACGCGGAGATTGAAGAAGGTCTGCGGAACCAGTACAGCCTCGGCTACACGCCCGACCGCGCGAGCGCCGAAGCGACGTACCACCTCATCCATCTCACCACGAATCAGAAAGATCTGATCGTGCAGGCTCGCGACGGCTACTACTCCGCGCCGTAATCCTTCTGAGTCATTCGGCTGCGCTACGCCGCCGCATACTAGGTTGGCCCGGGAAATCCCTTCACCAGCAAAACCACTCCCTGCGAACCGGCCCGCCGGTCTTTCGCGATCTCTCGATACTCCGGTGAGTCGGCAAACTCGCGAAAGGCCGCCTCGTCGGGAAACGACAGCACCACCACCTTCTCGCGATCCCATGCGCCTTCGACGACGAGCGGCTTCTCGTCCGCCGCCAGCACCTTGCCCTTGAACTGGTTCATCACACCCATGAACCGCGACTGATATCGCCCGTATGTCTCTCGATCGGTGATCGAAAGCAGCGCAATCGCATACACCGTCATAGGGCTGGCAACCTTCTCGCGCCGGCCGTCACTTCCCCTTTTGCCGGTTCATCGCCTGCTCTTGTTCGTCTTTGGTTTTCTGCCAGGTGGAGTCGGGATTGTATGCCTTCATCTCGTCCGCAATTTCCTCGGTTTTCTTGCCAAGATCTTTTTCGTAAACCACTCCATCACTGCCCACGATAAAGGTCATCACACCCGACGAGCGGTACTCGGCAGGGAAGGCGACGAACCCGAAGCCTTCTGTCATCTTTCCGTTTACGATGTAGCTCTTCGCGCCTCCCGGCGCATCTTTGCCCTGCTCGGTGAGGACGTGGAAGAAGTAGCCGCGATAAGGCGTCGGGGGCAGGGACCGCTTGTGTCGATATCCCTCCGCCCGGGCGGAGGCCACCATCGGTCCGATGGGGCTTTGCGGCTCGCCTTCCGCAGCCTTCCAGTAAAGGCCGTTCTTCTCGCCTTTGTCGCTGAATATCTTCTGCGCGTATTCGTGTTGCGCCGCCTGGTATTCCTTCTGTGCAGTCGCGAGCTCCTGGCTCACGCGGATGGCGGAGATTTCATTGCGTCCCACGCGACGATAAAGAATCTCCTTCTTGCCGGCCTCCGTGTCGAAATACCAGGCATTGCCTTTCTGCACGATCTGTATCGGAGTGGGCCAATTGAACGCGCCGATGTAAAGACAAACGGCTCCGTCCGGCTCCTTCACCAGGCGATGCATTTGCTGATATTTGGCGACGAAATTCTCGCGGTCCACTTTGTCTTCTACGGCGTCGCCCGAAGACACGATATCTTTTCCGCTCGGCCCGAGCACCTCGAGCATCGCCTTCCCGTCATTCGCCTGCGCGGCGGCCACCAGCGCCTGGCTCGCTTCTTCCGCGGATGCGAATGTTTTCTGTCCCGCTTCCTGCGCGCCCAATCGGGCAGGAAAAGAGCCCGCAAGAATCAAAGTGGCCAACGTGAACTGAATCAGAGCGCCCCAGCGAAAATTCCTATTTTCAAGATTCGTCCGCAGCATCTCTCGCCTCTCCCTTTATAACTGCCGTTAGAGGTTATTGTCGCGAATTGCGATTATCGACGCCCGCCGCCACCACGGCCTCCGCCACCACCACCGCCGCCTCGGAATCCGCCACCACCGCCTCCAAAGCTGCTGCTGCCGCGCGAGGAGTATCCTCGGCTCTCGCCGCCGTGGTCGTAGCCGCTGAACGCGCCGCTGCGCGTCCCGGTGTCGGTGCGCGGAGCGTATCCCCGCGCCGCGTGGTTATCACCCTCGAACGGCCGATTCGTCTCACCGCGCTGGTTATAGACATTGCCCGGTGCGCGCGTGTCGGCCCGGCGATCGCCCTGATTCCCGCGCGTGTCGGTCCGGTGATCGGCTTGATTGCCGCGCGCCTCCGTGGGGTGATTGTCTCGTCCGCGATTGTCGAAGCTACCCCGCGGGTTCGCCGCCACTCCGCGATCGCCGCCATGGCGGTAATACACGTTGCGGTTGTAAAACGTCCGGCTATGCGAGATGTACGTGTTGTGGTTGTACACGATCACGCGGTTATGCCAGTTGAACCCCCAGTTGTTCCAGCCCCAGCCGTATCCGCCATACCAGCCGATTCCGAAACCAACTCCCCATGAAAGGTACGGACCGGGGCCGCCATACCAGATTCCCGGATACGGATACCAGCCCGGCCAGGCCACGATCGGCCCGCCGTAAATAATCCAGGGATTGTAAGCCGGCACGTATACAATCTGCGGATTCGTCGGCTGGATCTCGATGGTCGAGCCCTGCGTCTCGACCGTCTGCTGTTCCGTGGACTTCAGGTTTCCCGCGGTCTGCGCCTTTTGCCGCATCACCTGCACCGCGTCCATCACGTCCTGCTGCTGGTTGTAGTAGGCATCGCCGAGTGACGACGTCCAGGAAATGTTCTTGTCCATGTTTCCGAGCACCGTGGGAAACCCGGTAAGAGCCTTCACGCTCGGATCCCAGGTCATCTGGTCCACGGCTTTGGCCAGATCGTCGCCCTTCAATTCCGGATGCGCTTGCACCCATCGGTCGGCTTCGACGATCTCCGCCGGGAACGTCGTCGCCGCCAGGATTTGCGCCACCAGTGAATCCGGGTAGAGCGCAATCGGCGCGACGAGCTGTTGCAGTTGCTCCGGCGTCTGCTGCGTGTACGCCTGTCCGTTCGATTGTTCCTGATCCTGCTGGTTGGTAGGCTGGCCCGCAGACTGATCGGCGGGCTGGCTGTTGCCTGATTGATCGCCGCCAGACTGCCCCTGCTGCTGCGCAGCCAGGCTCACAGGCCATGTGGCGAAAATCAGAGCAAACGCCGCCAGGATAACGAGCAATTGCGCGCTCCAACGCAGCCTGGACGAACCGGCGCGACGGTCGAAAATTATCGAGTTCGTGAATCGATTCGGCACCTTCATAGCTGGATGCCTCCTGGTAGTAGAGATGTCAATGAGTCGCGACTGGTTTCATTTATCGCCGCCGGGTTCTAGTACTGCTTCGCGGCACATCTTACGCCACCAAGCTGTACAAATACAGGGCCGGCCCCAAAGCGGCTTCGCCTAGCGCGCTGGCGCCTCGGCCTAACGCGCTGGCGCCTGCGCTTGCGCCGGAGGAGAAGCAGGCGACGGCGCGATTAACGACCAGTGCGCATTGCGAAATTGCCAGCGCCCATCGCGAAGCTCCACCGTGCCCGTAAAAAACCCAGTCTCCTCCACGCGCTCGCCTTTGGTATCAACTCGATTCTCGTGATACGTAGCGCCCACCACGGCGTAGCTTTCCGTCAGCGGATCCACCCGCAAGTCCTCGCCCCAGGTGAGTTCGATGTGCTTCACGCCGCGCGCGAACTCCTGAATCGCGGCGGTCTCAGTCGCGCGGTCGGGGAACACCAGCCGTCCTTCATCGGCCATGAAGAACGCCGGATCGTCGGCGAAATGCTTATTCCAGGCCAACGGGCCGTCTTGCGTGATGTCGTGAGCCACGGTGCCCATGAAAGCCCGCACGGCGTCGCTCACCGCGGCGGCGCGTGCGGGAGAGAGCGTTTGCGATTGGCCGGAGGCGGTGCGCCACGATATCGATCCCACTGCCGCGACGACTGCGAGAAGCACGACGGAGTGCAATGCACGCATAAGGGCTCCTTGCGCGAAGCGATGCTGGTGCCAGAGGCTTGCGCCATGCATGTTGACGGAATCACGTAGCGAAATCAACTCGCGGCGCCCGCCGCAAAAGCCGGATTGCCACGAGGAGTTCTGAGTTAGACTTCGCCCCGCGCCATGACTCTCCCGCCGCTATGGAAATGTCCGAAATGCGCGCGGCCCTTCGCCAACCGCAATCAGTCGCATTTCTGTTCCCGCTACACATTGCAACAGCATCTCGCCGGCAAGACTCTCGTCGCCGTCCGATTGTTTCGCGAATTCGCAAAACTGGTGCGGCGTTGCGGCCCAGTGCGTATTGTGCCGGAAAAAACTCGCATCGCGTTTCAGGTGCGCATGAGCTTCGCGGCAATCAGCTTGCGGCGGGATTCGATTGTCGGGCACGCGGTGCTCGCCAGGCGCCTGGAAAACCCGCGCTTCACGAAGATCGAGTACATCTCGCCGCGCAATCACGTCCATTCCTTCCGCTTCACCTCGCTCAAGGAACTCGATCGCGAAGTCCTCGGCTGGCTCCGCGAAGCATATCGCGTCGGTCAGCAACGCCATCTTTCGAAATAGTGCGGTCTCCGCAGACGCCGGACAATTGCTCCAGGCGACACGTAAGGAATACACTCACACCCCGGCCATGTTCGAACGCTTCACCGAAAAAGCCCGTCGCCTGATCTTCTTCGCTCGCTTCGAGGCGAGCCAGTACGGCAGCTCGTTCATCGAAACCGAGCACATTCTGCTCGGCCTTCTGCGCGAAGACCGCGGATTGATGCGCTGGCTCGGCGCCGGCTACGACTTCGGCAGCCAGATGCGCGCGGAAATCGAAAAACTGATTACGCCCTGCGAACGCATCTCCACCTCCGTCGAAGTGCCGCTGACCCAGGAATCGAAAATGATTCTCATCCTCGCCGCGGAAGAATCCGATCGCCTCGGCCACAAGCACATCTGCCACGAACACCTCCTGCTAGGCATCCTTCGGCTCCCGGACTCTCTGGCCGGCCGCCTGCTGATCGCGAAAGGTTTCACGGCCAACGCCATCCGCGAGAAATTCACCAAAGGCCTCCCGGCGAACATTCCAATGGCGCACACAAGGCGAGGAGCAACGATTGTGCTCGACGGATTTCTATCCGCGCTCAGAGATGGCTCCGAGCCGCCCTCACGTTATTTCGAAGAGCGCGGCCAGTTCATCGATGCCACCGGAAAGCGCTGGGTCGGACGCGAACAAATCGAGCTCGCCCAAGAAGCGCTCTTCGCTCCGTTCGGGAAGAAAAACGCATGGCACCGCCTCGAAGACACCGTGAACGGCACATCCGACACCGTCATCGCCTCCGTGCTCTGGGAATTCGCCGCCGCGCCAGATCCCGCCGAGCGCGCTTGTACGCTGCTGCGCATGACCATCGTTCTCGCGCCCGTCGCCGAAGATTGGCAGATCGTCCTGGCACAACTCGCACCTTTTCTGCCGCGCCCGAATCCCACCCGCTGAAGCGGTTTCCTCGCGGCCGAAGCCAGCGACTTGCTGCCACGCATCCGGACGCTCGCACGCTTACGCGAGCTCGACGCCTCCCGTGCTAACATTTCTATGGATGGTCGTAGCAATCCGGGGTTGCCTTTCGGAGACCAGGCAGAAATGACGTTGGATCGCAGAATTTTCCTGAAAACTCTGGCCGCAGCCGGCACCGCGATGGCGTTGCCTCCGCTGCCGCTCCTAGTCGCGAACGATCGCCCCGCGCCCGGCTCGTTCGATTTCGTATTTTTCACCGACACTCACATCCAGCCCGAGCTCGACGCCGCTCACGGCTGCGACATGTGCTTCCGCAAAATCGCCGCCACCCAATCCGATTTCGCCGTCATGGGCGGCGATCACGTGTACGACGCCTTTGGCGTCAACTCCGTTCGCGCGCGCATGGTTTTCGATCTCTATTCCCGCACCGAGCAGCTTCTCGGCATGCCACTCCACAATGCGATTGGCAATCACGATGTCTTCGGCGTCCTCACCAAAAGCGGCGTCGCTCCCACCGATCCCGCCTACGGCAAGAAAATGTATCAGGACCGCATGGGCGCGACATTCTATTCCTTCGATCACAAGGGCTATCACTTCGTCGTCCTCGATTCGATTCACCCCACCGACGATCGCCTCTGGGAAGCGCGCATCGGCGATGACCAGCTCCAGTGGCTGCGCGACGATCTGAAGAAGTTGCCCGCAGGCGCTCCCGTCCTTGCCGTCGTGCACTGTCCGATCGTCACCGCCTTCGCCACCTACGCCGAAATCGTCACCGCCGGCCGCAAATACAACACCATGACGGTCTCAAACGCCCCCGAAGTGCTCGAAGTCTTGGCTGGCGCGAACGTAATCGCCGTGCTCCAAGGCCACACCCACGTCAACGAATCCGTCACCCACAAGAACACCCAGTTCATCACCAGCGGCGCCGTCTGCGGCAATTGGTGGCACGGTTCGCGTCTCGGCACCCCCGAAGGCTACACAGTCGTCAGCCTCCGCGAAGGAAAAATCTCCACCCGCTACGAAACCTACGGCTTCCAAAGCGTAGCCCGCAACGACAGCTGGCGCCCCGGCACTTAGCGAGGCCGCTCCTCTTCACTTCGCAATCGACCACGCCTCAATCAACGCGCTGATCACCAGCACAAACGCCAGAATCCCCGCAATTCCGTTGAATACCTGCTTGTAAGTCATGGCCAGTGTGAATCCTACGTTCAAGTAGGGTTAGCCAGGCGACGGGCTGTGACACTCTCGTGAGTGTCACGCTCAAGGTGCGTGCCGCCGGCATCCTGCCGGCACCTTTCCTCCACGCGACTGTCACTCCGGCCTCGAGCCTTGAGTGGCACAGGCACTTGCCTGTGCTCTTCTCCATCCCGCACCGTCGTCGGTCGTCCAGGTTCTGTAGCGGCCGCCTTCACGCGGGCGCCTTTGCCTCAAGTGGCACAGGCGCTCCTGCCTGTGCAGAAGTTCGCAACCCGCAAAAAGTTTCCCTCTGTCGAGGCAGCGGCAAGCCCGATCACCCCAACCAGTTCCAGCTTGACACTCGGTTACTATTGTGCTAATATACCCCGTGACAGTCAGCCAAAACCCGCCCGCACCCCACCCATCACCGGCAATTCCCATTTCGGTACTCGCAAGCTCATCGCCCAGCCCATCCACCCGCTTCTCTCGGGACCCGTTCCGGGGTAGCCACGACGAGCGCACTTCTCGTCGTGGGCCTTCGCCTGATTCACGAGGCACGAATCGGACCTCTCGGACCACGGACTTTCTAATCGCAAATGCGCGATTAGAATTCAGCCTAACTCATAGAAAAATCAGCCTGCTAAATTTTTCTAATCGCAAATGGATCGCGATTTGTAATTTCGTTCCCCCGCCGCGCCTCGGCTTCTTTCTAGCCGCTCGTCACTCAGCACTTGTCACTGAATTTCTAATCGGGACACCGCGATTAGAAATCGCGGCAACTCCCCCTAGTTCAACCACTTCCAAATTTCTAATCGGGACACTTTGGGCCTTTTGCCAATCGCAATTTGGCCTGGCACCGGGCGCTTCCCGAATCCTTTCCAATCCGCCCTCCGCTCCATACCCCCATTCATCGAACTCCGTTCCGAACTGCGTTATAATGTGCCTGTCTCGAATTCACCCATTCTCCGCATCCCGACGCCTCTCATGCGGAAGGTAGCTGATGCCGACTCAGACCAAGACCAAAACGGCGAAATTTGACGCCGCGAAATACCACGGCCTCGACCGCGACTCGCTCATCCGCATCTACCGCACCATGTTTCTCTCGCGCAAGCTCGACGACCGCGAAATCCAGCTCAAGCGCCAGAACAAGATCTACTTCCAGATCAGCGGCGCGGGGCACGAAGGCGTTCTCGCCGCAGCGGGGCTCGTCCTCAAGCCGGGCCACGACTGGTTCTACCCCTACTATCGCGACCGCGCCCTCTGCTTGATGCTGGGCGTCACCGCCTACGAGATGCTGCTCGAAGGCGTCGGCGCAAAAGACGATCCCGCTTCGGCCGGCCGCCAGATGCCCTCGCACTGGGGACATCAGAAATTCAACATAGTCACGCGCTCGTCGCCCACCGGCACCCAGTTCCTTCAGTCCGTCGGTGCGGCGGAAGCGTCGCTCTACTACGCGGAATTTCCGAAAGCTCTGGAACAAGCGAAGGCAGCGCCGCTCGGCGACGCCGTGCGATTCCATCGCGATGAGATCGTCTATGTTTCCGGCGGCGAAGGCTCCACGAGCGAAGGAGAGTTTTTCGAATCGCTCAACACCGCCTGCACGAAGCGGCTGCCGGTTCTCTACCTGATCGAAGACAATAAATACGCGATCTCCGTTCCAGTGGAAGTGCAAACCGCTGGCGGCAGCATCTCGAAGCTCGTCGCAAATTATCCCGGGCTGCACATCGAAGAATGCGACGGCACCGATCCGCTCGAGAGCTACGCCGCACTCGGCCGCGCGGCCGCGCATTGCCGCGAGCGCAAGGGCCCCGCGCTCGTTCATGCGCACGTCACGCGTCCTTACTCACACTCTTTGTCCGACGACGAAAAGCTCTATCGCTGCGACGAAGAGCGCGAAGAAGACGCCCGCCGCGATCCGATTCCGAAATTCGGATTGTTCCTCGTCCGCGAAGGCATTCTCGATGAGCGTGAGCTCGAAGCGCTCGAAGCAGACGTGGACCGCGAAGTTCTGGAGGCCACCGATCGCGCTCTCCAGGCCGAGATTCCCGCGAAAGAATCCATCTACGATTTCGTCTATTCCCCGGACGTCGATCCCACCGGCAAACAGTTCGACGGTGCGCCAAAGCTTCACGGCGATCCGAAAACCATGGTCGAAATGGTTTCCGCCACCCTCTTCGACGAAATGGCGCGCGATGAGCGCATCGTTGTTTTCGGCGAGGATATTGCCGACTGCAGCCGTGAAGACCAGCTCGCCAAGTTAAAAGGGAAGGGCGGCGTTTTCAAAGCCACCTCGGGCTTGCAGCGCAAATACGGCGGCGCCCGCGTCTTCAATTCACCGCTCGCCGAAGCCAATATCGTCGGCCGCGCGATCGGTATGGCCACGCGCGGGATGAAACCCGTCACCGAAATTCAATTCTTCGACTACATCTGGCCCGCCATGATGCAGCTTCGCAACGAGCTGTCCACGATGCGCTGGCGCTCCGGCGGATATTTCAAATCGCCCGCCGTCGTGCGCGTCGCGATCGGTGGATATCTCACTGGCGGCGCGATCTATCACAGCCAGTGCGGCGAAGTCACCTTCACCCATATTCCCGGGCTGCGCGTCGTGATGCCTTCCACGGCGCTCGACGTTTGCGGCCTGTTGCGTACAGCCATCCGCTGCGATGATCCGGTCCTGTTCCTCGAGCACAAGCACCTCTACCGCCAGCCTTACAATCGCTCGGAATATCCCGGCGCCGATTTCACGATTCCGTTCGGCAAGGCCCGCATCGCCCGCGAAGGGACGGACGTGAGCATCATCACCTATGGCGCGGTGGTGCATCGCGCGGAAGTGGCTGCGGCCGAGCTCGCGCGCGACGGCGTTTCGACCGAAATCATCGACCTGCGCACACTGAGCCCCTACGACTGGGAGGCCGTCGCCGCCACCGTTCGCAAAACAAATCGCGTGATCGTCGCCTACGAAGACACGCGCTCGTGGGGCTACGGCGCGGAAATCGCCGCGCGCATCGGCGACGAGCTGTTCGACGACCTCGATGCGCCCGTGCGTCGCATCGCGGCCACCGACACGTTCTGCGCGTATCAGCCGAAACTCGAAGACGCGATTCTGCCCCAAACGGAAGACATCGTCCGCGCCGTCCGCGAGCTCGCGAAATATTAGGATTCCGATGGAAACTTTTTCGAGCTACCAACCGTAGCTATCAGTAGCGCGGCGAAGGCACCGGTCCGCGCGGGAGGCACAGCATGAATTGCCCGAACTGCAAGCGGGATATCACTGAATATTCGAATTTCTGCTACTACTGTGGCACGCGCCAGCGCGTTCCGAGCGCAGGAGCGCCGCTCGTTCAGAAGCGGCTGATGCGTTCCGTCGTCGATCGCAAAATTGCCGGCGTCTGCGGCGGCGTTGCGGAGTATTTCGAGATTGACTCCACCGTTGTAAGGCTCGTCTGGGTGCTGGCATGTTTCGTGCCGTTCCCGGTGGTCCCGGCGATTCTTGGATACTTCGTCGCGTGGATCGTGATGCCCGAAGCGCCCTACCCGGCGCCGGCTCCGAGCGCGCCGCAAACGGTGCAGACCGCGTAAATTTTTTCGCGCGTCGCACCACTCGGTGGAATCGCGACACACGAATCGCGGCGAAAGAATTCAGTCGCGATCCTTTGGTCGCCGCGGCGGTTTGCCGCCGCCGCGATAAATCGCGTGGTCCAGGGAAAGCAGGCCCGCTCCCATTGTGGCGAGCAGGAAGCAGGCCGCGGCAAGGATCATCGGATGTTCGTAGTTTTTGACGTCCGTGATCGCACCCTGTGGCAAATGAACTTTTAGAATCGCGATCGTCATTTCGCCCGCCAGTAAAAGCGCTGCGATGCGCGTAAACAATCCCAGGATCAGAACGATCCCGCCGAAAGACTCCAGAACGCCCGCAATGTAGACGAAATATCCGGGGAATCCGACCTTCTCGAAGAATCCCATCATCTCGTGCGTGTGCGTGAACAATTTCGGATAACCGTGAAATATGAAAATCACGCCGAGGCCGGCGCGCAACAGCAGCAGCGCGAGCGGCTTCAGTTTTTCCAGGCTTTGCATCGGAACGCTCCAATTCTCCAGGGGATCGGCAGCACGGTGCTGGATTGTAGCAGAAGAGAAAAGTTCTCCGAGCTCCGAACAGGTGGAAACTTTCGCATGAACGCTTGCCGCGACGCGCGTGACGGATAGTGTAAAATCTTCGGTTGCTTCGGGAGATGCATTCGACATGTCGGGAAGCGTGCGAACCATCGGCGTCAGCACCGGCGGAGGCGATTGCCCCGGCTTGAACGCGGTGATCCGCGCCGTAGTGCGAACCGCACGCCTCGAATATGGCTGGCGCGTCGTGGGCGTGACGAACGGATTCAACGGCCTCATCTGGCCGGAGCAGTCGCAGGAACTCACTCCCGAATCGATCCGCGGCATCCTGCCTCGCGGCGGCACAATCCTCGGCACGACGAACCGCGGTAATCCGTTCGCCTATCCGATCGAAGACGCCGGCCGGCCCGTGGTCCACGACTACTCGAAACGCTGCATCGAGGGCCTGGAAAGGCTGGGGATTGACGGTTTGATCGTGATTGGCGGGGACGGCACGCTGACGATCGCGCATGAGTTCGCCAAGCTCGGCGTGAGGATTGTGGGCGTGCCGAAGACGATCGACAACGATCTGTCCGCGACCGAAGTCACGTTCGGCTTCGATACCGCGCTGCACGTCGCCACCGACGCGATCGACCGGCTGCACACGACCGCCGAGAGCCATTCGCGCGTGATGGTGATCGAAGTGATGGGCCGCGATGCGGGCTGGATCGCGCTGCATTCGGGCCTCGCCGGCGGCGCGGACGTGATCCTGATTCCGGAGATTCCGTTCACGATTGAGACGGTGTGCGAAGCGATTCGGCGGCGCGAAGCGTTGGGGCGATCGTTCTGCCTGGTGGTTGTCGCCGAAGGCGTGAAGCTGCCGGAGCGCGACGCTCTGGGGAAGCCGTTTCCCAAGCCGATGCCGGGCCAGGTGGCGAACTCGATCGGCTATTCGATTCGCGAGTTCACGAACAAGGAAGTGCGCGTGACGGTGCTCGGACACGTGCAGCGCGGCGGCTCGCCCAGTCCATTCGACCGGATTCTGGCGACGCGCTTCGGTGTGGCGGCCGTCGATCTGATGGCGCGCGCGCAATACGACCGGATGGTCTGCCTGCGATCGGGACAGATCGAAAACGTGCCGCTGCTCGATGCCATCGGCGCACCGAAGCTGGTGGATCCGAAGAGCGATTACGTGCGAGCGGCGAGGGCGGTGGGCATTACGTTCGGTGACCGTCCGTGACGCGAAAACTGCTGCTCGGATTTGCAGTTCTGCTGGTGATTGCTGCGGGCGCTTACTATCGCCTCTACCGTGCGAAGCCTCCGCTCGAAATCGCGTACGCGGGCAATCGCTTTGTCACACTGGTGAGCACAACGGCGCAGGTGCACGAGCCCGTGACCACGGTTGCGTTCGGAGACCGGCTCGACGTGCTCGAGCGATTTCAGGGACAGGTGAAAGTGCGCACGGGGGCCGGCCTGGAAGGTTGGGTAAACGAGCGCGACCTGCTCTCCGCGGACATATGGCAAAAGGCGGCGGACCTCGAAAAGAACACGGCGTCGATGCCGGCGCAGGCGAGTGGGCACGCGAGGGTGCTGGCAAACCTGCACATCGATGCGGGGCGCGAGTCCACGCGAATCCGGCAGTTGAATAAGGGAATGCGCCTCGAGACCTACGAACGGCGGCCGGTGGATGTGCCGACCGCGCCGACAGCGGCAGCGGTGGAGGATTCAGCCGGCGCGCCCGCGGAAGCGAAGAAAGAAGATTGGTGGCTGGTGCGCGCCCACACCTCGGAGAAGGACTCGGTCTCCGGCTGGATTCTGGGACGCTTCATCGAGCTTGACGTGCCGCAGCCGCTGCCGGATTATGCGAGTTCGTCGGGAATGCGAATCGTGGCGTGGTTTGAATTGAACAAGGTGAGCGATTCCTCCGGAAATCCTAAGAAGCAGTATTTACTCGCGGGCGCGCACGGACCCGAAGGGCAGCCCTGCGACTTCACCATGTTGCGCGCGTACACATGGGGCAAACAGCGCGCGCGGTACGAGACTGCTTTCGTTGAGGGCGGTTTGTGCGGCAAACTGCCGGTGAGCGTGAAAGAGGCGGCGACGCCCGGCGGCGACACGACATTCGCGTTCGAAGATATCAGCACGGGTAAGGCGGAGGAACGATCCTACTACATGCATCAAACCATCATTCGGCGCGTGAAGCGTCCCGGTGAAACAAAACCCCGCAAGCGCACCCGTTAATCATCGAGTTCCATCCACGTTTATTCAGCGTCGCGGCAGTGCGCATATACGATAGATTTATTTCCTATGCGTCCTCTCGCTTCGCTGCTGTTCAAAGTGTGTATCGCCGTCAGCATCGTCACTTGTGGAGAATTGATTTCCGGCTGCTCGCAAACGGCTACGCAGGCGGAACCGCAAACTGCTGTGGCGCCCACGGTTACGTTCATCGGCCAGTGGGGAGTAAAGGGCGATGGGCCGGGCCGTCTTCAGGAGCCGGCCAGCATTGCGACGGACGTTCTCGGGAACGTGTACATCGCGGACGCGGGCAGCCAGTTCATTCATAAATTCGATCCGCAAGGTACGCCGCTGCTCTCCTTCCAGGAGGATCCGCTGAAGCATCCGCAATGGATCACGGTCGATCCGGATGGCGACGTGTATGTGTCGGACCCGGTGCGCGGAAGTGTCTTTGTTTTCTACCCGGGCGGGGAGCGCGATATTCACCGGGAGCTACATCTGAAAACGCGGCCCGGCAAAGAGGGGTTCGTCAGCATCGCAGTCGGCGCGGACGAGTTGATTCACGTGCTGGATTCGAAGAGCGGAAAGGTGGACACCTATTCGTCGAGATTTCGATTTCAGCGATCCTGGACGCCGCCGACCAATTCCGGATCGGGCACGCATCCCGGTCCGATTGTGATCGGACCGGACGGATATCTCTATATTGCGGATGAGCGCGGAAGCCGGATCATGCGATTTACGGCGGAAGGGCAATTTGCGTCAGAGATCAACACGAGTTCGAATGGGGCGGGGAAACTGAGCGCTCAATTTACGGTGTCGAGAACTTGCATTTTTGCGATGGATGCAGACGGGCGGGTTCTGCACGTGTGGACGATCGACGGAAAACCCAAGCTCGACGTGGATCTGGCTCCGCAGCTTGGGCAGGGCGCACGGCCGGCGCCGGGATTGGCAATGAGTCCGCGAGAAGAGTTGTTGGTGCTCGACCAGCCTGAGGCACGGGTGTTGCGGTATCGCGTGAATTTCTAGGCAGGTGGGCTTCGTTTCGTCGCTGTTGGCTAAAGAGGGCACGGTCCTGCTGCGGCCGATTTCCGACACGCCGTGCCCTGCTAAGAAGAGCGCGCTACTTGCGGGCCATTTTCTCGACGAGGAACAGGAGCAGCTGGCGGTCCCGCGGGTCCATCCGGCCGCACAGATCCTGGACGCGGAGCATGAAGCGAGACCACTTGCCCGAACTGGCCCAATCGGGAGGCACCGCTTTCCCCTTAGAGGACATATTGGGAAGCGCGGGCGGCTTCTCGCCGTCATAGAACAGCTGGTAGAGCGGAATATCGAGAGCGCGCGCCATTTTTTCGAGAGTTTCAATCGCCGGAACGGTGTGGCCGTTCTCGACGCGCGAGATATAGCAACGAAGCAGTCCGGTGCGCGCTTCGATGTCGCCCTGTGAAAGATTTTTCTGTTCGCGTATCGCCCTCAATCTGTTCCCAATCATCATGATGTTGGCTCCCCTGTAGATTTGTAGATGGATTTCGCGTCTGTGTCAATCGTGTTCGGGTTTCCGTGCTGGAGCGTTTGCAATGCGTCCTGAAGCCGCTTCTTATCGGTGATATCGCTGGCGAGGCCGGCGATACGGGAAATGCGGCCCGCCTCGTCGCGAACGATGTAGCCCCGGTCCCAAACATGGCGCATCGACCCATCGGGACGGATGATTCTGTACTCCGCGTCATATCGGGTCTTGGTTGTTTCCTGGTCGAAAAAAGTGAGAGCGCGCTCGTGGCCCTCCGGATGAACGGAATCGAGCCAGGAGTGAGGATCGGCATAAAGGCTGGCACACGAGCGCCCCCAAACGGACTCATAGGCAGGGCTGACGTAAAGGAGGCGCATGTTGGTCATGTCCATCAACCAGAAGACGTCGGAAATCGTTTCCGCGAGCTGCAGAAACCGGTCGTTGCTCTCGCGCAATGCGTTTTCGACGAGCATCCGCTCCATGACCTCGGATTGGAGCGTCTCGATCGTTACCGTCAGATCCTGAATTTTTCCCTGAATCGTGTTTTGGAGAATGCTCTGCAGCCCGAGCAGCCCCTCCTCCATACGCCGCCGTTCTGAGAGAGTGGCGGCGATCGCCAGCGTGACACTGCCGGTAACGGCGACGAAAGCGGCGAGAACCATCAAGGAGACGTTGAAGTCTGTGGAGACGAATGGTCCGTATCCGCGCAGAGTTCCGACGATCGCCATTCCAAACAGCAGCAGCGTGGTGCCCGCCGCTTCCAACTGACAAAACCGGAACCCTGCCCAAATCAAGAAGGGAATACAAATCCAAGGTTCGAGCCATTGCTTCTGAGCGACATAGGTGGAAAGCGGGCCAAATACGGTGAGGCAGACGACGATCAAGCCGACCAACAGGGCAAAGAGCTCCAGGAACTCGCGCTTTTCCAGCCGGTGATGATCGGTGCCAAGAAGCAGGATGAGGAACGGAGCGAATAGAAGCGCACCGATGCCATCTCCCACCGACCACGTGAGCCACATCATTGCTCGGTCCGGACCTTGTGAAAATCCGGCTGGGTAGAGGAAACCCATGCAAATCGTGGCGCTGACCAAAGGGCTGAGCACGCAGGCGGAAAGCACAAAACGAGCGACACCTTTGGCCGTCTCAAATGCCCTGACCCCACCGGCGAACCGGTTCACGAGGTATGCGGCCGTCAAGACTTCCAAGCTGTTGCCAACGGAGATCGCGATCGCGGCAGGAAGGGGTGTGGACGTCGACTCGCAGATCAAGAAAGACCCAAGGAACACCGCGGGCCAGATTCGATAACCCAGGAGAATCATGGCCGCGAGGGCGACGCCAATCGGAGGCCAGATCGGAGATACGGGCGGGTGCAGAACGGTGATCTTGAGGCCCAGCTGACCGGCCAGGAAACAGCCGGCGACCACGACGGCGTTTTCCCCGAGCTCGCGGCCGATCGAGCGAATCGCAGGCTTCGACTTCGCAGGACGCAGCAGCTCTCGCCCGACTGACATGGATGCGCCTCCGCGCGACCCGTTTTGCGGCGCTAACCGTAACTTGCGAGCGGGCCGGTGTCAAGCTCCACCGCTTGCTGGCCACGGCTGATGCTAGTAATAACGGGGTGGCCCCGGGGAAATTGCTGGCGACCCTCGGCGCCTGCGAACCCTGACGAGCAGTTGAAACCGAGGTGGTGAGCGGCAGGAGGCCTTCTGAAAACGCCACGGTGTGAGCTACCATTTCGGGAGGGGGGAACCATCATGGCGTTGTTGCTGACTGAAGCTGATGTGAAGGGGTTACTGACGATGCCACTGGCGCTTGCCGCGGTGGAGGACTCGTTCCGGAGGCTTGGGGATTCGAGCGCGATCATGCATTCGCGCCAGCGTCTGCATATTCCCGGGAAGAGCTACCTCCACTACATGGCCGCGGCGGATTCGACAGGCGGTTACATGGGCTTGAAAATCTATTCGAGCGCGCGAGAAGGGTTGCGATTCATCGTGCCGCTGTTTCAGGTGCAGTCGGGGGATCTGGTCGCGCTGGTTGAAGCTGACTATCTGGGCCAGATGCGGACGGGGGCGGCAAGCGGCGTGGCGACACGGATTCTGTCGCGCGCGGATTCGCAAGTGGCGGCCGTCATCGGCACCGGATTGCAGGCGCGAACGCAACTGGAGGCGATATCGGCGGTGCGGAACCTCTCCGAGGCGCGGGCGTGCGGGCGCGATCCGAAACGGCGCGAAGCATTCGCTGCAGAGATGACGGCGCGATTGCAACTGCCGGTGAAGGCGGTCGCGTCCGCGGAAGAGGCGGTGCGCGGCGCCGATATCGTGATCGCGTCCACGACCTCGACAAATCCCGTGGTCGAAGGCCGATGGCTGAAACCGGGCGTGCACATCAATGCCATCGGAGCCAATTTCCCGCAGAAGCGCGAACTCGATGGCGACGCGGTTACGCGCTCGGATGTGATTGCAGTCGATTCGCGCGAACAGTCGAGGGTCGAATCCGGGGATCTGATTCACGCGTTCGGCGAAAACGCGGAAAAATGGGGCGGCGTCCGAGAGCTTGCGGATATCGTGGGCGGCAAGGTTCCCGGGCGGACGAGCGCGGAGCAAAACACGCTGTTCAAGTCGAACGGAATCGCGATTGAAGACATCGTAGTAGCCGGCCGGATTTACGAGCTGGCGCGCGCGCGAAAAGTGGGAACGGAAATTCCGATGTGGGAGAAGGAAGCGCGATTCGGAGAGGCGAGAGGGGTTTAGACGCGCACGCCGCGAAGGCGCCGCTTGAGAGCGTCGCGCAGCCGGATTCGCGTATCTTCGGGAAGCGGCGCCGGCTCGGAATTGCAGTAGATCTGAATCGTCTGCTTGGTGGTGTCCACTACCAACTTGCAGTCTTCGCAATGTTCGAGATGCTTTTCGATGGAAGCTTGCAGCGTGGAATCGAGCGCTTCGTCCAGATAGTTCGAAAGTTCTTTTACGATGTTTCTACAGTTCACGAATTTTCACTCCGTCGAAAATAACGATTCAATTTCTGCCGCAGCTTGAGGCGCGCTCGCAGGAGCCTGGATTTCACGGCCGGAACCGAAAGGCCCAGCGCTTCCGCCGTCTCCTCGGTGGACAATTCTTCGATGTCGCGAAGCTGGAAAACGACTCGGAAAGTTGGATCGAGTTCAGCGATTGTGCTGGAGAGAATTCCGGAAAGTTCGGTTTGCCCGAACCGCTCTTCGGGAGACGGTCCCCAATCTTCGACGTCGCGAGGAATCAATTCTTCGCCCGTATCGATTTCCTCGTCGAGCGAAACTTGGTTCGGGCGACGCTTGCGCAGCTTCATCAAGGCCTGGTTGACGGCGATGCGCACCAGCCAGGTGTAAAAGCGGGAGTTGCCCTGAAATTCGGCGAGGTGCTCGAAGGCCTTCAGGAACGATTCCTGCATGGCGTCTTCGGCGTCTTCTTTGTTCTGGGTGATGTTCTGCGCGAGGCGAAAGATCTTGCGTTCGTAGCGGCCTACGAGAGTCTCGAAGGCGGATATGTCGCCGGCTTTTGCGGCAGCGACGAGAATCGGTTCGTCGTCCTTAACGACTTGAGACGGCAGCGCGTGCGCCGGCGGCTCCACCGGATTCATTTTCGGAGTGCTCATCGAGCGTTCCGTTCCCAAGGGATATCCTGAGCCGAAAGGGTAGCACAGGTTCTACAGGCGCGGGTGATGTACACGGTCACGCCCGATTAGACGATTCGAGACGGCCCGTGGATGCAGGAATCTTGAGACCAGAACCGCTGCTTGGGGAACGGGGCGGCGTGGTTCTTGACAATCGACTGCGAGGTTCCGTATGCTTTCTTTTCGAACGAACGTTCGACAAGTAGTTTAGCCACTTTTGAAGCCCAAAGCACTGCCACCACCGCGCGTTTCTCCTTCCAAGCAGCAACTCATTCTGCGTCATGCGGCCCAGGTATTCTGCGAAAAAGGATATGAGGGTGCGTCGATCCGCGACATCAGCCGGTCGAGCGGAGTCTCGCTGGCGGGAATGTATTACTACATCAAAAGCAAGCAGGAGTTGCTCTACCTGATTCAGCTGTTCACGTTCCGGACGATCGTGGCGCGCCTTGAGAAGCGGCTGAAGGGCGTCGCGGATCCGGTCGAAAAACTGCGCGTGCTGGTGCAGAATCACCTGGATTACTTCTTGCGCCATCCGGTCGAGATGAGAGTGCTGACGCACGAAGACGAAGCGCTGGAAGGGGAGTATCGTAAGGAAGTGCTGGACGTAAAGCGCCGTTATTATGGAATCGCGTTGGGCATATTCGAAGAGATGCGAAAGACGGGTGCGGCGCGGCGATTGAACCCGCGCGTCGCGGTACTGTCGCTTTTTGGAATGATGAACTGGGTGCACACATGGCACCGGCCGCAAACCGATCCGCATGCGGACACGCTGGCGGAGACGATGGCGGGGATGTTTTTGCACGGCGTGATGGCCGCAGGTCGCGAGACGCCGAAATTGAAACCGACGCGAATGGTGCGCGGAGGGATTGCAGTGGCAGGACGGGCGGTGGGGCAGCAGGTTTGAAGCGAATTTGGATTTCAACAAGACGGACGACGAAACGGAGAAATTAGAACATGGCAACGACGACCGTGGTGGAGCAGAAGCAACTGGTCAAGTACGAGAACGACGGCGGCCTGGCCATCATTTACATGGATGATGCGCCGGCGAATACCTACACCTATGAAATGATGCAGCAGCTGGACACCGCGATTTTGCGGGCGCGGATGGATGAGAGCGTTCACGTAATCCTGTTGCGCGGGGCCGGCGAGAAGTTTTTCTCGGCGGGCGCGAGCATTCCGATGCTGACGAAGGCCGATCCCACGTTCAAATATTATTTCTGCCTGCACGCGAACGAGACGCTGTGCCGTCTGGAGCAGACACCGAAGCTCGTAATTGCCGCGCTCAACGGTCACACTGTAGGCGGGGGCCTTGAGATTGCAATGGCTTGCGACATCCGCATCGCGAAGAAAGAAGGCGGGAAGATCGGGCTGCCGGAAGTGAATCTCGGCGTGCTGCCGGGCACGGGCGGAACACAGAGAATTTCGCGCATCATCGGCCGGGCGCGATCGATCGAGTTGATGGCGACGGGCCGCACGTTCAGCTTCGAAGAGGCGCTGGAATTCGGCTTGATTCACTACATCTACGAACGCGATACGTTCTGGGACGATGTGCTGGCGTACGCGCGGCAGTTCTGCCCGCCGAACAAGGCGTCTCGAGCGGTGGGACGGATCAAGCGCGCCGTCGTGACGGGATCGGAAGTTGGCTTCGGCGAGGCGCTGGGAATCGAGCGCGAGCTCCAGCAGCTGCTTTTCACGAGCGAAGACGCAAAAGAGGGCCTGAAAGCATACGTTGAAAAGCGGCAGCCTGAATTCAAAGGCAAGTAGCTTGGCCATTCCGACCGCGCAGGCAGAGCGCAAGGAACACAGAGCGCGATTCGGAGTGGGCGAGCCCTGGTAGGGGTATAAAATGACCGCAAGGACGGAATGAGGACACTACCCGATTATCTGCGCAAGGGAATGAAACTGATCCTCGTGGGGGCCAACCCCGGCGATCGTTCGGCGCGTGTGGGCCACTACTACGCGGGACGCACGAACCAGTTCTGGCCGATGATGTACGAATCGGGCGTGATTCCCGAGCCGCTCGGATATGAGGACGACCGGCGGTGCCTTGAATTCGGCATCGGGATGACCGACCTGGTGAAACGGCCGACTCGCGGCATCGAAGAGATCGAACGGCAGGAGTTTGCGGAAGGACGCGTCCTGCTGGCGCAGAAACTCGAAGAGATGCGGCCTCGCGTGATCGCGTTCAACGGCAAAATGGTGTACGAGAAGTTTGCAGGGCGGCCCTGCAAGCTCGGACTGCAGAAGGAAAAATTGTACGACGCGCAGGTGTTTGTGCTGCCGTCAACCAGTGGCCAAAATGCCGGAACCGACCGGGCGCTAAAAAAGCGATATTTCAAGCAACTGGCTGCTTTGCTGAAGAGTCTGAAGGATTAGAGGGAATCGCGATGGCGGAAGCCGCAAAGCAGGCGGCCGGCGGGCACCTGGCGAACGCCGGGCCGGTCGTGCTCGAAGAACGGAACGGAAGCATTGCCACGATTCGAATGAACCGTCCGGAGCGGCTGAATGCCTTGAATATCGATTTGGGCCGAGGCTTGGTTCACGCGTTGCTGCGCGCGTCGCAGGACAATTCGGTACGAGCTGTCGTGATCACGGGCGCCGGGAGAGGTTTCTGCGCCGGCGGCGATCTGGAACTGTTGCGGGACCTGCGAAAACGCAATGCGAGCGACGAACTGAAAGGGCTGCTGGAAGCGGGCAAGGAGATGTGCCTCTCGATCGCGACGATGACGAAGCCGGTGCTTGCGGCGGTGAACGGACCGGCCGCGGGCGGAGGAATGAATCTGGCGCTGGCGGCGGACATGCGGATCGCGTCAGACCAGGCAAACTTTTCGGAGTCGTTTGCAAAGGTTGGGCTGTATCCGGATTTTGGCGGAACATATTTTCTGCCGCGCATCGTGGGACCGGCGCTCGCGGCAGAATTGTTTTATACGGCGGAGACGCTTTCGGCAGCCGATGCGTTGCGATTGGGAATCGTGAATCGCGTATTTCCGGCCAGCTCGTTTGTCGAAGAGACGCAAAAGATCGTCGACGTGCTCGCCGCCGCTCCCACCGTCGCGCTGCGAGACGTGAAGCGCACGATCGTGGGGGATGACAGAAAAGCGATGGAAGCAAAACTTGATGAAGAGATTCGGCTGCAGATTCATTGCTTCCAATCCGAAGATTGCCTGGAAGGATTGAACGCGTTCTTCGAGAAGCGCAAGCCTATTTTCAAAGGGCACTAATCGCAATTCGCCGTTCGCCGCATGAGCAGAACGATTG
>JBOGNA010000073.1:0-8717 GCA_050746925.1 Candidatus Acidiferrales bacterium
GTGCTAGCGGCAGAGGGCACGGCATGCCGTGCCCCTACTGAAGACATTGGGGGCCGGCGCCGCCGCTGCTGCTGGTCGCGCAAAACACTTACTGCTGCTCGCTGAAGACTTTGGCGTAGGACTTGCCGTAGGGGTAGAAGCGGTTTTTTTCGCCTTGGGACCAGGCAGCTTTTAGTTCGGGGCTGGTGATGTCCCAATCGGGGCGGCATTTTTTCAGTACGGCGCGGAGATCCTGGCGGAGTTCCTCGTTGGTGGGGCGTCCGAAAAACCAGTAGCCGACGTAAATTTTGTAAATGACAAGGTCCGGCTCGAGGACGATTACGTGCGGAATCATCGGGTTGTGCTGCGGATCGGTGTACTCGGCGATGTCGAGGTCATTCTGCACCGTGCGAGCCGGATCGGATAGATACGTCCAGTGGGCGCCGATGCCGGTGCGGTTTTCGTTGGTCTCGAGCAGATTGTCGGTGCTGATGGTGACGAGGCGGCAGTAGCCGACTTCGAGTTCGCGATGGAGCTGGACGAGATTTTCGGCTTGGCGACGGTCTTTCGGGCAGAAGCCGCCCCGGCTGAGGAAGAGGATCATCGGGTCGGGGCCTTGGAGATCGGAGAGCTTGCGGTGTTTGCCGGTCTGGTCGGAAAGCTCGTAATCGGGGAAGACGGTGCCGGGGACGATGTCGGCTCGCATGGGGTTGGATTCTCCTTCGTGGTGATTTTTATTTTGGGTGCGCGTTGGGAGGATACAGGATAAGCGCATAAGTGGAAATTGGGTTGTGGAAGAGTGGGGCGGGTAGCGTTGTGGCGCAGGCGTGGCGTTAGCAACAGAGGGCACGGCATGCCGCGCCCCTACTGGAGCGGTGCAGTGTCCGGCGGCGGGTACGAAATTCTGAAAGCAAGGCGCCCGCCTGCCCTTCGCTTCGCTCAGGGTAAAAAGGCGGCCGCTACAAGCTCAAGAGCGCCGGGGGCAGAAAGAAGCTGGGCGGCGCTAGCGGCAGAGGGCACGGCATGCCGTGCCCCTACTGATGATGTGAGTGCTACGTGGTGGGGAGAAGGGCGTCGGCGAGGCCTGCGGCGAATTCTTCCAGCTCGGCGCGGCGGGATGGGGTGGCTTCGAGCTTTTGTTTTTTCCAGATGTAGTGTTCGTGGCCGTCGAGGGTGATTTTTGCGCTTAGGTTGCCTTCGACCAGGTAGGTTGGCGCGGTGAAGATCTGAAATGCGCTCGAACCAGCCGGAGCGAGCAGGGCCGCGCAGTTCCCTTTCCGGATGCCGACGTGATTCGGGTAGATCGGGAACGCAACGAGCTCGAAGCCCAGGGTGTGCAGGCGCTGGAGCAGCGCGGCTTGTTGGGGCGTGAGGTCCATCGGAAACAGGATAGCAGACGGGCCGATGCGAAATAAAAACGGAAAATGGAAATTTGGGAAACGGCGGCGAGAAAAATCAACGTAGCGGGCGGACGCGAACGGCGAGGACCGCGATAGCCGCAACGAAGGCGGCGAACATCATGCAGATGAAAGATGAATTGAAAAAGTGCGAGCGCGATGACAGGTAGCCGGTGAGATAGGGGCCGGCGAAGCCGCCCATCAGCGCGATGCAGTTGATCAGGCCGGTGGAGGCAGCGCCGGCTGATTCACCGAGAAACGCGGACGGAATCGCCCAGAAGCTCGTAACGAATGCGAGCAGGCAGGCGTTGGCGATGCCGAGCAAAACGATCGTGGGCCACGTGCCGGGATGGAGCGCGAGAATCGCCAGGAGACATGCACTGCACAGCAGCGACGGTGCGGCGGTGTGCCAGCGATGTTCGCGAACGTGGTCGGAGTGCCAGCCGTTGGCCTGCATGGCGACGAGGCTAGCGAGGTAGATCAGAGAGACCACAACGGTGACGCGAAAATCGGGCAGATGCGTGAGGCGCTTCAAGATTGTCGGCAGCCAGAAAACGAAAATGTACGCGACGGCTGCATGGAGAAAATAGGCGAACGTGAGGAGGATGACGCGCGGGTCTCGGAACGCCTGCCAGACGGTGTACGTGCGGATCGATTTTCTTGCCGCGGATTCTGCCGCGAGCGTCGTCGAAAGCCATTCGCGCTCATTCTCGGGCAACCAGGAGGCTCGAGCCGGCAAATCGGTGAGATAAAACCACGTGACGATGCCGAAGACAACCGCGGGGAGTCCCTCGAGGATGAACAGCCAGCGCCAGCCGCTCACTCCGTACCAGTGGACGCCGAGGAGCCAGCCCGAAACCGGCGAGCCGAGAATGAACGAAAGCGGAATCGCGCCCATGAAGGCAGCGACGGACTTGGAGCGGTCGGCGTGAATGAACCAATGGGTGAGGTACACGAGCACGCCGGGGAAAAAACCGGCTTCGGCTAAGCCGAGCAAAAATCTTAGGGAGTAGAACTGGTGCTCGGTGCGAATGAATGCCATTCCGACGCTGACGAGTCCCCAGGTGACCATGATGCGCGCGAGCCAGCAGCGCGCGCCCCATTTTTCGACGATCACTGCGCCGGGGATCTCCAGCAAAAAATAGCCTGCGAAAAAAATGCCGGAGCCGAGGCCGAAGACGCGATCGTCGAAGCCGAGATCGCGGGGCATTTGCAGCGCGGCGGTGGAGATGTTGGTGCGGTCGAGAAACGCGATGATGTAAAGGAGCGCGAGGTATGGAAGCAGGCGGAGAGCAACGCGGCGGCGAGCGCGGCTCGCGACGTCGTTGCTCTCAGATTTCATGATCGCGATGCGTAGCGGCGGCTCGGCTCACTCGCAAGCGCGGCGAGCACGACGAGCGCGGCAAGCGCCATCAGGCGACGGCAGTGGAAGAGCGCGCCGCGCCCGATTCTAGGCGGCGCAGTACGGCGCGGATCGCCGCGGCGAGCTCGTCCTGACTGACGTGGCTCTTGCGGAATTGCAGACGCACGCTGAAGGAGCCGTCCTCGGCTTCGAAATTGTAGATGAAAGGCTGAGGCCGCGGAGCGGCGCCGGTTTCGTCCTTGCGCGATTTGCGGGCTTCGTCGCGCGTGAGGCCGCCCTGCGAGATACGGTGGACCATTTCGGTCATCTTCTTCTCGTTGGGCTGGCGCGAGACTTGCAGCAGCAGCGATTTCGAGACGATGCCATTCTCGACGCACTCGCGGCGAATCGTATCCGGGATCACGCGGAGAGACATCGTTTCGGTTACCGACGAGCGGGCGCGGCCGATTTTCTTGGCGATGTCGTCGTGCGTGTAGTCGAATTGATCGGCGAGGCGCTGCAAGCCGTCGGCTTCTTCGAACGGCGTTAGGTCCTTGCGTTGGAGATTCTCGATCAGCGCGAGCTCGAGCGTTTCGGCGTCGTCCGCGATTTTTTCGATGCAAGGAAGCTCGTGCAGGCCGGCGGCTTTCGACGCGTGATAGCGGCGTTCACCCGAGATAATGTAGTAGGTGTCTTCACGCGGCATGTAGCGAACCAGCAGCGGCTCGAGCACGCCCTTTTCGCGAATCGAATCGGAAAGCTCGCGAACGTCGCCGATGAATTTGCGTGGCTGATCGGGATTCGGGCGAATCTTGTCGATCGGGATCATGCGGCCGATCGACGCGCCGCTGAAACTCGTCAGAGTCTCAACGTAGTGGGCGTCATGCCGCATCTTGAGAGTGACGGGCAACCCGATCCTCTTGGACACGTTGTAATACCTCCTGGGCCAGTTTCTTATATTCGTCGGCGCCGGATGATTTTGGCGCGTATGAAAAAATGGTTTCTTTGTACGCCGGACTTTCTTCCAGGCGCACGTTCTTGCTGATGCGCGTTTTGAAGAGCGCGTTGCCAAACGTGGCGCGAATCTGCTCGTGCGTGTCGCGGGAAATGTTGGTGCGTTTGTCGAAGAGCGTGATCACGACGCCCAGGACTTTCAAATCCGGATTGGGACGGGCGCGAATGCGAGCGTACGTTTCAAGCAGATCGTCGGTTCCTTCGATCGCGAAATAGGCTGCTTGAATCGGCACGAGCAGATGCGTGGAGGCAACGAGCGCATTGACCGTGAGAATGCCCAGCGCGGGCGGCGTATCCATCACGATAAAATCGAATTCCTTCAGAACGGGCGAGAGAGCGTCTTTGAGCTTGAAGGGGGCGTCGAAAGCGCCGGCGAGCTGCTGCTCGAGCCGGGCGAGCGCGAGGCGGGCGGGGGCGACGAATAGGTAGGGATCTTTGGTCGGGCGAATGATTTTCGACATCTCGGCGGAATGCTCGGCAAAGATGTCGTACATCGTGGCCTGCACGTCGGCAGCCTCGAAGAAAGCGATTGTGGCGTTCGATTGAGGGTCGAGATCGATGAGGAGAGTCTTTTTCTTCTTCAGGGCGATAGCGGCAGCTAGATTGATGGAGGTTGTAGTCTTACCGACGCCGCCTTTTTGGTTCGCGACTGACAGGACGCAGGTCAAACCGTGCCCTCGCTCCTCTCGCAGCAACCGGGGGACTATATATGGCCCTCCAACCCCCTGGTCACACCACAAGTAGGCTAACTCTACCGATTGTACTGGGCGGTCTGCAAGCGAAAAATGACGTTTTGGCGGGATTGGGGCCGCAGGCCGGAAGCAGGTGTCCATCTCGCATTGGGCGGCGTCTCGGATTAGAATCCTTGGATCTCGTGCCCTGAATCACCTCGGGTGGCAACAATCTTGGCCGACGATCTCAAAATCCGGTTTGCGACCGAAGGCGATGCCGATGCGATCAGTGCGCTCGTGAATACTGCGTTCAAGGTCGAGCGGTTTTTCATCGGCCGCGACCGGATTCACGCCGGCAAGGTTCGCGAGATGCTCCGCACCGGAAAATATCTGCTCGCCGAAGATGGCGATGCCTTGATTGCCTGCGTTTACGTGGAACTCCGAGGCAAGCGCGCGTATTTCGGGTTACTCGCGGTTGACCCGGCGCGACAGGGCGAAGGGCTGGGCCGGCGAATGGTAGTGGAAGCGGAGAACTATGCGCGAACGGCCGGTTGCGCGTTCATGGACTTGCGCATCGTGAATTTGCGAACGGAGTTGCCGCCGTTTTATCGGCGGCTCGGGTATGTGGAGACTGGCACCGAGCCGTTCGCGGCCGACGCTGAACCGAGCCAGCCGTGCCATTTCATTGTGATGTCCAAACCGCTCGAAATCACACGCTCCGAGCAACCACCCGACAAGCCTAGCGCGGCTCCGCCTTCCAACGAATGAACGGAGTGACTGCGGTGCGGGCAATTCTGAAGACTAAGCGATTATCGCTATCCGCCAATGAGCGGATAAGAACCACAATCGGTTTACGATTCATCCGCCAAACCTCTCGCGGATGAAGACCCTGGACGGGTCTTCACATCTTGTAGCGGCCGAGATCCTCGTCGTTCAGGTTTTCGAGCCACTTGCGGAGGTCTTCGTTGGAGGTTTTTTCCGAAATGGCGCTGGCCATGCGGGAATTCTTCAGCACTTCGTCTTCGACAAAAATCGGGCAATCGAGGCGCAGCGCGAGGGCGAGAGCGTCGCTCGGCCGCGAATCCATGGACATCAACTGGCCGTCGCGTTCCATCCAGATGAGCGCGTAGAAGGTGTCGTCTTTCAGATCGGAGACCACCACTTTTTGCACGTGGACGTTGAGGCCCGTGAGAACGTTCTTCAGCAGGTCATGCGTCATCGGGCGAGGCGTTTGGACTTTTTCGATTTCCAGGGCGATGGCGTTGGCTTCATAGACGCCCACCCAGATCGGAAGCACGCCGCTGCCGGAAGTTTCCTTCAGCACGACCACAGGCATGTTCGTTACCGGATCCATCATCAAGCCACGGATCTTGCATTCGAGTTCCATGCCTGGCCTCCGGGGTACCTCACTGCACGGCCCTGACGGCAACGCGTTGCCATTGGTCGTTCGGGCACGGCATGCCGTGCCCCTACTAACTCAAATGCGGTGCACTTCTTCGCCGATCAAACTATTCGGCGCGCTTCGCGTGATGCGCACCTGAACATATTGTCCCAGAAGACTCTCACGTGCTGTAGAGAAATTTACGATGCGGTTGCTGGTGGAGCGCCCGGCCCACTGCCCGCGCGCGGCATGATGCGTGTCCACCAGCACTTCGAACTCCGCGCCGACGAACTTTTCGTTGCGCGCGATTTGAATTTGCCGCTGCCGCTCCTGCAGGACGGCCAGGCGGCGGCTTTTTTCCTCTTCGGGAACCGCGTCGGGCATCGAAATGGCCGGCGTATTCGGGCGCGGGGAATACTTGAACGCGAAAACGCCGTCGGATTGGATGGCATCGAGAAGTGTCAGCGATTCTTCGAAGTCTTGCTCCGTTTCTCCCGGGAAGCCGACGATCACGTCGGTGGTCAGGCTGAATGGCCGCCGCGCGCCCTGAATCCATGCGATTTTTTCGAGGTACTGCTCGCGCGTGTAGGTGCGGCGCATCTCACGGAGAATGCGCGTGGAGCCGGATTGCACCGGCAGGTGAATGTGGTCGCAAAGCGCGGGTGTGGCGTCGATGGCATCCACAATCTCGCGGGTGAAATCGTTGGGATGCGACGTGGTAAAGCGCACGCGGCGAATTCCCGTCACCGCCGCGACCGCCACGAGCAGATCGACGAAATTGAATTTGCGCGGCGAGGGATCGCGGTAGGAATTCACGGTCTGGCCGAGAAGCTGAATTTCCGTGTAGCCCGCGTCGGCGAGGCGGCGAACTTCGGCCAGCACCGAATCGCTCGCGCGGCTGCGCTCGGGCCCGCGCGTGTGCGGCACCACGCAGTAGGCGCAGGAATAGTCACAGCCTTCGATGATCGTGAGATAGGCGCGGAAAGGATTATCGCGGCGCGTGATTTCGGTTTCGAATGTTTCCTCGGTATCGAGGTCCAGCCCCGTAACGCGGCGTCCGCCCGATTCCACCTGCGCGATCAGATCGGGCAGATTGCGGTAGCTCGCCGAGCCGCAAACGAGGCTGACCCACGGCGCGCGCTCGAAAATTTCTTCGCCTTCCTGCTGCGCCACGCAGCCCAGCACGCCGATCACTTTCTGGCTCGCTTTGGCTGCGAATTTGAAGTCGTTGAGGCGCTGAAAGACTTTCTGCGCCGCTTTTTCGCGGATGCTGCATGTGTTGTAAAGCAGAAAGTCGGCTTCGGCGGCGGTCGAGACGGGCCGGTAGCCGCGTTCCAGGAGTACGCCCGCCACTTTCTCGGAGTCGTGCACGTTCATCTGGCAGCCAAACGTCTCAATGTAAAACGATTTGTCGGGTCCCGACGGCGCGGGCGCTGCTTCCGTATCCGAGCGAGCTGCGACCGGCAATGAAATCGAATCGCGGCTAGCGCCATGCGCCTCCGTGAGCGATGCGATCCCGATATCGAATGGCTTACCCATGCTTTCCACTCGATTCTAACACATACTCCTCGCCAGCCTTTTCACGCGATCCTCGGAATCATTCGCTCTCCGCGCGCAGCGCGATGTAAACTCGCAGCCCGATCGCGCAACGGCTTTCGGGGATGGCCACCGCCAATGAGAACAAGATTTCTGATGAGCTCGAGCGCCGTTTTCATGGCCGCCGCCGGTGCCTGCGCTACGTTCCTGCCGCAGGAACTGCTGGTGAAGAGCGGCTGCGAGCACTGCGGCCCTCTCGCGGTGTTGCTCGTTCAGACGGCCGGCGCGCTCTATCTGGGATTCGCGATCCTGAACTGGATGGCGCGGACATATCTGATGGGCGGCATCTACGGCCGGCCCGTGGCGCTCGGAAACCTGCTGCATTTTGCCGTGGTGGCAATCACGCTCTGGAAGGCCGTGATCGGCGGCTCGCTGCGAACCACCGAAATCGTTGCCGCTTGTCTGATTTATTCTGTGTTTGCCGCGTGGTTTGGTTTCGCCGTCTTCACCCATCCGATTCAAAATCAATTAGAGAGCCGCTGAAGCTGCCACCCTCAAGGGCAGCCCTATGAAGAGAGAGAAAGCCCGTGCCTCGGATGCGATCTGAAAACCCGCAGAGACGGGTACCGGCACTACTCTGTGTCGTGAGAGGTAGCCCTCAAAATACTTGCATGTGGCTGATTCGTTTGACCCTCCCGGATGCGTGTGCTACGGTTATTTCGTACTACTTGGAAATACTTTTTTCTGGGGGAATCCGATTTCCTGCCTGGCGCTGCTCCTTTTTGCCAGCCGGCTCGAGACCCTGATTGAGCAAACGGGCTGGGTGGCTCGCATCGTTCTCTGTATCCTGCTGTTTCTTTCCGTCTATTCCTGGGCGATCATATTCAAGAAATCCGGCCAATTTTCGCGAATCGACTCGCAAAGTTCGCGCTTCCTGCAAATGTTTCGCGCGGGCGGCGGTCTTCCTGCCCCGACCACACTGCGCGCGGGCTCAGGCGGAACGCCGCTTGCCAACGTCTATCAGGCCGGGTATCGCGAGCTCGAAGCCCAGCTCAATACCGGTAATGCCGGTAATCCCCGCGCCGGTGCCGGAGGCGTCGCCGTCGCCGGTAAGCTGAAAAACGCGAACGCGGTGGGCGTCGAGATGCATTTAGCGGCGGCGGACGAGGTGCGCCGGCTCGAAAACGGGATGTCGTGGCTCGCCACCACCGGGTCGGTGTCGCCGTTCATCGGATTGTTCGGCACGGTGTGGGGTGTGATGGACGCGTTCGCGGGACTGGGCGATGCCGGAACGGCCAGCTTGCGCGCCGTCGCTCCCGGCATTGCGGAAGCGTTGATCACCACCGCCGCCGGACTCGCCGCCGCGATTCCTGCGGTGATCGCTTACAACCACTATC
>JBOGNA010000074.1:0-2106 GCA_050746925.1 Candidatus Acidiferrales bacterium
TTATCGATTCCGTCAGCGGGGGCCATCGCGGCAAGCACTCAGCTTTCGCCCATCACCGTCGAAGGGTCACAAATCGGGCCACAAATTCAAACCCTCCCGTCGGATGAGGCTGATCAACTCATATACCATTTCTCGGGAACAGTTGGCCGCGAAGGCCTCGGCGCCAACCCTTCCTTTCCTGAAGGTCCGGGCGACGTGGAAGACTGAGACTTCAGACGGCAAAGCCGAAAGCTCGCCGCAGGCATGCCCCCAGCGAGCTTGGTGCCGGACTCACGCCGGTGGCGCTGCTCGCCAGACCGAAAAAAGCAGCGAGTCGAGCAGCGCATTAACGGATCCGTGGATTCTGGCGCCGAAGCCGCCAGTGCAATAAACTTTTGAGGCAGGCTCTTAGTCCAAGTTCGATCCGGATTTGGGTTACTGATGATTTGGTTACGCCCTTCTCCGCGCGAAGAGGACATAGCGAAGAGGACATAGCTAAGAGAAAAATAAGCACCGCCACGACGGTGACCGCAAGGGATTTCATCATATTATTAATATCCCAACGATATACAATACACATCACGCGGCGTAGCGCACATGCTTTGCGTGGAAGTATGACTTGACCCGCTCCGGACGTCTCTGGATCGATTTGAGGATCGACGAGGTCGTGGCGACGAGGTCGTCTCGGGTTTTGGCGCGCGTCTTGTTCTTGATCGTCTGTTTCAGATCGTTGTTGAGATATTCATCCGGGTTGTGCTCCGGCGCGTAGGCCGGGAGGTAGAAGATCTCGATCTCGTCCTTGTGGCGCGTCAGCCAGTCCTGGACGGCCTTGGCGTGATGGACGCGCAGATTGTCGACGATGAGAAAGACCTTTTGCTTGACGTCCTTGACGAGACGCTTCATGAAATCGATGAAGATCGCCACGTTCAGCGCGCCCTTGTAGAGCCTGAACCGCATCCGGCCGCGATTGCTCACGGCGGCGATCATGCTCGTCGAGAACTTCTGTCCGGTCTGCGTCAGCACCGGCGTCTGTCCCTTCGGCGCGTAACCGCGGCCGATCTGATCCTGGTTGCAGACGCCCGTCTCGTCGCTCCAGTAGATCGCCGCCTTCTCGCGCTTCGCCCGCGCCGCGATCGACGGATAGTCCTGCTGCAGCCAGGCCGCGATCTTTTGCGGATCGCGCTGCGTCGCCCGCGTCAAAGGCTTCTGCGCGGAAAAACCCCACCGCTTCAGATAGAGCTGCATCGTCGACAGGCCGAGCGTCTTGCCGAATTTCTGGTGGATCAGCTCCCGCGCCGCCTGCGCCGTCCACAGCGCGAACGGCAATTGCATCTGGTCGGGGCATTTGTTCGCAATCCAGCCCTGCACGCGCCGCGCCTCCGAAGCCGTCAAAATTCCGCATCCTCTCCGAGGCGAAATCCGTCGCCCGTCCAGCAAGCCTTCCGCGCCGGCGTCCTGGTGACGTTGTAGCCAACGGTTCACCACCTGCCGGTGCACGCCGACCGCCCGCGCCGCCTCGCCCTGCTTCATTCCTTCGTGCAACACCAGATAAACCGCGCGTTGGCGTAGAGCTTCCTGCGCATCCCGGCCTATGCTGCGAAAATCTGTCCGTTCCATGCTCCCTTATAACACGAACCTCGTCGGATATCACGTATATTGTTGGGATATTAGTAATCGAAGAGGTCGAAGCGACGCGCGACGCCGTTCTCGAAAAAGCCGCGCCATGTGACCGACCAAACCGAGCGGTTTGGGACTGGGGCTGTCGATCTGCCGCTCGATCATCGAAGCGCATGGCGGACGGTTCTGGGCGGATGCGAACTCGACCGGCAGCTCTCGCCCAAGCGGCTATGAGACAGTTGATTTGCTTTGACGATATTGCGCCAGAAGCGCCAGTTTACCGGCCACTCGGAACTTGCTGAGAGCTGCCGCAATCTTCGTCAAACTGGAGATCCACGATGCCCACCGAATTACTCTCCACGCCCCCGCATGGCTTTCCAACTCCTCTTCCAATCGGAAGCGTTGGCAAAGCGCCGGGGCCGATTTCCCGTCTTCGCAGTCCTGTCACGAAACTGAACGAAGAGTGCCAGGACGCTGGCCTCGCAAGGCCTTGCCTAGACTGTGCAAACC
>JBOGNA010000075.1:0-19923 GCA_050746925.1 Candidatus Acidiferrales bacterium
TGAAGGCTCTCGGCGTCGGAGCGCGCGGCGTGCATTCCGTGATTCTGCCCAATGAAAAAGGCGCGCTCGCGTGCGAAGAATGCGGGATGTGCATCGACATCTGCCCCGTGGGCGCGCTAACGAGCGGAACGTACCGCTACCAGACGCGGCCGTGGGAAATGACCTACGTTCCCGACCCCTGCACGCACTGCTCGAACGGATGCAAGACCACTCTTAGCGTCCGCAACAACGAAATCATGCGCGCGAATAATCGCGATCACTCGGGCATCAACGGCGAGTTTCTCTGCGGGAAAGGTCGCTTTGGATACGATTTCACGAACAATCCGGAACGTGTCCGCCAACCGCTCGTTCGCCGCAACGGAAAACTCGAGCCGGCGAGCTGGGAAGATGCACTGGAAGAAGTCTCGCGGCGCTTGAAGCAGGCGCGCGACATGCACGGTCCTTCGGCGATCGGCGTGATCGGCTCCAATCACACCACCAACGAAGAGAATTATCTGCTGAATCGATTTGCGCGCGTCACGCTGGGCACGAACAACATCGATCATCATCGCACCGCCGACTACACGGGCCTCGCGGCGGCGCTCGGTCCTCGCGCCAAGGATTCGCTCGCGACCATGGCCGATGTGTACGCTTCGAACGCCACGCTGCTCGTCGCGAACGACGTTACCCAGCAGAATCCGCTCGTTGCCTGGCAGATTCGAACCGCTGTGCGGCATCGCAAAGCACGCCTCTTCGTCATCAATGGCCGTCCGAGCAAGATTCATCGTAAAGCCGCCTACCTCGCGGAAGTTTCGAGAGGCACAGAGCGCCAGGCTGTTCGATGGCTCGCTTCGGGCGAAGGCCAGTTCGATGAGAATGTCACCGCAGCGTTGAGCGCTTTGAAGGCTGGACTCGAAAAGGAATCCGACGTCGTGATTATTTTCGGCGCCGATATTCAAGGCGCCGCGCTTCGCGATCTCGTCGCTTTCGGCTCGCGGCTTTCCGGCCACACGCGCTTTATGGCGCTCGGCGATTACGCGAATTCGCGCGGCGCTGCCGACATGGGCATCCTGCCCGACCGGCTTCCTGGCTACGCTCCTCTCTCTGACGACGGCGAGCGGAAACGCTTCAGCAAACTCTGGGGCGGCGAAATCTCGGCCACTCCGGGTATGACGGCTCGCGCCATGATGGATGCAGCCGTCGCCGGAAAGCTGAAGGCGCTTTATGTCGTCGGCGCAAATCCGGTGAAGACGTTTGACGTGAAGCAACCCGACCGCCTCGCCGGCCTCGAGCTTCTCGTCGTGCAGGACATGTTCCTCACCGAGACGGCGCAGCGCGCCGATGTGGTGCTGCCGGCCGCGTGCTCGTACGAAAAGGACGGCACGCTGACGAATACCGCCGGCGAAGTGCAGATGACGCACCGCTCGATCGATCCGCAAGGGCCGCGGAGCGACTTCGATCTGATTCGCATCTTGTCGCACCAGCTGGGCATGCTCGGCATCGGCTCGCCGATTCGATTGCGGACGCCCGAATCCGCGTTCGACGAAATCCGGCAGAATGTTCCGGGCTACGATCTGTCGGTGGCGGGCTTGCTGGCAGGTGGGGCAGAGGTTGCCACCGCATCTTGCAAATCGGTCGATCCATCGTACGAAGCGCCGGCCGGCGCGATTTTCTCTTCCAACGATTTTCTGTTTTCGAGCGGCACACTGGGGCGCTACTGCTCCAGACTCAAATCAACAAACGAGGCCAAGGATACGCCGTGGAGTTCGTCACCCAGCACCCAATCCTGGTGGTATCGCTAGTCAAGATCGTCGTCCTTCTGTTCCTGGTGATGACGGCGCTTGCCTACCTCTCGTGGTTTGAGCGCAAGGTGATCGCGCACATTCAGTCGCGCTGGGGTCCGTATTACGTTGGCGCGCACGGTTTGCTGCAGCCGCTGGCGGATGGCGTGAAATTTCTTTTCAAGGAAGATGTGACGCCGCCAATGGCCGATCGCTATCTTTATCTTTTGGCACCGTTTCTGGCGCTGTCGCTCGCGTTGACGACGCTGGCGCTGATTCCCTTCGGCCCGGCCACGGTGTACATCTTCGGGCAGCCGACGCAGCTCGTCGTCGCGAACGTGGACATTGGACTGCTGTTTCTTTTTGCCATCACCTCGATCGGCGTGTACGGAGTGGCGCTCGCGGGGTGGTCGTCCAACAGCAAGTATCCGCTGCTCGGCGGCCTGCGCAGCTCGGCGCAAATGATCAGCTATGAAGTTTCGCTCACGCTTTCCGTCGTGGGCGTGCTGCTGCTCGCCGGCTCGTTCAATTTCAATGAATTGATCCTGCACCAGAGCGGATACTTTCATCATTTGCCGTTCATTCCGAGGTGGAATGTTTTCCCGCAGATTATCGGCTTCCTCTGCTATTTGACCGCGGCGATCGCGGAGACGAATCGCGTTCCGTTTGATTTGCCGGAAGCGGAAACCGAGCTCGTCGCCGGATTTCACACCGAGTACTCGAGCTTCAAATTCGCGATGTTCTTCATGGCCGAGTACGGGAACATGATCACGGTTTCGTGCCTCGCGACGATTTTGTTTTTTGGCGGCTGGCTCTCTCCCTTTCCCGATTCCTGGACGTGGCAGCTTTTCATTCCCGGCGTGGGGCTGCTGCTCGCCGCAGCCTACCTGGCCTACGACACTGTCCGCCACATGCGCGGCATAGGGCGCATTCAATTGGCCGTGGTCACTCTGCTCGCCACCGGCCTTGGCTTTCTGTGCCTGCATCCGGCGGTGATGCCGGTGGTGCAGGGACCGTTCTGGTTTCTCGCGAAGGTGCTGTTCTTTTTGTTCTTTTATGTTTGGACGCGGGCGACGCTTCCCCGCTTCCGCTACGACCAGCTGATGTCGTTCGGCTGGAAACTGTTGCTGCCTGTTTCGCTCGCGAATCTGGTGGTGACGGCGTTCTGGATCGTGGTGAGGCATCCATGAGCCTCCCGTTCATTCTCTTTTTCCTGTTCGCGCTCGTCGCAGTGGCGGGCGCGATCATGCTGATTCTCGCGCGCGAGCCGATCCACAGCGCGCTGTCGCTGGTTCTTGTGATGGTGTCGCTCGCGGCGCTGTACCTGCTGCTGGGCGCGGAGTTCATCGCGGCCGTGCAGGTGATCGTGTATGCGGGCGCGATCATGGTGCTGTTTGTGTTCGTAATCATGCTGCTGAATGCCGGGGTGGAAGAGCGCACGAATTTTAGCAAGATGGCTCCCTACGCGGGTCTGCCGCTGGCGATTTTCCTCCTGTTCGCGCTGGCGTACTGGATGGCGCACTCGGCGATCGGAGCAACCGTTGCAAATGGCGCCGGAGCGCCGAATCAAGCGGCGGTCTCGACGCGCGACCTCTCGATGATGCTGTTTCAAAAGTACTTGTTCCCATTCGAAGCCACGTCGATTTTGATTTTGATTGCGATCCTGGGCGCGCTGGTTCTCGCAAAGAGGGACGAATGAACGTCGTTCCCATTTCCTATTACCTGGTGTTGAGCGCGATTTTGTTCGGGCTCGGCATCGTGGCGTTCGTTTTCAAACGCAACATCATCACGATTTTTATGGCGATCGAGCTGATGCTCAATGCGGTGAATCTTGCCTTCGTCGCCTTCGCCCGGGCGCACAACCAACTCGACGGGCTGGTGTTCGTGTTTTTCGTAATCGTGGTGGCGGCGGCGGAAGCGGCCGTGGGCCTGGCGATCGTCATCACCATCGCGCTCAATCGGCGCTCGCTCAACGTGGAAAACGTGAATCTGCTCAAGTTCTGATGCTCATACTCGACCATCTCTGGATCATTCTCGCGCTGCCGCTCCTGGGAGCAGCGATCAACGGCCTTTTCGGCAAGACCTGGCCGAAAGCCGCGGTGAATTCCGTCGCGATCGGTTCCGTGTCGCTGGCCTTCGTCTCCGTCTGCGAGATGGTTCGCGAATTCCTGCAGCTCCCTGTCAGTCAGATACCCTGGGTGAAAAGCTATTTCCCGTGGATTACGGCCGGGCAATTCCACGTGAATTTCGCGCTGCAAGTGGACCAGCTCACGATCGTAATGCTGTTGACGGTTTCCTTCGTCGGGACGCTGATCCACATCTACTCCACCGGGTACATGGCGCACGAAGGCGGCCACTACCGCTTCTTCAGCTACCTCAATTTGTTCATGTTTTTCATGCTCACGCTGGTGCTGGCCGCGAACGTGGTGGTGATGTTCGTGGGATGGGAAGGCGTGGGGCTTTGCAGCTACCTGCTGATCGGATTCTGGTTCCTGAAGAAATCGGCGGCGGACGCGGGGAAGAAAGCGTTCATCGTCACGCGCATCGGCGATTTTGGATTCACGATCGGCATTTTGCTGCTGTTCTGGACGTTTCATTCGGTGGATTTCGGCACGATTTTCGCGCAAGCAGCGACAATGGCGCCCGACACGATGGCCCAGGCCGGCGTGCTGACGACGATTTGCCTTCTCCTGTTTACCGGCGCGGTGGGGAAATCCGCGCAGTTGCCGCTCTACGTCTGGCTGCCGGACGCGATGGAAGGCCCGACGCCCGTGAGCGCGCTGATTCACGCGGCGACGATGGTGACCGCGGGCGTGTACATGGTCGCGCGGATGCATCCGCTTTTCTCGCGCGCGCCGATTGCGATGCTGGCGGTGGCGATCGTGGGAGCGGTGACCGCGTTCTATTCGGCGACGATTGGGCTCGTGCAGACCGACATCAAGAAAGTGCTCGCCTACTCCACCGTGTCGCAGCTTGGCTACATGTTCCTGGCGTGCGGCGTGGGCGCCTACGCGGCCGGCATCTTTCACCTGATGACGCACGCTTTCTTCAAAGGGCTGCTGTTCCTTTGCGCGGGTAGCGTGATTCACGCGATGGGCGGCGAGCAGGACATGCGCAAGATGGGCGGCCTGCGCAAGCTGATTCCGGTGACGTTCTGGACGATGTTCATCGCGACGTTCGCGATTTCCGGCGTGCCGGGCTTCGCCGGATTTTTCAGCAAGGACGAAATTCTGGAAGCGGCGCAGAATGGGCCGCATGCGAATACAATTCTTTGGCTCCTGGGGCTGATTGCAGCGGGGCTGACGTCGTTCTACATGTTCCGGCTCGTGTTCCTCACATTTTTCGGCAAGCAGCAATTTGACACACGAAAAGTGCACGTCCACGAATCGCCGCGCAATATGACGATTCCGCTGATGATTCTCGCGTTCCTCTCGATTTTCGGCGGCTGGTTCGCGGCGCCCAAACTCGTCGGCGGCACGGATTATTTCGCGACGTTTCTGCATCCGGCCTTCGCCGATGTGCAGCGCATTGACCACGAGGCGGCTGTGGCGAAATTGAATGATCCCGCAACGCACACGCCGGTGATCAGAGTGGTGGATCCTGAATTGATGCCTGGCGACATTGAGAAGAGCCCTGCGGTGAAATTGCTCCACGCGGTGACCGGGCCTCCGGTGATCGTCGGGCTGATTGGAATTCTCATCGCGTGGTGGTTCTACATTCGCCGGCCGGACCTGCCGGAAAAACTGGCCGAGAGCATGCACGGGCTGTACACGCTGGTGCTGCAGAAATATCTGATCGACGAGCTGTACGCCGCGGCGATCGTGCGGCCGCTGCTCTGGATTTCGACGAACGTGCTGTGGCACGCGGTGGATGAAGGAATCATCGACGGCACGGTGAACGGCTCGGCCAAGCTCGCGCGCGAAGCCGGCAGCCAATTGCGCGAACTGCAATCGGGGAACGCGCGCAGCTACGCGACGTGGGTGGTGGTGGGCGCGGTGGGCGTGACTGCGCTGCTTCTCGGAATCTGGATGAAGGTGCACTAGGTGGAAATGCAGCCACATCTTTTGACGGTGATCACGTTCCTGCCGCTGCTGGGCGTGCCGGCACTTCTGCTGCTGCGCTCGGACGACCACACCTGGATCCGGCGGATTGCGCTCGCCGTGTCGCTCGCCGAGTTCGCGATCTCGCTGTTCCTGATTCGCGGTTTCGTCACCGCGAACCCGGGCTATCAATTCGAGGAATTTCACGGCTGGATTGGCTCGACGATTCACTATCACATGGGAATCGACGGGATCAGCCTGTTCCTCGTGATTCTCACGACGTTTCTCGTGCCGGTTTCGATCCTGGCTTCGTGGCAGGGCATTCATGAAAAAGTGAAGGGCTTTTTCATCGCGCTGCTGGTAATCGAGACGGCGATGATCGGCGTGTTCGTCTCGCTCGACCTGTTCCTGTTCTTTGTTTTCTGGGAGCTGACGCTGATCCCGATGTATTTCCTGATCGGGATCTGGGGGCACGACCGGCGGATTTACGCCGCGGTGAAATTCATTCTGTACACGATGTTCGGATCGATCCTGATGCTGGTGGCGATCCTGTGGCTCTACAACGTGACGGGCTCGTTCGACTTCGTCGAGATTCAGCTGAAGCTGCACTCGGGAATGGCGTCGCTCGCGCCGGGCACCGAGATGCTGCTTTTCGGCGCGTTCTTTCTGGCATTTGCGATCAAGGTGCCGCTCTTCCCTCTGCACACTTGGCTGCCGGACGCGCACACGGAAGCGCCGACAGCAGGCTCGGTGATTCTGGCGGGCGTGATGCTGAAGCTCGGGACGTACGGAATTCTGCGCTTCTGCCTGCCGCTGTTTCCCAATGCGGCGCACCGCGCGGCGCCGGTGATTGCGGTGCTTGCGATTATCGGAATCGTATACGGCGCGCTCGTGGCAACGGTGCAGACGGATTTGAAGCGGCTCGTAGCGTACACCTCCGTCAGCCACCTGGGATTTGTGGTGCTGGGAATTTTCGCCTTCAGCACCATTTCGATTCAGGGTGCGATTTATCAAATGCTGAATCATGGCGTCTCCACCGGCGCGCTGTTTATTGGCGTAGGCATGCTGTACGACCGGCGGCACACGTTTGAGATCAAGCAGTTCGGCGGCCTGGCGACGCCGATGCCGGTGCTGATGTCGTTTTTCCTGTTTGCGTGCCTCTCGTCGCTGGCGCTGCCGCTGCTGAACGGATTCGTGGGCGAATTTTTGATCTTGATCGGCGTCTTCGAACAGCACCATGCGTGGGCGTCGTGGGCGGCATCGGGCGCGGTGCTCTCGGCGATATATCTGTTGTGGGCATACCAGCGAGTGGCGCTGGGCGAGGTGACGGTTGAGAAAAACAGAGCGCTGCCCGATGCCTCGCCGCGCGAGCGATTAATTCTGGGAACGATGGCGGCGGTGATTCTGTTTATGGGCATCGCTTCCCCGCTCTTCACGCGGCGGATGGAGCCTGCGACGAACGTGCTGCTCGAGCAGATGAACGGCCGTCCGCAGAACGCGCAGACGTCTGGCGCCGGGCCCCGCGCGCGACTGGAACATTTATCGGTTTTGGCGCCGGCACCGCTCACCACGATTTCCGCCAATCGACGGGTCGCGATGACCAAACCCGTCGAGAGCCGAGTGCAACCTTGATGCAGATTCCCGCCGACCAACTCGCGAATCTCCACCGGCTCGCTCCGGAGATCGTTCTGTGCGTTTTCGGAATCCTGATCATGGTTGTGGACCCGTTTATCGGCGCGGCTCACAAACGAATCCTCGGCTACCTGGGATTGATCGGAGCGCTCGGTGCGCTTTGCGCCGTGTGGCTGGTGGCGAGCGATCCGGGCTTTGCCTATAGCGGACTGATTCATGCCGACGCGTTCAGCATCTTCGTTCACGTCGTTGTGATTGGAGCGGCGGCGCTCGCGATTCTCGGGTCGTGGGCGTACCTCGATGAGGAGAGCTTGCAGCGCGGCGAATTTTACGCGCTCGTTCTTTTTGCGACGGCTGGGATGGGGATTCTGGCGGGAGCGAACGAACTGGTGACCGCGTTTGTGGGCCTGGAGATGAGTTCGATCTCGACTTACATCCTCGCGGGATTCCGGCGGCGGGCTCTGGCGTCGAACGAAGCGTCGCTCAAATATTTCATTCTCGGATCGTTTGCGACCGCGTTTTTCCTGTACGGGATCGCCATGGTGTACGGCGCCACCGGAACCACGCGGATCGATTCGATTCAGGCTGCCTTTCAGGCGACTCCGCCGGCGGGGCTCGCGATTCTGGGCCTGGGGCTGATGTTCGTCGGACTGGGATTCAAAGTGGTGGCGGCTCCATTTCAGATTTACGCGCCGGACGTGTACCAGGGCGCGCCGACACCCGTGACGGCGCTGCTCGCATCGGCTCCGAAGGTGGCCACGTTCGCGGTGATGGTGCGGATTTTCTACGTGGCGTTCGGAACATCGAGCGATCTGTGGTTCTGGGCCGTGTGGGTTTCGGCCGTGCTGACGATGTGCATCGGAAATTTCGCGGCGCTGGTGCAGACAAACGTGAAGAGGATGCTGGCGTACTCCTCGATCGCGCACGCGGGATACATCCTGGTGGCGTTCGCGGCGGCGACGGACCTGGGCGTGGCGGCGATTCTTTTCTATCTGGCCTCGTATGCGCTGATGAAGGTGGGCGCGTTCCTGGTGCTGACGCATCTGGGCCAGACGGGCGAGAAGAAACTCGAGATTCAGGATTATGCGGGGCTTGGTTCGCGGCAGCCGATACTGGCGGTGTGCTTCTCGCTGTTCCTGCTGTCGCTGCTTGGATTGCCGGCGACGGGCGGATTCCTGGGGAAATTTTTCGCGTTCCAGGCGGCGCTCGATTCGCGGATCGTGTGGCTGGTGGTGATTGCGGCGCTCAATAGCGTGGTGGGGGCGTATTACTATTTGCGGGTGATTGTGGCGATGTACTTCTGGGAGCCGTCGAAGGACTACACACCGACGGCGGTTGCTCCCTCGCTGACGGTGGCGCTGGCGATCTGCGCGGCCGGCACACTGTATCTGGGTATCCTGCCGGCGCGGGTGCTCGGCCTCGCGAGGGCGGCGGCGAATTCGTTGACGGTTCGTTAGGCTGGACGCCTGCCTGGCTGGTTGCGAAACTTCGGAATAAAACCCCTTGTTCGCCGCGGTGCCGGAGCCCAAAACCCTGCTTCGATACGTCGGTTGCAAACACCTCATTGTGTCCCGATTAGAAATTGCTTCGGGTCTTTGTTTTGAATGACTTACGAGGATTTCTAATCGCGGTGTCTCGATTAGGATTTTGAAGGTGGGCGGTGGGGCGGAGCCGCTTTTGGCGGCTATCGGGCCTCCCTTGAGCGGGCGAAGCTGCGCGCTATCATCGGATTACTGTATATCATATGGTAAATACAAAGTCAAGTGCGGAGATTGGGATGGCTTGATGGCGTGCGGGAAGGGGTGGGCTGCGCGGGCGGGTCTTAGACCCGCCCCTACTTCCCTGCTGATGAAGGCAAGAGAATATGGCCCGGAGGCTCTTGCGAGTCGCCGGGCCTTTTGCCATGGGAGCAGATCGAGACTACTTGACCTTCAGGAAGACGATGGCGAAGGTGTAGAGGGCCATCGACTCGATCAGCACGAGCGCCAAGATCAGGGCGAATCGGATTGCGGCGGCTGCGCCAGGATTGCGGGCGAGTCCTTCGCAAGCCGCGGCGGTAGCTTTGGCCTGGGCGTAACCGCCGGCAGCCGAAGCAATGGCCATGGCGAAGCCGGAGGTAATGGCGACCCAGTTTACGGCGGAAGCGGCAGCGGCGCCCGTTTCCTGCGCGAAAGCGGCAGGAGCGAGCAGGCTGATGGCGACGACGGACAGCAGGAACAGCGCGTACCTTTTCATTGTGATTCTCCTCGTATGAAGTTGCCGCCAGGAGGTGGCTCCCGTCATCCTCAAGCAGCCGGGATCACATTGGTCGGCGATGATGCCGGTTATTAAAGCAGTGTCGAGATTCTCAATGCTTCCTGCAAGAAAAACCAACAGCGAAAAGAGCCGGCAAGATGCCGGCGGTACAAAAAACGAACGGATGGCCGAAGTGCTGGTTGCGCTTTGCCTTGATCCGCGAGTTCGGCGGGGCTGAAACCCCGCTCTTCCTTTGCGTTGCCGGGAACGATTGAGTCCGTGCCCCTGGGTCGCGAGGGCACGGCATGCCGTGCCCCTACTGCAAAAAGTTTAATGCTCTTCGGCTACTGCGCCGGCTACGTAAATTACCGGGAGAATCGTGAAGACGAAGGCCTGGAGCACGGCTACGAAAATGTGAAGCAGGATGAATGGAATCGGGCCGATGAGCGGAATAATCGCGCCGACGTAGCCGGCTTTATTCAAATGCTCGAGGAAGATGGAGAGCTCCAGCATCAGGCCGAGAAAGAGGACGTAGAGAGTTTCGCTCACGAGCATGTTGACCCAGAGGCGCACCGTGAGCGAGAGCAGGCGCGCCAAGTTGCTGACGATTTCGATGGGCAGCATGATGGGAGACATCGCCAGAACGGGGCCGAGGAAATGCTTGCCATGGCCGAGCGGGCCGTGCTTCACGATGCCGGTCCAGTTGTAGTAGAGGAAAACCACGATCGCGCAGCCGAGCGGAACGGACACTTGCGCCGTGGGTGATTCGAGAGTCGGGACGAGGCTGACGAGATTGTTCAGGAGAACGAAGATGCCGATGCTGCCGAGCATGGCGACGTACTTTTTGGCGTCGTGGCCGACATTGTCTTCGAGAAGGTCGCGAACACCCACGCCCATTGAGTTTGTCAGAAGCGCTTCCATGCACTGCTGCGTACCGCCGGGCTTATCGACGGAAATGCGCCCTTTGAGCCAGAGGAAGAATAGCGCCGCGATCAAGAATGCGAGAACTTCCATCGCGAGGTGATTGGGGATGGGGTAGGTGGTGTTCTCGGGATGAATGTGAAGGGCGGCGAGCAGCGCCAGCACGGGCTTGGCGAGCAAGCGATTCAGGAAAACTGTGAACCAGAGCGGCTGCTCCACCAAATCTCCTCGTCGATGATCATTCTTATTGCCACTTCTTCAGGCGCCCGGACGCGGGGATGGCCCGGACCGGAAGAGCTGCCCGGTCAATTCCACAAGAACCGCGGCGATGACGGCAAAAAGTCCGGCCAGCAGACTGGCGGCCGGCAATTTGAAGCTCCGCAGAATAGCATAGGCGGCCACTATCAGCAAAGCATAGCGGCCTAAGAACTTAACGTACACGCTGGGTGGCACGTGGACTTTCTCCGTGCCTTGCTGGGCCGTCGAAAGGCGGGCTAGGGTGGCTACGCCCTGCTTGAGCCAACGGTAGTTGATCCAGGAGAGGGCTGCGCCGCAGGCTAGTCCTGCTCCAGCGCGCCAGCCCCAGATTATGGAGGCGGCCATGGCCGCGACTGCGCCAATTGCCACGGTGAGGACTTCGATGCGGCGTTCGGCTGCCGAATAGAATACATCGTCTTGTGGTGGCGTGGGTTCGTTCATGAGTGGCCAAGGTGTATGCGGCCTAACAGAAAATTTCCCTCAGCGGCTAAAGCCGCTTCCACTCGATCCGAGTTGAGGCACGGCTGAAGCCGTGCCCTGACGAAATCCCGAATTCGTTCACTGTGTGAAGTTGTCGCACGGCTTTTGCAGCGCCGGGATTTTACATTGCAAATCGACTAGTTACCGCCGCCGTTTTGATTTTTTTCGTTGGTGGAGAGGCGGCGTACGATTTCCCAGATTCCTGCGCCGAAGCCGAGGAAGCCAAGGATTAAGGCTAGCATCGGGGCGGTGTGGAGCTTGGTGTCGAGAAAGTAGCCGAAGCCGCCGCCGATCACGACTGCGCCAATCATGATGAACGGCAACTCCATGGCCAATGCGAGCTGACTGGCGTCTGTGCTGGGGCGCTTGCGCGGGGACGGAGGTTGGGAGGCCATGGGTGACCTCCGGGGTCAGCGGGTAAACGGGATGATGATGGAATATTTTGCGAGGAGCAGGAATTGCTCGGGGAAGATGCCGGCGGCGAGGGTGACGATGACCATCGCGGCGAGAGCGAATTTCTGGGCCCAGGAGATGGTGGGCTCGACGGGGTCGGTGGACTCACGGACCCACATGGCGGCGACTATGCGGAAATAGTAGTACACGGCCGGAAGAATGTAGACGACCGAGAGAATCGCGAGGATGTAGTGGCCGGTCTCGATCAGCGACCAAAAGACCAGGAGCTTTGCGACGAATCCCGCCGTGGGCGGAATGCCGGCGAGCGACAAAAGGAAAATCAGCATCAGGACGGCAGCGCCGGGATTGCGTTGGATGAGGCCGTTGAGGTCGTCGATATCGTCGCCGATTACGCCTTTGTGGCGCAGCAGGATCACGACGGCGAAAGCGCCGGTGTTGAAAAACGCATACACGAGGAGGTAGAAGGCCATCGCCTGCAGGCCGCGCTGGTTGAGCGAGCCATCGCGATTTACGGCAGCGACGAAGCCGAGCAGGATGTACCCCACCTGCGTGATCGAGGAGTAGGCGAGCAGACGCTTGACGTTGTTTTGCGTGATGGCGGCGAGAGTGCCGATCGTCATCGACAGGACCGCGACGGCGGCCATCAGCATGGTCCAATCGATGCGAACGGGCCAGAAGACGGTGAGAAACAGGCGAAGAAGCAGAGCAAAACTAGCGGCTTTCGATGCAACGCTGACGTAGGCGGTGATCGAGGTGGGCGCGCCTTCGTACACGTCGGGCGCCCATTGATGGAACGGCACGGCGGCGATTTTGAAGAACACGCCGGCGGCGACCGTGGCGATGGCGAGGAAGATGAGAATGTCACCGTGCGGAGTTTTCGAGGCTCGGTCGGCAAGTGCCAGCGAGATCGCGTCGAGATGCGTGGAACCGGAGATGCCGTAGAGAATCGAAAATCCGTAGGCGAGAATGCCGGAGCTGAACGCGCCCATCAGCAGGTACTTCATCGCGGCTTCGTTGGAGCGGCGTTCGCGGCGGAGGAAACCGGTGAGAACGTAGAAACTGAGCGCCATCGTTTCGAGCGCGAGGAAGAGGACGACCAGATCATTGCCGCAGGCGAGGAACATCATGCCGGCGGTGGCGAGAAGCATCAACGCGTAGTATTCGCCGTGCTGCTCCCGCTCGAGACCCATGTAGCGAACGGAAATCAAGATCGTGAGCGCGGTGGAAGCGAGAAACAAGAAGCCGAAGAAAATGAAAAATGGGTCGATGACGATGGAGTTGTCGAAAGCGGAATAATGCTGCGAAGCGGCGCCGGCCATCAGCCAGAGCGAGACGCCGCTGAAAACCACGCCGAGCATCGCGGTAATCGAGTTCCAGCCTTTTTGCGCGGGCGTGAGAAAGAAATCCGTCAGCAGAATCGCGAGGGCGAAGAAGACGAGCATCGCTTCGGGCAAAATGAAGGCGAAGTCCGCGCGCGATTGCTGCAGGATGATCTGCCAGTCCATCTATTTGGCCTCGAGATTGGACGGAGCCGAGGGATTGGCGGCCGGCGCTGACACTACGGGCGCTGCCTGGCTTCCGGATGCGAGGTAGCCCGGATTTACGGCGACCATCAGCCGATCGACCGGCACACGGAGCACTTTGAAAAGCGGCGCCGGGTAGATGCCGATCCAAAACGCGAGGAAAATGAGCGGCAACAATGTGGCCCACTCGCGGGGGTTCAGATCGGACAGGTGTTCGTTGAGCGGATTGGTGATGTTGCCGAACATCACGCGCTGGTAGAGCCAGAGCAAGTAAGCGGCGCCGAGCACGACGCCGAGAACGCCCCAGGCGGCCCATTGCCAGCGGACTTCGAAGACTCCCCGCAGGATCGTGAACTCGCCGATGAAGCCGTTCAAGAGCGGCATGCCGAGAGAGCTGAGCGTGACGATCATATAGACGGCGGCAAAATTCGGCATCGGCGTGGAAAGACCGCCAAATTCGGAAATTAGGCGCGTGTGGCGGCGCTCGTACAGGACGCCGACAATGAGGAAGAGCGCGCCCGTCGAGATGCCGTGGTTCACCTGCTGGATGATGCTGCCGGTGAGACCGAGCGGCGTGAGCGCAAAAATGCCGAGCGTGCAGAAGCCCATGTGGCTCACCGAGGAGTAGGCGATGAGTTTTTTCATGTCCTTCTGCATCATGCAGACGAGCGCGCCGTAGATGATGCCTACCAGCGAAAGGACGATCATGATCCAGCGGAATTTATTGGTCGCGTCGGGAAACATCGGCACGGAAAATCGCAGGAAGCCGTAGGTGCCCATTTTCAGCAGGACGCCGGCGAGGATGACGGAACCGGCCGTGGGGGCTTCGGTGTGCGCGTCGGGCAGCCAAGTGTGGAACGGGAACATGGGGACTTTGATCGCGAAGGCGAAGAAGAAACCCCAGAAGAGCCACTTCTGCAACTCGAAGGAGAACAGAGCGTGAGGCGCTTCGAGAACTTCCTTGATGCTGAAGGTGTGGGCGTTGAAGTAGATCGCCAGGACCGCGAGAAGCATCAGCACCGAACCGGCCAGCGTGTACAGAAAGAATTTGATCGCGGCGTAGAGGCGGCGCTCGCTGCCCCAAACTCCGATCAGGAAGTACATGGGGACGAGCATCACTTCCCAGAACACGTAAAAAAGCACGAAATCGAGCGACATGAAAACGCCCAGCATGCCGGTCTGGAGAAGTAGAAGCAGGATGTAGTATTCCTTCTCGCGCTTCTGGATGGCGGACCACGAGGAGAGTACTGCGATCGCGCCGAGGATTGTGGTGAGCATGACCATCAGGAAGCTGAGGCCGTCGATGCCGAGGGTGTAGCGGGCGCCGATCGATGGAATCCAGGAGTGGTCAACCAGGAACTGAAAGCGCGGGGCGGCTGCGGACGTGTCAAAGCGCCAGATGAGCGGAAGAGAAACGAGCAGCCCGAGGCACGCGAAAATGTTGCCGAGCCAGCGATGGAGGTCGGGGCGCTCGCGCGGAATGAAGAGCAAGAGGATCGCGCCGACGAGCGGGGTGTAGAGGATCGTGTTTAAGATGTTGCTATCGGATAACGGCATCCAGTTCCTCGCCTTTCCTGCGATGGCTCGCGGTTGCCGAGCTTTGCGCTGTGATCCTTCGCTGCGCTCAGGATGACAGTGCTTCTTTCTCGATGCCTTACAACTCGCGTTCTTGCTGACCGCTAGCTGAGCGACCGATGGAGATTCTTCGCTGCGCTCAGAATGACAAACAATTTCTCAACGTACGCCTGCGTGCGCCAGGTGAAAGAAATACGCCAGAAAGCCGATCAGGCCGATTACGATCAGGAGCATATAGCTTTGCACCAGACCGTCTTGAATCATTCGCGCGGGATAACTGAACAGCCAGACGATGCGCGCGCCAAACCGTACCGAGCCATCGACGATCCAGGTGTCCCACCACATCGAAACTTTGGAGATGAAGCGCGTGAGCCAGCCGGCGCCGTTGACGCCCGCGCCATCAATCACGGTGCGATCGAAAGCGCCGAGCGCGAGGCCGAGATCTTTCGCGCGGTTGACGAAAAACGAATCATAAATTTCATCCACGTAATATTTGTTGTAAACAAGGCGGTAGAACCAGCTGAGGCGATTCGCGATCATTTGCGGCAGATCGGTGCGCTTGATGTAGAGATACCAGGCGGCCAGGATGCCGCACACGACGAGTCCTTCAGAAAGCAGCATCAATTCGATTTCGCCGAGGCGCGAGCCGACTCCCTTCGCCGCTTCGGCGCGCAGCTCATGCGGCACAGCAACGACCGGCGAAAGAAATCGAATGAACGCGCTGTTGCCGCCGAGGATTTCCGGCCACGCCACCCAGCCGCCGGCAAGCGATAGGCCGGCGAGAATCACGAGTGGGACGAGCATCGAACGAGGAGATTCGTGGATGTGATGTTCCACTTCGTGATCGACGCGCGACTCGCCGTGGAACGTCATGAAGATCAGCCGGAACATGTAGAACGCCGTCATACCGGCTGTGAAATAGCCGATGGCCCAGAGGAGCGCGTCTTTTTCGTAGGCTTTGCCGAGAATCAGATCTTTGCTCAGGAAGCCGGCAAACGGAAAAATGCCGGCGATGGCGAGAGTGGCGACGAGCATCGTCCAGTAGGTGACGGGAATTTTTTTCGAGAGCGCGCCCATTTTGCGCATGTCCTGTTCGCCGGAAAGCGCGTGGATCACGCTGCCGGCTGCGAGGAAGAGCAAGCCTTTGAAGAAGGCGTGGGTCATCAGGTGGAAGATGCCGGCCGTGAAGGCGCCCACGCCGCAAGCGAGGAACATGTAGCCGAGCTGCGAAACGGTGGAATACGCGAGAACTTTTTTGATGTCGGTTTGCACCACGCCCATCGAAGCGGCGAAAAGCGCTGTGATCGCGCCGACGGTGGCGACGACAGCCATCGCGGCGGGGGCGAGCTGGTAGATGGCGCTGGTGCGCGTGACCATGTACACGCCGGCGGTGACCATCGTTGCCGCGTGAATCAGTGCGCTGACCGGCGTGGGGCCTTCCATCGCGTCGGGCAGCCAGACGTAGAGCGGTATCTGCGCTGATTTGCCTGTTGCGCCGACGAAAAACAAGAGCGCGATTGCAACGATGCGCGGGTCGCCGAGGCTGAAGCGTCCCGTGGCGAGCGCGGGGCCGATATCCGCGAAGCGAATCGTGCCGAGAAGCGCGGACGTCATGAAAATCCCGAGCAGGAACGCGGCGTCGCCGATGCGGTTGACGATGAATGCTTTCTTGCCTGCGTCCGAGGCGGATTTTTTGTGGAAGTAAAAGCCGATGAGCAGGTAGCTGCACGTACCCACGCCTTCCCAGCCGACAAACAACAGCAGGAAATTATTCGCGAGCACGAGCATCAGCATCGCGAACATGAAGAGATTCAAGTAGCCGAAAAAGCGGTAGTAGCCGCCCTCGTGCGCCATGTAGCCGGTGGCGTAGATATGGATCAGCAGCCCCACGCCGGTGACGATGAGAATCATTACGGCGGAGAGCGGGTCGAGTTGGAAACCCCACTCGGCGACGAAGTTCGCGATGCGGCCGTTGAGCATGTGATACGGGACGGCGGGGATCCAATCGAACATCACGTTGAACGCCACGCGGTGATTTTCCGGCAGCGAGAGGAGCTGCAGGAAACCGCCGGCGGAAAAAATGAACGAGACGAAGACGCTGCCGACGCAAAGCGCATTGACGATGTTGTTCTTCAGCTTGCGGCCGAAGAAAAGCATCGCGGCGGCCGTCACGAGCGGAAACATCGGGATCAGCCAGATGCGCGCGAGAAAAAATGGAAGCGGAGCGTTCATCGGGCGATTTTCACCATTTGAGCATGTCCATTTCGTCGGCGAGCACCGTTTCACGATTGCGGAAGAACGCCAGAATGATTCCCAGGCCTACGGCGGCTTCGGCGGCTGCGTCGGTGATGATGAAAATTGCGAATACCTGGCCATCGACGCTGCCGAAATGGTGCGAGAACGCGACGAGGTTGATGTTCACGGCGTTCAAGATCAGCTCGATCGACATGAGCACGATAATCACGTTACGGCGGGTGAGCACGCCCACGACGCCGATGGTGAACAGCGCGAGGCTCAGAATGAGATAACTCTCCGTCGGAATCATCACACTCTCCGCTTGGCCATTACGACGGCGCCAATCATCGCGACCAGCAGCAGAATCGAAGCAATTTCAAACGGCAGCATATAGTGCTGAAAAATCGAGTCGGCGATCGCTTCGGTGTTTTTGAGCGGCATGGCGGCAGACGAGATGGAAAGGTTCAGCCCGCCCCGTGCGATCCAGAGCGCGAAAAATACCTGAGCGGCAAGGACCAGCGCCAGCACAGCGGCGACGTATTTCTGGCGGTTGAATTGAACCTGGCGCAGCGAGACGTCGAGATTCACCAGCATGATGACGAAAACGAACAGCACCATGATTCCGCCGACGTAGAGAATGATCTGCACCACGAAAAGAAATTCGGCCTGGAGCAGCAGAAAAATGCCCGCGGTGGAAAGCAGCGTTGAAATCAGGAACACCGCGCCGTGGACGATATTGCGGCGCGTGACCATCAGGATCGCGGAAGCGATTGCAAGCGCGGAGAAGAAATAGAACAGGATTTGATTCAGGATCATAGTTCCGTATCCGCCGCTTGCAGAGCAGGCTCCGGTTTTTCGTCGTCGCTTGCGAGCCACATCGCAACGCCCAGCGTGATGATGTTCATGATCGTCGCCGCGAACAGCGGGTTCCATCCCCATTCCTGCTTCAGGATGATCGCGATTCCGACGGCGATTACGTTGACGAGCGCGAGCGGAATCAGAAATCGCCAGCCAAGCCGCATGAGCTGGTCGAAACGGTAGCGCGGAAATGTGAACCGGAACCAGAGAAACGCGTAGAGGTACGCAATCACCTTGGCCATGAACCAAAACGCGCCGTGCACTCCTGCCATCACAGCAGGCGAAGCGAACAGCGTCGCGGCCATCGCGCCGGCGAGTAGCAGGCACGCTGCTCCGAGTGCCGCCATCACCAGCTTCTGAATCTGCACGGGCTGCTTCGGCGCAAGTTTGAAGCAATAGAGCGCCGCGCCGAGAAAGACGAGTGACGGCAGCACGTCGAAGAATTCCAGGGATGTTCCCGGGAAGTGATCGTGCCAGCGCGCGAAGGGGCGCAGCCAGCCGCCGAGGAAGAGCGTGGTGGCGATGCCGGCGACGATGATCATGTTCGCGTATTCCGCGAGGAAATAGAGCGACCAGCGGAAGCCGCTATATTCGGTCATATAGCCCGCCACCAGCTCGGACTCCGCTTCCGGCAAATCGAACGGCGCGCGATTGGTCTCCGCGATTGAGCCTACCATGTACACAAAAAAACCAATCGGAACGTACAGGATGAACCAGGTTCCCTGGTCGTACTGCGCCTGCACGATTTCTTTCATCGAGAGCGAACCGGCGAGCAGCAGCGCAGAGACCAAGCCGAGGCCAGCGGCCGTTTCGTAGCTGACGAGTTGCGCGGCGCTGCGCATCGCACCGAGCAGTGAGTAATGGCTGTTGGAAGCCCAGCCGCCGAAAACGATTCCGTAAATCCCGAGCGAGCCGATCGCCAAAATAAAAAGCAGGCCCACGTTGAGATCGGCGATTTGAAATGCGGGCCCGATCGGAAGCGCCGCGTAGGCTACGAGCGCCGTCGTAACAGTAATCAGCGGCGCCATCCAGAACATGAACTTATCGGCCTTTTCCGGGATGATGTCTTCCTTCAAGAGCAGCTTTACCGCGTCGGCAATCGGCTGAAGCAATCCGTGCGGACCGACGCGCATCGGGCCGAGGCGGGCCTGCATGTCCGCCATCACTTTTCGTTCGAGCAACACGATGTAACCTGCGAGCAGCGGCAGGACCGCGACGATTACCACGCCCCAGATCACGGGCAGCACGTAAGGCATGATCGATGGCGGAATCAGGTGGCCCGTCGTTGGAATCAGGAAGGCCATTAGCGGTCCACTTCCCCGAGCACGATATCGATCGTTCCGATGATTGCAACCACATCGGCCACCAGCGCGCCCTGTGCCATTTTCTGGAACGCCTGCAGGTTGATAAACGACGGCGGCCGGACGCGCAGGCGATACGGCTGCGTGGTGCCGTCGCTGACGATGTAGTAGCCGAGCTCGCCCTTGGGCGCTTCGATCGAGTGGTACACCTCGCCCGGCGGCGGCTTCAGCACCTTGCCCACTTTCGCCATGATCGGTCCGGTGGGAATATTTTCGATGGCCTGGAGGCAGATGCGATTCGATTGCCGCATCTCTTCCATGCGGACGATGTAACGATCATAGGTGTCGCCGGTTTCGCGCGTGGGGATATCGAATTCGTATTGAGAGTAGGCGGCGTACGGCATGGCCTTGCGCAAATCCCATTTGATGCCGCTGGCGCGAAGGACGGGGCCGGTGACGCCAAGCGCGATTGCGTCTTCGGCGGAAATGATTCCGACGCCCTTCGTGCGGCCCACCCAGATACGATTTTCGGTGAGCAGCGTTTCGTATTCGGCGACTTTGTGGACGAAATCGTTGCAGAAACGCTTAGTGTCCTCTTCGAAGCCGTCGTAGGTCTCATACTGCAGCCCGCCGATGCGGAATGCGTGGGTGGTAAGGCGCGCGCCGCAATACTTCTCGAAAATTTTCAGGA
>JBOGNA010000076.1:0-2849 GCA_050746925.1 Candidatus Acidiferrales bacterium
CCTCTCGGCGCGCAGTCCTCCGCTCCGGGGCCGCTCGTTTTCGAGATTTCATACCCCAAGGAACTCGCCGCTGGCCCCGTGGACGGCCACATCCTCCTGATCATTTCCAAAGGGGAGGCAGTCGGCCTCGACACGTTCGGCGTGGTGGAAGGAATTGACTCGCAGCAGGCGTTCGGCGTGGACGTGGACGGATGGGAGCCCGGAGCAATCGCGCGCGTGGACGCTTCCACCCTCGGCTACCCGCTCGAAAGCCTGCGCGAATTGGTTCCCGGAGATTATTCCGTGCGCGCCGTGCTCAACCTCTACGAAATCTTCCATCTCGGCAACGGCAAGATCGTCAAGCTTCCGCCGGACAAAGGCGAAGGCCAGCACTGGCAAACCAAGCCGGGAAATTTCCTGAGTCCAGCGCAGAAATTGCGCCTCGATCCGAACACGTCAGGCGCCGTTCGCATCGCGTTCGATCACAAAATTCCGCCGCTCGAACAGGAACTCCCCGCCGTCGAATCGCTGATCGACTGGCACGAGATCAAGGCTCCCGAGAGCCGCGAAGACAACAAATGGGAAAAGCACATTCACATGCAAAGCGCGCTGCTCACCAAATTCTGGGGACGCCCCACGGAAATCGGCGCGGTCGTGCTGGTTCCCGACGGCTGGGACGAGCATCCGGATGCGCATTACCCCGTCCTGCTCGCCGAGGATCACTACCACCGCCATTTTTTCCCCGGCTTCCGCACCACTCCGCCCGACGCGGAAAAGCCGAGCCGCGAACGAGACGCGCAGGAAACCGGCTGGAGACTTTTTCAGGACTGGACGAGCGGACGATTGCCGCGCGTGCTGATCGTGATGCCCCAGCACGCCAATCCCTATTTCGATGATTCCTACGCGGTGAATTCCGCCAACCTCGGTCCTTACGGCGACGCGATCATGCATGAGCTGCTACCAATGATCGAAAAGAAATTCCGCGGCCTCGGGCAAGGTTGGGCGCGCACCGCGTTCGGCGGCTCGACGGGCGGCTGGGAAACGCTCGGCGTGCAAGTGTTCTACCCTGACGAAATCAACGGTGCCTGGGCGGGATGTCCCGATCCAATCGATTTCCGCGCCTACGGCACCGTGAATATCTACGAAGACAAGAATGCCTATTTCCGGCAAGGCCCGTTTCTAAAAGTCCCGCTGCCGCAAAAACGCCAAACGAACGGCATCGTGGACACCACGATGGAATTGGAGAATCGCCACGAGCTCGTCCTCGGCACTCACGGCCGTTCCGGCGAGCAGTGGGACATCTGGCAGGCCGTTTTCAGCCCGATGGGCGAAGACGGCTATCCCAAACCGATCTGGGACAAGCGCACCGGCGACATCGACAAATCCGTCGCCGAATACTGGCGCGAGCACTACGACCTCAGCTACATCATGAAGCGCGATTGGGCCACGCTCGGCCCCAAGCTCGCCGGCAAACTTCGCTTCGCCGTCGGCGACATGGACACCTGGTATCTGAACAACGCCGTGCACCTCACCGAAGCGGTTCTCACCGATCCAAAGCTGTTTCCGCCGGCGAGTGCGACGTTCACCTACGGCCCGCTGCAGCCGCACTGCTTTCAAGGCATGCCGCTCGATGCGCCACGAATCGAGCGCTCGAACGCGTTGCAGCAGCGCATCTGGGAAATGGTGAAGCACATCGAAGACACGGCCCCCGCCGGCGCCGATCTCAGCAGCTGGAAGTATTGACAGCGGAAAGCCACGAACTGCAGCTACGAGCGTTCAAGGCGCAATTCCCGCGAACAACGTCGTTTAGTCTGACCGGAGCACCGCGAGCGGATCGATCTTCGTAGCACGGCGAGCAGGCAAATAGAGAGCGACGAGCGAGACGCCGCTGAACAGAAGCGTTACGCCTGCTAACGTGGCCGAGTCCGATGCGCTGACCGCGAACAGCAAGCTCGCCAGCGCTTTCGTAAGCGTCAACACGCTCAGAATACCGAGCGCCAGCCCCGCCAGCACTGGCTTCATTCCCTCGGCGATTACCATCCACAATACGTCGCGTCGTTGCGCCCCGACTGCCAATCGGATGCCGATCTCATGGGCTCGCTGGTTTACGGAATACGATATGACCGCATAGATTCCGGCCAGCGCCATGATTAACGAGGCGATCGCAAAGACCGACAGCAGCTGCAAGTTGAAGCGCCGTGGCGCCAGGGTCAGCGAGAGATACTGGTCCATCGAGCGGACGTTCGAAGCAGCTACGTCCGCGTCCACATTGCGGACCTCCTCGCGAAAGGCACCGGCCCAAGCCAGCGGGTTGCTGTCCGTTCGCAACACCCAATTCTGATTGTCCTGGAGCCACGCGACTGAATCTTCGTGCGTCTGCCGCAGAGGTATATAAATGTCGAAACTCGGCGCGGCCTCCAGCCCCCGGTCCTTGACGTCGTGAATTACGCCAACAACCTCGGCCTCCCGTGGCTTCGAATCGTTGTCATCCAGCATCAGGTGAGCGCCGAGGGCGCCACCTGAATCCCAATAACGCTTGGCCAGTGTCTCGTTGACATAGCAGACCAGCGTTATGCGATCCGTATCGCTCTCATTGAACTCCCGGCCCGCCAGCAGAGGAATTCGCATCGCCTTCAGATACATCGGACTCACAATCCGGTACTGTCCTTCAAGAGCTTTGTCCTTGGAAAATGCTCGTCCGACGATCGTAAAGGGGATCGACGCGATCCGCCCGCTCAGCGGAAGCATTTCGATCACTCCCGCGTGATCGGCCCCGGTATTTTTGATCCATGACGAGGGTTAGTTTCCGGCAAAATCTAAGCCTGAAAAGGGAGGATTTGCCGTGAAACAGAAGCGATTCAATGTCGAAC
>JBOGNA010000077.1:0-3776 GCA_050746925.1 Candidatus Acidiferrales bacterium
GCCGACGATCGTTCACACCGACCACAACGGCTTCTCCGATTTCAGCCCGATGACGACGATCGATACGGCGCTCGTCTCGGAATCGGAAGCCAATAAATCCCATCGCGAATATGTCTGGGTCTTCAAAATGCAGCGAGGCGCTTTCGACCCCGCAAAATTCTCGCCGCGCCGCCGCCCGCAGTTCTCGAAGTCTGAATCGCACGCTCCGGCGCGCACCGTCGAAGAAGCTTTCCGCTTCATCGAGAGCGGTGGCACGCTTCAGTAGAGTCGGCGAAAACCGAGCCATCACGAATCGCACACGGACGCAGGGAAGCGGCGAACCGGCCGCCTAACTCCTGCGTCCGTTGTGTTCTTGCAGGACCGGCTGTAAACTCTCGGCACCACGAGAGCCGGCGTTCCTGGGACCCCATCGCCTCTTCTCGCGCGTTTGTGCAATGACACTCTCCAACAGGTTTGAATTGCGCGCACCGGTGTCGTCCCTAACCAGCGCCGTGGAACAAACAACTCAGTTGCCAATGGCAATGTGTGGCCGATAGTGCGAAGGAGTATCGACGATGACCATGGAATGCAACATCCGGCACATCGAGGACGTCACGATTCTCGACCTGAAGGGCCGGCTAAGTCTCGGCGAAGCGCTCGCGTTCGGGCCGGGAAGCGACCTGATATTGACGGACGCCATCCGCGAACTCTCCGGCAAAGGCCGCAAGAAGATCGTGTTGAATCTCGCTGGCGTGAAGTACGTCGATAGCTCAGGCGTTGGCCAGCTGGTAGGAGCGCTCACAAGCGCACGAAGCCAGAGCGTCTCGCTGAAACTCATCAACCCTGTGAAGCAAGTAGCCGATCTGCTCAAAATGACGAAGCTTTACAATGTGTTCGACATCCGGAACGACGAAGCGGCGGCGATCGGCTCGTTTTCGAACGGAGCGGCGGCGGGCGCCTAAGAATCGAAGCTACGGATGGCGGATTGCTCGTCGGGGAAGTCCGTAAACACAGTGTGAAGATTCGTCAGCCGCAAAATCTCCTGGGCGCGAGCGCTCAGATCGACAGCCCGCAAATCGACGTCATTCTTCCTCGCGGTAAAAACGGAGCGGACCAGTTGCCCGATTCCCGAGCTGTCGAGGTAGGTCAGATTCCGAAGATTCAGCAGAATTCGTTTTCGTCCGTCGCGGAACAGATCGCCCAGCAATTCGTGCACGGCCTCGCCTTCAATTAGTGTGAAACGGCCGCTCACATCGACAATAGTGATGTCGCCGACCTGCCGCGTGCTGGCGCTGAAGCTCAATCCGACCTCCTTCGGGCCCGGGGGCCGACTATTCTAACGTATCGAGGTCTCGATTCCTAAATGCTTGCAGAGGCTCAGATATTGCAATGCTTGCGCAAGATTTGCCGCGCGCTGCCGGGCGCAACCGAAACGACTACGTTCGGGCATCCCACATTTCAAGTGAACGGGAAGACATTCAGCGTGCTCGAAGAATACAAAGGTGAGCTTGGCATTTGCATGAAGATCGAGAAAGAAATTCAGGGCTTGTTTCTGAATGACTCGCGCTTTTTTCGCACTCCCTACATCGGCAAGCACGGCTGGGTAACTCTGCGCGTCTATGCGGCGCGCTTGAATTGGACTGAGGTCAAGGATCTTCTTCGCGGCAGCTACCGCCTCGTGTTGGCTGGCCGCCCGATTACGAAGCCTGCACCGAAGCGAAAACCGCGCTCGTGACAGGCAATGACCGCTCGAAAAATCGGGAGGAGATCCAGCGTATCTATTTGCGGGGTTCGGGTGAATCTACCCTGCGATTTCAGCAAGCCACGAATCGAGGATCTTCAGCTGGTCGTCAGCAATCTCAAGGAACGCTACGCCCATCCCCATTCCTTCCTGGACGTAGATGATTTTGCCGTTCGTTGCGAACGTGCCCTGGTCGCGCAAAATCTTCAACGTGATCAAAGTTCCCGCCGGCAAAGTGATGGGCACGTCGATATAGCATCCCTTGCTGCTGATTTCCGAAACGCGCCCATCAATTTTCGTGTCACTCGTCGGTTCAACGAGCTGAACTTGCGCGATAAAGCTATACCGCGGCACTGTTCGCTGTTCACGAAAAGAACGATTTGGTTGGTTGGGTGGTCCGCTAACTTCGCCCATCGCTAGGCTCCGTTGTTGCCATCAGCTTGGCACATCCTCTGCTACCCGGCTAGCGTAGCAACCAACGGTGACACGAAAGGGGAACCTGTACAACTGTACGGGGACGACGCGCTCGCCAGGTTTGGGCCTGAACAGAAGGGTAGGAGCTTCAGGAGCGACGGTGCGGCATCCGTATTTGTGCGGTTACCGGCTTCCCAATTCGGGAATGTTTTCGAGCCTGTGCTTTCATTACCAAGCAGCGCCGCGTCAATCCGCGTGTCCAAGTAACGTCAAGTCAGTAGTCGCAGCGCACGTAGCGGTGTGGGCTGCCGCCAAACCAGTTGATTCGCCCGACTGAAAGGCCTAGGCTCTCCCGTACCGCAGGCCTGCCGTAGGCTAGAACAGTTAAGAATGTTCGGGAATGAGACTACTGAATGGCCCAGCCCCTTCGTCCCGGAGACCAGCTTAGAGAGCTTCGTAATCGCCTCGGTATCACCACTCGGGAAGTCGAGGAATTCAGCCGAAGGCTCGCGGAACACTCCCGAAACGACGAGTTTTACATTTCAAACGCATGGCTAACGCAGCTTGAGAATAAAGACTCTGTCCCCAGCATCTATAAGCTCTTCAGTTTGAGCGTTATCTACCGCACCCGGTTTGGGGACCTGCTCGCTATTTTTGGCATCGATCTTGGAGACAGCGCAAAATATCAGTTGGATGTCCCGCTCGCGAATACACATCTCGCAACCTTCGAAGCGTCCGATCCCGGCAAAGTCGTCACATTCCCGATTCGTCTGGACCGCAGCTTCAGCCTGGAGAAGACGAGCCTGGTCTCGCGCGTCGTCGAAGTCTGGGGTGAAGTCCCGGTTTCGCTGCTCCAGAGCCTGGATGTGCGCCACACCCAATACGGTTACATCGGCATGGGTGATTTCATGATGTACCCGCTGCTTCGTCCGGGATCGTTCGTTCAGATCGATGGCGACCTCACAGATATTCGTCCCTCCGTTTGGCGCACCGAGTTCGACAGGCCGATCTACTTTGTTGAGCTTCGGGATAGCTATGCGTGCTCGTGGTGCGAGCTTAGCGGTTCACAGCTCACTCTGCTTCCGCACCCGCTATCGGCGTGTTCCACCAGGCAGTTGGCATATCCAGATGAGGCGGAGATCGTCGGACAGGTAACGGCGGTGGCTATGCGACTCGTATCCGCGCCCGTAGCTGAGCTTGCTGTCGTTCGAGGATTGCCAAAGCGATCTTGAGGTTTGAAAACAGGAGTTCTACCGCCAGGGAATCAGTCCCTACTGGAATCGCGACCCGGTATGGCGCCAGATCCTTCCACGTGCTGATAAAATCGGCCGGGTTCGTTCGCGTCGAGATCATGTAGGTTTCGAGCTGCTCCACCAGATCCTTAAGCGGCGATATAAGAAGTTCTCGAAACGCTTCCCGGTGGCAATCGGCCAGCGCCTCGCATGCCACCTCTGGTGAGAAACGGGCTGCCAACCCCTCATGTAGATAGAGCCCTGTGTTGTAGTCCCTCATCGAGGCGAGATAGATCAGCCGGTCGAGCGCGTTCGGCGCGTGCGAAAGGGTTCGCCGCCGCAAATCCTCTGTCGCCGCGATCACATCTCCGCGTTTCGTTGTGTCTGGCATGGACTTTTCTAGACTAGAC
>JBOGNA010000078.1:0-98069 GCA_050746925.1 Candidatus Acidiferrales bacterium
CTTTAAAACCGCCACGATCTGTTCGACATTGAATCGCTTCTGTTTCACGGCAAATCCTCCCTTTTCAGGCTTAGATTTTGCCGGAAACTAACCCTCGTCATGGATCAAAAATACCGGGGCCGATCACAGGAAGCCGCAAAGCATCTTGCCGTGTCAGTTTCGACGCTTTACGGTTGGGTGTGGCAGCGGCGAATCCCCTTCGTAAAGATGGGCCGATCCCTACGATTTGATCTGTACGATTTAGAAGCTTTCGTAGAAGCCAGCAAGCAGCATCCACATTAGGGGTTTTTGCATTGAGAGCGCCCTGGCGGCCGCTGGTACAATGTGTGAGCGGCTGGCAAAGGGATAGAAAGCGAGCCGCAAATGGGTGTCTACAGAAGAGGAAAAGTCTACTGGATCGACTATTACGGCCCAAACCGGAAGCGGGTCCAGGAGTCTTCGCAAAGTTCCAATCAACGCGATGCCGAAAAGCTCTTAACACTCCGAAGATCAGAAATCTTGCGCGGGGTTTACAAACAGCCTGTCAAGATTTCACTCGGGGAGTTCGGTGAACGCTATATGGAACATGCGAAGGCGAACAAGCGGTCTTGGTTGCGGGACGAACAAATGCTTAATCACCTTTACGAGTATTTCGGCAAGGGAACGCCGCTGACGGAAATAGCTCCGATGCGAATCGAAGCTTATAAAATTCAGCGGCAGGGCAAGATCGCTGACTCCACGATCAACAGGGAGTTGGCCTTGCTCAAGCGCATGTTCAATCTCGCGATCACATGGGACTTGTACTCAGGATTGAATCCGGTGCGAAAGGTTAAATTCTTTCGAGAATTTAACAATCGGCTCCGCGTTCTAAGCCTCGAAGAAGAGAGGAAGCTTCTCAATAACGCCATACCGTATCTACAGGATTTAATTCGCTTCGCGGTGAATACGGGATTGCGGACCGGGGAGGTCTTCTCTTTGCGCTGGTCTCACGTCGATTTAACGAGAGGAATTCTTTCTGTTTTCGCGTCCAAAACTCAAACGATCCGTGAAATTCCGATAAATTCGGAGGCTCGCGTGGTTCTCGAAGCTTGGAAGCTGAACAAGAAGAATGAAAGTGTCTTCTACAATCCCCTGACCGGCAAACCGTTTGTTGATTTGAAAACTGGATTCGCTCTTGCTTGTGAAAAAGCGGGAATCTCGGACGTGACGTGGCACACTCTGCACCACACTTTTGCTTCCCGCCTCGTAAACAGTGGCGTTGACATCGTGACTGTGAAAGAACTGCTGGGACATTCCAGCATCATTGTCACCATGCGCTACGCACATACAAATATCGAGAGCAAGCGAGCAGCGGTCGAAAAGCTGGACAGTTTTGGTGACAATTTGGTGATAGTTCCCGCGAAAAGGCAGCAATCCAATGCGGTACTGTCACTAAATCGAGTCGCAAGTTACAATAATTCAAGAGTTTAAAACGGAGGGGTAGGAAAGCGGTTGACTCCGGCGGTCTTGAAAACCGTTAGGCCCGAAAGGGTCTCGTGGGTTCGAATCCCACCCCCACCGCCAGCCAGTCTTCTTTTTTCTCCGTTCGTGACACGATCGCAGAAACCGCGATATTTCGCCGCGATTGCCAACAATCCCCCTTCCGCACGCCCTCTCTCTCCCGCGACATTCCAAAGAACGTATCGATTGGTGGGGGGGTTCTCGAAAAACTATCGCGAGGTGCACTTTTCGCCACGCGAAGGCCTGCAGTGGAGTGATGAGTCAGGAACCATCGCGGATGACTGACTCGTGAACCGCGTCCTCTGATCCGGCACGCGTCAGCACTCTAGTGGTTTCGTGCGGTCGCACCGACGGGCGCGTCGCGAAATGATTCGGGCGGATCGAGGGAGCAGCGTTCGAGGAAGACTTTGTCGGAGATCGCGCCATCGCGCCAGCGGCGAATGTCCGCCAGAGTGGCTGCGGCGACTCCTCCTTTGTTTCCGAGAAAAACGACGACTACGCCGGACATCGACTGCTCGGAGTGGGTCGCTTCGCGATAGCCTTCTGTAAAAATGTGCTTCGCGAATTGGAACTGGCTCTGGCCCAGGATTGCATCGGGAATCGCGCGGCTTGGCTGCGCGAACACGAACAGGGCCAGCTTCCTTTTCAGCGGCGCCCAATCGCCGGCGAAGGGTTTGATCTCCTGATTGGGAGTCGTGAAGTTGAGCGCCGCGGCTGCGTCCTCGGCATCGTCCACTTCCTGAGTGGGCTGGAGCTGCGAGGAGCGAAGCCAGCCGTCGGCGCCATTTTCAAGACGCACGTGTGCCCAGGTGTCTTTGGCGGCGATGACTTCAAATTCGTCCTCGGGGTCAGCGCGGAAGAGCACCTTTGAGGTGTCGTCATCTTGCTGGAAAACGGCTGTCTGGGGAGATTTTATGACCGCGAGATTCGAGAGGTATTTTTGCGTGCTAGCGTTGGCTTCGAGTTCTGATATTTGCTGCTGCAGCTTCCGCTGATTGAGCTCGGAGGATTGCCGCTGGGCTTGAACAGATGCAATTTCACCTGCGAGAGCGGCCGGATCGGCGGTATTCACGCGCGGCAAAGTTTTTGGCGAAGGAGTAGCGGTCGCCGCTCTTGCTGCGGGAGCGGGCGAACCGTTTAGACGCGGCGAACCGGACGAGCTTCCGGCGCTGGCCGTACTGGCCGGTGCGGGTCTTGCCGAGGCTTCTGATGAACCCATTCCGTGCGCTGACGACTCGTCGGACCGGCCGGCATTTCCTTTCTCTAGGAAAACGCTCAGCCGGTCGAGCATGTCTTGCTCAAGGCGCCCATTGGAAGGAACGACGACGTACTGAGCGCGCGCCGCATCAGCCTCCGCCGACCAAGCGGTGATCTTCGCGCTGATGGAAACGAGCGTTTGGCCGGCCCCTTGCGATTCGACGTCGATTCGAAACTGGTAGTGTGGGTTTTCAAACTTGGTGAGCGTGGACGCATTCGCGCTGACGAAACCGTCGAGAACCGGGAGACGGTTGGTGGCGAAGGCCTGCAGCGCCTGCAGGGCCTGTTCGACTTCAACCTTCGTATGCTTGTAAACGCGGTCGGTGGCCTCCGCGTCCTGAGCGCGAGGGCCGGAGTGGAGAGAGGCAAAGAAAGCGAACGCGAATAAGGCAACTCGAAATCCACGCTGAACACGGACACGCCGCACTGCGACGCTGCGAACGATGAAGCGCGAGATCACGATAGAGGCTCGAGGAACACGTAGTAGATCCAACCTTCATCGCCCTTGGCGGTTCGGACGCGATACCAATATTTTGTCGTCGTAAGCACGGTGACCGTCAATCCCTTGTCGAGGGTCAGAACGGTGGACGCGTGGTCGTAGGGAGAGGCTTTGAGTGGGACCGCCTGTCCGCGCACGCGCCCCTCGGTATTGAATTGGAGCTGTTTGACCCGCTCCTGCAATTTCCGTTCGGCAGCTTTGGCGTCGGCGAGGCGCGACTGTTCATCCGCGAGGGTGTTCTGAAGTCCCAGCGTATCTGGGCCGGAATCGGCAATGGACTGCTGGGTGCGATGCCGGACTTTCGGAGCCTCCAGAGCTTTTATCTGAGTGATGATTTCGGAATATTCCGCTGTTTCGACGCTCCCATCGGAAGCGTAGAGATGATGGCCGGCGTCCGTAACGAAAACGGCATCGATCGCCAAGTGGGTGCGCTCCGGAGTAAGCGGCTCGACGACATAACGAATCGTGAGGATGCCAATATCGCCGGCCGCAGGAAAATGCGCCGGTGAAATGACCTTGGATTTGACCTTGTAAAAGACCTGGCCAGTGCCGCCGGCAGGCGGAAGCACGGTGGAGGATTTTGCGAATTCGGCGTCATCGATTTCGACGTCTTTCGAGTACATAGAGGTGCCACGGATAACGGTGTCGCTCGCTACGCCTTTTACAATCTGGGTAACGGTATCGGGCGGGGTGTTGAGATCGACAGAAAAGCCGACCGTCGTTTTCTTGTGTGGATCGTGGTAAATCTGCGCGGAGACTGAAGAAGCTGCAAACAAGAGAATCGAAACCAGCGAAATCGCGCGGAAACTTGTCAATCGACGTGTAGTCCCAAGGAACCAACCGGTTCGATTCCCTACTGTTCGTTCTCTACAAGTTTGCGAAGATATGTATCGTCCGCGAGAGTCCACTCGGGCGGAACATCCTCTCCGTAAGCATTCTCGGTGCTCGTCCCACCCTCGACGGTATTGAACTGGTTTCGCTTACGGTAGGCAGCATAGTAGATCGCGGCCATGATCAGGATGGGCGGGAAAAACATGATCAGGATTCCGTGTCGAAGAGCCTGGATGAACTGCGAACCGGAACTCGCGGCGCTCTGATAGCACATCGCGCAGCCCTGGGCATCAAGCGCGGAAGGGCTTAGAAGCACGGCGATCGCTACTGCAGCTCGCTTGAGCGACATGAGTGTCATCCTCGGAATCATATCACCGGCCTGCCGATCCATCCATCCATCTAGCCATCCTCCGTTCATTGGAGCAAGCGCAAGCGAAACAGGCGGAACGCGTCGGCCCAGAAGTGATCCATCATGAACAAGACAAACATCGTGATGGGCACAAACGTCCAGAAAAGGATTTTGCGTTCGTACTTCATGTGCATGAAATAGAGCAGCCCGATCATCGCCTCAATAAACGCGAGAATCAACAGCGCGAAGAGGAGTGCCTTCGTCTCGGGATGCTGATACGTGATTACAACCTCGATGCCAACGATTGCGAGAAAGCCCACCCAGATGCCGACGTAGGTCTTCATCCCCGGTTCGCGATCGGATGCCATTCGAATCTCCCCTCTTCTAAATTCTCAGCGAGCGTTCATTAAGTACATCAGCGGGAACACGAACATCCAGACGATATCGACAAAGTGCCAGTAGAGGCTGGTCGTTTCGACGTGATTCGAATCGAGGCGACCACGATTGTAGCCCCACGTAATCACGGCGATAGCGACGACACCGGAAATGACGTGGAGCAGGTGAAGTCCGGTGACGCTGAAAAACGCCGCGCCAAATTCAACCGTGCCACCGGTGGGATTCCGGAACATGCGCCAGCCGTCGCCGAACATGTGGAACCACTCGCGAAGATGGAGCGCGGCGAAAATGATTCCGAGAAGCATGGTGAAAGCGAGCCAGCGGATGGATTTGGACTTGTCGCCCGCTTTGGCGGAGCGGACGGCGACCAGCATGGTGAGGCTGCTCGAGAGGAGGACGAACGTCATCACGAGGCCGTTGGCGATACTGGGCCAGAATTCGAACGGCCGAGTCCAGTCCGGGCTGCCGACGCGAAGAAAGCCGTAAACTACGAGGGCCACGGTGAACGTGACGGCGTCAGAGGCGATGAACAACCACATCGCCAGCTTTTTCGACTGCATTCCGTAGGGCGAGTCCTCCAGCAGGGCGCCGTGCCCTGCTCCCATTGTCAACCCTGCATCACTCACAACGCCTCCCGTAATCTGCTCACATCCGAATCGCGATCACCATCAGGAGATAGATCCACAACAGATCCACGAAATGCCAGTATACGGCGGCGGTGCCCAAGCTCGTGAGCGCGTTGCGCGCGCGGCTGCGCAGCCGTGAACCCACGTAGAACAGGCCGAGGACGCCTCCGAGCAAGTGCAAGCCGTGCATGGCCGTGAGCACGTAAAAGAACGAGCTGGTTGGGCTCGTCGCGAGGTAGAGGCCTCGAGCCGCTAGGCTTCGCCACGCAAGGAACTGGCCGGCGACGAACAGTAGGCCAAGCGTCTGCGTCACATAGAGCCAATGGAGGCCCGTAGCGCGAGTGGCGGCGGAATTCTCCGATTGGGCGTCGAATTGTTTACGCGACAATTCAACCGTGTAACTGCTGGCGATTAGAATCATCGTGTCGAGATAGAGGATTCGAGGCAGTACGAAACGATGCCAGTCCGAGCCAGAAGCTTCGCGAACGACGAGAGCGCTGGTGAGCGCAGCGAAAGACATGGCGATCGCGGAGACGGCTACCCAGATGCCCGTCTGCGAGGGGATTCCCTTCGCGGCAGCGGGCATCGCTGGCCCGAGGCGTGCTGCGGTGGGTTCGGGGCGGGTGTAGGTTATCGTCGACATGATCGCCTTTTGCGGCCGATTAGGTCTTGGTCACCGAATCGGGCGCAGTCTGCATGATGTAGTCGGTCCCGGCACCCTCAACGCTGTACTCATAAGGAGTCTGATGAACGACCATGTGCCGACCGCCAAAATTATCGAAAGGCGGCGGAGAGGTGGTGGACCATTCTAACGAGGTAGCCTCCCACGGATTGTCGGGAGCTTGGGGGCCCCACCAGCGAGTGTGAATGAGATTGTAGAAGAAAATAAATTGAGCCGCGCCCGTCAAAAGCGCGGCAATCGTGATGAATTTGTGAACGGGAATGAGAGGAATCATGTAGTTATCGGTGAAGGCGGCGTAGCGCCGGACGTTACCCGCAAGCCCCAAGTAATGCATCGGCATGAAGATGAGGTAGACACCGATGAACGTGAGCCAGAAATGGATCTTGCCAAGGGTCTCGTTCATCATGCGGCCGATCATCTTGGGCATCCAGAAATAGGTGCCTGCAAAGATTCCGAAGATTGCCGCCACCGCCATAACAAAGTGAAAGTGGGCGACGACGAAGTAGGTCGCATGGAGGTAGCTGTCCAGGCTGGGCTGCGCCAGGAAAAATCCGCTGATTCCGCCGCTGATGAATACCGAAATGAAACCGAGGCAGAACAACGAGGCCGAAGTAAAGCGCAGATTCGCTCCGTAAATCGAGCCTATCCACATCAGCGTTGCGACGGTTGCGGGAATCGTGATGATCAGGGTGGGCACCGAGAACAAAATTGCGGAGAATGGATTCATTCCGCTTACGAACATGTGATGACCCCAAACCATGTAGCTGAGGAACCCAATCGCGATCATGCAACCGATCATCACGCGCATTCCACCGAGCAGAGGCTTGCGCGTAAATGCCGGAAGAATGTGGGAGACGATCCCGAAGCCCGGGACGATTGCGATGTAAACCTCCGGGTGGCCGAAGAACCAGAAGAGGTGCTGCCAGAGGAGAGGCGAGCCTCCGGAATGAGGCTGCAAAGTGTCGCTTACCACTAGTCCAGCGGGCGTGAAAAAACTCGTTCCGGCCGTTCTATCCAGGATGAGAAGGATGCAAGCGGGAAGCAGATCGGCGAACGCTAGCAAGCCGATGCAGGCAGTGATAAACCAGGCCCACGTGGAGAGGGGCATTCGAGCGAGAGTCATGCCCTTCGTACGCAGATCGAGGGTCGTCGCTATGAAGTTCAGTGAGCCCAGCAGCTGCCCAATGCAGAAGAGCGCGATGGAAACAGCCCAGAGGTTTTGGCCCATTGCTTCACCGGGTCCTGCGTCCTTACCAACGGAACTGAGCGTCGCGTAGGAAGTCCAGCCGGAAATCGGAGGGCCATCGGCAACAAAGAAGGCGGCCATAAGCACGAGGAAAGCGACAAATGTGATCCAGAACGACATCATGTTAAATCGGGGAAACGCCATGTCTTCTGCGCCGATTTGGATCGGAAGAAAATAGTTTCCGAAGCCCGCAAACGGCGCGTTGGTGAGCACGAAGAAGATCATGATGGTGCCGTGCATGGTGAGCAGGGAGAGATAGTACTCGGGGGTGATCACACCGCCAGGTGCTCCGTTCGGCGATAAATGCTGAAGGCCAGGAATGGCCGCACTCGCCCAGCCCAGGTGGATGCGGAACAACCACGACAGAACCATTCCAATGAATACGGCCGCGAGGGCGAGCCCGTAGTACTGCAGGCCGATGACTTTATGGTCGAGGCTGAAGACATGTTTTCGAATAAAGCTAGTCGGCGGCGATAGATGGTGTGTTTCTGGTTGAGCGGACGTCTCATTCATCGGCAAGCCTCACAAGATGGCATCCATCGCCGGGACCGTCCGCGCGCGGGCGGCGCCCTGCGCGGGCGATTAATCTCCGGACTGCTGCTTCAGCCAGTTGTCATAATCCGACTGCGACATCACATCCAAGAAAGCCCGCATGGAGTAATGGCCCAGTCCACAAAGCTGCGTGCAAACGATTTCAAAATGTCCCGTCTTTGTAGCCGTGAAGTGGAGCGGAATATCGAGGCCGGGAACGATATCCTGCTGGAGGCGCAGCTCCGGCACGTAAAAATTGTGAATCATGTCTTTGGAATGCAGCGTGAGCAGAATTGGCGTGTTAATCGGAACCGTCAAGCTGCCCACTACGATGTCGTCCCGCGCGGCGACGTCATATTCAGGATCGAGCCCAAAATAATTACCGGTCGCGTCGCTGATTTTGTCGGGATGGATTCCTCCGAATATTCCGTCGGGGCCGGCGTAGCGGAAGAAGAAGGCAAACTGCTCGGCTTGGACGTCCACATGCAACGCGTGCGCATTCGGCGGAGCCATATACATCGCGGCCCAAACGCCAGAACCCACGAACGTAAGGCTGAGAATCTCGAGCCCCACAATGATAATTCCAAATGCTACTACCGGCTTGGGGCCTCCCGGCCATGATTTGATTTTTCCCTTCCGGCCACCGAATGCCCAAACAAATCCCGCCAGAATCAGTTGAGAAGAGATAAAGAGGACGCCGGTGCCCAACATGGTTTCGTCCATCTGGTGATCGACACTTGGACCCGTCGTCGAAATCGGCGGCGGCGGCCACCAAGTGTGAGCAATGATCGGATAGACAGATGCGATTGTGATGATGATTAGTGCGACAGCGAACACCTTTCCCATATGAACCGCCTCCACAGACGTGGGGAGTACTTCAGTTCGACGGTAAAGTCCGGGCCTCGCGAGCCGACGGCATCACGAGGCCCACTTTCCGACGCAAAACCGCTCTAGTACGGCAGCGCTTTGAAAGTAAAGTTCGCTTTCGTTTCGCCGGCGCCGACGGTCACTTCCTGGGTTTGAAGGCCCATGTGCTCTTGCCAAGCGGTAAGGGTGTATTTCCCGGGAGGCACACCTGTGATGGTGTAAGTTCCATCCTCGCCAGTTAGCCCGTAATGGGAAGTTTTGAGAACCACGAAGTAACCGTGCATCCAGGGGTGAATGTTGCACTTTACAGGAATAAATTCGGGCTTGTCCCACTTCGTATCGATCGGCGGCGAGCCGGGAGGCTGCGATTTGTTCCACTCAGAATTTTGCTTGGGCATCGGATGGATGTTGTGAGCGACGGGATCATTGGTGTAGATCTGCAGCGGCTGATCGACCTGCATCGTCAAAACATGCGGTATGTACTCGCAGCCCTTTTGATCGAACCTAACCGCGGCGGTGGCGGGCGTGGATCCCTGATCACCGACGGATATGAACACGACGACGTCTTTCAACGAATCGCCAGGTCCGGATTCCACATCCTGCGTCTTGATCGGTGGATTGTGCTCCTTCGCGCAAACAGGTTCCTTCGACATGTCAATCGGCTTCATCTTCGGGGGCGTACCGGTGTAGTTTACCTTCCCTGTAATCGTACCCGATCCCGCCGGCCGTGCGGCGGTGACGATTAGTGCCGAGCCAGCCAATCCAAATACAACCAGAAGCATGAAGAATTTCGTTCGCATGATAATGACTCCCCTTTAGCAACTCCTACATCGCCCGCAATCGCGTTCCTGCAACTGATCTTGCAGCGCGCCCTAAGAAAGCTATTGTCCGGCCGACTCAGCGCCCATCGGCTTGATCTGACCCTGATGTGTCTTCACATAGTCCAGCCACACGGTCTGCGATTGTGACGGCACGTTCGGCTGAAGAGTTCTCAGGAAGTGGACCAGATCCCAGGCGTCTTGCGGTTTGAGCGAATCGGCGAACGAGGGCATCGGCGTTCCGTCCAGGCCGGTCATGAAGATCTTGTAGAGATCCTGGTTCGTTTCACCGCAGCGGAAGCGCGTGCCGTCGTGGAAATTGTAGGGGCGAATCGGCTCGCCTTTGTCGTCAGTGAGCGTTATCGCGGATGGGCCATCGCCGCGGCCCTCCGGTCCGTGGCACTTCCAGCACTGCATCTGATCGAAGAGTTGCCTGCCGTGAAGGACGCTATCGATGGACTGCGGAGGTTCCGCCGGAATCGTGATGGGCGTGCCGGCCTTCTGGGTTTGCCATTTGGGAGAGAAGGTCTTGATGTAGGCAACCAGATCCACTCGCGTCTGGGGTGTGAGAGGCCGCCACGTGGGCATTAGAGTGTCCACCACGCCGCGCGTTATCGTGTCGTATAAATCCTGATCGGTCGGCAGAGTCCCAGTGGGAGTGGAGCGCCAGCGAAAGAGAGCCTCTGTGAAATCGCGCGGTTTGGGATCGAGATACGGAGCGTTCTCCCCCTCGCCGTTGCCTTCCTTGCCGTGACAACCGACGCACCATCTCCGGTAGTCCTTCTTGCCTTCGTCTGCGTTTCCGGTCAAGCCGTTCACGTGGGCGCCCGTGTCCTGAGCAATAGCGACGCTCGGCATCGCGAGTGCCACACCGAAAGCCCCCAACATCAAACTTCGCGTGATTCTCTTTGATAGGGCCATGCGCACCTCGCTCCTTTAGAAGTCAAAGTCAAAGCCGAACATGATGCTGCTGCTGTTGATCTTGCAGGTGGAGGACAACGCCGCATCCCCGCACAGGCTCAGGAATCCTCCGCCCTGGTTGGTTACTCCGTTCGACCGCACCCAGGAATACTCTTGCTGCAGCGCCAAACCGGCGCGGCTGAACATGAATGGATACCAGCGGCTCGCAATCGTAAATGCGTTCAGATTGCCGAGGTTCCCCGGGATGTCCGAGCTGATTTGTTGGGCCATGTGAACCGTCTCCCAGCGGCCGATGATGAGCCATTGTGGGGAGACGATGTATTGGCCTTCGACGAATCCGCCGTTCCACTTGGCCGCACGGTCACCTTCTGGCAGCGGTCCGGAGTTGGATGCGACGCCGTTTGCCAGGAAGGCGTTATCGTAACCATGCAAATAAACGCCCTTTACCAGCCACTTGTTGAAATACCACTTCCACTCAAGTCCGGCGCGGTAGAACGGCTCGTTGCCCTTTCCATATATCGGAGTTTCATCCGAAGTCTGGTAGAACGTCGGCGCGAATCCGAAGTAAGCATAAGCTCCGACCTTCATGAACCCATTCCCGAAAGTATTGAAGGCCTGCTCGAAATGGCCGTAATAATCGAAGGTTCGACCGGCAGGCTGGCCATTGGAAAGCACCAATCCCGGATTTCCGTCCACACTGCTCAATGCCGAAAATGCATAGCGGGTGTAGCTGTTCGCGCTGTGTCCGGCTAGCTCTACGCCAAGTTGATTGTCCCCGATCCCACCAAACGGGTTCTGATCTCCAAACGGCGAGAAGTGATAGATATAGTAGAAACCGCCGTTACCCGAAAGCGTCACCAACCGCTTCTCTGAAACGGGGAGATCGAGTTCGAATTTTCCGACTTTGACGTTTAACCAGGGAGAGTTCAGCAGATTGTCGAAACGCACAAACGCATTTTCGAAGTGGAACTGGGCGTTTTCATCGGATGACGGGAGAGCGCTGAAAGAGATATTTTTGTAAATCGTGCCGGCAAACCATAGATCCATTCCGGAGAGGTCGAATCCTGTCGTACTTAAGGTTCCGGGATGGAAGCCACCTTCGCTGGAATCATCCACAATCTGATTGCCCGCGCTCTCGCGATGCCATTGCGGCGTAATTCGGACCGTAATCGGGAAGTAGGATGGATCGCGCGTAATCGGAGAGTCGCGCTCGTTCATCATCTGATAGCCGTTGTCCTTGAATACTTGCCCGAAGTTGTTGAGTTCCGGCCAGCCGATGTGACACGCAGAGCACGGCAGCCCATACTTGCGCGCGAAAGCAGGAATCGCATTCGCCGGCTTCGGGCTGGGAAGCATTGCAGCCAGAAGGAACAAAAGCGCCGGCACGCTCGCAACGATCCGGTTGACCCGTTTTGTTATCAAAGGAGAATTCATCCGTGCCTCCTGATTTTGATTCCTGCGCGCGATTCACGTGAACGCGTATGCAGACCGGCGGAGAGCGGTGAAGACATCTCGCCTCTAAGCACAACAACAGTTTCGGGAAAGGCGAGAGAGGTGCGCATATCCACAGTGAAAATACATTGGAATCAGCGGGTTGCAACTCGTCTTAGTGTATTTTTTGCTGGCGCAATTAGGCGTACGATTTGGTATGTCGAATGGCCTGTATCGGACCGTACCTTTCGATATGTAATCAGCTCTGAGCGGGCCCATTTCGGCACGAGAACCCGGTCGATTCCGTCTTGACGCGTTCCCTCTACTGCGAAGTCATCGAATTTATGAGAGAATCCGCCTGATGGGACGACTGAGCCACTGGACCGGGGGCGCTCCAAACCTCAGCATGTTTCGATTTCCCACACTCGGCTTTATTAAGTTTATTCGTCTCTCTACTCGGTTTGGCGGTGCGAAGTGCGTGGCATAGACCCCAGGTCGAACCTGACCCGCGACGTCGACGGGAAAAACCTTCTCGATTATCTTGATTCCCTTCCGTTCCCTGTCTGGCTGACCGATGCGCAAGGGCTCTGTAGGTTCCAAAACCGGACCGGTTTGGAGTTCCTGGGCAAAACTCTGGAAGAGGTTCTTGCCGGGGGGTGGGAAGGGACGCTTCATCCGGACGACGTGGACCGTGTATCAAGCCTATCGCCTACCGGAGGAGACCCGGCCGCTCGGCAGCAAATCGAGCTGCGAATGAAGAGTCGATTGGGCGAGTATCGCTGGTTTCTCGTTACCGCAGTTCCTGCGAATGATCGGCTGGGGCAATTCGACGGATATTTCGGGTACTCCGTTGATATTACGGAGTTCAAGAAGGAAGCGGAGACCCTTTGCCGAAGCGAAACGCGCTATCGCCGGCTCTTCGATGCAAACTTGATCGGGGTGACGTACACAAACGTCGGAGGCGGGATCGTAGACGCCAATGATAAATTCCTCGAAATGCTGGGTCATACGACGGAAGACGTGCAATCGGGCCGGCTGCGCTGGATTGATATCACACCCCTCGAATATAAGTCTCAGGCGGAAGCCAATATAAGCGAGCTGAAGGCCACGGGAGCATTCGAGCCGATCGAGAAGGAATACATACGGAAGGACGGGTCGAGAGTCCCCGTGCTCGTCGCCTCAGCATTTCTGGAGGGATCTCGAACAGATTGTGTGACGTTTGTCGTTGACCTTACCGAACAGAAGCGGTCCGAAAAAGAGATGCGCGAGCAAGCGGAAGCACTTGCCAAAGGCCAAATCTCCGCACTGAACCGAACCCTCGCGCTGCTGGCGACCGAACCTATGCTCGAGACCGCGCTGAGCCACGTCCTAAAGGCAATCACTGAGCAGCTCAATGTCACCTCGTCGGGACTTCACCTCATCGATCTCGTCAGCAACAGCACGCTATTGCACATGAGGTATCACAATGGGCAGATCACACGGGGCTCGGATATTGACGATCCGTCGGCGTTGCACGCGCGGCACATCGCGCGGACGGCAGAGCGATGGCGAGCCCAAGACGGCGGATGCAGGCAGCCTGTGGTGCTAGACGTAGCAAGTTCGGACGAACTTGACGAGGCCGGGCGACGTCGAATGCTCGCTGACGAGATTCACACCCTGCTCCTCGTCCCTCTGATGGTTCACAACAAGCTGGTCGGGACGCTGAGCATCCGTGTGAAAGAGCGGCGGCCAATTCAGACAGCTGAAATCGAGCTGGCACAGGCACTTGCCCAACAGGCGAGCCTGGCAGTGCAACTCACACAACTCGCCGAGCGCTCGCGCCAGGTCGCTATTCTCGAGGAAAGAGCCCTCGCAGCTACTGACCGCGCAGCCGAACTTGCTCGTGCCAACCAAGCGCTCAAGCAGACCCTCGACATTCTCGCCACCGAGCCCGAAATGAATGACGTGCTGGGCCACGTTCTTACCGTGATCACCCAGGTGCTGGAAGGTTCAGTCGCTACTCTCTGGCTGCGGGATCGCGACGCTGAGACGGCGAAGCTGCACCTTGTTTACAAGGACGGGCGTCTCGTGAGCGGCCTAGACTCTGGCCACCGCCTCGCCGGGCAGACGCTGCTTTTGTCGCGGCAGGATCTGTTCGCACTCGCAGTTTTTCGTCTTGGGCGGCCGGTGTGGCACGAGGTGGAGACGAGCAAGGCGCTCGACGAAACCGCCAGAAAATATCTAAGCGAGCAAGGCGTTAAGGCTCTTCTCGGAATCCCGCTGATTCTCGGCGATAAGACGATTGGTTCGATCGTCGTGCGTTTCGCTCAGCTTCGCCAGTTCGGTTCGGTGGAATTGGAGGTCGCGCAGGGCCTGGCACAGCAAGCGACTCTCGCACTTCAACTGACGCGCTTGGCGGAGCAGGCGCGCAAGGCCGCCATCACCGAAGAACGAAACCGGATGGCCCGCGAGATCCACGACACGCTCGCGCAGGGATTCACCGGAATCCTGATCCAGCTGCAAGCTGCCAAGCAAGTGCTCAACGGCCATCACCCCGAGCTGGGCGCTCACCTGGAGTCTGCAATCGCACTCGCTCGCGTCGGACTCGCCGAAGCGCGCCGCTCCGTGCAAGGCCTGCGGCCGCAATTGCTCCGCGATGGAAACATTTCAACGGCCCTTGGCCACCTCGTGCGGCAGCTGTCTGGTGAATCCCTCATTCGCATCCAGTTTTCCTCCGCCGGCGATCCGCATCCGATGTCTCCGGATGTCGAGAGCAATCTCCTGCGCATCTCGCAGGAAGCGATCACCAATGCCATGAAGCACTCCGGAAGTAGCCTCATTAACGTGCGGCTGGCCTTGAATCCAGGCGACGTCCAGCTCACCATCGAGGATAACGGCGCCGGCTTCGATCCCCATGTCAGCACGTTGAGTCGCGGCTTCGGATTGATTAGTATGCAGGAGCGAGCGGACCGAGTCGGCGCCGATCTAACGATCCTCACCAAGCCCGGTGCGGGCACGACCGTCCATGTTCTCCTGGCCCTCGCTCATTCTAAGAAGGCCGGAGCGAATTATTCATAAGCAGAACTCAATTCGGATCATGATCGCCGACGATCACCCGGTGGTACGCGAAGGCCTGGTGGCGTCGCTCAATCGCGTGCCGGATATGACGGTTGTTTGCGAAGCCGCCACCGGAAGAGAGGCCGTGGATTTGTTCGCGCGGCACATACCGGACGTGGCGCTCGTCGATTTGCGGATGCCCCAGATGGATGGCGTCGAGGCGATCGCAGCCATTTGCGAACGGTTCAGCGCCGCACGAATCATTATCTTGACTACGTTTGAGGGTGATGAGGACGTGTATCGCGGGTTGAGGGCCGGTGCGCGCGCCTATCTGCTGAAGGACACGCGGCTCGAGGACTTGATCCATTGCATTCGAATCGTTCACGACGGGAAAAACTACATTCCGCCAACAATCGGGGCGAAGCTCGCCGAACGAATGAAAGGTCCCGAACTCAGCAGCCGTGAAATTGAGGTACTACGATTGATGGCAGGCGGAAAAAGCAACAAAGAAATCGCAGGCACTTTATTCGTGAGCGAAGGCACCGTTAAAGGCCATGTGAACCACATACTCGCCAAGCTCGGCGCAAACGGCCGCACGGAAGCGGCGCGCATTGCCCTGAAACGCGGACTTGTCCACGCGGATTAGTGTTGCGTGGCTTAGCGCCGCCAAGTGTCCGCGTGTTGTGGCTGGAGGAGACAGTAGGGGACGAAGTTTGCCTGAACTGAGAAATGAGTTCGAGGAGTCTTACCGCGCTTATAGTCCCTGCTGTCCAATACTTGGATTTGTCCACTTCCCAGATGTAAAGGAGTACCCTCGGATCCAGTAGTTGATTCGGAATCCTCCAGGAGGCGTCTGAAGTATTGTCATGATGACACTATTCGCGGTGGCGGCGGTTGGCGCGGCGGGTGTTCTCCTGCTGGCCTGCGTCATGCGCAGACTCAGATACCGAGCGCAATTCTTGGTCCTGTGTAGTCTCGGCTTGTCCGTCGGCTTCCTTTTCCTGGCGCTCGTGGAGCTCCCTACATTTTCCCTGCCGCTGGGAGTTCTGCTGATGACCGTCGTCTTCGTCGCGAGTTTTGTCGCTGTTCCCATATTTCTGCGAAGCTTAGACCAAGAGGAAAAAGACGAAAGCTTCTCGGAAACGTCGATCCGAAATTCAACACAAGAGATCCGGGCCCGCGACTGATTGATGAAGCACGCAGGGCAAACCCCCGCCCTTCCCCACGGGTACTACCATCAGTGAAGGCGTCTGCTTTCGAGCAATTCCGGGTGTGTGCTAGAGTCGAAAACCAAATGGACGACGCTGCGATTTCGACGGAAGGATTGTCGCGCCGGTTCGGCGCGCTGGTTGCCGTGCAGGATGTGAATCTGCGCGTGGCGCCGGGCCAGTTTTTCGGATTTCTGGGGCCGAATGGCGCGGGAAAATCGACGACGATCAAGATGTTGACCGGCTTGCTTGCGCCGAGCGCCGGGCGCATGCGAATCCTGGGACTCGATCTCGTCAAGAACGCGATCGAAGTGAAGCGGCAGATCGGCGTCGTACCCGAAGGCATGGCGCTTTTCGGACGGCTGACGGGCGCCGAGTATTTGAACTTCGTCGGGCGCATGTACGGACTCGATCGAGAGACCTCCGCGAAACGCGCCGTCGAGCTGCTGGAGTTCATGCAACTGGCGGACCAGCCGAAAAAGCTCGTCACCGATTACTCGCACGGAATGCAGAAGAAACTCGCTCTGGCGGCCGCCGTCATTCACGGCCCGAAAATTCTGTTCCTCGATGAGCCATTTGAGGGCGTCGATGCCATTGCCTCCGGAACCCTGAAAGCGATGCTGCAGCGAATGATTTCGCGCGGCGCCACGATTTTTCTTACCTCGCACGTGCTCGAAATTGTCGAGCGGCTGTGCAGCCATCTGGCGATCATCCATCGGGGACGCCTGGTGGCACAGGGCTCATTGGAAGAATTGCGCGCCGGCGTGGAAGCGCAGGCTGCGGCGGCAGGGCCGGCGGGCGAAGGCTCCGCCGGACCCGCAACAGCGGACGGCGCGGGAGAGAAGCTGACGCTCGAGCAAATCTTTCTTCGCATCGTAGGTGGTGAGCGCCCCGCCGAGCAGGAACTTTCGTGGCTGAGCTGACGTTGTCGCCCGGCACTCGAGCACAGCTTGCTGCCATTGCCCGGGTTCGCTGGCAGCTTTTCTTCAATTCTCTGCGCACGCTCCGCGGGCGGCTCGAGCTGGTCTCGCATATTTTCATCACTCTGGGCTTCGCGGTCGGCGGGATCGGAGGGATGTTTGGATCCGCCGCGGGCGCTTGGTATCTCGTTTCGCACGGCGAAGTCGAATGGCTGGCCGCGCTTTTGTGGCCGATTTTCTTGTTCTGGCAGCTTTTCCCGGTTGTTGCGACCGCGTTCACCGAGAATTTTGATTCGTCGAATCTGCTTCGCTTCCCTCTGAACTATCCCGCGTTTTTTCTGATCCGCGTGGTGTACGGATCGCTCGAGCCAGCGACGGCGCTTGGGTCGCTGTGGCTGGTTGGAGTTCTTACAGGGATCGGAATTGCCAAGCCGCGCCTGCTTTTCTGGGCGGCGCCGGCGCTCCTCGCGTTTGCAGCCTTGAATATTCTGCTGGGCCGGATGATTTTTTCCTGGGTGGAGCGCTGGCTGGCGCAGCGCCGCACGCGGGAAATTCTCGGGGTATTTTTTCTGCTCTTCGTGATCAGCTTTCAGCTGATTGGCCCGCTGATGAATCGCTACGGCGATCGCGCGCATCCGCAAGCGTGGCAATTGGCGCACCAAGTGCTGCCCATTCAATTCTACTTTCCGCCCGGTCTGGCGGCGGCTGCGATTGCGCGCGGCGTGCACGGCAATTTCGCGGGCGCTGTGGCTGCCGTGGGGTTTCTGTGCGCCTATTGCCTCGCGATTTTCTGGATGCTGAATCTACGGCTACGGGCGCAGTTTCTTGGGGAGAATTTGAGTGAAGCGGCGGCTTCCGTGGCGGGTGCATCGGGGCGCCAAGTGAAACGGCTTGGCTGGAATCTGCCCTGGCTGTCGAGTTCCGTCGCATCGATACTCGAAAAGGAAATTCGATATCTGTCCCGCAGCGGCCCCATGCTGTTCACGCTGATCATGCCGGTGTTTGTGCTTTTCATCTTCCGGCTCACGGCGTCTCCCTCCGGCAGATCTTCCAGCGGCCTGCTGGGCGGCTCGTCCGATCTGGCATTTCCGGTCGGCGCCGCATACGCGCTGCTGGTTTTGACGAACCTGGTGTACAACAATTTAGGCGCCGACGGGGGAGGCGTCCAGATCTTCTTCACGGCGCCGGTCCGCTTCGGCGAAGTGATGCTGGCGAAAAACTTGGCTCACACCGGAATTCTGGCGCTCGAACTAATCTTCGTGTGGATCGGTGTCTGCGTTTTCTATCGGCCGCCGGGCTTCGACATCGCCATCGCTACGGTGGCGGGAATTCTGTTTGCGCTGCCAGTGAATCTTGCGGTAGGCAACCTGCTCTCGATATCCTCGCCAAAGAAAATCGACTACGGAACTTTCGGTCGCCAGCGGGCGTCCAACACGACCGTGTTCGCAAGTTTCGGGGTGCAGATCGCCGTGGCCGGTTTGGCCGCGCTCATATTGTTTGCCGCGCGAGCGTACGGGAGAGTTGGGCTAGCGACAGCGATTTTCCTGGTACTTGCGATGGCGGCTTGGGCGATCTACTCACTGGTATTGAATCGAGTGGATTCCATGGCGCTTGGCCGTCGCGAAGAGTTGATCGCGGAATTGACGCGTGCGTCGTAGAGTTTGCCCGGTGGTCTCCAAGTCGGCTGAAATCGAGCAGTTGAGCGGCCTTTGAACCATCTAGAATATCTACCTGGATTGACGGTTGAAATTTTCGTCTGAGGAATCGGAATGAAATACCGCCGCGCGGCAACGCTCTGCACCCTGTTTTCGTTTCTTGTTTTATCCATCCCTTCGCTCGTGCGAGCACAGTCGGGTTCGGGCGGACAGGCCGAAGAGCTGCGTTTGGCGAACTTGAAATCTCTCGAAGAGGTCCCGGCGATCTCGGGCTACGAAAAGCCGCTGGGCGATGCAATCAGCTCGCGGCTCGCGGCATTTCATCCGGATGTGGATAATCTCGGCGACATCGTCGTCACACTAGGAAGCGGCGCGCCGCACCGGCTGCTCGTCACTGGCATCGACGAGCCGGGTTTCGTCGTGAGCGCCATCACCGACGACGGATTTCTTCGCGTCCAGCGATTGCCGCAGAGCGGACTCACTCCGATGTACAACGAGCTGTATTCCGCGCAACCGGTAAAGATCGGAACATCGGCGGGCGGCTGGCTCGATGGAGTTGTCGCCGGCCTGTCCGTGCATCTGGCACCCGGCCGGGTGAATCCGCCGAAGTCGAGCGACCTCGACGAAATGTACATCGATATCGGAGCATCCTCCGCGGACGAAGCTCGAAAAGCGGGCGTGGACATTCTTAGCCCGATTGCGCTGAATCGCCGGCTGTTCGATCTCGGCGGAGCAGAATTTGCAGGAGTCGCCGTGGGAGATCGATTCGGCGCGGCAGCGCTTCTCGAGGTGTTGGCGGGCATCGATCCGGCAAAAGTAAAAGGCACGCTGACGATTGCTTTCGTCGTGCAGCAGCGCACGGGCGCCCGTGGCTTGCAGCGCCTGCTGACCTCGATGCAGCCGGACGAGATGATCTACGTGGGGCGGCTGTTTGCCGGAGGGCCTGTGGCAGGCGCGGAAAATCTGCGTCGCGCTCCACGCAAGGAACCCGGCAGCGGAGTGCTGGCGGGTGCGAACGAAGCTAATACGTCGCCCAGCGGTCTCGCAGCCGAGCTCAAGCAGCTCGCCGAAGCGAACAAACTTCCATTCGCCGCCGATTATTCCGCTGGCGTGATTCCACCGAGCTACCTCCCGGGCCCTGCGCTGCCGGAGAAATGGGCGCACATCGGAATTGCGACCGCGTGGGCCGATACGCCTGCCGAAACGATCGATGCCGCGGATTTCGACGGCGTCGTGAAGCTTCTTGCGGCCTACGCGCGGGCAACCGGAAAGTCTCCATTCGATTTGGGCGCAAATATTTCTACTGCCGGCGCCAAGCACGAAACTAAAACCGCCGCGCGCGCTTCCTCCGCCACCGAAGTCCTGCAACACCTCACCGAAGCCTACGGTGTGAGCAATCACGAAGAGCGCGTTCGCGAGATCGTGCGGTCCTTGTTACCCGCGTGGGCGAAGCCTGAGACCGATGACGCCGGAAACTTGATTTTGCATGTGGGCACGGCGGCGGCTGGCTCGAAGACACCTCGCCTGCTGATCGTCGCGCACATGGATGAGATTGGATTCGAAGTGAAGTCAATCACGAAAGACGGCCGGCTCGAATGCGAGTGGCGCGGCGGGGGAGTGCAAAGCTATTTTTCCGGCCACCCGGCGCTCGTTCACACCGGCACCGGAGACCGCGACGCCGTCGTCGAGCTACCCGAAAATTGGGACACACCGAAATTTCAGTGGGCGCCGGATGCTGCCAAATCCGCTCGAGTGGACGTCGGTGCGCGAACGCCCGAGGATGTCGCAAAGCTCGGAGTCAAGGTGGGCGACTCGATCACGATTCCGAAGGCGTACCGGCCGCTGCTCGGCACCCGCGCCAACGGCCGCAGCTTCGACGACCGCGTCGGGGATACCGCGCTTGTTTCGGCGGTTTGGTCTCTCGGCGGCCCGCTGAAGGACCGCGACGTCACCTTCGTGTGGTCCACGGGCGAAGAGCTTGGCCTGGTAGGTGCGGGCGCGCTCGCCAAGCGGCTTGCTGCGGAAGTCCACGAAGCGGACATTGTCTTTGCCGTCGATACGTTCGTGAGCTCCGATTCGCCGCTTGAATCGAAGCGATTTGGCGACGCCGCGATCGGAAAAGGATTTGTCGTCCGGGCCGTGGACAATTCCAATATCGTCCCGCATGCGCTCGTCGAAAAAGCTCTCAAGCTGGCGCGCGCCAACCAGATTCCGGTGCAGTTCGGCGCCACCGGCGGCGGAAACGACGGCTCGGCGTTCGTGCGGTTCGGCTCGGTCGATGTCGCGCTCGGCTGGCCGCTGCGATACTCGCATTCGCCTGCCGAAGTGATCGATACGCGCGACGTCGATGCGCTCAGCCGCATGGTTGCCGCGATCGCACTGCAATGGTGATGTAGGCGCACTCGACAACCACGCTCGCCCGCGAACGCCTGTACTTTCATTTTACTTTGCTATAATCGCGCGCCGTGACCGGCCCCAAGTTCAAACCTCCGCGTTACATCGTCGTCGAAGGGCCGATTCGCGTCGGCAAATCCACGCTCGCTCGCGTTCTCGCCGAGCAGATGCACGCCCGCGGGATATTCGATTGCGAAGACAATCCGTTCCTTTCCGAATTTTACAATGAGAAACCGGGCGCCGCTTTTCGCGCGCAGATGTATTTTCTCTACGAGCGGCACCGGCGGCTGATGGAAGCGCACCTCGAGGACAGCGCCGTTCCCGTCGTCGGCGATTTTCTCTTCGAGAAGGACAAGATCTTCGCCTACATCAATCTCGACAACGAAGAGCTGAAGCTCTACGAACGCTACTTCGACATGCTCGCCCCGTCCGTCCCGGCACCCGATCTAGTGATCTATCTGCAGGCCAAGCCGGACGTGCTGCTGAAGCGCGTTTCGAAAAAAGGCGATCCCTCGGAAACCGAGATTTCACCCGATTATCTCGAAGCGGTTGCCAACGCCTACGAGCATTTTTTCTTTCGCTATTCCGCTTCGAATCTTCTGGTCGTCGATACCTCGGAAATCGATTTCGTCGAGCGCAACCAGGACTTGCAGGAACTCTTGCGGCGCTTGCGCCAGCCAGTGAAAGGGACGCAATACTTCCTGCCGCTCGGGCAAGGTTAGCGGGCAGCGAGCCTTCGAAATTATTTCAGCGCAGGTAGCCCCAATTATGCAGGCGGTCGCTGTCCTCTTCCCAGCGGTCGCCGATGTCGGTGCGGTAATACATGTTGGGAATCAGCACGTTTTTGATGCGCGAGTAAACCTGCGCCTGGGCCTGCTTCATGGTCTGGCCGGTTCCAATCACGATCAGGATGACGCCAGAAGTTCCGGCGATGAGCCACTGGCCGTTGATCTGCTTCACGTCTTCGATGTGGATTTCATCGGCCGGCGGCTTCTTGAAGATGATGGCGGAATTCTTCGAGAACGAGTCGAACGTCTCGTCATCATCAAAGGGAAACGGCGGGACAACGATTCGCACGCCGATCTGAAATCCGCTGCGCACTTTCAGCTTGGGGTCGGCGCCGTTCGCGAGGTCCCAGAAAAACTGCCCGATGGGAGTGATCATGCCGGCCTGCTGGATGCTGATCGTCGGATATCCGAATCGCGCCGTGAATTCCAGGGGATAGATGCCGTTGTTATTCACGATGCAGTTCAAATCGATGTAGCCGACGTAGCCTTCCTCCGCCAGCTTCGGCTCCATCTTCAGCAGTGTTTGATTGTACAGATGATTCGGCGCGCTCCAGAACATCGAAGTGCCCATTTCGCCGGTCGGCGGCCCGATGTCGCCGGGGAATAGTTTCTTGTGCTCGAAATTGATGTTGATCGGATGGATGAAATTCTTGCCGTTGAAGAAGCCGCCGACCGCCACTTCCACTCCCACCATGCGGCGCTGCAACTGAAACACTTTGATCTCGTCCGAGAATGCTTTTTTGTAGGCTTCGAGCATGCGGATCACGTCCTGCCCGTCTTCCTCCTCGCCGACGAACAGGCGCCGTTTCACGTTCTGCGCTTCGCCGCTCGGTTTGATCACGTAGCGGCCGGGATTTTGCGTGACGTGCTCGACCGCGTCATCGAACGACTCGAACTCGCCGTAAGGAATGATGTTCACGCCCGCTTTCTTCAGCTCTTCCTGGCCGAACGAGCGGTCGTCCTCGAGTTTGTCGCAGTACGTGGTTCCGCCGACCACGGGCTTGCCTTCCTTGCGCAAGGCCTCCGCTTTTTCGCCCTGGCCGAGCGTGTCGTCGAAGACGATGATGTCGGCCCAGTCCTTGTCTTTTTCCCAGTCTTTCGATTTCGCCACGAAGCCGTCGGCGATGTCGCGCTCTTTCTTGTCGTTGATGAAGTAGCGGACCTCGTGGCCTTCTTTCGACACTTGCCAGGCGATGTCGCTGATCAGGCCGGTCAACGATACGAATAGGAAATTTTTCTTGTCCATTCAGCCTCGCACTCTGCAGATGTGGACGGTAATCTTACATGAACGAGGCCGCGCGGAATATTGACGCTGGGTTAACAACGGGGTGGTAAGTCCGTGCGGGCTCGAACCGTTGACCTCTACCGTGTCAAGGTAGGTTAAGCGTTCCGATCGGTTCGTTTGAACTCATAACCGTATTGATTTGCCTTCAGTTGACGAAAGTGACGGAATAGGTCAAGAGTCAAATCACGAGGTACCCGCTACACGCGCTTCACAGCCCAGCCAAAACAGGCGAGGACAAAGTCCCCACCTTTCGGAAGGCGCGAAAGATGGGGCACCCGAAAATTCTTAATTCAATGGGTGGGCCACCCGCCCGCTCTTCAAAGCGAAAATCCCCAAGGGTGTGGCACCCGCCTAGTCACATTGCCGTCTGCCGTGGAGCAGAAGATGACATGCGTCCGCCGACGAGGGCTGCTGCGCAGATTCCCAGCGCCATGTACACCAAGGCGCTTCCAATGGTGACTGCGATCTGCGGTAAGGTCGCAACACTCCAATTCGTCGTCAGTACCATCCAGAGCGTCCAAGGAATGAGACTCAGTGCGGCAATGATTTGTGCCTTTTCCCTGATCAGTAGACCGACGAGAGCGCCGACCGCGATCGCGATCAAGGGACTAGATACATACCGAACCGCAAAACGAAGGGCAGCGTCGTTAGTCGCAAAATGAAATAAGATTCGTGCACTTACGATCGTTAAAGCAAAACTTGCGGTGACTCCTAGAATTGTCACCATAAACTTCTTCATGTAGCCATCCTCCTAGTTTTCCGAATCTTTTATTCGCGTTTGACCGGGGGAGTCGGTGTTGGCGAATTCGTCGAGAAATATCGAATCAATTCATCAAGCCACCACGGTGGAGGAAACGGATTTGTCAGAGCCAATTTTAAGCACTGCTCTAGCGCGGCCTTACAGTTTTGGTCGGCCGCCAAACAAGTCTTGAGACTTTGATTTGACAGCCCGCCTTGATTTCCTTGTCCAGCAGCCGTGTTCATAATGTCATCGTCGGACATCGAATCAAGTGCCTTTCGATCGTCACCGAGATGGAAACCGCAAGCATAGAAGTTGATCCAACAACTGCTTTGCCGGGCAGCCTTGCGCCCCGCCTTCCACAGTTTGTAAGGGTCGGGCCAGAGTCCAGGAGGATCTAAGTCGTTCGTGGGATTGTTCAACACGTATGTGTAAAAGTCAGGGCCAACTGAAAACCCTACCGGATCCTCGCTCATGAACCTGCCTGCGCTCGAATCGTAGTATCGGGCGCGGTAGTAGTATAGGCCGCTTTCGGAATCGAATTCGCGGGCGGTGTACTGGAATCGATTCGTGATCGATCCGCTTGAGGCCGTTTGGTTACCGAATGAGTCGTAGGTGTAGGTGTTGGCGATCGCTCCGGTTCCATTGGTTAGCGATGTGATCGAACCCAGCCCGTCGGCCTCGTAGTAGCTGGTGGTTCCAGAACGTAGCTCAGCGAGTGGTTCATCGATGTTCTGCGTTTCAGCATAGCGGGCCAGAACGTTCGCGTTCTGGTCAATGTCCGCGATCGCATTGCTGCCATCATAGAGGTAGTTGGTAGTCGTCGTGGTCGAGTTTTGCGTGAATGCCTTTTGTATCCGACGCCCGAGGGGGTCGTACTTAAACGTGATTGAGCCGCCCGTGCCCGGCAGGGTAGCGCTCGCCAGGCGGTTCTCGTAATCCCAGGTGTAATTCGTTGTTCCGCTTGAAACTGTTTTGCTGGTGGTGTTGCCGTTGTAGTCGTACGTGTAGCTCGCGTTGGGGGTCGAGGTCAGCTCGTTCGAGGTGTTGTCGACATACGGCGAGACGCCCAGCGAACTGAGCCGGTTCCCGACCGGGTCGTAGGTATAGCTCTCCGTCGTGTTCGCGCCTTGCGGGATGTAAACGAACGCCATTGGGATTAAAGAGAAGTGGTAGGCCCGAACGGGCTCGAACCGTTGACCTCTACCGTGTCAAGGTAGCGCTCTAGCCAACTGAGCTACGGGCCTAATGACTCGTCAATCTTAGCATACTGGTGAAACGGGCGAACCCGGACGAGGGGAGAGTTCTCCCGGAAGGCCGCGCGAACGCCTCATTTCTCGCCCGCCCGGCTCCAACAATCCTCTACTGCTGATTCTTGACCACTTCTCCGCCCTTCATTACGAAGCGGACGTGCTCGAGCGTCGATACATCGGCGATGGGATCGCCATCGACGGCCACCAGATCCGCAAACTTTCCCGGCTCGATTGTGCCCACGCGGTCGGACCATCCGAGCAGGTCGGCCGCATTTACGGTAGCCGCCTGAATCGCGACGAGCGGCGGCAGGCCCATTTTCACCATCGTTGCGAATTCTCCGGCATTCATTCCGTGCGGATAGACGGCGGCATCGGTGCCGAAAGCCACTTTCACGCCTTCTTTGAATGCGTGGGCGATATTTTGTTTGGCGATTGGCAGCACCATATTCATTTTATCCGTCATGCTTTGCGTAAAGCCGAGGTGCTGATAATTGGCGAAGAGCCAGTCTTCGAGAAAAACCGTGGGGACGAGATACGTCCCGTGCTGCTTCATCAGCGCGATGTCTTCATCGTTGATGTAGCTGCCGTGCTCGATGGAATCCACTCCGGCAAGGACCGCATTCTTGATTCCGAGAGCTCCGTGGGCGTGGGCGGCCACTTTGCGGCCGAGTCCGTGCGCCGTGTCGATGATCGCCTTCATTTCCTCCGGGCTGTACTGCTCGAGCGCCGGGTTGTCGCCTTCGGAAAGCACTCCTCCCGTAGCCATGAACTTGATCAGGTCGGCGCCGTACTTGATGTTCTGGCGGACTTTCGCGATCACGGCATCGACGCCGTCCGCCACGCCGTCATCGGAGTAATGGAATTGAGGCGCGAGAAAATTTTCATCGCCGTGGCCGCCCGTAATGCTGAGCGGCGGGCCGGAGGCCTGCATGCGGGGGCCGGGAACGTCGCCTGCGTTGATCGCATCGCGAAGCGCGATGTCTGCGTAGCCGCCCGCGCCAACATTGCGAACCGTGGTGAAGCCGGCTTCGAGAGTGACGCGCGCGCTGCGCGCTCCGATCAGGGCGGCGCGCGGATACGAAGTGTGGAAGCCGCGAGGCCCCATCAGCTCGGGCGACATCGTGAGATGTGTGTGGCAGTCGATGAGCCCGGGAAGAACGGTCGCGCGCGAAAGGTCGATCGTCTTCGTGCCGCCGGGAAGCTGTTTCTGGATGTCGGCGGCTTTGCCAACCGCCTTAATCTTGCCGCCTTCGATCCAGATGATCTGATCGCTGGCGTAATTTCCGGTGCGGACGTCGAGAATCTTTCCTGCGTGGACGGCGATGTCTGCAAACGCAGGCGGTTTCGCATCCTGGGCAACTACAGCGAGCGCCGAAAGTGCAACGACTCCCAGTAAAATAGCGAGCTTTTTCATCCATCCCTCCGGAACGGCGCGATCCCGGCGGTTAATTCATCCGAGCATCGAAGAGCCGCGCGGCGCATTGTATCGCTACTGCGCGCGATCGCTCAGAAAAAACCGCACGCGGCTCGATGGGAATTCGAGTGCGAGTTTTGCTTGACACCTGCATCGTCTCTTGTATGATTATGCAGTGCGTTGCATAATCACGCATAAGGTTCGATGGGCGTACAAAAACGATACCGGCAAGGACAGATTTTGAAGCTGCTGGCGGGACACGCAGTGGCGAGCCAGGACCAGCTGCGCCGCCAGCTTGTCCATCTGGGCATGCGCGTGACCCAGGCGACTCTCTCCCGCGATCTGCGGGAATTGCGCTTGGTGAAGACGGCCGAAGGCTACCGTCCGCTTTCCGCCGCGACTGCGGAAGAAGTGGCGCCACAGAACACGCTGGCGCGCGCACTGAAGGAATTCCTGCTCGACATTCGGCCGGCGCAGAACATGCTCGTGCTTAAGACGCCTCCCGGAGGCGCGCAGCCGCTGGCGGCTGCGGTGGACGCCGAGCGCTGGAAAGAAATTGCCGGCACGCTAGCCGGGGACGATACCGTCCTTTTGATTACGCCTTCCCGAAGCGCGCGAGCCGCGATCCAGAAGCGCGTGGAGGAACTGCTCCGATGAACGACCCGTTACGGGTCGCCGTCGTCGGAGCAACGGGCTACGCGGGATACGAGCTGGCCCGGCTACTTCTTCGGCACCCCAAAATCCAAAAGCCGACATTTTATTTGCGCGACGGAAATGCGAACGTGCGCTGCCTGACGGAACTCTATCCCCAACTGCGCGGATGGGGCGAAGCACCCTGCAAACCGCTTTCGGCGGCGGCGATTGCTGCGAGCGGAGCGGATGTTGCGTTTTTATCGACGCCGCACGAAGCGTCGCTAGAGCTCGTTCCAGAGCTGCTCGCTGCGAATCCGAAGTTGCGCATCGTGGATTTGAGCGGCGCATTTCGATTTCGCGAGCCGGAAACATTTGAACGCTGGTACAAGCTCGAGCCCGCGGCGAGTGAGATTCTGGGCGAAGCCGTCTATGGGCTGCCGGAAATGTATTCCGAGATGCTGCCGACAGCGCGGCTCGTTGCAAATCCCGGGTGCTATCCGACGTCGGTGATTTTGGGGCTGCGGCCGCTCGTCGAGGCGGGCTGGATCGATGCGACGCGCGGAATTGTGTGCGATTGCAAGTCGGGCGTCAGCGGCGCGGGAAAAGAGCCGAAGCGCGAGACGCATTTCGTCGAAGTGAATGAGAATTTCCGCGCCTACGGGCTTTTCACGCACCGGCACACGCCGGAAGTGGCGGAGCACCTGGGGATCGCGGCCGGGGATTTCGTTTTCACCACGCACCTGCTGCCGCTCGAGCGCGGAATTCTCTCGACGCTGTACGTATGGCTCGATTCTGCGCGGCAAGCGAATGAAATCGAGGCGCTTTATCGCGAGTTTTATGCAGGGCGCACGATGGTGCGGCTGCTCGCCGCGGGACGATTGCCGGAACTGCAGCATGTGGCCCATACGAATTTCTGCGACATCGGATTTGCGCTCGATGAAACCGGCGAGCGGCTGGTGATCGTGTCCTGCCTCGACAATCTGGGAAAAGGCGCGGCCGGACAAGCGGTGCAGAACCTCAACGGGATGTACGGATATCCCGAAACGGCGGGCCTGCTATGAGGGAAATGATATGAGATTGCTGGTGAAAATTGCGGGCGCGCTGCTGGAGCGCGACGAAACCGTGCAGTCGATTGCGCGGCAGATCGCCGAACTGGGGCGAGCGGGGCACGAGATGCTTGTCGTGCACGGCGGCGGGAAAATTTTCACCGCTACGCTGGCGCGCATGGGGATCGAAAGCCGATTTGTAAACGGGCTGCGCGTGACGGATCGCGAAACGCGCGACGTAGCGCTGATGGTCTTTGGCGGTTTCCTGAATAAGCGGCTTGCCGGAGCCATCTCGCTGGCCGGGCAGCCGGCGGTGGGAATTTCGGCGTCGGATGCGGCGTGTTTTTTGGCCGAGCCGATGCAAGTGGACGGAAGCGAGCGGAGCCTCGGATTTGTGGGTTACCTCACGGGCGTGAATCTTGATTTTCTGCGCGCGCAGTGGCGAGCGGGCGTGGTGCCGGTGGCGTCGTGCCTCGGCCTCGGCGCGGACGGCGAAATTTACAACATCAACGCCGACCACATGGCCGCGGCGGCCGCTGAATTCATTCGCGCCGACCGCCTGATTTTTCTTACAGACGTGGCCGGCGTGCTCGACGGAGACAAAGTGCTACGCGCCCTGCGCGGCGGCGAAATCGAAGACATGATTCGGCGCAACAAAGTTTCCGGCGGAATGATTTTGAAGCTCGAAGCGGCGAAGCGCGCGCTTTCCGGAGGAGTCGCGGAAGTGCGAATCGTCGGCGGCACGGTGCCTCGCGCGCTGCTCGCGGCCGCCAATGCCTCGCGATGCCCGGGCACGCGCGTGTTGCCGGTGATGAAAGCTTCGGCGGCAAGAGCGGCGCAGGGAGCAGCGCAGGGAGCGGCGCAAGGATCGGGGCGTTAGAAATGGCGAAAAAGAAAGCATCTGCTAGCGGCGGGATGTCTGCAGCGCGAGCGCGTGCTGCGGAAGCGCGCCACTTAATGAATACCTACAAACGGCCGCCTATCGTATTTACGCGAGGGCGCGGTTGCCGCGTGTACGATTCGAACGGGCGCGAATATCTCGATTTTCTGGCCGGCATCGCCGTGAATGCGCTCGGGCACGCGAATCCGCGTCTCGTGCGGGTGATCCGGCGCGAGGCCGGGCGCGCGATTCACACGTCGAACCTGTTTCACAATCCTTATCAGGGGCCGCTGGCGCAGAAGCTCGCGCAATGGTCGGGGCTCGATCGCGTGTTCTTCACGAATAGCGGTACGGAAGCGATCGACGGTGCCATGAAACTCGCGCGTGCCTATGCCCACGCGAAATCGGACACGGCCGGCACCAGCGGCAGCGGCGCGGCGAAGAAGACGCGATTTCTCGCGCTCGAGAATTCCTTCCACGGGCGCACATTCGGCGCCGTTTCGATTACCTACCCGGCGAAATATCGCGAACCATTTGCGCCTCTGGTTCCCGGCGCCGAATTTGTGAAGTTCAACGATGTGGCGGACCTCGAGCGAAAATTCGACGCTTCTGTGTGCGCGCTGGTGATCGAGACGATTCAGGGCGAAGGCGGAATCTATCCCGTCAGCCGGGAATTTTGGCAGCGCGCGCGCGAACTGGCGACCGAACACGATGCGGCGCTGATCGCCGACGAAATTCAGTGCGGGATGGGCCGCACCGGACGTTATTTTGCGTATCAAGCGCTCGGCTCGCTGCCGGATATCGTGACGGTGGCAAAGCCGCTGGCGGGCGGTTTGCCGCTCGGCGCGTTTATCGCGAATGAGAAATTCGCGGCGGCATTTTCTCCAGGGATGCATGGGACCACGTTCGGAGGTGGTCCGCTGGTGTGCGCCGTCGCGCTCGAATTTCTGAAGACTGTCGAGGAAGAGAAGCTGCTGGCAAACATCCGTGCGCGCGGCGCGGAGTTGCGTGCGGGGATTGAAAAGCTCGCCGGAAACTTCGACTTCATCCGCGAAGTGCGCGGCGAAGGATTGATGCTCGGCGTCGATCTTTCGGTGAACGGCGGACCGTTTGTCGCCGAAGCGCTGCGACGAGGCTTGATCATCAACTGTACGCACGACCACATTTTGCGGCTGCTTCCGCCGTTCAACATTCGACAGCGCGACGTAGCCGAGTTCCTTCGCAACTTCGAGGCGGTGCTGGCGACCGTCGCGAAGAATCTCTCGAAAGCCCCAGTCAAGGCCCCCAAAACCGAAACGCAAAAGCAGCCGATGGCCGTGGCTGCTGCGAGGTGAGCATGAACGCAACCGCAACGACACTGACACTCACGAACGACCTGCTGACCGGAATGGAATGGGGTCCCGCGCAAGTACGTGAGCTGTTTCATCTCGCCGCGGATATCAAGGCGCGGCCGGACCGGTATCGAGGCGCGCTCGAAGGGCGCTTTCTCGCGATGATTTTCGAGAAACCGTCGCTGCGTACGCGCGTGACGTTCGAAGTCGGCATCGCGAGCCTGGGCGGCGCTTCGGTGTTTCTCGATCACACCGCCACGCGGCTCGGAGCGCGGGAATCGATTCGCGACGTGGCGAAAAATCTCGAGCGCATGGTTCACGGAATCATTGCCCGTGTGTTTTCGCAGGAGTCGCTCGACGGGCTCGCGGCGCATGGCCGCATTCCGGTGATCAACGCGCTTTCCGACCGTTATCATCCCTGCCAGGCGCTCTCGGATTTTTTCACGCTCGAGGAACGCTTCGGCGGACTGCGCGGGCTCAAGTTTGCGTACGTCGGCGACGGAAACAACGTGTGCCATTCACTCCTTACGATCGGAGCGCGCGCCGGCGCCCACATCCGCATCGCGACGCCGGCGGGCTACGAGCCGGATGCAACCGTGGTGGCGGAAGCAAAGCGCGTGGCTCGCGAGACACGCGGGAAAATCGAGATTCTCCGCTCGGCCGAAGAAGCCATAGCGGGAGCGCAGGCCGTTTACACCGACGTGTGGGCCAGCATGGGCCAGGAAGAGGAAACGGCGTCGCGTGAAATTGCATTCACCGGATACCAGGTAAACGACGCGCTATTTTCGCAGGCCGCCCCGGATGCGGTTTTTCTGCACTGCCTTCCCGCGCATCGTGGATCGGAAGTCACCGACGGCGTAATCGATTCCGACCGCTCGATCGTGTTCGACCAGGCGGAAAACAGGCTACACGTGCAGAAAGCAATCCTGCTAACGCTTCTGAACTAAATTCTCAATTCGAAATTTTCAACGAAACGAGGAGAACGAATTGCCGAAAAAAGTTGTGCTGGCGTATTCCGGAGGGTTGGACACCTCCATCATTATTCCCTGGCTGAAGGAAACGTACGGTTGCGACGTGATCGCCATGATCGGCGATCTGGGTCAGCGCGAAGATCTCGAAGCCGCGCGGAAGAAGGCGCTCGCCACCGGAGCAAGCTCGGCGTACGTCGAAGACCTGCGCGAGGAATTCATCACGCGTTACATCTGGCCCACGCTACGAGCAGGAGCTGTGTACGAGCACAAATATCTGCTCGGCACGTCTTTCGCGCGACCGCTGCTCGCGCAAAGGCAAGTGGAGCTTGCGAGAAAACTCGGCGCCGACGCCGTCGCGCACGGCTGCACAGGCAAAGGCAACGATCAGGTGCGGTTCGAACTCGCCGCGAAAGCGCTCGCCCCCGAGCTGAAAATCATCGCTCCGTGGCGCGAATGGAATATCAACTCGCGCGAGGAAGCGATCGCATACGCTCGTGCTCACAATGTTCCTGTCGAACAAACCACAAGAAACATCTACAGCCGCGATCGCAACATCTGGCACCTGAGCCACGAAGGCGGCGTGCTCGAAGATCCTGCGAACGCACCGGAAGAGGCCATGTGGCAATGGGTGGTTTCGCCGGCGGCAGCGCCCGATCAGCCCGCGACGGTTGAAATTGGATTCGAGGCCGGAGTTCCCGTTTCGGTGAACGGCAAGAAGCTTGGCGCAGTCGCGTTGATCGAGCAATTGAATGAAATCGCCGCCGCGAACGCCGTCGGGCGAATGGAGATGGTCGAAAACCGTCTCGTGGGAATCAAATCGCGCGGCGCGTACGAAACGCCGGGCGGAACGCTGCTGATCGCGGCGCATCGCGAGCTGGAATCACTGTGCCTCGATCGCGAGACGGCGCACTACCAGCAAACGCTCTCGCTGCGCTACGCCGAAATGGTCTATTACGGCATGTGGTTCACGCCGCTGCGCGAGTCGCTCGACGCCTTCTTCGCGAAATCGCAGCAGCGCGTCACCGGAAGCGTCGGCTTGACGCTCTTCAAAGGCAACTTGAACGTAGCTTCGCGCCGCTCGCCCTACTCGCTCTACCGCACGAATCTGGCGAGCTTCACGATGACCGGCTACAACCCGAAAGATGCCGAGGGTTTCATCAATCTCTTCGCGCTGCCCATCACCGTGCCGCAGGAAGCGGAAATTCGCCGCAAAGCCGAGGTTGGATGAGCAGCGTCCCGGAATCGAAAAAAGATCCGCTCAAAACCCCGGTCAAAGTCCAGGTAAACGGCCAGGTGAACGACCAGAAAATGTGGGGCGGGCGCTTCGAGCGCGGCCCGGATGCTTCGTTCTATGAATTCGAGCGCTCCTGGCATTTCGACCGCCGCTTGCTTCCGCAAGAGCTGGCGCTCGACCGTGCGTGGGCGCGAGCGATCGCTGCCGCCGGGATTCTGAGCGATGACGAGTGTAAACAGATCGTCGCGGTGCTCGATGAGGTCGAACTGCGCGCAGGAACCGACAGCGTGTGGCTGGACGGGTCGAAGGCGGAAGACGTTCACCATTTCGCCGAATCCGCGCTCATCGAACAACTGGGTCCGCTGGGCGCAAAGCTCCACACCGGCCGCAGCCGCAACGAAATGGTTGCGACCGAGTTTCGGATGTATGTGAAAGACGCGGCGCGCGAAATCAGGCTCGCGATCGGAGCGCTCGCGAGTGCGATCGCCGCGCAGGCCGGCGCGAATTTGCGCGTGCCGATGCCGGGCACCACGCACATGCAGCACGCGCAGCCAATCCTTCTGTCGCACTGGCTTTTGGCGCACGGAGAAGCGTTTCTTCGCGACGCGGATCGCCTCGCCGGCGCGGCCACGCGCGCAGATTTGTGCCCGCTCGGATCGGGCGCCCTGGCCGGTTGCGCGTTTCCGCTCGACCGCAAGGCGCTCGCGCGCGATCTCGGTTTTTCCGGGATCACCGCCAACAGCCTGGACGCGGTAAGCGACCGCGATTTCGCGCTCGAGTTTCTTTTTGCGCTAACCGCTCTTGCGATGCATCTCTCGCGGCTCGCCGAGGACATGGTTCTGTTCGCAACGCCCGAGTTTGGTTTCGTCGTGCTCCCGGACGAATTTTCGACCGGCAGCAGCCTCATGCCGCAAAAGAAAAATCCCGATGCATGGGAGCTGATTCGCGGAAAGACGGGCCGGATTTACGGAGCCCTCTTCGCCCTGCTGACGACGTGCAAAGGACTGCCGTCGAGTTATCAGCGCGATTTGCAGGAAGACAAGGAAGCGCTCTTCGACGCGCACGACCAGGCGCTGGCGATGGTGCAGATCGCGGCTGCAACTCTGGCAGCCACCAAGTTCAACGAAGCGCGGCTGCGCGAAGCTGCGCAGGATCCCGCACTTGTGGCAACGGAAGTTGCGGATTACCTCGTTGCGTTTGGAGTTCCGTTTCGTGAGGCGCACGAAGTAGTCGGCAAGGTGCTGCGCGCGGCGGAGCAGGAAGGCAAATCGATCCGCGAGATGCCGATCGAGCGGCTCAAAGAATTTTCACCCGCGTTCGGCCGAGATCTTGGCACCGTGCTTTCGCTCGAGTCGGCGCTCGCCCGGCGAGCGGTGGCCGGCGGAACGGCTCCCGGTGCCGTTCGCGCGGCACTCGAAGAATTCAAAGCGCGAATCGCGAAGCTGAAGGTGGCATCGTGAGAGCGCGCCGAGCCAAAGTAGCGGATGCCGGCGCGATTTTTGAATTGATCGCGCAATACGCGGAACAAGGCTTGCTTTTGCCTCGCGCGGAAAACGAAATCCGGCGCAACATCGGCCACTTTCTCGTGCACGAGGAGAAGAAGCGCGTGGTCAGCTGCGTCGCGCTCGAAGAGTACGGCCCAGACCTCGCGGAGATTCGCTCGCTGGCCGTAGCTCCCGAGCTTCGCCGCCGCGGCGCCGGCGCGAATCTCTTGCTGTTTGCGCTCGAAGAGGCGTGCGCCCGCGGAATCGCGCGCGTATTTGCCGTGACGCATGCCCCCGATTTCTTCGCCCGCCAGGGATTCGCGCCCGCGTCACGCCAATCGTTGACGGAGAAAATTGAACGCGATTGCCGCGAGTGTTCGAAGCGCCGGACGTGCCAGCTGACGGCGGTCGTTGCTACCGTGATTCCCGAGCGAATCGCATTCCCGATTCTCGGCGATTCGGCCACTCCCGTTTCCGCCGCATGAAAACTTCTGTAGCAGCATCCAATATTCCGCGCGGGTTTTCGTTTTCTTCCACAGCGTGCGGACTGAAAAAGTCAGGGCTCGATCTCGCTTTGCTCGTCAGCGAGATGCCCGCATCAGCCGCCGCCATGTTCACCACGAATCGGGTGCAGGCCGCTCCGGTTCGCGCCTCGCAAGAGCATCTGAGGCAGTCACGCGGAAAGATGCGAGCGATCGTGGTGAATTCCGGGAATGCGAATTGCTGCACCGGCTCGGATGGAATGGCTGCTGCGGCAACGACTGCTCTTAAGGTCGCGCAGGAGCTCGCGCAGCTGCATCCTTCGCAGATTTTGGTTTGCTCGACGGGCGTGATCGGCGTGCCGCTGCGCGTGGAGAAGATCCTGAAGGCCGTGCCTGATCTGGTGCGCGCCCGAAGTAAGAAAGCGAATGCATTCGCACAGTTCACGCATGCGATCATGACCACCGACACGCGCCCGAAATGGGCGGCGGCGAGTTGCCGGATCAGGGGGAAAGTAGTGAGGATTCTTGGCTGCTGCAAAGGCGCCGGAATGATCGAGCCAAACATGGCGACGATGCTTGCGTTCCTTGCCACCGATGCCGCAATTTCGCCGAGTATGCTCTCGCGTGCGCTCCGTGGCGCCGTTGCCGGAACGTTCAACGCGATCACCGTTGATGGTGACACTTCAACAAACGATACGGTAGCGATTCTCGCGAACGGTGCGGGCGGCGCGCGAAAAATTGCGGGCGAGGGCGACGATTTCGGGAAATTCCGTGCGGCGCTCGAAACCGTCTGCCGTGCGCTCGCGCTGAAAATTGTGGAAGATGGCGAAGGCGCGCAGCGCGTGATCGAAATCGAAGTCCGCGGCGCTCCGTCCGATCGCGCCGCAGACAAAGTGGCGCGAACGATTGCCAATTCGCCGCTCGTCAAGACGGCGCTCGCCGGAGCCGATCCCAACTGGGGCCGAATCCTTGCCGCAGCGGGACGTGCGGGCGTCGCGTTCGACTTCGAGCGCGTCGATATCAAGCTCGCGGGAATGCTCGTTTGCCGGCGCGGCGGCGAACATCCGTTTTCCGAGCGCGTCGCGCATCGCAAAATGCTCGCGAAGTACGTTCCCATCGTCGTGGATATGCACGCAGGAAGAGGCCGCGCGCGCATGTGGACCTGCGACTTCACCGGCGAGTACGTGAAAATCAACGCGAGCTACAGGACGTAATTCGCGCGCCTAGCTTTCCCACTGCCAATCGGCGTACATCTCGCGCAGCTTGAGCTTCAGCAGTTTGCCCACCGACGTCCGCGGAAGTTCGTTTGTGAACACGTAGGCGTCCGGAAGCTGCCACTTCGCGAATTTCGCCGCCAGAAAATCGCGCAAATCTTCCGGAGCCACCTGCGCTCCGTCTTTCACCACCACAACCGCGAGCGGCCGTTCCTGCCACTTCGGATGCGCGATGCCCACCACGGCGGCTTCGCGAATCGCCGGATGTCCCATCAATTCATTTTCCAAATCCACGGAGCTGATCCATTCGCCGCCGGATTTGATCAGATCCTTGCTGCGATCGACGATCTTGACGTAACCCTCGGCATCGATCGTCGCAATGTCGCCCGTCTTGAACCAGCCGTCGCGCGTCCATCGATCCGCCGTCTCCGGCGCTTCGAAGTAACTCGCCGCCACCCAAGGTCCGCGAATTTCCAGTTCGCCGAACGTAGCGCCGTCGCGCGGTGCTTCGCCCTCCGCACGCATCACGCGGACTTCGATAAACGGCGCGGGCAAGCCCTGCTTCACGCGAATTTTGTATTTTTCATCCTCGGTGGCGCGGTTCAGGGTGGACTTCAGCGTGCCGGTCGTCGCGAAGGGAGTTGTTTCCGTCATGCCCCAGAGATGCGTGATGTGAAATCCGAAGCGGTCCATGCGTCGAAGTAGTGATTCCGGCACAGCGGAACCGCCGCAGGTGATGCGGACGGGATGCTCGATTTTCCAGCGGCCGGGATCCTTCTCCAGCGCCATCAGGACGTTGAACCACACGGTCGGAACGGCCGTCGCGATCGTCACTTTTTCCTTTTCGATCAAATCCAGCAGGCTCTCCGCGTCAAGATGCGGCCCGGAAAAAACAAGCTTGGCGCCCACCATCGTCGCCGTGAACGGAACTCCCCAGGCATTGGCGTGAAACATCGACGAACCCGGCAATACCACTTCGCCGTGATTGATTCCAAACGCGTCGCCCAGGCATTGCGCGAAGCTGTGGAGCACGAGCGCGCGATGCGAATAGACCACTCCCTTCGATTTGCCAGTGGTGCCGGAGGTGAAACACATCGCCGCGGCTTCGTCCTCTTCCAGGGCGGGGTACTGAAAATCGTCGTCCGCCGCGCTCAACAAATCTTCGTAGTTCTCGTACTCGCGCGGAATCGTCTGCCCGCAGAACGGGACCACGAATACTCGCTCGAAATGAACTTGCGCGCGGAAGGATTCGTAGATCGGCAGCAGGACATCGTCCACGATCAGGTAGCGATCGCGCGCGTGATTCGCGATGTAGGCAAGCTCGCCGGCGTGCAGTCGCAGGTTGAGCGTGTGAAGCACACCGCCCGAAGCGGGAATGCCGAAGTAGGCTTCGAGATGCGAGGAGTGATTCCACATCAAGGTGGCGACGCGATCGCCGCGCGCAATCCCTGCCAGTTCGAGCGCACGAGCCAATCGGCGCGCGCGCTTGTACACCGCGCCATACGTCGTGCGGGCGATCGAGCGGTCCGGGCGCCGCGATACAACTTCGATCTGGCCGTACAGTTTTCCCGCGCGCTCGAGAATCGGCACGAGCGTCAGCGGAAAATTCATCATCGTACCGAGCATCGGGATCTCCGGAGAGCTTGGCGGCATCCTACCATCGATTGCTCGCGGCCGGTGACGAGCGCGACACCCCGGCTGCGGCGCTTCTAAGCGAGCAAACCGTCTCGCGCGACGCCGTTGTTGACTGCGGAGGGCAGTTGCCGCAAGATGCTCGTGCGTTCCGGGGGACACCTCTACCTTCCCGCAGAAACCGGCATTTTCGCGGCTGGATGCGGGCGGCGGCGGATTCTTCGGGCGCGTGGAAGTGTCCCGGGATCGCGGGGACCAGGAGAGCGGTCGTGAAGAAATTGTACGTTGGTAATCTATCGTTTAAAGCAACGGAAGAGCAGGTACAGGCGCTGTTTGCCGAAATCGGCGTACAACCAGATTCACTCACGCTGCTTCGCGATCGTTTCACGGGACAGCCGCGCGGATTCGGGTTTGCCGAGATTCACGACGACGCCGCGGCGGAAAAAGCAATCGCAGCCCTCAACGGGAAGGATTTTCTTGGCCGCGCGCTCGTCGTAAATGAAGCGCGTCCTCAACGGGAGGGTGGAGGCGGCGGTGGCGGTGGCGGACGCGGCGGTGATCGCGGCGGTCACGGTGGTGGTGGTGGTGGGCGCGGCGGTCACGGTGGTGGTGGCGGCGGACGCGGCGGCGATCGAGGTGATCGCGGCGGCGGTGGTGGTGGCGGACGCGGCGGCTACGGCGGTCGCGACCGGTAAGTTTCCTCGGTCGATATCTTCCAGAAAATTTGGACGCAGAAGAAGTGTGCGTACCCTGCGGGCGCCGGTGTATTTGAGCGTGCGGTTAAATTCCGAATTCAGGCGATCGCGGTGCGTTCCCGATCCGCTTTCTCGGTTCTCGCCTTCGGTGCAACGGTTTCCACGTGTCCGCCCCGGAAGTGAAAACGCTCGAGCGTGGTTTCCCGCACTCCCTGTGCGATCAACGCAGGCACATCCAGTTTCGATTCCGCTTCGTCGAGATCCGCCACGCTGGCGTAGAGCGCCGGAGTGCGCGGCATGAACACGGGGCAGCAATCGTGGAACGGCTCGGAAGAAGTTTCATATGTGCCGATCTGGCGCGACGTTGCGATGATGTCCATTTTGTCCGTTCCAATCAGCGGCCGAAACACCGGCATCCGCGCTGCCGCTTCCACAGCCACCAGATTACGAAGCGTCTGCGAAGCCACCTGGCCGAGGCTGTCGCCGGTAACCATCGCCAGCGAACGATCGCTCCTCGCCAGCGCTCCCGCAATTCGCAGCATCATTCGCCGGTAGAGCAGGATGCGAAAATCTTCCGGCGCGTAGCGCACAATCTCGCGCTGAATCGCTTCGAACGGAACCCGATACAGCTTCGCGTGAAACTGATACGGCACCAGCCGCCGCACCAGTTCGCTCGCCACGTGAACCGACGACTCTCCCGGCCGCGCCCCCGTTCCGTAAAAATGCGCGAAGCTCAGATGCGCGCCGCGCTTCATCATGTGATACGCAGCCACCGCTGAATCGTAGCCTCCGGAAAGCAGGCACATCATTCTTCCCGCAGTATTCGCGGGCAATCCGCCGCACCCGGGAATTCGCCGCGCGTACACCAGCGCCGGCCCCGGCGTGATTTCCACGTAGCAGGTGAGTTCGGGATCGTTCAGCTTCACGCGCACGTCGCGCCCCTGCTCGCGGAGTTTGTCGAGAAGATACCGCCCGATCGTCGCGTCGATTTCGATCGACGTGGGCGCAAACGATTTGTCGCTGCGCTTGGCTCGCACCGCGAAGCTCGAAAACTTCAGCGGATCCACCTCTTCCCACGCGGCGCGGCAAAGCGCGTCCATGTCTCGTTCCACCGGCCTCGCCACTGCGTAGAACGCAATTCCCAGCACGCGATTTACGCGCGCGATTGCTTCATCGAGAGACGCGCCGTCTCCCAGTCGCACGATAAAGCGGTCACCCGGCTGCTCGATCCGCTGCACCGGCACGCCCTGCAGCGACTGGCGCAGCGCCGTGAAAAGCTTGCCGAGAAAAAACCGCCGGTTGCGGCCCTTGAGCCACAATTCGTGGTAGTGAACGACGATGACCGGATTGCTCATTTTCGTTTTGGCGCGGTCCTGCAACGCGGAATTTGCATCACGGGACCACTTTTCCCAAGTATAGCAGCCGAAAGCAGCCTGGCGTAGCGAAGGGCCGCCGAATTCTCAAATCCAAATTCGTTCACCGCGCGTACTACAAAATCCCCGCATGGCGCACTCGGCGTGGCCGGCGTCATCCTGCAAATCGTTCTAACGAATCACCCGCTCAAAAGTCTAATCGCCAGGCTTGTCACGCAATTCAATTGAAGCCATTCGTCTGCAAAAAACGCACTGTTCCGGAGGACGATGATGCAATCAACGGCCATCTCCAAAGTCGCACTCAGCCTATTCGCCGCGTGTATCGCCCTGATCGGCGCGATTCCCGTTCAAGCGCAGCAGCAAGCGCCCATCGCCGTCCAAAAAATCCAAATTGCCGACGGTATCTATCAATTCATGTCCGCCTTCGACGGCTACGACCCCGACTGCAACTCCATCGTAATCGTCAACGCGGACGACGTTCTCGTCTTCGACACTTTCAGCCGCCCGTCCACCGCGCGCACCGTGCTCGCAGAAATCCGCAAGATCACCGATAAGCCCGTGCGCTACGTCGTGAATTCGCACCACCATCCGGATCACTGGTCGGGCAACGAAGTGTACGCCGAGGCTTTTCCGGGCGCAGAAATAATCTCCACCGAAGAATCGCGCCAATACATGCTGGGCCTCGCGAATTCCTGGCCGCCGGTCTGGACCAACCGGCTCCGCAAATCCGAAGCCGCGCTCGACGAAGAAATAAAGTCCGGCAAAAATTCCGACGGAACCGCGCTCACTCCCGAGCAGCGCCGCAAAGACGAAAGCGACGTCCGCTTACTGAGCGATTGGGTCGCCGAACTCATCACGGTGAAGCGCACCTACCCCACGCTCACCTACACGGAAAAACTTACGCTTCGCCACGGGGGCCGTGAGTTTCGCTTTTTCCAAATTACCGGCGACGCAACTGGCACCACTGCCCTCTACCTTCCCAAAGAAAAATTGCTTCTCACCGGCGATGCAATCTCCACTCCGATCCCCGGCTTCAATTCCAATCTTCCTGTGAGCCGGTTCGTCAAAAGCCTGAAGACGCTCGCCCAGCTCGATGCCGACGTGATCATCCCCGGCCACGGCCCAGCTCTGCGCGGCAAAGACTATCTGAATTCCGAAATCGAGTTTTTCGAGTCCGTGATCAGCCAGGTGAACGAAGCCGTGCAGCACGAGCCCGTCACGGTCGAGGAAATTCAAAACGCGGTCAACGTAGATTCGTTTCGCGTCAAGTTCACCCACGGCGATAAAGCTCTAACCGATGATTTTCAAAAGTCCCTCAAGCAAATCGCTGACCACGCCTCCCGCGAAGCCCGCGACGGAAGAAAATGGGAATACTAGAAATTTCTTGTGTGTAGTGAAACGCTCCATCTGAAATCTGAAATTTCAAATTTGAAATTCGCTCGCGCCCGCTCTTAGTGGCACCGGCACTCTTGTTCGTCCTGAGCACCGAAGGGCCTGTGCTCTTTCCGCTTTGTTCACACGCCCAAGCGCGCCTGCACGCGAGCCACACCATCTCCAATCTGAAATTTCAAATTTGAAATTCGCCCTCGCTCCGCTAACCCGCAACCACCGCCGCATACGCCACCGCAATCTCCGCCCCCACCCGTGCATTGTTCAGCAGCAGCGCCTTGTTCGCCGCCAGCGTCCGCCCTCCGCTGCCCTTCGACATCGCATCGAGCAAATACGGCGTCACCCGCTTCCCCTGAATTTTTTCGGCAGCCGCCGCCACTAACGCAGTCGCAATCAAACTCTCCACCTCACTCCGCGAAAGCGCGCTCCCCACCGGCGGCGGATTTGCAAACACGATTCCCGCCGCCAAACCCAGCCCCCACTGCGTCGCCATCAATTTCGCCGCCTCATGCCCCGAATCCACGCGGCACTGCAGCGCGAGCCCGCTCTCGCGCGCGTAGAACGCCGGCAACTCGCTCGTTCCAAATCCCACCACCGGCACGCCCAGCGTTTCCAGCATCTCGAGCGTTCGTGGCAAATCCAGAATCGCTTTCGCTCCCGCGCACACCACCGCCACCGGAGTCCGCGCCAGCTCGGTCAGGTCCGCGGAAATATCCATCGTCTCTTCCGCGCCGCGGTGCACTCCGCCGATTCCGCCCGTCGCAAACACGCGAATCCCCGCGCGCGCCGCAATGAACGCCGTCGCCGCCACCGTCGTCGCTCCCGCCCGCCCCGACGCAACCACCGCCGCCAGATCCGCGCGGCTCACCTTCGCCACATCTTTCGACTCGGCCAGATACGCCAGCTCCCCGGCCGAAGCTCCCACCACCAGCTTGCCGTTCAATACCGCAATCGTCGCCGGCACCGCTCCGCCCGCCCGGATCGCCGCCTCCATCCCGCGCGCCGTCTCCAGATTGTGCGGCCGCGGCAGCCCGTGCGAAATCACAGTCGATTCCAGCGCCACCACAGGCTTCCCCGCCGCCAGCGCCTCCGCCACTTCCTCATGAACAAACATCCCCGTCTCCGTCACTCCCGCCTCCCCAACGTCGCCTCGTTAATCGGCCTCTTCAATCTGCTCGCCCGATCCGCCTGCCCAATCCGCCACGGTGATACCACAATTTCGCCGATGTAGCTCGGGTCTTCAGACCCGAGGTTTTTGGATTTTCCTGCGCAAATCGCATCGCCCCTTAAGTGATTTTCACAGTAGGGGCACGGCATGCCGTGGCCTCTCGCGCCGCCACCTCGCTCTTCCAACCTGTTCGACGTAACGCGCCCGGCTTTTCGCAATTTCCGCCTGACCAACAGCGCCCGTACAATTGTTTGCACCCACCCACCGCGCCGCTCGCTCGATACAAATGCATAACAAACGCCTCGCACCGTCGTAGCGCCGGGCTGCAGACGCGCCGTTTGCGTCCCGGATGCATCTGCGGGACCGGCAGGTGTTGACGTGGAGGTTCTCGTTCGTGATGTCGATAGCCCGCTCCGGAAGTAGGGCGGCTCTAAGAGCCGCCCGCGTAACCACCGCCACAGCTCCATCCATCGTCGCCCACCGTTAGCAGGCCCTTTTGCCTTTTCTTCCGCCGTCGCCGTTCATTTCATTCCCAAATTTCAAATTTCCGCTCCGCCCCAGCGCCGTAGGCGCGCCACAAGTTAGCCCAGCGCGAGAGCGCTGGGAAAAAAGACCCGCGCGACGCGCCTTCCGCTTGCGCCGCCTCACCCACGCAAGCCGTCGGTATTGTCTCCGCTGCTCCAGTTCGCATCAGTACCATTGACGGATCAAGTGACACCATCGATCCTGTTGGAAACCGGACGGCAAAGACGGATCAGCACGCAGGAGTGACGTCGAATTACACCGACGTCGGATTAGATTAACGACCCTTTGTATGAGCTTACGCTAGTGACGCAAGGCGCGACCACCACGGAGAGCTACACCTACGACCCGGTCGGAAACCGGCTCAGTGCGCTGGGCGTGTCGCCATACGTCAACAACACATCGAACGAGCTGAACTCGACTCCCAACGCGAGCTACACGTACGACTACAACGGCAACACCACAAGTAAGACCGATTCAACCGGAACGACGAATTACACCTGGGATTTCGAAAATCGGCTGGCGAGCGTCACTCTGCCCGGCACGGGCGGTTCCGTTACCTTCAAGTACGATCCCTTGGGTCGCCGAATTCAAAAGTCATTCACCCAAAACTCGACCACCACGACGAGCAACTACCTCTACGATGGCAGCAATGCGGTCGCGGACATCGACCAAAACGCAACCGTTCTAGCGCGATATGCCGAGACTCAAAACATCGACGAACCTCTCGTCCAGCTAAGGTCTGGAACCACCAGCTACTACGAGGCGGACGGGCTCGGGTCGGTCACGTCGCTAACTAGCGGAGCGGGCGCGATCGCCAATACCTACACGTATGATTCCTTCGGGAAGCTGACAGCGTCGACCGGTTCGATCACAAATCGCTTCCAGTACACCGCCCGCGAGCTTGACTCCGAAACCGGCCTATACTACTACCGAGCGAGGTACTACGATCCGACCGTGGGTAGATTCCTCAGTGAAGATCCGGTGCATTTCATGGCCGGAACTAATTTCTACAGATATGTGAATAACAACCCCGGCCTCTTAGTTGATCCGACAGGCTTCTGCCCCTCGCCGCCAAAGTCGCCGTCGCCTTGGAAAAGTATCTGTTCCGCCCTCCCATTTGTCGGAGTATTCAATGGTTTGGCAGCAGGTGGCGTCGCGTTGGGTTATCTCTCTGGCGGGGTCACAACGCTTGGACTGGGTGCAGAGGTAGGGACTCTTGCCGTGGTCAGTCCTGCAGCTCCAGTTTTTGTCGCAGGAGTGGGTGTCATCGCCGCATCGGTCATCGCTTGCAGGATTGCCGGGTACGGTCCTACGCATCCTTAACGAGGAATATCAAAATGCGTTCATCAAAGCAGTTTGCGATTGCTGGGAACCGACCGAGCAGCTCGGAGTTCTTCTTGCGGTCTCCGTTCCGAAATTCCTATTTTATTGTGGCCACGTTCCTACTCGCTTGTACTGCTGTTATCTGCGTTCTCATATTGGTTTGGGCTCGGGTACCAATGGTGCTGGTTTTGTGGTTGACGTCTGCTCTGTGCTTCCTTGTCCCCTTGTGGGTTTTTGCGCTCCGAACTCACAAACAAATCCAATTGCTCTTGACGGCCGGGGAGATTGAGAAAATTGAGATTGGATCACCCCTGGACATTGCGCTCAGTGCTGCGTCCAATATGATAAACGTGGGACTGTGTCTCGCGTTCGCGGGAGCCCTGACCATTCTGTCGGTATTCACCGAGGTTGTGCGCTTCCACTGACGAGGGCGGGTGGCCCAGCCTTTGAATTGAATTAAGATTTTTCGGGTGCCCCGCCTTTCGTGTACGCCGAAAGGTGGGGATTTTGGGCTCTGATGTTCTGTGAAAAGTTTCCGCCTAGTCTTTTTAGCGGCTACCGCCTTGCTTGGCCTTGCCTTCCTCTCACCATTCCCCGCGAATGAATCAACGTCACAATTGGAATGCAGCGCTCCCGTTTTTCACGGGGCTCCCAGGGGAGTGTCTCGCACTTACTCCCAAGGACGAGACGCTGAGGAAAACCACGCCTCCCGAAGTGAGCAGGAAAGCATTCAGTCGGCAAATCGATGCTGAGGACTTATTAGTGGAAAACTCCACCGTCCGACGGTCGCTCGAAGCGGGCAAATGACTCGCGGGCCGCGCCGCCTCACCAGCGCGTGACCTTTTCCCATTTTCACTTTTCTATTCTCTATTTCCCGTTTTCCACATTTCCACATCCCCCCCGCAAACCTGCGGATTCCCAACGCGCCCGATCCGCGCTACCATGGGCTGTTTTCATATGACGATAAGATCGACACTATCGAAACCGGCTTTGCGGTACCGGGGAGTGCCGCCGTCGCGGCTAGCGACGAGCGGCGATTCTCGCCCTGTGGCCTTACCACGGGACGCGGAGCACGGATCGCAGGTGGCGGCCTTTCTAATCGCGAATGCGCGATTAGAATCCCCCGTAACCCAAACAAAACAAACGGCCGGCGCCAGTTCTAATCGCGAACGGATTGCGATTTGTCATTCACTCAGCTTCCGTCCACATATCACTCGTCAACGATCACTCGCCACTATCTTTCCCTGGACGCCGTGGCCTGCTCGCCCTGTCGGGCGGCTAATCTACTGTGCCCCGATTAAAATTCCTCGTAAAACACTGAAAATATGGGACATCAGAATTTCTAATCGGCGCCCACAGCGGCGGTACGAAATGAACGAACTCGTTCGTGGGCCGCAGCCCGAAGCTCTAGCCCGCGAGGAGGCTGCTTGACGCATCGTCATCGAGCTCGCCCCGCGCCGGCGATTGTCGTAATCGGCGACATCAACGTGGACATCCTCGGCCGCGTCCAATCCTGGCCCAAGCCCGGTCAGGATTGCCTCTCGCCGCAGCTCGAGATGCACTGCGGCGGAGTCGGGGCGAATTCTGCCCTGGCCCTCGCGCGCTGGGGCATTGACGTTCGCCTTGCCGGCTGCGTCGGCCGCGATCGCTTTGGCGACTACGTTCTCGAAGGGCTCGACGAAGGCGGCGTCAACACGCGCTGGGTGCAGCGCACCGCGGGCGCGATGACAGGGTTCTTCTACATCAACGTCACGCCCGACGGCGAGCGCACATTTTTCGGCAGCCGTGCCGCCAACGGCCACGTGCAAAAGCTGCGCGGCGTGCCAGCACTCTGCAACGGAGCGTCCGCCGCGCATCTGGTCGGCTACAACTTTCTCGATCCGGGTCCGGCGCGCGCCGCAAAACAAATCGCGCGAGAAATCCACGCGCGCGGCGGCTGGGTCTCGCTCGACGTAGGCATGGCGCCCAGCCAGCAGATTCCGCGGAAAATTTTGCAAATCATTCCCGACGTCGATATTCTCCTCGCCAGCGCCGACGAAGCCACGCTGCTCACCGGCGCGCGCGATCCGCGCCGCACCTTCGCGCTGCTGCAAAGGGCGGGCGCCCACGAAGTGGTGCTGAAACTCGGCAAGCGCGGCTGCCTGATTTCGCAGAACGGCGCGCAAGGCGGCACTCCGGCGCTTGTTCCATCGTTCGACGTTCGAATGGTCGATTCCACCGGAGCAGGCGACGCGTTCGTCGCCGGATTCCTGCAAGCGCGCCTGCGCGGCTGGTCGGCGGCAGAAGCGGCGCTCACGGCCGCTGCCGGAGGAGCCGCTGCGGTATCATTCATAGGTGCTGGAGAACAGCTTCCCGGCACGCGGGAAGTCGCATCGCTGCTGCGTTCGCAGAAATTGCGCGGTTATTGGGACGAAGTGCGGCGGCAAGTGCTCGCGCGCCTTCCCAGCCGCAGCGCCTCACGAGAGAGGTCCAGATGACCGAATTGCCCGATCGCAATCCGCTGCCCGAATGGAAAAAGGAAATGGATCGCCCGCGCATGAAATCGCTGGCGGATCTTTTCCCCGCGCCAAAGCCCGTCATCGGCATGGTCCACCTCTGGCCCCTGCCCGGCGCGCCCGGCTACACCGGCTACGGCATGCAAAAAATTATCGACAACGCCATGCGCGATGCCGAAGCGCTCATTCAGGGTGGCGTGGACGGACTCGCTGTCGAAAATATGTGGGACCTGCCCTACTACGTCGGCAACGACGTGAAACCGGAAGCGATGACGGCTCACGCCGTCGCCGCGGCGGAGGTGGTCAGGAATTTTCCGGTGCCGGTGGGAATCAACGTGGTTCACAACGGCGGCATCGTCTGCCTCTCGATCGCTCTCGCCGCCGGAGCGCGCTGGATTCGAGTCTGCATTCTCACTGGGGCGCGCGTGTGGGATACAGGTGAATTCGATCACGGCTGCGCCGCGGAATTGATGCGCAAGCGCAAGGAACTCCACGCCGAGGGCGTGCACATCTTCGCCGACGTGGACAAAAAACACTCGGTGCCGTTCCCCGGAATTGATCTGCAGACGCACATTGAATGGACGGAATTTTACGGAGCGGATGCGCTGATCGTCTCGGGAAAATTTACCGGCAGCGCGCCCGACGTCGAAAAAGTGCGCGAAGCGAAAAAAGCAGCCACGCGCCCCATCCTGATCGGCAGCGGCGCGGCCGCTGACAACGTCGCAGCGCTCTTGCAGCATGCCGACGGAATTATCGTGGGCTCGAGCCTGAAAAAAGACGGCGTGATGCAAAATTCCGTGGATGTGAATCGCGTCCGCGCGCTGATGAACAACGTGCTGCCCGTTCGCGAAGCCGCCGCCGCGCGAGCGTCAGCCTCCCGTTCCTAGAAAAGCACATTCGAATCGAGGCGGAAAAGTTGTCAGCGCTCGGCGAGAAAAACGAGCAATCGCCGCGGTCCGTGCGCGCCCATCACCAGAATTTTTTCGATGTCCGCCGTCCGGCTCGATCCGGTAATCAGGCAAAGATAGGAATTGTTGAAAACGGTTCCGCGCTCCTGCGCTCGCCCCAGCGCCGTATCGATATCCGGCACAAGCTGGTCCATCGTCGCCACCACGATGTGCACTGGCGCCACCACCGAAGCGCCGCGCCCGCCGCAAGCCGCCGACACAAGCACCGAGCCGGTCTGCGCCACGAGCGCTTCGCAACTCGTGATGGTCGCCTGCGAAGATTCTCTCGGCGCGCCTTCGCTCGACCATTGAATTGATCGGCCGTCCTGCCATTCCGCAGCTAGCGCGCGCAGGTCGGGCGAATCCTGCACGAAGATGTCGCCCGCAGGCAGCGTCGCAAGCACGTTCTTGATCGCTGCCGCGCTCGCGCGCAAATCCGGAAGCAGAGCGCATTCCGTTACATTGATTACACATTCCTTCTGGAAGCGGTCGAGCGCATCCGTCACGGGCGCGAAGATCAACTTCGCTTCAGCGGATTCGTGGCGCGGAGCGGGCTCGCGCAGCGCGGTCCGGATGCGCGCCAGGATTTTCTCACGGCTGGCGTTTTCAGTTTCCGCCATGGTTCTTTCCCCAGAGCGCGCGGAACGATTTCGGAGGCACGCGAGGCGCGGCATGATTCTTTGTCCAGGGACGCAGCGGATCAAGCAGCGTGCCGTCAAGTCTCAGTCCGTGCGCCACGCGCAAAGCCAGCCGCGCGATTCCTCCGGCAATCCGAAAACGCGCCGCACTCTGCATCGTCCATTGCCATGCCTTGAAGCCGATGCGCTCGCTCCACGGCCGATCGGAATCGTTCACCGCATTGCGCCGGTTCTCGAGAAGATGATGGTGCAGATCGATTTTCACCGGGCACGCATCGGTGCACGCTCCGCACAGCGACGACGCATACGAGAGATGCTGAAACTCATTCAGCCCGCGCAGGTGCGGCGTGAGCACGCTGCCGATCGGACCTTGATACGTGGTTCCGTATGTGTGCCCGCCGACCGTGCGAAACACCGGGCACGCGTTCAAGCATGCGCCGCAACGGATGCATTGCAGCACGTCGCGCTGCTCCACGTCCGCGAGCAGTTCGCTACGGCCGTTGTCGAGCAGGATGACGTGAAATTCTTCCGGGCCGTCCGCCTCATTCGGTTTGCGCGGTCCGCCGATCAGCGTGCTGTAGCACGTGATGGGCTGGCCGGTTCCGGCCGTTGCCAGCACCGGCCACAGCAGCGCAAGGTCTTTCAGGTGCGGAATCACTTTTTCGATACCCGCGATCGCCACGTGAATACGCGGCACGCTGGTGCACAAGCGTCCGTTGCCTTCGTTCGTGGTGATGGCGATCATTCCGGCATCGGCGACCAGGAAATTCGCGCCGCTGATTCCCATCTCGGCGGAAAAGAAAGCGCGGCGCAAAGCTCGGCGCGCCGCGGCGACAAGTTCCGGAGGATCGTCCGTGTCCACGTCGCCCAGTTTTTCCTTGAACAGGTCGGCGATGTCTTTGCGAGTGAGGTGCATCGCGGGCGTGACGATGTGGTAGGGCGGCTCGTTGCGCAGCTGCACGATGTATTCGCCGAGGTCGGTCTCGATCGCTTCGATTCCGAGTTTCTCGAGAGCCGGAGTGAGATGAATTTCCTCGGCGACCATCGACTTCGACTTCACCACCTTGCGAACGCCACGGCTGGTGGCGAGCTCCGTGACGTAGCGGCAAGCCTCGGCGGAATTCTCCGCCCAGAAAACATGGCCGCCGCGCTCCTTCACGCGCTGCTCGAATTCCAGCAGGTAGCGATCGAGATTGTTCAGCGCTTCCCACTTGATTTCGTAGCAGCGCTGGCGCGCCGCTTCCCAATCGGCGAAGCGCGAGCGGCCTCGATCGTTGGCGGCGTTGTACTGGTCGATGCCTCGGCGGATGATCTGGCGATGCGTCAGGTCGGCGGATTTCTCGGCGGCACGGCGGAGAAACTCGTGCGCGGCGGTGCTCATGAAGCGGCGACGGTTCCGGCAGCGCGCGGCTTCGCGTCGGCAATGCTGCCGCCACTGGTTTGTGCCAGCACGCTGGCGAGATAAATCGTGCGCACGCTGGAATTCTGGCGGCGCAGGATGCCGTCGAGGTGCAGCAGGCAGCTGGGGTCGGTGGAGGTGACGTACTCGGCGCCGGAAGATTGCGCGTTGCCGGCCTTCGTATCGCCCATCGCGCCGGAGATCATCGTAAATTTCGTGGCGAACGTGCCGCCGAAGCCGCAGCACTCTTCGCTGTAAGGCATTTCGACAAGCTCGAGGCCGCGGACGTGGCGCAACAGCTCGCGCGGCCCCTGTTTCAAGCCGAGCTCGCGCAGCGCGTGGCAGGCGTCGTGATAGGTGACGCGATGCGGGAATGTGGCGCCCACGTCCGTCGCCTTTGCCACCTTGATCAGAAACTCGGAAAACTCGAAGACTTTCCGGCCGACTTCGACGGCTTTTTCGCGCAGGGGCGAATCGGCGAGAAGCGCCGGATAGAAATTCCGAACCATCGTGGTGCACGAACCGGACGGGCACACGATCACTTCGGCCGACTGGAAAACCTGCACAAACCGTTCCGCCACAGGCCGCGCGTCGTTCCAATATCCGGAATTGAACGCGGGCTGGCCGCAGCAAGTCTGTTCTTGAGGAAAATCAACATCGTAGCCAAGCCGTCGCAGGACGCGAACCACGTCGAGACCGACCTCGGGATTCAGCTGGTCCACAAAGCACGGGATGAAGAGCGCGACTCTCATGGGCAGTTAATTCCGATTCGGAAGCGATTCAACTGGAAATATCGGCAAGCCGAAACAGAACATGACTTTGTACTCTGCGTCGCGGAAATGTCCAGCGCTTTGTGCGGTGCAGGGGAGCATTTCAAAGCGTGGAATTCAATCGAAGCGGAGTGTGAGTAAGCCGGCAGGTCTGCCGCCCGTGGTGCGAGCGGATTGCAGACGGATCTTGAGCAACTTCTCCGCCGGCGCCTATTCTTCGCTGGATTCTTCTCTGCCCGTTTGGTTACCTTACATGCGCCGGTTCGGCCGTTCGACTGGGCGAGGAGGCTTGTTTGTTTGGATTAATTCGCGAACTGGTTCGCCCCTATCGCCTGGCGCTGAGCGTGGTGCTGGTGGCGATGCTGGTGCAGACGGCCGCGGCGCTGGCCGCGCCCTGGCCGCTGAAGGTGATCCTCGATTCGGTGGTCGGCACACATCCCTTGCCCCACTGGATGGAGCACACCCTCGGTCCTCTGCTGGCCGGCCGTGGGCCGATGCGAATCGCAACACTTGCGGCCGCGGCGCTCGTGCTGATCGCCGTGATCGGCGCGATCGCGTCCTACATCCAGAATTACTACACCGAAAGCGCCGGGCAGTGGATCGCGCACGATTTGCGCATGCGCACCTACCATCACTTGCAGCGGCTCTCGCTCACCTATTACGACAGCCATCAGACAGGCTCGATGTTGAGCACGATCACCGATGACGTCGATACGATTCAGCAGTTCGCGAGCTCGGCCACGCTGGGAATCGCCGTCGATCTGCTGACGATCGTGTGCATGGTCGGCTTGATGTTCTGGCTGAACTGGGATTTTGCGCTGATTGCCCTGGGATTGACGCCGTTTCTATTGCTGTTCGTGTCGCGTTTCAAGCGATCGGTGAAAAGCGCCACGCATGAGGTCCGCAAGAAACAAAGCAGCATCGTCTCGGCCGTGCAGCAGGGACTCGAGTCGATGCGCGTGGTGCAGGCATTTGGCCAGGAGGCGCTGGAGCAGCAGCAGCTCGAGGTGGTAAGTAAAGCATCGGTGCAGGCCGCGCTTCGCGCCAGGCGCATCAAGTCTTCGCTGTCGCCGGTGGTCAATGTGGCCGTGGCGGTGTGTACGGCCATCGTTCTGGCGCGCGGGGCGGCATTGATTTTGCGGGGAACGATGACGATCGGCGAGCTCACCGTGTTTCTCGCCTATCTCACACGATTCTTCAAACCGGTACAAGACCTGGCGAAAATGTCGAACACGCTGGCGCAGGCGGCCGTGGGCGTCGAAAGAGTGCAGGCGCTGCTGGAAACGGATGTAATCACGCCGGAGCGCGCGGATGCCGTGGATCCGCCGGAGTTCAAAGAAGGAATCAGCTTCGACCATGTTGCATTTAACTATCGAGCGGATCAGCCGGTGCTGAAAGATGTGTCGTTCTCGGTGAAAGCCGGCGAGATGGTGGGCATCGTAGGGCCGACGGGAAGTGGAAAATCTACGGTGATGAGCCTGATCCCGCGATTTTACGATCCAACGGCGGGTACAATTCGGATCGACGGCGCCAATATTGCCGACCTGAAGCTGCAACCATTTCGGAATCAAGTGGGATACGTGCTGCAGGATACGGTGCTGTTTCGCGGAACGGTGGCAGATAATATCGCGTTCGGTCGGCCCGGGGCGACGCGAGAAGAAGTGATCGAGGCAGCGAAGGCGGCGAACGCGGACGAGTTCATCCAAAAAATGGCATCGGGATATGACACGATGGTAGGCGAGGGTGCCCAAGCGCTTTCCGGCGGGCAGCGGCAGCGAATCGGAATCGCGCGTGTGATGGTGCGGAACAGTTCGATCCTGCTGCTGGATGAGCCGACGGCGGCGCTCGACAGCGAGTCGGAACGCGCGGTGATCGAGGCGCTCGAGCGGCTGATGAAGAACCGGACGGTGATCATGATCGCGCACCGCCTGTCAACGATTCGCGATGCGAACAAGATTGTGGTGCTGAATGAAGGAATCGTCGCCGAGCAGGGCTCGCATGACGAGCTGATGGCGCGCTCCGGACTGTATGCCGAGATGCACCGCACGCAGTTCACGGATGCGTCGATGCGCGATGAAGGCACCAAATCGGGCGCGGCTGCGGCGATTCAGCCGGCTTCGGCTTCGAGCTAAAGGGAGAATGCGGAAATGTCGCGGCACTTGATCGTGCTACCGAATGATTCGCCGCGCGCTTTTCTGAAGAGCATTGCGAGCGCCCGCGAATCGATTCGTATCAAGATGTTCATTTTCTCCGACCCCAAAATGCGAAAAGCGGTGATCGCGGCGCACAAACGAGGCGTAAAAGTGCGCGTGATGCTGAATCCGCTGCGGCGCGATGGCACCGGAGAAAACAAGGCGACGCGCTCGGCGCTGCTGGCCGCCGGCGTGGAAGTGATGGACAGCAACCCGAAGTTTCCCGTGACGCACGAAAAATCGATGGTGGTGGATTCAAAGACCGCTTACATCAATTCGTTGAACTGGAACACGGAGAATCTGGAACGCACCCGCGACTACGCGATTCGGACGAAGCATCCCCGCGAAGTGGAAGAGGTGATTGCCTGCTTCGAGGCGGACTGGCACCGGCATCATTTCGAGCCGGGCGATCATCCGACCTTGATCTGGTGCGTCGGCAATGCGCGCGAGCGGATTGCGAAATTCATTGACCGGGCGGAACACTCGCTGTGCCTGCAGCACGAGCGCTATCAGGATCCGGTGATCCTGGAGCGGCTGGTGCGCGCGAAAATGCGCGGCGTGGACGTGCGCGTGATGGCGCGGCCGCCCCATACGCTGAAGGAGAAAAAACTGGGGGAAGGCGTGGGAGGAATGCGGATTCTCGCCGACGTCGGAATCGAAGTACACAAGCTGCACCGTCTGAAACTCCACGCCAAACTGGTGCTGGCCGACGGCAAGCGCGCGATCGTAGGCTCGGTGAATCTGGCGCCGGGAAGTTTCGACGAACGGCGTGAGCTGGCGATCGAGGTGGATGACAAAAAGATCATCCACCGTCTGGGCAAGGTGATCGAACACGATTGGAAGCACTCGCGGCCAATCGATCTGTCCGACGAAGCGCTCCGCAGGGACCTGAAGAAATACGGGCCGGAGGTAATTCACAGCCTGGCGCTGGCTCCCGACCCCGAGCTCGAAGAGAAGGCGCCAACGAAGCGCGGGAGATCGCCGGTGCGCGGCGGGAGAGCTGCCGGGAAGAAGCGCAAGCGCAAGGGACGTTAAAGGCTATTTGCGCATCTGAATTTGATCGGCTTCGGTGGCCACGATTTCCGGAATTCGCAGATAGCTCGTTATTTTTCCCGTGATGCAAATGTCCTTCTCCAGAAATTTGATCTCCGGCTTTCCGAATTTCAGGCGGTCGCGGCCCCATATCACCACGGTGAACGTCTGGTTCGGATACGCTTCATCGAAATGGAGAAAGGTGGGCTGGCCTTTTCCGCTCGAGACGTAGTGAGCGTCCACCACAATTCCGCAAACGGTCGATTTTTCACCGACGTGGTTCTTCGCTTCGCCGGGGGGTATCGAGCCGGACTGGATTTTCGGGGCGCCGACGGCGGAGGCGCTGAGCAAGAGGAGAGCGAGGGAAGGCAGGGCTCGCGTGTGCCATGCGGCGGAAGCGCGCTTCGAGGTCTCCACGCGAGGATTCACATGTTCTGTATCGGCCCCGGGACGCGCTTCTTTAGCCGCCCGGTTGATCCGCGGCACGCCGAAATCAGAATAGGCGCGATGCAAACGGTCCCGGATTGCCCGCTGCTAGTGCGAGGAATCCGAATATTTCACCGAGCAGCCGTACGGGCGCGTTGCAGGAGTTGCCACCGCGTTTCCGGCCATCGACTGTTCGAGCGCGAGCGCCACGAAGTTCGTTGCTCCGGGAACATCCGCCAAATCGGTTGTCGGTTTGTCGTCAATCGCGCCATCGTAAACAATGATGCCCTCCGAATTGATGACGACCATTTGCGGCGACGTCTTCGCATTGTAGAGATGGCCGATCTGTCCGGTGGAATCGAGGAGCGCTGCGGTTGGCGCAGCCTGTTCCTTGGCCAGGTAGTCGTTTTCCTCGGACGCTGTGACGTATCCCTGCTTGCCCGGCGCGCTTGAGAGAATCGTGAGCCAAACGACGCCGCGCGCCGTCCACTGTTTTTGCAGCCGCTGCATATTGCCGCTGCTGTAGTGCTTGCCTACGTAGGGGCAGCCGTTGTTGTGCCACTCGAGGACAACGTATTTTCCGTGGAAGTCTGCGAGGTGATAAGTTTTGCCGTTGCTTGCCGAGGCTGTGAACGCCGGCGCCGGTTCGCCCACCTTGGCAGCCGCGAGCAGCAGCGGGACCGCGCTCAAGGCGAGCGCAGCGAGAATCAGTAACAAGGTTGAGCGCTTCATTTGTATTTTCCCTCCTTCCGAAATTGTACTTCGCGAATCCCGGTTCCCAGCCCTTGGATTACCGGGTTCTGGCCGCCGCGCCGGGCTTGCTCACGGGTACAGCAATCGAGTACGCGTGTTCATCTGACAGCACGAGAACGCCCTTCAACCGATCGATCGGCTTGAGAAGCTGGTCGGATTTTCGCAGCGTCAGCCGGAATCCGCCCGGGATCGCCTGAAAGTCCTGTGGAGCCGCATTGGAAATCTGCGACTCCGTGAGCGGAAAGAAAACAGCTCCTGTAATTTGACTGTTGAGCCGCGCGTTGAGCAGCAAGGAATCTTTCGCGTCGGTCACCGTGAATTTCCAGTTGTCGGGCGCCGTACGCGGCAATGCTTTGCGGGCCGCGGCGAACCAATCCGCGCTGCGAGAATCCGCCGGCGGCGCTTCTGGTTTGACGGCCAGGGTGAGCGAAAGTTGCGCTTTGCCGGGAATGCACATTTCGCGGCAGACCAACACTTTCACCTCGGCTCCGATCTCGACGTTCCGCTGCGCCTTGAGGCTGGCCTCCACGCGCATCGGCACGATCAACGTCGCTGAATCCTCGTATCCATAGTCCACGATGCTCGGCGTCCCCAGGCGATGCGGCGTCGGCCATTCAATGGCACCAGCCGCCGTTCCCACTGGCAACTCCCACTTGACGCGTGGTGGCTCGCCTGAATCGCCCGGATTTACCCAGTAAATGTGCCAGCCCTTTTCAAGCTCGAAGTGCAGCCCCAAATTCACCGTGTGTCCCGCTGCGATCCATTGCCGTTCGGCGACAAGTTCCAGCGTCCCATGTGGAATCGGTGTCCCAGCTGCCTGCGCCGGTGTGGCGCACAGAAATAGCGCAGCCCCCAACGCAGCGGCCCACGCGAGGCATCTGGCACGATTGCGCCCTTCCATTGCTGCTTGAATGCTCCATCGGCCGATAACGCTCTTTTCGTCGTTCATCTGGCCGTAACACGGGTGAGCTATCTCTTTCCCTCCTATGAGTGCGTCCAGCGCTTGCGCGTTGAGGCGTCGCGTTATCGAGGTTCGATAAGATGCTCCCCTACGACCTGATGGTGATCGGCTCCGGACCCGGAGGCCAGCGTGCGGCGATCCAGGGCGCGAAGGCCGGGAAGCGCGTGGCGATCGTCGAGAAGGAGACCACCATCGGCGGAGTGTGCATCAATACCGGCACTATCCCCAGCAAGACGATGCGCGAAGCCGTCCTGCATCTCTCCGGATTTTATTCCAAGAATTTCTTCGGGGCCAATCACGCCACCAAAGACAACATCACCATGGCGGACCTGAATTATCGCGTGCAACGTGTGGTTGAGAACGAAGTCGGTGTCACGCAGGATCAGTTGAAGCGCAACGGCGTGGACGTGATCCACGGTTTCGGAAAGTTTATCGACGAGCACCACCTGCGGGTCGAGAACGGCAATGGGTTCGCCGAGTTTGAAGCGCAGTACGTGGTGATCGCCACCGGCACCAAGCCCGCCGCGAATTCCAAAGTTCCCATCAACGGCCGGAGCATCATCGACAGCGACCAAATCCTCAGCATGCCGAATATTCCTCGGACGCTGATCGTCGTGGGCGGCGGCGTCATCGGCGTCGAATACGCGTGCATGTTCGCCACGCTCGGCGTGCGCGTCATCATCATCGAAAAGCGGCCGCGCCTGCTGGAATTTGCCGATACGGAAATGGTCGAGGCGCTGAGCTACCAGATGCGCGATCACCGCGCCACCATGCGCCTGAACGAAGAAGTGGAGAGCGTCGAAGAGCTGCCCGACGGAAAAGTGGCCGCGAACCTCGTCAGCAAGAAACGGATCATCGGCGATGCGTTGCTCTACGCCGTCGGCCGCCAGGGCAACGTGGAACGGCTGGACCTGGCCGCAGCCGGCATCGAGTCCGACGATCGCGGCCGCATTAAAGTGGACGCCGATTTTCGAACGACGCAGCCGCACATTTTCGCCGTGGGCGACGTCATCGGATTTCCCAGCCTCGCCTCGGTCTCGATGGAACAGGGACGCATCGCCGCCGCGCGCGCCTTCGGACTGCAGGTGCAGACGGATCCCGAAAGCTACCCTTACGGGATTTACACGATTCCGCAGATTTCATTCATCGGGAAGACGGAAGAGCAGCTCACCGACGCCGATGTTCCCTACGAAGTGGGGGTGGCTTACTATCGCGAGATCGCCCGCGGACAGATTTCGGGCCACATCGACGGCCGCCTGAAAATTCTTTTCCACCGCGAGACGCTCGAGTTGCTCGGCGTTCATATCTTCGGCGAAAACGCCGCTGAGCTTCTCCACATCGGACAGGCCGTCTTCAAGCTCAAAGGCAAAATCACCTACTTCATCAACACGGTTTTCAACTACCCCACGCTCGCCGAGTGTTACAAGACCGCCGCTTTCAACGGACTCAACCGCCTTAGCTGATCCCCATTAGCCGTAACATTCCAAAGAGCAAGTCGCTGTGGCGGACAGCATTGCGCCGTGCTAGCGTCAGTGGTCCTTGAAAGGGAAAGTGGGCACTGAAATTCTGACCACAAAGGATCGTGGCCTGGGCGGCCTTGCGAGTTCGGCGTGGAGCGCCCCGCCTCGTCACGCTGCCGCCAACCTCGTGATTCACGCCGCGTTCGCCGCCGCGGGAATCGTCACCGTGCTGCTCGGACCGATCCTGCCGATTCTGATTAGCCGCTGGTCGCTGACCGACGAGAGAGCGGGATTATTTTTCACCACGCAATTTTGCGGGCAATTGGCGGGCTGCCTCTCGACGGGGTTGCTGATTCCGCTCCGCCGATGCGGTTACCGCCTCACATTTATGATTGGATTTGCGCTTGTTGCCGTAGGGGTCGCGGCGCTCGGGATGGGCAACGTGCACATGGGCCTCACGGGAACTGCGATGTACGGCTACGGCCTGGGCCTGGCGCTCACCGGCGGTAACCTGTGGGTGGCCGAGGTTTTTCCTGAGCGCCGCGCAACCGCCGTGAGCATCCTCAACGTCACTTGGACCATCGGCGCGATCGCGAGCGGGCCTTTCGTGATGATTGCCGAACGAACTCACATGCTGGCAAAATTTCTTTTGGGAGTCGCGCTCTTCATGGCGGTGTGTGCCTTGATGATCGCGGCGTGGCAAATCGAGCCGCTCGACAATTCCGGCGATGGTGGCGCCGGCGGCCCCGCCGAGGCTGCAACGGCGAAAATTCTCATCACCCCTGCGGCTTTTGCGCTAAGCGCGTTGTTCTTCTTCTATGTAGGCACTGAGAGCGCGGTAGGCGGCTGGGTGGCGGCGTATGTGAATCGCGTCGAATCAATTTCCGCAATGATGTCGGCGCTCACGCCGGCATTTTTCTGGGGAGGGCTCATGGCTGGTCGCGCACTCGCGCCCGCATTTCTTCGCGCTTTCGTGACGAAGCGTCAAGCTGAAAAAATCCTGATGGCGTGCGGGCTAATCCTCGCCGTGATCGCAACCACCAGCTTGCTCTTTGCCGCTAGCTATCGTGCAGCATTGTTTTTCGCAGCGATTGCAGGTCTTGGCCTCGCGTGCGTGTACCCAATCCTGGTGGGATGGCTCGTTCGAATCTACGGCGTACACGTGCGCCGATTCGGCAGCATCATTTTTGCGATCGGCAGCCTGGGCGGCGCCACGATTCCATGGCTGGTCGGCGCGGTATCCACTCACAGCGGAGCGCTTCGCGCAGGATTAGTGGTGCCCATCGCAGCGTGTATTGCGATGTCACTCGTGAACGGATTTTTCCCGGGGCGATCCGACGCTTAGTCGCGAGCGGACTTCAGTAGGCTTTCGGCGTAGAGCGCGCCTTCCGGAGTTTCCTCGTGTTTGAAATACGCAAAGACGTCACCGCGTGGGGCAAGCTCTGTGACCCTTGCGGCAATTTCCTTGCGAGTTTTGGGCGCATATTTTCCTTTTCGCAGACGGAGGTAGGAAAAATCTGCGGTCGAGACGTGCGGAGTTTCGAGGTCCTCGTTTTCGGCTATGCAAAGGGCGACATTCGCCTTGCGCAGCGCACCGAACACTTCGTCGTTAAACCAGGACGTATGCCGAAATTCGAAAGCGGCGCTAAACTGTTTGGGCAGGCCAGCAAGAAAACCCTGGAGCAGCTTTAGATCGCATTGGAAGTTTCCCGGCAATTGAAAAAGCACCGGTCCCAACTTCTCCGCTTTCCGCATCGGCTGGAGAGAAGCAAAGAAGTCGAGCGTCGGGCCGGCCGCATCGCGCAGACGCATGAAGTGCGTGATTCGCTGGTGTGCCTTGAAGGCAAATTTGAAACCCGGCGGAGTCGCGTCGATCCAGCGTTGAAGCAATTTCTCCGTCGGCAAACTACGAAAGGTGTAGTTCACTTCGACCGAGTTCAATCGAGTCGAGTAATAACTCAAGAACTTGGAGGCGGCGAGTTTGGCGGGATAGAAGCCCGGTTTCCAGCTGGAATACGCCCATCCCGAAGTGCCTGCAAAAATATTTCCCATGATTCGATCAGTGTACTGCGGCCCAGACCGCTCGCCTTGGACTATGATTACAAGGCAGGCCGATGGGCCCTGAGAAATTGACCATGAAAAAAACATTCGCATTCCTATTCATGCTGTTCACCGTTGCTGCGGTGTTCGGACAAAGTAGTTCTGTCACCGTCTTCAAAGGCGCTCGGCTCATCGACGGGACCGGCGCGCCGGCGATCAAAAAGGGCGTTCTAGTGATCGAAGGCGATCGCATTACGGCCATCGGCAAAGAGGGGAAAGTTCATTATCCGAAGAACGCGCGCGTGATCGAACTCGAAAACCACACGATCATGCCGGGAATCATCAACGCGCACGGGCACGTGGGCCTTGTGCTCGGCACGGAGAATCGTGCGGACGCCTACACGCGCGAAAACATCGAAAAGGCGTTGGTACAGTACGAGCAATACGGCGTCACTTCCGTGCTGTCGCTCGGGCTGAATCGCGACCTTCTGTACGAGCTGCGCGACGAGCAACGGCGCGGTGCGTTTCCGGGTGCGTCGATATTCACCGCGGGGCGCGGGTTCGGAGTCGAGAGCGGAGCGTCAGCGGTTGCGGTGAGCCACGACCAGGTCTATCGGCCGCAATCCGCCGAGGAAGCTCGGGCGCAGGTGCGAGAGATGGCCGCACGCCACCCCGACATCGTGAAACTCTGGCTCGACGATATGTACGGCAAATATCCGAAAATGGATCCGGCCATCTACAAAGCGGTGATCGACGAATCCCACCGGCAGGGGCTGCGGGTTGCGGCGCATGTGTTTTATCTCGCCGATGCAAAAGCCCTGATTGCCGATGGCGTGGATGTGCTGGCGCACAGCATTCGCGATTTGCCGGTGGACGAAGAACTGATCGAAATGATGAAGACGCACAACGTGATTTACATTCCTACGCTGATGGTGGATCAATCGGCGTTCGTCTTCGCGGAAGACCCCGGTGTGATGCACGATCTTTTCTTTAAGCAGGCGGTGAGCCCGGACCTCGCGCAGATGCTCGAAAGTCCGGCGTATCGTGCGAAGATCGAGAGCGATCCCAATCTCGCGCGCGCCAAGGCCGCGTTCGCCATGGCGCAGCGAAATTTGAAAGCGCTCGAAGATGCCGGCGTTCGCGTCGCATTCGGTACCGACTCGGGCGCGAGCCCTACACGCATACCCGGCTGGGCGGAACATCACGAGCTCGAATTGATGGTTCGCGCGGGGCTGACGCCCATGCAGGCAATCGTTGCCGCCACGAATGGGAGTGCGGTGGTGCTCGGCGCGGCTGGTCTCGGTACGCTCGAAGCCGGCAAGCGCGCCGATTTTTTGATTCTTGCATCGAATCCGCTCGATAGCATCAGCAATACGCGGTCGATGGTCTCAATCTGGCATAACGGAGAAGAAGTACAGCCTCGGGCGGGCGCGCCATCGCTGCACTTGCAGTGATATGCAACGAATGGAGGTGCATGGCCCCACGAGTCGTAACACGGCTGTAACACCTCGGCTGTACGCTCACCTGCCTCAGGTGTTGTCATGAAAACCAGCGTAGTGCCCGACCCAGGACTCATCTTCAATCGCCCTCTCTCATGGCTGCAATTTAACGAGCGGGTTCTCGAAGAAGCGCGTGACGAGACGAATCCCGTGCTCGAGCGCGTGAAGTTTCTCGCGATCACGGCCAGCAATCTCGACGAATTCGTCGAAGTGCGCGTTGCCGGATTGTTGCAGCAGGTGGAACACGGACATCGCGAGCCGGGCCCGGACGGCAAGATCCCCGAAGAGGTGTTGAAAGATCTCGCCGCGGAAATTCACGAGTTTGTGGGCCGCCAATACGAATGCTGGCGCGAGGAAGTCGTTTCGGCGCTCGCAAAAGAATCGATTCGCGTGTTGGGACTTTCCCAATTGAGCGCTGCGGCTCGGGAGTACATAGAAAGCTTTTACACGAAGACCGTCGAGCCGCTGCTCACGCCGGTAACGGTCGATCCCGCGCACCCCTTTCCCCATGTACTGAACAAGGCGCTGTGCGTCGCATTTTTGCTGAAGAAAAAGCGGCGCAACGCGCCCACATTGCTGGGCGTCGTCACGGTGCCACGCGCGCTTCCGCGGCTTGTGCTTCTGCCATCGGAAGAGGGCAAGGTCGAGTACATTTTCCTGCACGACGTGGTGCACGCCTTCGCCGAGCGGCTCTACCACGGGTATGAAGTTCTCTCCGCGGCCGCGTTTCGCGTAACGCGCAACAGCAATCTCTACCTCGAGGAAGAGGAATCGCGCAGCATCCTCGATTCCGTCGATACGCAGCTTCACCGGCGGCGCAAAGGCGCGGCGGTGCGCATGGAAATCGAAGCGGGCGCAAACCGCGACATCGTTGACCGCCTGCAGGCAAATTTCCGGATCGAGCCTTGGCAGGTATTCCACGTGGATGGCCCGACGAATCTTTCCCGGCTATTTCATATGTACGACCAAACGCCGCGTCCGGATTTGAAATTCAAGCCATTCACGTCGCGCGAGCTGGCGCTGAAGCCCGGCGCAGCTTCTATTTTCGAGACGATTCGAAAACGCGCCGTGCTGCTTCACCATCCCTACGATTCCTACTCGGCGATCGTCCGTTTCATAGAGAGCGCCGCGCAGGATCCGGATGTCCTGTCCATCAAGCAGACGCTCTATCGCACGAGCGAGAATTCTCCGATTGTGCGAGCGCTAATCGACGCGGCTGCAAAAAAAGAAGTCGCGGTGGTGGTCGAGCTGAAAGCGCGATTCGACGAAGCTTCGAATATTCGCTGGGCGCGCAATTTGCAGGAAGCGGGCGTGCAAGTGTTCCACGGTGTGGTCGGCCTGAAAACGCACTGTAAGCTGGCACTCGTGGCGCGCCGCGAAGCCAATGGCCAAATCCGACGCTACGCGCATCTTGGAACCGGCAATTACAATCCGTCCACGGCGCGGTTTTATACCGACTTGAGTCTGCTCACGACTGATCCGCAGCTCACGTCTGCGGTGCATCACGTGTTCAACTATCTGACGGCGTACTCGGAACGGGCGAGCTATTCACCGCTGTTCGTCGCACCCTTGAATCTAGGCAAGAGCTGCCTCACTCTGATTGAGCGCGAAGCGGCGCACGCGCGGGCAGGGCGCAAAGCATTCATTTTCGCGAAGGTGAATGCGCTCCTCGACGAAAGAATCATTCAGGCTCTTTACCGCGCCTCCCAAGCCGGAGTGCAGATCGAACTCGTCGTGCGGGGTGCGTGCGCCTTGCGTCCGGGCATTCGAGGTGTGAGCAGCCGAATCCGGTGCGGAGCGTGATCGGCCGCTTTCTCGAGCACAGCCGCGTGTTTCTATTCGGCAACGGCGGCAAAGCGGAAACGTATCTCGGCAGCGCGGATTGGATGCATCGCAACATCTACGAGCGCGTGGAGGTGATGTACCACCTGCGCGACGCGGAGCTCTGCAAACAGATTTTCACCCAGGTGCTGCAGCCTTACCTGGCCGATACGGAAAAAGCAAGATTCCTTCTCTCCGACGGACGCTACGTCCGGTCCCGCGAAGCTACCAAGCTTCTGCACGTGCGAAACGGCTTCGAATTCAACGCGCAGGAATTTTTGATCGGTGTTGCCGAAGGCATTGAGAATCTCGATTCGGTTCCCGGCGCACCGCAGCCATTCAAAGCAGCGTCGCTTCGCAGTCCCGTCGCAAAATCGCTTTAGTCTCTGCAATCCCTCGACACTGCCGTAAACTGGCGCGCAGTGTTTCAGTCAAAACCATACGCGCGCACATTCGACGCGCCAAGCGGGATCGAGCGGCTTCAGGCCGCGATTCGCTGGCTGCTTGGCGCCGAGCCGATCAACGGAAAGCGTCCGGGACATCTCTGGCCGCGCTGGATTTTTCTTCGAGCGCTGGGTCTGATTTATTTTTCCGCATTCTATTCACTGCTGTTTCAAATCAGAGGATTGATCGGCCCCAACGGGCTCCTCCCCACCGTCGATTATCTCCAGGCGGTGGGGGCAGCAATGCCCGGCATTCAGAAATTCTGGTTCGCGCCGTCGCTGCTGTGGATCGATGCGAGCAATCATTCGCTGATGACGATCTGTTGGATCGGCTTGATCGCTTCGCTGCTGCTGGTCGCCAACGTGTGGCCGCGAGGAATGCTCGCGATCGCTTTCGTTTGCTTTCTCTCGTTTGTGGCTGCGGCTCGGGATTTTTCCGGATATCAGTTGGACGGAATGCTTCTTGAGGCTGGATTCATCGCGCTCTTTTTCGCTCCTCCCGGATTCTGGCCGGGATTTGGACGCCGTAATCCTCCCTCGCGCGCCAGTATGTTTCTGCTGCAATGGGAATGGTTTCGCATCTACTTCGAATCGGGCGTGGCGAAGATTCGGAGCGGCGATCCATCGTGGCGCAATTTCACCGCGATGGACGAGTATTACCAGAACGGCCCACTGCCGACGTGGATCGGCTGGTACGTCCAGCATTTTCCACACTGGTACCACGCGATTACCGTTGTGCTGACGCTTGGGGTTGAACTCGTGTTGGTATGGATGCTGTTTCTTCCGCGGAAATTTCGGATCATTTGTTTCTGGATCGTGACGCCATTCGAGATCGGGATCATTCTTACGGCCAACTATACGTTTCTGAATTATCTTGTGCTTGCGCTCGGCTTTCTGTTGCTCGACGATCGGTTTGTCGAATGGATTTTGCCGGAAAAGGTTCGCGCAAGCATCGGAAGCGCGCTCGGAACGGGAGTGAGTCCGATTGTGAGCGAGAAAGGCCAAAGCTGGCGAACGGTGTGGCGCAAGAGGCTTGCGCCCTTGCGGATGTCAACCGCCGGAGCCTTTCTCGCCGTGATTTTCTACGCCACCACGGCGCAGCTTATCTGGATGTTCCTGCCTACGCTTCCGCTGCCGACTTCGCCGGTCACGGCGCTGGAGCCTTCGCGCATCGCGAACCGCTACGGCCTGTTCGCGGTAATGACGCCTGAGCGCCTCGAAATTGAATTTCAGGGATCGAGCGATGGCAAAACGTGGATCCCATATCCGTTCCGCTACAAGCCGCAGGATCTGAAGAAACCGCCGGGCATTTACGCACCTTATCAGCCACGCTTCGATTGGAATTTGTGGTTCGCGTCCCTGGGATCGTGGCGGGACAACGGCTTCGTGCTCGAAACGGAGGAGCGGTTGCTGAAGGGCGAACCGGACGTGATCGATCTCTTCGCCGGCAAGCCGTTCTCTGGCGGGCAGCAACCCATGGCCGTGCGGGCCGTCGTTTGGCAATACTGGTTCACGGATGAAAAAACCAAGCGCGAAACGGGCAACTGGTGGCGCCGCGAATTGCTCGGTGCCTACGCGCCGGCTCTCGAGCGTCAGCCCGACGGCCGCATCGGCATGGTCGATTTGCCTATCGCCCCGCAGTCTCCACAATAGTCGTGCGCTACGCTAAGCTCTGTGAATTTCCACCGCGCTGGTTACCTGTGGTCGATTCGCGCGTCTAAGAACTCCAGGTCGATCTCTTCGATACAATTTTTCGAAAGGCGCTCATGCGCGTAGCCCACACACGATTTCTGCTGGCCTTGGCTCTCGTTTCTTCCGCAAGCTTTGCCCTTTCGGAGATGAAGTATTTTCCCGAATACAACGTCGCGATTGCGGTGCAGATCAATACGGACGACTTCAAGAAAACGCAGGGGCCCACGCACATGTACATTTTGGAGATGGCGAAAATCGTGCTGCCGGAAATTTCACGTCGCGCAGCCCGGTAGTTCCGCTCTCGCTCGTTAACACTCTTTGCCTCGCGCGCGCAAATCCGTTAGCCTGTGCGTGGCGATTTTCGCCTTCCATGAAGCATCCACCCAAGTATAAAGGGCCGAAGGACTCGGACAAGGAACCGAATCCGAGTCATGTCACCGAAGAACAGGTGCTCGCCTATTTTGCGACGCTTACTCACCCGGAAAGCGTGCGGCAGATCGCGCACGGGATGGAACTGAGACATCACGGACGCAGATTTCTGCCGAGAATCATTCAGCACTTGAAAAGCCGCGGCGATCTGGAAGAAACGCACGGCGGTCAGTACCTTCTCGCAGAGTCCAAGCATGCCGTGCGCGCGGCGGCGAAGCGCGGAAAGTCTGCGCCGGCTGAGAGCCGAGGGGCCGTGTCGTCCGGTGCGGCGCGGCACAGCAACGATCCAAATCTGATTGCCGGGCGAATCGTCGCGCATCGCGATGGGTATGGATTCGTGGTGCCGGACAAACCGATTCCGCGCGTGGAGGGCGATCTTTTCATCGGGCGCGATCACATGTCGGACGCGATGCACGGCGATCGCGTGCTGGCGCGAATCGAGAGGCGTCGCGCCGATGGCCGGGCCGAGGGCCGCGTGGTGCAGATTCTCGAGCGCGAGCATCCGACGATGGTCGGCCTGTTCCGCTACGGACCGCATGGAAATGTGGTTTTGCCCTACGACACGAGAATTCTGCACGAAGTGGCAATTCCGCCGGGCGATGAGTTGACTCCGGAATTGCGCGAGAAATTGGGAGCAACGCAAGACGGGGGAACTGCAAAAATCCGGCGCATGCGTTTGCCGGAGCTCGACGGTGCCGTGGTGAACGTGGAAATCACGCGCTACCCGAAAGGCGGACTTGCCCCAGTCGGCCGCGTGCTCGAGATTCTGGGCCGGCCGGGTGAAATCGGCGTCGATGTGGAGATCATCATCCGCAAACATCACCTCCCGCACGTTTTTCCGGACGATGTCACCGCCGATGCAAGGGCCGCGCAGCAACGGGTGTCGCCAGCCGACTTGCTGGGACGCCGGGATTTCCGAGATCTGCCGATCGTTACGATTGACGGCGAAACAGCTCGCGATTTCGACGATGCCGTGCATGTAAGCGCGTTGCCGAACGGCCGTTACGAACTGCAGGTGCACATCGCCGACGTGGCACACTACGTCCCGCGGAATTCGCCGCTCGATCGCGAAGCTCATCTGCGCGGGACGTCCGTCTATTTTCCGAATCGCGCCGTGCCGATGCTGCCGGAAGAGCTTTCCAACGGCATTTGTTCCCTGAACCCGAAAGTGGACCGGTTGGTGATGAGCGCGATCATGGAAATCGACGCGGCCGGAAATATGGCGCACGCCGATTTCATGCCCGGCGTGATTCGTTCTGCGGAACGGATGACGTACACCAACGTGCACAAGATTCTAGAGGGCGACGCTGACGCCAACGAGCGCTATGCGCCGCTTGTAGCCAATTTCCGGCGCATGAAAGAGCTGGCGCTGCTGCTGAATAAGAAGCGCGTCGGCCGCGGATCGATTGATTTCGACCTTCCTGAACCGATCATCGAATTCGATGATCAGGGCCGGATGCAGAGCATCGTGCGAAGCGTGCGGAACATCGCGCATCGCATCATCGAAGAATTCATGCTCGCTGCGAACGAAGCCGTCGCGCAGTATCTGGAAAAGCGCGGAGTCGCTTCGCTGCATCGCGTCCACGAAAAACCCGATCCGAAAAAGGTGATCGAGTTCGAAGAGATGGCGCATGCGTTTGGTTATTCGCTGGGAGTGGAGGACCTCGTTGAGCGCCGCATCGCGGTCCGGCATGGGCGCGTGAAGCCTGCCGCTCGCGGCGGGAGGCTCCCGGGCGCGGGGCACGGCCGGATGCGTCCGATGAGCGTGATCGTGCCGGCTGCGGAAGAAGTGGATATTCGCCCCCAGCACTATCAGCGGCTGACGGAAAAAATTGCGGGAAAACCCGAGGAGCGAATTCTGTCTTATCTGATGCTGCGCTCGCTCAAGCAGGCGCGCTACGCCGTGGAGGTGCTCGGGCACTTTGCGCTGGCGACGAAGGAGTACACGCACTTCACTTCGCCGATCCGCCGCTATCCGGACCTGATTGTCCACCGCGCGCTGAAATGGGCGCTCGAGAATCCGGATGTGAAGCCGATGCGCGCGCCGGTACCGGGCGCGAGACCGGGACGCGAGCAAAGCGTCGCGATGTTGGGCCCGTATCGCCGCGTCGAGCTCGAGGAAATCGCATCGGAAAGTTCGGAAGCCGAACGCCGCGCGGAATCCGCCGAGCGCGAATTGATGGAATGGAAAACGGCGCAGTTCATGGAAAGCCATCTGGGCGAGGAATACGAAGCGTTGATTATCTCCGTGCAAAAATTCGGATTCTTTGTCGAGCTGGTTGAAATATTCGTCGAGGGGCTGGTGAGCATCGACCGCCTCGAGGAAGTCACCGGCAAGCGCTGCACGTTCCGTGAGCGCGATCATGTGATCGTCGCCGAGCCATATCGAGGCTCACGAGGGAGCAACGCCCAGCGGATTTTCCGCCTCGGGGACAAGGTGCGCGCGAGGGCCGAGCGAATCGATCCTTTCCGGCACCGTGTGGAATTTGCATTGATTTAGCTTGGGTCTTTTCCGTGCGGCGCGGCTAGTGTATCTTGCCGACTTGATTTCGGAGGTGGGTTGTGGCCGCTCGCGTATGCCCTGATTGCTTGCAGATGGTTCCCGCCGGCAAGGTTCTCGCGTATTCGAATGACCTGGTTTGTGCGAAGTGTCAAAAACCGCTCGAAATCTCAGCGCTGAGCCGGAATCTGGCGGCGTTTGCGGGTTTAATCGCAGCCATCGTGGTGTGGTGGCTCGCTTCGAAACACTACGCTGGCGACTCCTGGGCGCTTGCTTGGGTGCTGCCGATCGTATTCAGCTATTTTGCTCTTAGCATCGTATCTCCTCTTGTTCTGGCCCTTCTCGCCGAATTGCAGTTGAAGTCCGAGGAGGCGGCGCCCATTCATCATGTCGAAGCGTCTGCTCACCACGGCTCTCCCGGTTCACATTAGTACACCCTCCTGTCAGTTTACGTGTCTGTACACAAAACCGTGGTACCATTGACCGCTTTTTGACCCTCACGTGGAATGGTATGTGATGAAACGCTATTCTTCATTCGTCGGGAAGCGGGTAGAGGCGCACTATCGCGTCGCCGAAATCCACCAAACTTCCATTGGGACTCTCGTTACCGACACGGGAGAATCTGTTTTTGTGGAAGAGCACTTTTCGCAGGGTGGCAGGAACAAGACGATGCGCGTGGAAATCCCTTACCACTACGTCATTCGCATCGTGGATGCACCACCAGTTGCTAAAGCACCTGCTCCGGCGCCCGCTTCTTACAAAAAATTGCGGCGTTAGTCTCGAACCCTCCGACTTTCCCGACTCCGTTCAAAGTTTTCTTGACGAGCCTGCGTCGCTGCACGCATATAGTGCATCTCTCGTTGAGGAGGACCAATGACACCGACGGTCGGATTTATCGGATTGGGGCTTATGGGCAAGCCGATGGCGGGGAATCTGCTGAAAGCGGGATTTCCGGTGGTCGTATGGAATCGAACGAAATCTCGCGCGGAGGAGCTTCTGAGCGCGGGTGCAAGATTTGGCGCGAGCCAACGTGATACGGCTTCGCAGGCAGACGTGCTGATAACCATCGTGAGCGACCCTGCCGCTATCGAAGAAGTTCTTTGGGGCGCGAATGGTGCTCTCGATGGACTGCGCCGCGGGACCACCCTCATCGATTCCAGCACGATTTCACCCGATCTCGCTCGCCGGGCAGCCGCCGCCTGCGCGGAGCGAGGCGTGGACTATCTCGACGCGCCGGTGACGGGCGGTGACTGGGGCGCAAAAAAGGGCGAGCTGGTTTTCATGATTGGCGGAAAAGCAGAAGTGTTCGAGCGCGTGAAACCCGTGTTTGAAGCGATGGGCAAAAAATTCTTTTTGCTCGGGCCGAACGGTTCAGGGCAAACCGTGAAGCTTGCGATGAACTTGATCTTGGCGCTAGAGGTGGAAGCACTCGCGGAGGCGCTGGCACTCGCGACTCGCGGCGGTGTAGACGGGGAAAAGCTCGTCGAAGTGATGCAATCGAGCATGGCGCGTGCGGGGGTGCTGGACGTGAAGGCACCCTCGATCTTGAAGAACGAATTTCCCGCAAGCTTCCCGCTCCGGCTGATGCACAAAGACATGCGTCTCGCGCTGGAACTAGCGAGCAAGCAGGGAGTCACATTGCCGGCCGCCGCCGCAGCCTATGCCACCTACAGCGCGGTAAAAGAAGCGTCGAAAGACGATCCCGACTATGCGGCGGTTGCACGCTTCTGGAATAAGTCCTGACTCGCAGCAACTAAGGTCTGGCATTTGCGGCGAAAAAGCTAAGCGGTAGATCGCGAGCCGTGCGCAAACCCGATTGCGCGGCGAGAATGGAAGGAATCGCGTTCACCACTACGGCAGCGGTAGCCACATCGCCATGTGTGCCGCCGGGAATCGTGAGCGCCAGATTCGGTTCGCCCTTCAGCTCGATCGAATCAGCGGGCTGCTTCGCGCCAACGTACATCTTCAATTCCATGTAAATTTTTTCTTTGCCCCCGTCCGTGCCTCGCGCGATCTGATGCACGCCGGCCACCTGCCCGCGAGCCACCTCGAGGAATTCAGTTTTCACCATTTCTTCCGCGATCACCGGTTCGATCGTTTCAGAAATATCGTCGAGCTCGAAGCCCAGCCCGTCCGCAACCATCGCGATCGATTCGGGCAGGCCGTGGTGTTTGATCATGCCGACGCTTACCTGCCCGCGAAATTCTTCGGGCGTCATTCCGGCTCCGATTTTTTTCTGTAGCGGCAGGCGCCGCTTCGAAGCGTCCACCACCCGTACCGCCTTCGCCCAATCCACCCGCTGCGACACCGCGCTCAGCGTCAGCACCAGCTTGTCCATCACAAATCCTGGATTCACGCCGGTGCCGACCAGCGCCACCCCCTCCTCCTTCGCGGCAGCGTCGAGTTTCGCAGAAAGATCGGGATGCTTGCGATACGGATACGCCAGCTCCTCGCACGTGGAAACAACGCAACAGCCCGCTCCCAGGCATTCCAGCAGCTGATCCATCACGTTCGGCAGATACGAAGACGTCGAGTGGATCACGACGTCAACCGGTTTTGACAGCAGCCCGGCCGCATCGCTCGCGATCGCGACGCCCCAGCGCCCATCTGCGGCGCCCACCACTTCGCCCAGATCACGCCCGGCCTTCGCGGGATCCTTGTCGATCGCGCCGGCAATTTCGAGCGATGCTTTCTGCCGCATCAGCCGCACGATCGAAGCGCCGATGGGTCCCACTCCGTATTGCAGTACGCGAATCTTCTTTTTCACGATTTTCCCCGGGCCGGAATGAATTTTTCAGGACCGCTCTGAAACAACTCCCTGGCTAAAATTGCAGCATCAAAGCGAGTCGCCTACGTTAATGGGTTACACGTCCGACTGCAACCGGATTTCGAGCGCTTGTCGCACAAGCCGCCGCGCCGCATAATGCCGATAGCTCACCGTGACTTCCCCATCCGACACGCGAACATCCGCGCAAAAATGGCCGCGCGCCGCGCTCCAGGCTCTGCTGCACTACGGCGGAAGCGCGCTCGTCTTGTTTCTGCTGTTCAAATTCCTACCCGGCCGCAGAGTCTGGCAGGCGCTGGGAAGCCTTCCGCTCTACTTGTGGATCCTGGTGCTCGCCGGATATCTGGGCGCACACTGCATCGGCGTGTCGAAATGGCGGCTGATGGTCAATCTCGCCGGCTCCGGATTGAGCTGGATGCAAGCCGCGCGGTGCTACTTCGCCGGCCTTTTCGGTTCTCTTTTTCTTCCGTCGCTGATTGGTGGCGACCTGGTCCGCGCGAGCATGGCGTTGCGAATCGGCCGCACGAAGGCGGGTGTGCTTCTCGGCAGTCTGGTGGATCGGAGCGTGGATTTTGTGGCGCTCGCGCTTTTGGCAGGCACTGGCGCGTTGCTCGTACCCGGTTCGCTCGATCAAAAAGACCGGCGAATTTTCTTCCTGTTTGGGGCGGCTGCAGTCACCGGAATCGTCCTTGTCGCGGCAATCGCAGCACTGCTGCCAGTGCGAAGATTTTCCTTTCGAATGAAACGCCGTTTCGTTCGCCTTAGGCGGGCAGCGCGTTCGATGGTGCGGCAACCGGGCGCGGTGCTCGCAGCGCTGAGTTTCGCGATCGCCGCGCAACTCGCGTTCATCCTGCTGAATACCGCGCTCGCGAGGGCGTGCGGCCTGCACCTGCCATTTCGCGTATGGCTGTTCGCATGGCCGCTCGCGAAGCTTTCGGCTGCCATTCCCATCACGCAAGGCGGAATCGGAGTTCGGGAAGCAGCTCTTGTTGTGTTGCTGCTGCCCTTCGGAGCGCCGGCCGTGCTGTCGGTCGCGGCCGGATTTGCCTGGGAAGCGATTTCAATAAGCGGTGGTCTCGTCGCAGGCCTCACTTCGTTCTTGCTGGGCCGCTTCCGCTCGTAGGAAGCCCGACTTATTCGTAGCGCAACGCGACCAGCGGATCCACTCGCGTGGCGCGAGCGGCGGGAATCAGGCTTGCCGCCACACCCACAGCAGCGAGAAGTGCGGCTACCGCGAAAAATGTCGCAGGATCCGTCGCGCCCACTCCGTAGAGCAGCTTCGCAAGGATGCGTGTGAGCCCAAAGGCCGCGAGCGAACCGATTGCGATGCCCGTCCCAAGCAGCCGCAAACTTTCGCCAAGAATCATGCCGAGAACGTCTCGACGTTGCGCACCGAGGGCGACTCGAATTCCGAATTCATGCGTGCGCCGCGCCACGGAATACGAAATCACCGCGTAAATTCCGGAAATCGCCAGAAACAGCGCGGCAGCCGCAAAGATTCCAAGCAGAACCAGGTTGAAACGGCGGGCGGAAAGCGAGACGGCCAGATACTGCTCCATCGTTTGGGTTTCGCTCATGGCCACTTCCGGATCCACGGCCAGAGCGTTGTCGCGCATCACTTTTGCCAGCGCCAGCGGTTCCATCTGCGTGCGGACCACCCACTTCATCTGGTCGGCCATGAATGGCACGGAAATTTCGGGAATCTGGGCCATCGGAAGATAGAGGTCCACTGTCGGCGGGCCGTTCAGATTTCCTTGTTTCACATCGCCGGCTACTCCGACGATTTCAAATTCGCGGCGTACTCCATCGGCGTTATCCAGAACGATGTGCGAACCAATCGGATTTTCGTTGTTCCAAAAATAGGAAACGGCCGTCTGGTTGACCACTGCGACATGCTGGGTTTCCGGCAAGTCCGCGGGCGTAAACTCGCGTCCCATGCGGATCGGAATCTGCAGCGTACGGAAATACCCGGGTGTAGCCAGGCGATACTGCGCCTCGGGCGCCTCTTCACGGCGCATGGGCTGCCGGCCGACCACGGTGAAATCAACCGTAACATTTGCCGTGCTGACGGGAAGGTCGTGTGCCATAACTGCGGATTCCATACCGGGCACCGACGCGAGCCGTGCGTAGAGTTGCTGGTAGAAATTCCAAAGCTGATCGCGCGTCCGCATGCGCGCGCGTGGCACAGACAACTGGCACGTCAGCAAGCCGTGCGGGTTAAATCCCGGCGAGATGCCCGCCAACCGAACAAAACTGCGAAGCAGCAGGCCCGCTCCTGCAAGGAGCACGAGCGAAACCGCAACCTCCGCTACCACCAGCACTCGGCGCACTCGATTGCCTCCGGCGCCTTCGCTTGCTTCACGTCCACCTTCGCGCAAGCTTTCCTGAATATCGCTCTTCGAGGCGCCGAGCGAAGGAGCAAGACCAAACAGAATTCCCGTCAGCAGACTCAGGCCCACCGCGAAAAGGAGCACTCGGCCGTCCATCGAGACAGCCGCCGCGCGTGGCAGGTTCGCCGGACTGAGCGTCATCAATAATGGAATACCGATGTAGCCGAGCAGAATTCCCAGTGCGCCGCCAAAAACAGACAACACCACGCTTTCCAGCAGAAGCTGGCGAATCAAGCGAAAGCGCGAAGCTCCCATCGCCGAGCGGATCGCAATCTCTTTGTGCCGCCCGGCGGCATCGGCAAGAAAAAGATTGGCCAGATTGGCACACGCAATCAGCAGCACCAGCCCCACAGCTCCCAGCAGTACCCACAGCGCGAGCTGAAAATCTCCCAGCACTTCCTCGCGCAGGAAAACCAGAGGCGTGGTGTTCTTGCGCGCGTCTTCCTTGGGATATTCCTCCACCAATCGCGCGGCGATTGAATTCATGTCCTTCTGCGCCGCTTCCAGCGAAACGCCGGGACGAAGGCGTCCATAGATCCAAAGCGTTTCGAAATCTCGCAGGCTGCGATAGGGACTCGCGTCGATGTTGAGTGGGGCATACACATCGCCATTGCGCTTGGGGGAAAAGAAATCCGGCGCAAGAACGCCCACCACCGTGTGGATCTCCTCACCGAGCGCGATCGTTTTGCCCAGAATACCCGGATCGCCGCCGAAGCGGCGCTGCCAGAGGCCGTAGCTGATCACCACCACGCGAGGAGCGCCGGGTTGATCGTCCTCCGGTTGCAGTATGCGGCCAAGGGCCGCTCGCGCGCCGAGAACATTAAGTCCGTTCCCGCTCAGCTTGATTCCTTGTAACCGCTCCGGATCGCCTTGGCCCGTAAGAATCACCGGCCAGCGCGATTCCGCGACCAAATCTTCGAACGTATGGTTACGTTCGCGGTAGTCGAGATAATCGGGCGCGGGAAAGGGCGCCGTAGGGTTGTCACCGACCTTTGCCCACATCCAGACGAGACGGCCGGAATCCCGAAAAGGTAGAGGGCGCAGCAGTACGCCGTTGACGACAGTGAAGATCGCGGCGTTCGCGCCGATCCCCAGCGCAAGCGTCAGTAGAGCGACAATAGTCATGCCCGGGCGCTTCGCGAGCCGGCGCAGAGCGAAACCCACATCGGGCCAGAAATCCTGCATCGTACACCTCCCAATCAAACCGCTTGCCTTCACTCAGACCGCTAGCAAGCCTGCGTTCCACCATAGAATTCTCGGCAATCCTCGATCGATCCGCCAATCCGCTTTTAGCGGCCAAACTTCGAATGCGATCCGCCGCCGCGCCCATCGCAGTCTGCCGGGAGGAACTCGGCCGGAACCTGTTTGAACGGAAGCCAACACGAGTTTAAGAAGCACAGAACAATGAATCCAATCGATTGAATTCATCGTCTAAATGAATGCTGTTCATACCTCGTTACTCAAGAGGCGCTCCGATGAGTCTCGAAATGCGGCATCTCAAGGTCGTCGCCGCCATTGCCGAAGAAGGAAGTGTCACGCGCGCCGGAACCCGCCTGCACCTGACGCAATCGGCGCTCAGCCACCAGCTTCGGGACGCGGAAGAGCAGCTCGGGCGTCCTCTCTTCGAGCGGCGCAACCGGAAGATGACTCTCACCGCGGCCGGAGAGCGGCTGCTGCGCTCCGCTCGCGCCGTGATGAACGAGCTCGACCAAGCCGAACGCGATATTCAGTGCTCGTCGTCAGAGACGCGCGGCGTTCTTCGGCTTACCACGCAGTGCTACACCGCCTACCACTGGCTCGCGTCGCGATTGAAAGGATTTCAGAAGAAATATCCGGGCGTTGAAGTCCAGTTGGTCCCGGAAGCAACCGCGAATCCGTTCGAGGCTCTACTCGGGGAGAAGTTGGATCTCGCCATCACCCACGCGCCGGCTCGCAATCGCAGGATTCAGTACACGCCACTTTTTCGCGACGAGTTGGTCGTGATCGTCGCGCCCGGCCACACGTGGGCTGCCAGGCCGTTTGTGATTGCGAAGGATTTTGCCACGGAGGATTTGATCATCTATCCGCCGAAGAAAGAGAGCACGCTTCTGCTCCAATTCCTGAATCCGGCGCGGATCTCACCAAGAAAGATCCGCGAAGTGATGCTCACAGAGGCGATCGTCGGTCTTGTGAAAGCCCGCATGGGTGTGGCGGTCGTAACGAAGTGGTCGGTGGCGCCGCAATTGGCGTCCGGAGAGCTCGCTGCAGTCAGGCTGACGCGCGACGGGTTCTATCGCGAATGGAGTGTGGCACAACGACGGAGCAAATCGGCGCCCGCGTATCTCGATGAATTCATCCGGCTCCTTGCCCAAACTCCTCTGAACATCTCCGATTCCCAGCCGCGCCGGGCGGACACTGCGCGGCGTCGCAGAGCTGTCGCTTCTCCATCGAACACAACAAAGCGAAAAGTGCCCTCGGCAAGGTCGTAAAAAAAAATCCCCGGAAGGCATTTCCATTCCGGGGACTCACAATCCGTGTAAGGCAGCTAGAACCGCGATCGCGTCGCGCGCAGAAATTCCCTCAACGAAGAAACATTCGGCCCGTAGGCACCCACGCGCCCCGCGTCCACAGGTAACCCCAGCATCTCCGCCTGCTCGATGCTCACACCCGCGTCATCCAGCTCGGCCAGGCTGTATCCCTCTGCCGGCGTCAGCCGGCGTCCCGAGCGATCGAGCGGGCGCGGCGGGCGATGGTTGTGCCACCGCTTTCTTACGATGTCGAAGAAATCGTCCCAATCCCTGCGATTCCACATGACGTCCTCCCGTGCGCCCCAGGTTCAGAGATATGGATGCACTGCCGTCGTTTTCGGTCGCTTCTAATTTCCGGCCAACCCGGGATTTCGCTCCCGGTTAAAGAGCGCTGCCGATAGTAACCCCGCATGTAGTGGAAAGTCTTGCCGGAACATCAGTTGTATCCATTGAGTTATCGCTTTTTAGGCACGCCCGCTATCGGGGATTCGCTGTAGAGATCAGCCTATGTCCATTTATTTACGCCCGGGTTACGGAAATGTAGCAACGGCTTCAAAGGAAGGTGTTGAGCTCGCTCCGTTTGCAATTTGTGGGGGATGCCTCTCCCGTGCGGCGAGCTATGCCGAGGGAGCGGCAGCTCCCAGCTTCACCGTGCTGTGGAATTTCTGCATCAGGTACTCGCCGGAGCGCACCGGAGGATATTTCGCCGTTTCGCCCGCGCCAAGGCACGTCGGAATGCAGCGGATTTCCGCGTCCCAGTTGGGCTGATGAAAAAATGCCACCGATTGGCGGCGCGTCGAGCCGCTCGGGTCGGGCGGCGGATTCACCACGCGGTGCAGCGTGGAGACCCACCGGTCGTTGGTCCATCGCGCCATCAGGTCACCGATGTTGACGACGAAACCATTGGGGACCACCGGGACGGCCTGCCACTGTTTCTGCGGAGTGAAGATTTCAAGCCCGCCCGTAGCCGCGTCTGCCCGGAGAATCGTAAGGCTTCCGTAATCGGAGTGTGCGCCGGCGCGAAGCTGGCCCGGTTTGGGCGACACATTCTGGTGCGGGTAGTTCAGGGCGCGAACGGCGCTGATGGGATCGTCGATCGCGGCGTCGAAATATCCCTCGGGTAAATCGAGCGCCACCGCAAACACGCGCATGATTTTTCCGGCCAGCACTCCGAGAGCGCGATAGTAGTCGGACCAGGCTTGCTCGAATCCGGCCGGTTCGCTTGGCCAGACGTTGGTGGCATACCGAAAGTCCGCGAAGGGTTCTTTACCTGTGTGCGGAGGAACCGCGAGCGGGCCAATGTTGAAACTTTCTTTGATATCCGGCGGGGTATCTTCGCCTTTCGATTTCGCGAGCGCTTCGGATTGAAGCGGCGAATAGCCATAGGGATACCCGGCGTACCTCATTTTTACTTCGAGTTTCTTTTCGACGGGCAGATCGAAAAATGCGCGTGCGGCGTTCCAGGCGCGCGTGATTGTTTCGTTTGCGACGCCGTGTCCGGTGATCGCGAGAAATCCCGTCTGGCGGCAGATTTCGTCAACGGTGCGGCCGAGAGTGCGTTTTTCGGCGGGCGATGCGGCGGCAAACGTCGAAAGGTCGAAGATCGGAAACTCAGCCATGTGGGCGCCTCGATTTGCGCGTGGATTCTAGTTTCGCGCAAACGGTATGCCAGCCCGGCCGGGGAGTCAACATAACTGGATGGGTTCGGCGGCCTCGAGAGGCGTCGGTTCCGTGGTACGATTTCCTGCGTGGAAAAGCGTGGGCGGATTTGCACCCCTGTCCGCGCGGCTCGCGAGTGAGGAGGTAGGAAATGAAGCAGGCAGCACTCATAGTCTCGGCGGTAATCGTGATGGCTGTAGCGGGATTTGGTTTTGGCTTCGCGTACGGACAGCAGTCAGGCGACGCCAGCGCGCAGCCTGCCGCTGCATCGGCTGCAAAGAGCGACGTGCCCGCGTACCACGCCGCGCCTCCCACCGGGGCTCTGCCCGATACTCTCGACCCGAAGCAATTTCCCGACGCGCGAACACAAAACATCTATGCCCTGGCCGCCAAAGTGAAGCCGGTGCTCTACCAGCAGCCCTGCTATTGCCGCTGCGACCGCGAAGTGGGCCACACCAGCCTGCTCGATTGCTTCGGCGACATGCACGGCTCGGTCTGCGACGTCTGCAAAAAGGAAGCGGTCTACACCTATCAACAGACGAAACTCGGCAAGACCCCAGCCGAAATTCGCGCCGGCATCATGGCAGGCAAGTGGAAGCAGGTGGATTTGACCAAGTACGACGCCACGCCGGCGCCCCCCGCCGCGAAATAGCGTCGCGAAGTAGCGTCGGGCACGCATTTCCAGCAATCTTCGGTCGCTCGCGCCGAATCCTCGCTAAGCGGCGGCGGTCATACAGAGTCGCAAGTCCTAGAGCAACACAGAACCGAGCCGCACACCTCATCGCAACATCCGCACCCACCGATTGCGGCCGATCCTCCGCGGCTCACCGCCTAGAGCGTTGCGTCCAGTTCGAGATTCTCGATCATCGCGTCGAGGTCCTCCTGGGCTTTGTCGTGCTGGGACTGCAGGTCGGTGGTCTTGGTCTGCAATGTTTGCAGGCGCGTCTCCTGGTCCTCCAACTGCTGGGTATAGCGCTGCGTGAGGGCGCGTTCCTCCGAGCTGCCTTTCAGCGCTTTCAGATTTTCGCGAATGCGCTGCTGATCGTCGAAGATTTTCTGCTGCTCGTTGTCCACTTCAGTGATCTGGCCATCGAGCGCCGCAATCTGATTCTTCCGTTCGACGATCTTGCGGAAGGCGGCTTCGACCTCCGGGTTGATCGATTTCTGCTGCAGGAAAATTCCGATTTGATTCTCGTCGAGGTTGGTGAGGGCGTATCGACTCTCCGTCGGGCTGCTTTCGCGGACGATGAGCGTCTCGGTGGCTTTCGCTCCAAGTATGACGCGGAAGCGGTAATCGCTCGCGGTCGTTTCATCGGCCTTGGGACCGTCTGGCAATAGATTCCAGCCCTTGCGCACTGGGTGCTCGATGAGGAGAGTGCGCGGAGTCGTGTCGTCATTGCGTGCGGTGTACGTAGTGTCTTGCCTCGACTCGCTTGTTTGAATCATGGTGCCGCGCGTGACGCGGACTTTCGTGATTCGCTGCGGTTCGCCGAGCGTTTTCTTGTCGACGCGAACACCCAGGTCGGACGCATAGGAAACCAGGCGCTTCTCTCCGGGTTTGACGGGATCCATGAGTCCTTCCCCGGCGAAGGCTTCATTTTCGAGGACGCTGAAGCTGCCGCCGTCGAGAGTGAGCGCGCTCGAATTCGTGAGCCAGAGGGCGCGCAGTGGGCGCGACGAACCAAGCGAAGGCGTCCACAAAGAGACTTTTTCGGTCTGAATGTGCGCTTGCACGATCGGAACGAGCGAGGATTCGTTCTTGTGGATCGTGACGCGATCCTTCAGTTTGTACTCGAAGAGATCGCCGAGGTCGGAACCCTGGGCTGCGGACGTCATTCCACGGCGAGCTTCCGAAAGCTCTTCGGATCCAACAATACCTCCCATAAGTCCGCTGAGCTCTCCACCTGGAATCCTTCCGGACAGGAGCCCTGCGGACCTTCCGCCAACGCCGCGCCCGCTGCCCAAGCGATTTCCCGAACCGGCGCGGCCGGAAGACGTAACCGTCGCGCTGTCTGTATTGACGGTAGAGGCTGTGGCTGTGACCTCCACGACTTGGGTTACTGCGCCGACGTTGAGCGTTACATCCTGAGTGCGCTCGCGTCCGCCTCCCAAGGAAAGACCATTGAGCATCGAAGTCTGAAACCCTTGCGTTTGCACTCTTAGGCGATAGAGCGCGGCGGGTAAATCACCGAAGGAGTAATTACCCTGGCCGTCCGTGGTTGTGGAGCCGACTTCCGTGCCGTCTTCGGCAAGAAGCGTAACTTGTGCATTGGGGATTACTGCGCGGGCCGTGTCAAAGACGCGACCGGAGAGTGCGGCGAGGCCACCAAGCATCGCACCCTCGTGCGTTTGTGGCGTGAGCTGCGCACCAAGGGCCAGCGGCACTACGGGGCGGCGGCTGTAGATCGGTTGCGAAAGCGGTTGAATGAAGGATTGCGGCGCGCCGGCGACGAGCGAAAGTTCCACGTTGTTCCAATCCTCACCGACCGTGTTATCGACGATGGCCCAGCCCTGCAGGAGCGGTTCCTCGCCCGTCTTGCGGGGCAGGACGATGCGATAGGTGGTCTTCCAGATGGGAACTTCGCTGATATAGCTGACGTAGAGTTCGCGCTCACCTGCACCTTCGGTGGCGATCGTCATGCGGCGCAAATCTTCCTGGCGCACGGAGCCGAGGAGATGAAGATACTGGCTCACTTCGTGCGTCACGTCGGGCTCAGCGAGCTGGACGCTGACGGCGGGCGTGAGTTCGACGCTGCGCACTTCGCCGGAATCGCTGACGAGAGTGGCGAGATCGACTTCGAGCGTGGTGCCGCCCGAAACGCGCGTCTTGCGTTCGACACTGAGAAGGCGGCCGGTGACGGTGCTCGTGCCGGAGCGGATTTGCAGGCGCGCGCCGCGAAGAGCGCCGTAAAATTTCGAGAGGTCGGTCTTCTCTTCGAGAGGCAGGCGAAGCGTGCCGAGGCGCTGGCTGAGCGGCGCTTCGGAATTGTAGTTCACGCCGGAGATTCGGCCGCCGTTCAGATCGAGAACGGTGAGCGATTGGAGAACGTCGTTCAGCTGGCCGCTGGTGAAGTCGATGCGAACGGCTTCATTCCCTCGGACGTGGCCCAGATGCTCGAAATAGCCAACGCCAGTCTTGTAGAGGATGACTCGCCGCACGGGAAGTTTCGCCGCGGCCGATTCTTCCGGTGTGTGCGAGCCCGGTGTAGCGGGCGAGGAAGCCGCCTGCTTAGCCGTTGTTTGCGGCGGTGCAGAGTTTTTCTGAGCCGAAATTTGCGATGAAAGAGTGAGCGCACAAATGACAGCCACGATGGGGACCACTGGTTGAAGAGTTCGCATTGGCGCCTCCATAGGTTTGTGTCACAACGAAAGCCGGGCCTGACAGCAAACTCAAATACAGACACTCCGCACTGTATCAGTTCTGCTGCAGCTATTTCGAATCGCGAGGTGGGTCGTCCAGTAATGGCAGCACTAAGTTACTCGCGCTGAAACATCAGACACTTCTTGGGGCGCAGGAGTTGCCGGACCGCTGAAGAATTTAGAGAAATTATAAACAACCTGCCTGCGGAAATTCACATCTAGCAAATTACCTGGCAGCGGCGCGGATGTGTGCAAGAAGCTTCGTGCACGCGTACACCGATCGCGTGTGCGGCATGGGCACGCCCACGCGCTCCCCAAGCTCCACCACGGCGCCCACCACCGCTTCCAGTTCGATCGGGCGTCCAGCCTCCAGATCCTGCAGCATCGACGTCTTATGCTCGCCCACTTTTTCCGCGCCGGCGATCCGCTGATCGATCGTGATCGGAACTTCGAGTCCCAGCTTTGCGCCCACCGCCACCGTCTCTTCCATAATTTTGCGCACCAGCGCTCCCACCTCGGGATCGCGCGCCATTTGAACGAGCGTCGCTCCCGTAAGCGCGCTGATGGGATTGAACGCAACATTGCCAAGAATTTTTACCCAGATTTCCTGGCGAATGCGCGCCGTCACCGGACAGCGCAAACCCGCAGCGATAAGCGCTTCCGCAATCTGGCGGCTCCGTTCCGATCGCGAGCCGTCCGGTTCGCCCAGCGAGATGCGATTGCCTTCCGTGTGACGAATCACTCCTGGCTCCACAACCTCCGTAGCAAAATAAACGATGGACCCCACCACGCGCCGCGATTCTATCGCCGCGGCAATGGCACCGCCCGGATCCACCCGCTCGAGGTGCGTTCCTGCGTAAGCCCCGCCCCAGCCTTGAAAAAACCACCACGGAATTCCGTTCTGCGTCCCGACGACCGTCGTCTCCGGGCCAAGCACCGGCTTCAACAGTGGCGCGAGCTGCGTGAGGCCGTGCGCCTTCACGCCGAGAAAAACCACATCGACCGGGCCTATTTTTTCGAGGCTGTCGGAAATTGCCGGATGCGCTTCAAAGTCGCCGTCGATGCTTTTCACGCGCACGCCGTGCTGCTGCATCGCGCGCAGATGGGGGCCGCGCGCGAAGAGCGTGACGTCCTGCCCTGCGCGAGACATGCACGCTCCCATGTAGGCGCCGATGGCGCCTGCGCCCGCAATCAGAAACTTCATGCGTTTTCGCTCAGGATTGCCGCCGCCACGGCGCTTCGCTTGATTTTTCCGGTAGCGGTGAGCGGAATTGCCGTCACGACGTAGAGTTTTTTCGGACATTTGAATTCCGCGAGACGCTCGCGGCAGTACTTCAGGATTTCCGCGGTATTTTCCGGCTCGCGTAGCACGATCGCCGCTGCCACTTCCTCTCCGAGCGTCGAGTGCGGGCAGCCGAACGTCACCGCCTCCGCGATGGCAGGATGCGTCAGCAGCACTTCATCGATTTCGCGCGGCGCGATTTTTTCGCCCGCTCGATTGATTAGCTCCTTCAGGCGGCCGGTAAGGTGGAGGTAGCCGTCGGAATCGAGATACCCTTGATCGCCGGTTCGGAACCAGCCATTCGAAAACGCTTTCGCGTTCGCCTCGGGATTGTTTTCGTAGCCGTGAAAAACGTTCGCGCCCTGGATCGCCACTTCGCCGCGCTCTTCACCGGCCAGGTGTTCGCCGTCGTCGTCCATGATGCTGATGCGAATGCCGGTCGCTGGGCCCACCGACCCGGCCTTGTGCGGGCGCGGCGGCAAGGGATTCGAGGCCATCTGATGCGCCGCTTCCGTCATTCCGTACGCTTCCAGCACGGGCACGCCAAACATTTTTTCGAGTTTGTGCATCACGTCGGGTGAAAGCGCCGTGCTGCACGATCGGACGTACCGCAGCGATTCCGCCCCGGCAGGCTTTTCCTTGTTGCCCAGGCGCGCGAGCAATAGCTGATGAATCGTAGGCACCGCCGAATACCAGCTGACGCGATACTCGCGCACGAGGCGCCAGAACGCGGTCGCATCGAATTTTTTTGGGGCGACGACGGTGCCGCTGGAAACAAGCGTCGCGAGCGTGGAAGCGACGAGACCGTGCACGTGGAAGAGCGGCATCAGGCAGAGCGAAACGTCTTCAGGCGAAAGCGAATACGTGGCGGCCACATTTTTCGCGGAGACCGCAATGTTGGCATGCGGAAGTGGCACTCGCTTAGGGCGCCCTGTGCTTCCGCTCGTATGCAGAATTAGCGCGATATCGCCGGGAGCTGGGGATGCCGCAGTCGCTCTGCTCGGCGCGTCTAGAATTCGCACGATCCCCTCGGAATCCATCTCGACGTGTAAAACAGGGATCTTGCGCTCGGCCGCGGCGCGTCGAGCTTCTTCTGCTCCATCGGGCGGACAGAGCAGCACTCGCGCATTCGTATCATCGAGAAAAAAGCAAAACTCGTCGTACTTGTAGGCGGGATTGAGGGGCGCAGCGGTTCCTGCGATCGAAGCTGCAAGAAACGTCGCGATTGCGCCGAGTCCGTTGGGCATCGCCATCGCCACCCGGTCGCCGCGGCGGACGCCTGCGCCCGCGAGAGCGCCTGCGAGCGATTCCACTTGCCGGCGCAGCGAATCGTAGCTGATTCGTTTATCCAGTTCGGGGATGATGACGGCAGTGCGCTCGCCCGGTGCAAGATTCAGAATGTCGAGCAGCGTATTGTGTGACGACACGGTTCACCTGCGCATCGGACAGCGTGCCCATAATATCGCGACACGGCGCAATTGTGCGCAGAGGTTGGTTGCCGAGGGCTGGGTGAAGCGGAGGAAATACCCGGTTGATTCGTGCGATTTAATTGACCGGACGGGGCGTAGCGCGTGCGGGCCAATCCTGCGGCGCGAACTCAACTCCCCAGAAATGCGGGCTCGGCGATAGAAATTCCACTCCCACTCGCGTCCCCTTTTCGGACGTGTCGCCCAGATAGACCACGCGGCACTCTTGCTCTTCTTCCGTGGCCGGATTGATGAGCACCACCTCGGCGCCAACTTGCAGCTCCTCCTGGAGGTAAAGAAGGCCGCCATGCGCGTTGATCACGATCGTCTGGCTGTTTTCCTTGAATTTCTTCCCAAGGACATTCTTCCCCGCAGCGCGGACGGGAATGCGGGTAAACACCCGCGAGCTGCGGCGCTGGCTGACCTGGGGTTCAGTTTCTGGCGTCATGTAATTATCGTGCAACGCGGACGGGGCTGAGTCAACGATGGGAACCGAGTCCGTGTCCAAAAACACAGATAGCAAATAGCTTGCTGAAATTGAGTAAGGTTCCTAGAATGGCATGTTTGCCGGTTCAAATTGAAACGCTTGCAGCACTGCACGCTTGGACGTAATTTTCGGACGCGCACAGCCGGGAGCATACTCAAGATCGGGAGCCCAGAATGAATTTGACCGACTACATCGACTCGAAGCGTGAGGAACACCTCACCGAACTCAAAGAATTCCTCCGCATCCCAAGCGTGAGCACGAAAAGCGAGCACAAGCCGGACGTCGAGCGCGCGGCGCAATGGGTGGCTGGGAAATTGCGAGCGGCCGGACTCGAGAACATCGAGATCGTCCCCACAAAAATGCATCCGCTTGTTTACGGCGAATCGCTGCACGCTCCGGGAAAACCAACCATACTTTTTTACGGCCACTACGACGTACAGCCGGCCGAGCCGCTCGAGCTGTGGACCACTCCCGCCTTCGAACCGACGGTGCGCGACGGTAATCTTTTCGGGCGCGGCACGGCGGACGACAAAGGCCAGGTTCACATCCACCTGAAAGCGCTCGAAGCGTTGCAAAAATCATCCGGCGCGCTTCCTCTCAACGTAAAAGTGATGATCGAAGGCGAAGAGGAAGTTGGCAGCGTCAGCCTGTGGGACTTCGTCCAGAAAAATCGCGAGCGCCTCAAAGCGGACGCCCTGGTCGTGTCCGACACTTCCATGCTCGCGAAAGGCGTTCCTTCTATCACGTACGGGCTGCGCGGCCTCAACTACTACCAGGTGGAATTGACGGGCCCCGCCCAGGATTTGCATTCGGGCGTATTCGGCGGCGCGGTCCCCAATCCGCTTACGATTCTTTCCGAGATGATTTCAAAATTGCACGACAAGAATTTCCGCGTCACCATTCCGGGTTTCTACGACAAAGTGGCGGCGCTTTCAAAGCAGGAGCGCAAGGCCCTCAATGCGCTCCCCTGGAAGGAAAAGGAATTTCGCAAGACGGTGGGCGCCCCCGCGCTATGCGGCGAAAAGGGATTCTCGATCGTCGAGCGCCTCTGGACTCGCCCGACCCTCGAAGTGAACGGAATCTGGGGCGGCTATACGGGCGAAGGCGCGAAGACCGTGATTCCCTCAAAAGCGTACGCGAAAATTTCAACCCGCCTTGTCCCCCAGCAGGAACCGGCGAAAATTGCGAAGCTGGTGGAACGGCACATTCGGAAGCTGCTGCCAAAATCCGTCACTTGCAAATTCGAAGTTCTGAGCATGGGCAAACCGTGGGTTGCGCCCTACTCCGATCCGATTTTTCAGAAAGCAATCCATGCGCTTGAATCGGGTTTCGGCAGGAAAGCTGTCTTCATCCGCGAGGGCGGTTCGATCCCCTTCGTCACTCAGATGCACGACACGTTCAAAGTTCCTTGCGTCCTGATGGGCTTCGGCCTTCCGGACGAGAACGCCCACGCCCCCGACGAGCACATCGCGCTCGAAAATTATTTCGGCGGGATCAAGTCCGTCGCGCTCTTTTATCAGCAACTTGCCGCGCAGTAAGCCGGCCGCCAAAGCCAAACCTGCAGGAAACGCCCGTTTTTCCGGGCTTTTTCGCGCTTTTCACTTGCGTTCATCCGGGACTGCGGCTATAGTCCCTCGCGGTGTCCCGGACGCCGGGGCCAACCGTAACTATAATCTGAGGAGGAGAACGCAACTCGATGGCAAACCCGATGAGCAAGTCGAAGATCATTACTTACATGACGGAGAAGGTAAGCACGAAAGAAAAGCCGGTGTCCAAGAAACAGGTCGTCTCGTTTTTCGACGAACTGTTCAACCTTGCCGTAAAAGAAGCGAAGTCGGCTGGAAAATTCGTGATTCCCGGTATCGGCCGCGCTGTGAAGGCGCACCGCAAGGCTCGCATGGGCCGCAATCCGGCCACTGGCGAGGCCATCAAGATTAAGGCCAAGACCGTTGTGCGCTTGCGCGCAGCGAAAGCTTTCAAAGACGCCGTATTGAAGTAGTCCGGCCCGGCGCACAGATTCGAGGTAGAACCCTCAGGCATGCCCGGTCCGAAAACTGACCGGAGGCTTGGGGGTTTTGTCTTTTCATCCGCTCATTTCGGACCGAATCCGCATACCATTGGACGCGATGCTCGAAAAAACCCAATCCAGCATAGGGGAATCATGACTTCGCCGCATTGGGATGAAGTCCGCGCGGAGGCTTACGCGCAGTTCCGCTTTGAATTCCCGCAGAATTCGCTCGCGGGTCGAACCGTCATCGTCGCGGGCGGCACGGGTGGTCTGGGCGCTGCCACCGTGGCGCTTCTCGCGCGGGAAAGCGCGTATTTGATTGTGGGCTATCACCGCGATCGCGAGCGCGCGACGAAGCTTTCGGCTTCAGTCGAGAAACAGTTCGGCGCGAAGCTGGCGCTGGTGGAAGGCGACATCGCAGACCCAGGCGTTCGCCGCAAATATCTCGAAGCGTGCGAAAAAGCCGCCGCGCCGCTCGCGGGAGCCGCTATTTTCCCGGGCAATCCGGCTCGCGTCGCATTCGAAAATCTCGATCGCGACGCGCTCGTCGCTTCGCTCGATGCGAACTACATCGGCCCGGTGCTCCTCGCGAAAGATCTCGGCACAGCGATGGAGAGCGTTCCGGCCGGCGGCAGTATCGTACTGCTTTCCACCATGCAAGCCCACGCGGTGTTTCCATCGAGCCTGAATTACGCCTCTCCGAAGGCAGCTCTCGCGCACGCCGCGTTGATTCTCGCGCAGCAATGGTACCGAGTGCGCGTCAATGTGGTCGCCCCCGGTGCAACGATTGCTGGAATGGCGACGGCGAGCGTTCAATCGGGAAAATATGACCGCCATATTTCCGGCGGCGCAATTCCTCGATTTGGGCGGCCTGAAGATGTTGCTCGCACCGTGCGATTCTTTCTGGAACCGGACAATTACATCACCGGTCAAACAGTTGTCGTAGATGGCGGACTCACGCTGCGGCGCGATCGCGGATAGTCGCAGCCGTTTCAGACGTATCACAGGGAGCGATGCGCGAACACTCTGGCCTTCTCACCGATTTATACGAGCTCACCATGGCTGCCGGCTATCTGCAGACCGGCTTCCAGGCCCGCGCCACGTTTGAACTGTTCGTCCGCGATCTTCCGCCCCACCGGAATTACCTGGTCGCTGCCGGCCTCGAACAGGCTCTTCAATTTCTCGAGCATGTAAATTTCAACGCGGAAGAGATTGCCTACCTGAGAAATCACCACGTCTTCAGCTACATCGGGCCCGAATTTTTCGAATATCTCCGCACATTTCGATTCACTGGCGACGTCTGGGCGGTTCCCGAAGGCACGCTCGTTTTTCCCGGCGAGCCCATGCTTCGCGTCTCGGCCCCGATCATCGAAGCGCAAATTATGGAGACATATCTGCTCGCCACATTGGGCTACCAGACCATGATTGCGAGCAAAGCCGCGCGGGTCGTCACCGCCGCACAGGGACGCCGCGTTGTGGATTTCGGAGCGCGCCGCGCTCACAGCGCGCAAGCCGGCCTCTACGCGGCTCGCGCCGCCTCCATCGGCGGCACCGTCGGCAGTTCCAACGTTCTCGCCGGCCAGCAGTTCGGCGTCTTCACCTATGGCACGCAGGCACATTCCTGGGTGATGGCGCACGATGACGAAGCGGACGCGTTTGCGCATTTCCTCGACGCCTTTCCGGAGCGCGCGTTCCTGCTCCTCGACACCTACAACGTGCACGACGCCGTGAAAAAAATTATCGGAATGGGACGCAAGCCTGCCGGCGTCCGTCTCGATAGCGGCGACGTTGCGAAAGACAGCCAGTGGGTTCGCCGCGAACTCGATAAGGCCGGCTGGCAGGACGTGAAAATTTTTGCTTCGGGCGATCTCGACGAGGACAAAATCGCCGAGTTGCTCAAGAAAGGGGCCGCCATCGATTCGTTCGGCGTCGGCTCGGCCCTGGCCACTCCCGGCGATTCACCCCATCTGAATTTGGTTTACAAGCTCGTCGAAATCGATCGCGCCGGAAAAATCCAGGGCGCTGCGAAACTCACGCAGGCAAAGGTCACCTACCCCGGCCGCAAGCAGGTGTTTCGCTATTCGGATCGCAAAGGGCAATATGATAGCGATCGAATCGCGCTCGACAATGAACCAGCCAACGGCGGCAAGCCGCTGCTCGTTCCAGTGATGCGCGATGGGCAGCGCATCGCCGAACCCGAGCCCATCAGCAAGTTGCACGATCGCTGCGTAGCGGAGCTCGCGCACTTGCCCGAGCGTTACCGCCGCATCGATCGCATCGCCGAATATAAGGTCCGCTACAGCAAGCAACTCGAAAAGCTGCTCGACAGCATTCGCAAGCACGTGCGCCGTTCCGCTCCGAAATAGAAAGCCCGCTCCGATGCCTCCGGGACTAAAATACGTGTGATGGCCGCCGCATCGCGCAAAATCGTGTTCTGGCAGGTGGACGCGCAGAAAGATTTCATGCTGCCCGGCGGAAAGCTTTACGTGGCGGGCGCCGAAAAAATCATCCCCAATCTCAAACGCCTCGTGGATGTTGCGCGCGAGGGCCGCGTCTTCCTGGTTTCAAGCGCCTGCGCGCATGCGGCGGACGATCCCGAGTTCAGAACATTCCGTCCGCACTGCATCCGCGGAACAGACGGTGCGCGAATCGTTCCCGAAGGCCTCACCACTGACTACCTCACGATCCCCAATAGTGAAGCCTGGCGATTGCCCGCGGATCTGTTCACGCACGCGCAAGCTGTGATCGAAAAGCAGCTCCTCGACGTCTTCAGCAATCCTCACACAAACGAAATCGTCAGCCGGCTTGGCAACGATACCGAGTATGCGGTCTTCGGAGTCGTAACCGAATATTGTGTCCACTTCGCCGCGAAGGGCCTGCTCGATCGCGGCCGAAAAGTGTTCGTCGTAAAGGACGCAATTGAAACTCTCAAGGCCGAAGACAGCGATCACACCCTGAGGGAATTGAAAGCTCTCGGCGCCGAATTCGTCACCACCGGCGAAGCATTGCAAATGACGAGCAAAAGCGAGCGCGCTGGCGTCTCGCGCTGAAAGCGACAAGCAATATGTCCGCTGAAAACATCGCGCAAGCCTGGCAACTGCTGCAGCAGGCCTACCGCGCGCAGATGCACGGTGAGCTCGATCGAGCCATCGCCCTCTACAAGAATTCTCTCGAGCTTCATCCGACTGCCGAAGCTCACACCTTTCTCGGCTGGACCTATCATTTCCAGGGAAAAATCGACGACGCCATCGCGGAATGCAAGCGCGCCATCGCCGTCGATCCCGATTTCGGAAATCCCTACAACGATATTGGCGCCTATCTGATCGATCTCAAGCGCTACGACGAAGCGATTTCCTGGCTCGAACGCGCCGTCGAGGCTCCCCGCTACGAGCCCCGCCACTACCCATATTTCAATCTCGGCCGCGCCTATTTTTCAAAGGGAATGATCAATCGCGCCCGCGAATATTTTCAGCAGGCGCTGCAGCTCGAGCCCAATTACACTCTCGCCCGCCAGGCCGTCGAAAATATCCGCCGCATGGTCAACTAAGAAGGGATTTTTGTTCTAGGTCTCAGCGGCTGCCGCAGCTCCCGGTTTCACAATCCAGTCGTACAACACCATCAGCACCGTCGAGAAAATTCCCACTCCTGCAATCACCCACCACATCCGCTGTGGATGTGGCGTCGCACCGAATTGGGCCACTAAGCGTCCGCCAAGCGGCCCTGCGATGAAGTAACCGATCCCAATCGGCAGAAACGCGTAGCCCATGTAGAGTCCCTGCTGTCCGGCGGGCGCGAGGCGCGAAATGTATTCGTAGTAGCGCGAGACCTGCGTGATTTCGCCGAGCGCCACGAACACAAGCGCCACGATAAACATCGGCACCGTGGGATGCAGCGCCGGGAGGATCCACGCGAGGCTGGTGATCAGAAATCCGAGCGTCATTGCTCCGAAGGCCGGCAATTTCCGGGTAATGAATGTCACCGCGATTTGAAAGCAGATCACCACCGTGGCGTCCACGCTCAGCAGCAAATCCACATCTGCATTCGGGTTCACATATTGCCGGATGAACAGCGGCATCGAAACATATTGCTGCCAGAAAATCACGAAGAAGCCTGAAAAAATAATCAGGAAAGCCACGAAGCGTAAATTTCTCAGCACCACGAACATGTTCTTCACCGCGCCCAGCACGCTCGCAACTTTCTCCTCGCCCGAGCGTTGCGGCTCGCGGTAGAAGAACAGCGTCGTCCAGAACATCAGAAACACGCTCAGCGACGCCACGCGAAACACACTCTCCATGCCCCAGCCCATCTGTTTGCGGACGAGAAACGCCATCGCCGGCCCGATCGCCCCGCCGATGTTTACCAGCGTGTAGTAAATCGAGTAGCCGATCGAGCGCACATTTTCGCTCGACGCGCGCGCCGTCGTGCCCGCCACGCACGGTTTCACCACGCCCGGCCCCAGCGCCGGGATCATCAGGATGATCAGCACCAGCCATTTATCCGTCAGCGCGTGGCGAAGCGGCTGCATCCACGGAGCACCCAGCGAGCCCAGCAGAAAATATCCCACCGTCATGATCAGGTAGGCGAACATCAGCGCCCGCCGAAATCCGAATCGATCCGCCAGCGTGCCGCCCAGAATCGGCAGAAACCACACCACCAGGCCAAACGTCCCGACGAGCCAGCCGGTCAGTTCACTCGAGAAATGAAGCTGCTCGTTCAGATAAATCGCGAGCACCGCCGTGGTTCCGTAGTAAGCGACGCGCTCGAAAATCTCCGTGAAGTTCGCAACCCAAAACGCCGGCTCAAATCCCTCGCGAATTTCCCTCAACCGCTGCGATGCGCTCAAAAAATTCTCCTCGCCTCCGCAAGCCGCCCCTCAGCCCGCGTCCGGTCGCGATTGTATCGAAATCCCACAGCCGCGCCCCCTAATTCTTTCGGGCTTGGAAGTGAAACTCACAAGCGATGAGCAATCTTCAAACGATTATTGTGTGGACGTGCTCGGAGGTGCGCGGGCGGGCAGTTTCGCGCGGATCAGCGCTTCCACGCGGCTGATCACATTCGGGTCGCATTCAATTTCGATGTGCGGCTTCTCAAACGCGCGCGCAAACCACGGATACCCGTTGCACTCGACGGGATTCGACGCGTAATCGAAGCGGATGTTCCCGACGATGTGTGTTCGCGCGGGATCGGCGGCGCGAATTTCGGCGCGCCCGTGGAGATACCCATTCGTCTGATAAAAATTCGCGGCTTCCACAACGTTTGCCGGTATCACTGCATCGTCTTCGCCCGGCTTGGCCACGCTGTCCACCTGAATCGTTAGCAGCACGGGAATGCCGTCCGATTGCAGTTCGCGCGCCAGCGCCACGGTTTCCGATCCGCCCCAGCTGTGCCCGTAGATGATGATGCGCGCCGTCTGCTTTTCTTCCGCAGTCAGCTGGCCGTCCTGGTTCACGTCGAGCAGCCGGAGGATTTGTTGGTGAGCCTGTTCGGCGCGATGGTTTTCGAAAACTTCCACGTGAACGCGAGCCGGATATTCCTTGCGAAGTTGCGCCGCGAGCTGCACGCCTCCGTGCGCCGGGTTGTCATGGCTGATGAATCCACCCACGAATCCGATCACGATTGTCGGCGACGGTGCGGTGGCCCCGGTCGCACCGGCGGTGCTGGCGCCCACGGCCGGGTTCGTCTGGCACAGTGCGGGGTAAATGGTGAAGAGAACGAAAAGGACGCCGCTCAAAATACGCATCGAAAGCGCTCCAGCAGCTCAAATCATAACAAGAGCATGCTGTCGATGAAAACTCTCTCTCGCCCTAAAGGGGGCTACTTCCCTCCGCCGGGAGGTTCGATTGTTCCGCGAAGCGTCGACGCGTCCACGGCAACTTTCGCTCCGGAAATTCTCAATCGCGCATATTGCAGCAGCGCCCAATCCTCTTTGAATTCCAGCATCGTTTCCCGGCTGTGTTTCGGGCTTTTCAGCACGGCATCCACTCGTGCCAGCAGGATCACGAAAGCGAGTCGCGGATCCGAATTCTGCGCGAATATGTTGTTGACGCTCACTCCCACCTTCGCCGTTCCAGACGCATCGCTCGCTTGCATCCACAGTCCGCCGTCGGCGTCGATGCTCGGCGTGCCGGATTCATCCATGCGTTTGAAAACGTGAGTTACATAACCGTGATCCGGAATGATCTCGTCGCGTACTGCATCGCGCACGAGAGAGTCAAACGCTTTGCGATATTTCTTCCATTCGCCGGGAGCGCCCAGGAGTTCTTCGCGGGCCTGAATCTCGACGGCCTCTAGGTGCTCTGCGCTGGCGTCGGCCACTTCGGGCTTGGGTATGCGCCCCGGATCGCTCACTTGCACGGCTTCCACCGTGGGGTGTTCCTCGAATTCCCGCTGTGGGTTGAAGCGCCCGGTGATCAAGTAGGCCGCCGCCGCAACCGGTAATTCGTGCTGCGCGAATATCACCATCGGTATCAGGAGTTTCTTCGAGTGATAGAGCTGCTCCGTTCCGCTGTGCGGTTCCGTGCTCCGCTTGATCGTGCCGGGCAGTTGCGAAAAATGCATCACGCGGAAATGCGATTCCGGATGTTCCTTGGCGTACTGCGAAAAGGTGCGCGCCACCGCTTTCGGGCTTGTCATCCCAAAGTCATTGATGACATCGCGGTGCGCCGAATGCGGGAAGTAGGTGTTGATCACTCCTTTCGTGAAGTCCGCGCAGTTGCGCGTGAAGCCGCTGAAATGATTTTCGTTCGGCAGTGCGTTGAATTTCGCGATCAGCTCCAGGTCCTGCTGGACGCTGGTTTCGACCACGAAGATGTACATGCTGCGCGACATCGACGCCCCCACCATTTCTCTCCACTCGGCTTTATCGCTCGTCAGGCAATTCTTTCCGGTGCAGTAGGCGGCGAGCGCCTCATCCCTGTACTTTTCCTCCAGCAGATTTTTGATCTTCTGCGTGCCGAAGACGGCCCGGTAGCTCGTATCTTCGACGCCGTACACGTAAAGATTGAACGACGCGATGTTCCACTCGTAGCGCTCGTCCTCTCCCAGGTTGATGTAGTTGCTCATCACCGAACCGTTTTCACCCGGCCCGCACAGCCGCAATTTCACCGGTGATTCGGGGCAAATTCTCGAGAAATAAACGGCGGTATGTCCCGACCCGGTAACGCGCGCGACGCTTTCATCGAGCGTTTCATTGAGAATTACGCCCACGTCTCCGTAAGCCTGTCTGCAGGTCAGACAAGCGAGCAGAGTTGCCAGTGAAAATAAATATCCGAGCGCCGCAATCATCCGGTTGGGCATGAGTTTTAGCCGGTCTACGTCAAGTTGGCCTGGGTTACGAATCAGCCGTTGCAATCCCTCTTGCAACTTAGAAGGCGGGAATCGCAAATTGGATGGTCTCCGTCCTCGCGCGACAATAAGACAGCGCTTGATCGAGTCGTGCGCTCCGGGGGAGCGGCGGTCAGATGGAAAGAATCAGATGTAGGTGAGACGAACCACCTCATCGCGAACTGGAATCGAATCTCGTTCCGGCCATGTCACACGGGCGCGCTTCAGCAGTCTCGCAGTCTTCTCGAGATCGGTAACAGCCCTGTCGATGTCCGCCCAAAGCCGCTCCCGTACCGGTTCGCTCGAAAGCGTTGCCACGCGAACGATCCAGCGCAGTGCCGCCTCCTTCACCACCAGCTCTTCCAATATCTCGCGCGCGGACGCCTTTTCAACCAGCAGCAGGTTGACGGTGGAGCCCGTAAAGCCCTCCACGAATTCCGTCAGCTCCTGCAAGCGAGCCTTCACGTCATTTTCGAAAATAGCGTTCTCGTCATCGTGCTGCGGAAAATCAAGAACCTTTCGCGCAGCGCTTGCATTCTGTGTTTGAGCTTTTTGCATGTCAGTATCCCCTTCACCACGAGGATTCGGAGCTCGCTTCACACATTGCCACGAGGATTCCGCGCCGGGCTCGATCCCGCAGCGCGGCGCGAGTCCCTACGATGGGGAGAGCATTCATCTTGCCAGGATGAGAGAAATGCCTTTAAATTACTGTGGAAATGGGAGTTAGACCAGGATTGGCTGTGGCAATGAGGGCGATTTGGATGGTACTAAAACCATGGAATAATTACCCAGGGGCTTCCGTCCCACGCGTGCCCGTCCGGCGCAAAACGATCGAGAAAAAGTGCGGATCGCAGTCCACGCGCTCGGCTCTTTCATAGCACGAATTTCTCAAATAATTTTTCCCGCCTCCAATCGCCTGAAAGAAATGCGCTTGGCGAATCCATGCTCTCCGCGACGAGCGATTTCCACAGCTTGTAAGTAGTTCTACGGATTTTCTAGGGCTGCACTTCGCGCTACCATTCGCTGTTTTCAAAGGACGATAAAAATCACAGTGTGGCATACGAAGACCAGCGAAGGCGCCGCCGCGAGAGCATCCGCCTCTGATTCCACACTGCTTACCAGCAATTTTCTAATCGCAAATCCGCGATTAGAATTTCGCCTAACTCACACAAAATAAAGCCATCTAAAAATTTCTAATCGCGAACGGATTGCGATTTGTCACTCCGCGCGCAGCGCCTCCACCGGATCGATCGTAGCAGCGCGGCGGGACGGCAGATAGCAGGCTAGATAAACGGCAGTTACTACGACAACAGTCACCGACGCGTAGGTGACCGGGTCCATGGGGCTGACGTTGAAGAGGAGGGATGACATCAGGCGCATGGCGGCGAAGGCGGCCACCAGGCCGCAGACGATTCCGATGCCGGCGAGCGTAAGTCCATGACGGACGAACATGCCGGTGACTGCCTGCTGCTGCGCGCCGAGCGCCATGCGGATGCCGATCTCGCGCGTTCGCTGCGAAACAGAGTACGCGATCACGCCGTAGATTCCGACGATGCCGAGAAGGAGCGCCATCGCTCCGGCCACGCCGAGCATGACGAGAGTGAACGAAGTGCGCGCCATCGATTTCGTGTAGAAGTAGCCGAGCGTCTGGACCTCGGAGAGCGGGATATTGGAATCCACCGACCACACCGCCTGGCGAATTTCTTTCAGAAAAGATTCCGAACCGGCGCGCGTGGTGCGAATGGCGGGGGCCACGCCGCGCCGCACTTGTTGCTTCTGGCCTTCGAAACTGTCCATTAGGATAGGCCAATACGCGAACGAGGGAGCGGGTTTGCTGGCGCCGCCGTCGTGCACGTCGCCGACTACGCCGATGATTTCGCGCCACCGATCCAAGGCGCCTACGCGGATCCGCTTTCCCAGAGCGTTGCTGGGATCGTGCCAGTACTCGCGCGCGAAATTTTCGGAAATGATTGCGACGGGAAGTTTCTGATAGATGTCGGTCCAGGTGTAGTCGCGGCCGGCAACGAGCGGAGTGCCGAGGGTGGCGAAACTCCCAGGCGTCACATATTTGAACCGGCGCAGCGGCGGCAGCTCGCCTTCCCCGTAGTTGCGGTCTTGCGCGAACACGGGATCGTTCGAGTCGGACCCGTCCATCGGAATTCCCGTCGTGCTGCTGACGGAAGTGACGCCCGGTATCGCGGCGAGCTTATCCAGAATCTGCTGTTCCATCCGCACGACGCGCTCGGGCTCGGTTTCGGGCACTTCGGATTCGGTGATGTAGTAGCGGAAGGTTTGCACGGAGTCCGGCCCTGCGAATCCAGGCGGGACGTGAACGAGAGCGCGGAAGGTGCGAATCATCAGGCCCGAACAAATCAGAAGAACGAGCGCGAGCGCCACCTGCACCACCACCAGCACGTTGCGCGCGCGATGCTGCTCGCGGCTCTGGCTCAGCGTGCGGCCGCCTTCGCGCAGTCCGGTGTTCAAGCGCGCGCCGGCATATTTGAAAATCGGAATCGAGGCGAACAGCAGGCTGGAAAAGAGCGTGATCGCGAGAGTGAACAGCAGCACCGGAATATCGATGCCGATTTCGTGGATGCGCGGCAAGCCGGTGGGCGCCATCGCAACGAGAACGCGCAAAGCCCCATACGCGAGGGCCAATCCGAGCGTACTGCCGAGAATTCCGAGCAGCACGCTTTCAAACAGCAACTCTCCCGCGATCCGCTTCCAGCCGGCGCCGAGCGCGGCGCGGATGGCCAGTTCCTGGCATCGCCCGTCCACGCGGACGAGCAGCAGGTTCGCGACGTTGGCGCAGGCGATCAGCAAGACCATGGCGATCGAGCCCATCAGCACCCAAAGGACGTTGCCGATGTCGCCGACCACGTCCTGCTTCAGCGGCCGAAGGTTCGGCCCGATCTGCGCTTTCTCGAAGAGCTTGGCGCTGAAGCCTTCAGGCGCGGGGAAGCTGCGGATGGAGATGGGAATCATGCGAGCCACGTCGGCATTGGCCTGCGCCATCGTGACGCCGGGTTTCAGGCGAGCCAACGCGCGGTAACTGAAATTGCCGAGATGCACTTTGGCGCGGTCCCACTGAAACGGAACCACGAGTGCGGGATCTTCTTCGTTGAGGAAATGGAATCCCTGCGGCAGGACGCCGACGATCGTGCGCGACTTCCCGTCCACGATGAGCGGGCGGCCGATCACGGAAGTGGCGCCGCCGAATTTCTGCCGCCAGTAGCCGTAGGAAATCAGCACGGTTTCCGGAGTGCCGGGCGAATCGTCTTCGCGGGTGAAGAGGCGGCCGAGCGCCGGCGTCACTCCGAGAAGCGGCAGCGTGCCGTAGGTGACGTCGAGGCCGCGCACCTGTTCCGGCTCGCCCGCGCCGGTGACGCTCATCGAATCGCCGGTATAGACGCCGATGTCCTGAAAGGAACTGTTCTGCTCGCGGTAAATAAAATACATGGACGGCGACATGTTCAAGTCACCGATGCCGATGCCGGGAGCCGCGTGCCAGACGCCCACCAGCCGCTCGGGGTGCGGATACGGCAGCGGTTTCAGCAGCACGCCTTCAAGGACGCTGAAGATCACCGTGTTCGCACCGATGCCGGCGGCGAGAGTGATGAGCGTGATGGCGGTGAAGAGCGGCGCGCGGCCGAGCCGCCGAAGAACCTGCCGCAGTCGATCGGTGAACATTGGAATCTCCCTTCGACGCCGGCTTGCGTAGATAGATACGCCGAGGAGAGAGGAAAAGTTCCGATCGGTCCTGGAGAGTGAAGGCTCGAGATCGAATTCGGGCAGCGCGGCGAAAAACGAAAAAACAGGTGCGCAAATACAGCAAGCTGTTTGCACCAAGAAGCTATTTTAGGTGGCAATTTCGACGCCAGAATCCTCGCTGGCTGAGATTGATCCCATGTAATGGGCGAACACCGGGCGCAGCGAGCGGCGGCCCTACGAATGGGGAGGAGGCGTGTGCTAATATCGGCAGTTTGGCGGGACGGGATTTGTCGCGCCGAAACTTCGAATGCCGACTTCCACGATGAAAGCCTTGCGCAAGATGCGCCCGCAGCGCGGCGCGCAGCTTGAATCCGTAGCGATTCCCAGCATTGGTCCCATCGAAGTGCTGGTGCGCGTGCGGGCTGCGTCGATCTGCGGAACCGATCTGCATATTTACGGGTGGGACCGCTGGTCGGCGTCGCGAATTCATCCGCCGCTCACGTTTGGGCATGAGTTTTGCGGAGTGGTGGAGAAGGTAGGCGATGAGGTGAGGAGCGTCCGCGTGGGGGATTTCGTAAGCGCGGAAATGCACGTGAACTGCGGGCATTGCCGGCCGTGTCGGATGGGGCAGCCGCACGTTTGCCAGAACGTGAAAATTCTGGGGATCGACGCGGACGGTTGCTTTGCCGAATACGTGACGATTCCGGTGCGCAACGTGTGGAAAGTGGACCCGGCGATTCCCGAGCACTATGCCGCGATCATGGACCCACTGGGCAACGCCGTCCACACGGTGCTGGCTGGTGAAATCGCAGGGCTGAATGTGGTGGTGACGGGCGCGGGGCCGATCGGGCTGATGGCAATTGCGGTGGCGCGGGCGGCTGGCTGCGCAACGCTGTTTGCGACCGAGGTAAATGCGCACCGGCGCGAGCTGGCGCTGAAGATGGGAGCGGATGAGGCGCTCGACCCGGCAGCGGGCGACGTGGTGAAACATGTGATCGACGCGACGGACGGCGCGGGCGTGGACGTGATGCTGGAGATGAGCGGGCACCCGGATGCGATTCACAAGGGATTTCAGATGCTGCGGCCGGGCGGGCGAGCGTCGCTGCTGGGGATTCCGAAGGACCCGGTGACGCTGGACCTGGTGAACGACGTGATTTTCAAGGGCGCGACTGTGCAGGGGATCTATGGGCGGCGGATGTTTGAGACGTGGGTGCAGATGACGGAGCTGCTGAAGCACGGGCGGCTGAATCTGGAGCCGCTGTTCAAAGAGCGGTTGCCGCTGGAACAATTCGAGGACGCGTTTTCACTTCTGGAATCCGGCCAGGCAGGCAAAGTGCTGCTCTATCCCAACGGCTCTTCGAAGTAAGTACGAAGCGAGACGGCTGACGGGTCCGGGAGACGAAGGCCAGGCCCTCGCTCCGCTCTGTTCTCGGTGCGCGCTTCGCGCGGTGGATTGTTATGTCACGGCTGAAGCCGTGATCCGCAAGACGCACATGCAGGAGTGCCTGTGCCACTGAGGCTTACGCTGAGATCCTTCAGGCATCCTGGCCGGATGCCTTCCCTTCCTGCGTCAGGGCAGGCAGGATGAC